>DODZ01000043.1 GCA_003524145.1 Candidatus Apopatosoma intestinale | reverse complement strand
CGACAGAAGGTGTTTAAAAGAGGGATTGACACATATGCGAAGCATGTGTGTCGGCGTCGCCGAGACGGGAGTCAAAGCATCCCTCTTTTTGTCCTTTTCGTTCTTTTCGGACAAGCGAAAAGAACTCTGAAAGAGAAGAATCATAAAGATACCTTTCTTCTCTCGTACTTTTCAGTGACGAAAAGTACCAAAAAAGAATTACTACTTTCTTTTTATAATTTAAAAGAAAATAAAAGCAAATTTGTACCCACCTTTTCCACACGCCGTGCGTGCGCTTTCTGAAAATTCTTTCGCGTTTTGCGTAAAAGAATATAAAATAAAAAGAATAGGTAGAAGTAGTAAGAAGTAGTCTCTGTGTAAAATGTGGAAAACCAGAAAAGCCCGATGTGACGGGCATTTTTTCTTCTCGCTGACCGATTTTCGCCTATGGAAAACTTTCCGGCAAAATGTGGAAAAGAAAGAGAAAATTCCGTTTCTGTTACTTTTGTTGAAAATCGGTCTGTGGAAAAGAAAAACTCGGTGGAAAACTTTTTTATAAATTTACATATTTTTCCTTTAATGTAAATTTTCCCGTTTTCTCGGAAAAAGTGAAAAATGCCTTGTTTTTCGGTAGTTTTTATAAAAATTAAGAAAAAGTGTTTTTTTGCCGCCTTGGAAAAGTAAAATCCGAAAACCGTTGTAAATCAAGGTTTTCAACAAGCTTTTCCACAGGCTGTTGATAATTTTTCCGCGCTTTTCAACATGCGCGAAATTTCCAGTTTTATAGGCGCAAGACCGCCGCTCAGCGACGCCAACACACAAAGCAAAAAATATATACTTCATTCCGTCAGCGCAGGTACTTCCCCACGCCCGCCGCACCTATATATGCGGGCGTGCAGACAATGCGTGCACGAATCTGCTCGGCTCTTTCGTGCGCTATGTTCGCACGCGTGGTATAGCTGAAGTCGTGGAGAGCGCGAAACTATCGACTTACTCCATTAACCCCGTGCCGCACGCACTCGCCACGCACGGCTTGCGCGACTAACTCGTGCACGCGGAGGGTGTTTTTTAAGAGGGAGGAAAGCCCTCTTAAATGACTTTTGCCGCGCTTTTTGTCACTAAAAAGCGCGATAAAGGAAAAGAATTTTTATTTTTTTTGAAAAAACTCCTCATCCGTCACGCTTCGCGCGCCACCTTCTCCCACAGGAGAAGGCTGGCAAAAATCCCTGTTTTCGTCAGCGCAGGTACCAGACCCACGCCCGCCATGCACTTTCAGCGGGCGTGCAGACAATGCGTGCACGAATCTGCTCGGCTATCTCGTGCGCTGTGTTCGCACGCGTGATAGTATGAGATTGCGGGGAGCGCAAAACCGCCGACTTTCGCTCTGTCCTTTGCCGCACGCACTCGCCACGCACGGCTCGCGCGACTAACTCGTGCACGCGGAAGGAGTTTTTTAAGAGGGAGGAAAGCCCTCTTAAATGACTTTTGGTACTTTTGGTCACACAAAAGTACGATAAAAGAAAAGTTGCTTTATGATTCTATCGGGTCGTCGAGGCGCCGACCCCTACAAACTAAAACCCAAGCACAACCAACAGCCAAAACAAGAAATCAAATCTTTCATCCGCTTTTTCTTTTGCATATACAGGCGCAAAAGAAAAAGCTATCAAAAAGAAAACGCCGAGAGGGGATTGACACATATGCGAAGCATGTGTGTCGGCGTCGCCGAGACGGGGAGATTTCGCGCTTTGCAAAGCGCGACCACCGCTGTCGGTGGACGACACCGCCTTTTAAGAAAAAGGCGGGCGAAAACTTTGAGATTACGACTTAAATTCCTTGATAATAGAGTCTATTTCATGTTCATAGGCGGAATTTTTACTCATTTCCTCCTCGACAACATCAATAGAAGAAAGCATTGTCGTATGGTCGCGATTAAAGAGCTTTGCTATATTCGGGAAAGACATTCCCGTTACCTCACGGACTACATAAACGGCAATATGTCTTGCCGAAACGATTTCTTTCGTTCGCTTTTTACCCTTTATATCTTCGACGGAGATATCATATCTCTTGGAAATATTTTCTATTATCTTATCTGCCATCAGCTCGGGCGATTCCGCATTGTCTATCACCGCGCTCAGCAGATTTTTCACCATATCTACGGTTATAGGCGTCTGATTTACAAAGCCGTAAGCGCCGAGCTTCTTTATCGCGCCTTCAATCTGGCGGACATTGCTCTTTATATTTTCGCCGATGAAGGTAAGCACATCGTTCGAGAGCCTGACATTCATTATCTCGGCTTTACTCTTTGCGATAGCTATTCGCAGCTCCGTATCCGGCGGCTGGATATCGACGATAAGTCCGCCCTCAAAACGGGTAAGTATTCTGTCCTCCAGGTGCTGTATATCGCGCGGCGGACGGTCGGAAGTAAGTATTATCTGCTTGTGAGCGTCATAGAGCGCATTGAATGTATGAAAAAATTCCTCCTGCGTAGAAACCTTGCCGGCAATAAACTGCACGTCATCTATGAGCAGCATATCGGCATTGCGGTATTTCTCCTTGAATTTTGCCGTTGTTTTCTTTGTTATGCTTTCGATAAGCTCATTTGTAAAAATCTCGCCCTTAACGAAAATAACATTTGCATCGGGATTTTTTTCTTTCACGCGGTTTGCAATTGCTTTCATCAGATGGGTTTTTCCCGTTCCGCTCGAACCGTAAAGAAAAAGCGGATTATATGCCGATGCGGGAGCATTTGCCACGGCGAGCGAAGCCGCATGAGCAAATTTATTCGAGCTGCCGACGATGAAGTTTTCAAAGGTATATTCGCCGTCGTTCTTTAACTGAATTTCGGGCGAATCCTCTCCCGCATGATAAAAATCGCTCTGCGCACGCACGCCTTCTTTTTTCTTTTCGTCGGCATTTTCCGTAACGGAACGAACAGCCGCCTCAAGGTCGAAGTTTTTGGAAGGGAAGATCCTTACCTCCACATAGAAGTCAAGCATTTCCTCAAAAATAGCGGCTATCTGATCGCCGTAGCGTGTATTGAGCAGGTCGACAAAAGCATCGCTCGGGGTTGTTATGACAGCCACCTCGGAATCGAGATGGACAAGCTCCAGCTTATTGAACCACAAATCCATTATTGATGAGGAATATTTTTTGGAAAGCTCGGATAGAACAATATTCCAAATCTGTCCGTATGAGGTCATAAATTTATCCTTTCCGGGGGCAAAAAATCACCCTTATAATAAGTATATATATTATACCATAAATTAAGTAATATTGCAACGGTATTTTTAATATTATTTGTAAAATCGCTTGAATTTTTATAAAATAAATGGTAAAATCATAATGATATCGCCTGTGAAGGGCAAAAAAGGGGGCAGGAGCGCATTTATGAGGATACTGATACTTGGAGATGTCGTCGGCGAAGCGGGCGTCAGATATGTTTCTTCGCGTTTGTGGAGCGTGCGTAAAAGTGAAAAGATAGATTTTGCCGTTGTGAATGCGGAAAACTGCTCGGATAAAAACGGCATTGATGAAGCGGGTGCCGATATGCTGCTTATGTCCGGTGCCGATGTGCTGACCACGGGCAATCATGCTTTCCGCCGTTTTGAGGCAAAGGAAATTTTCGAGCGGAACAAAAATATCCTGCGCCCCGCAAATTTCAGCGGGGAAGTTGCAGGAAACGGATATATTATAAATGATATTTGCGGTGTAAAAATACTCGTAATGAATTTACTCGGTACAGCATTTATGAATCCCGTGCTGGAAAATCCGTTTTTCTGTGCGGATAAGGTACTCGCCTCGGCGGGGGAATATGATGTAAGTATCGTGGATTTCCATGCGGAGAGCACGGGAGAAAAACGGGCACTCGGTTATTATCTTGACGGCAGAGTGACGTGCCTCTTCGGCACACATACGCATGTGACAACAGCGGATGAACAGATTTTGCCGCGCGGCACGGCGTATATTACTGATGTAGGCATGTGCGGCGCGAAAGAGAGCGTGCTCGGCGTTGTCCCGCAGAGGATAATCGAAAATATGAAGTACGGCACGCCTACGCGCTTTGAATTTGCGCGGGAAGGCATCGAGGCACATGGAATAATACTTGAGCTTAATGCGGCACTCAAGCCCGCTTCTGTGCAGAGAATAGTGTTTTAAAAAATCTCCTCGCCAAGAGGAGATTTTTTTGCACGCAACGCAAAAGTTTTCGCCACCAATTAAAGTTTCGCTCAAGCCTTTTTAAAGGCTTGCGAGGTCGAGGACGCGGAGTCCTCGTCGCGCTCCGCAGAGCGCGAAATCTTCTTTCGGCGTTTTCTTTTTGATAGCTTTTTCTTTTGCGCCTGTATATGCAAAAGAAAAAGCGGATAGGCATAAATCTTTTGTTTTGGCTGTTGGCTGTACTCGGACTTTATCTTGTAGGGGTCGGCGCCTCGACGACCCGCATAGTAGGGGCGAACATCGTTCGCCCGCGAAGAAACATAAAATAACTTTTCTCTTCTCGCGCTTTTGAGTGACCAAAAGCGCGGCAAAAGTCATTTAAGAGGATTTTCTCCCCCTGTCTCGGCGACGCCAACCAACGCACTGCGTGCATTGGTTCATTCCCCCTCTTAAAAATCACCTTCCGCGTGCACGAGTTAGTCGCAGGAAGTAGTGCGTGGCAAGTGTGTGCGGCACGGATTGATGGTGCAAGTCGTTAGTTTCACGCTCCCCACGGTTTCAGCCATACCACGCGTGCGAACATA
>DODZ01000020.1:139284-182214 GCA_003524145.1 Candidatus Apopatosoma intestinale | reverse complement strand
TATTGACTTTTCTTAGCAGGTTTTCTGCGACGCAAGTTTTGAGGGCTGACGGTTTATTTTCCGTCAGCCCTCTTTCGGTTACTGTTTCTTTTTCATCGACAGTTTCAAAATAAATCCGTCAAGCAGATAGAGTACGGAAGGAAGCACGAGCGTTATCATAAGTACCGACACAAGCGTTCCCTTGCCGAGAAGGAATCCGACTGTCGAGATCGACGTTTGACTCGATATGATTCCTACGACGAAACCGCATATCGTGAGTATCAATCCCGACGTAAACACGGTAGGAATTGCGATCTCTACCGAGCGAGCAAGAGCCTCTTTCTTATCGAGCGTTTGTCTGTACTGAACATAGTTCGTTGACATAAGGATACCATAATCGATGGTTGCACCCATCAAAATACAGTTTGTGATGATATAGCTCATAAAGAACATCGGTCCGGTCAGAAGTGAGGTAGACATAGAAATCCATATTGCTCCTTGGATAACCGCAACGAGAATTACGGGCAGAGAAAGCGAACGGAAGACAAGCATGACGATGAGGAATATTGAAATGATGGTGAATATGCTGATCAACGTATTGTCGGTGTCAAAGGTCTTTTGAAGATCGTAGGTGGAAACCATCTCACCTGCAACGTGAGCGTCATTACCGAACACCTCCTTTACCGAAGCCGTCAGATGCTCTACGAAGCGCGTGGATTCCTCACTTTCGCTCGGCAGGTCAACGGAAAAAATCATACGGGAATAGGTGTTACCGAGGAACAATTCCTCTGCATCTGCCATATCAGCCTTTGCAGAGTCAACCTTTTCACGCTTATCCTCGGTCATCTTCTTTACGAGAAGTTCGTTTTCATTCATATGTTCGCTGACGAAATCAAGCAGATCACAAGCCATAATAGGAGTGTCGGGAATTATATCATTGGCAGTAGCATACTTGATATACACACCCGAAATCTTATCCGAGCTTATTGTCGCATTGGTTGACAAGCTCTTGATTTCCTTCTGAAGCGCAGAGATCTTTTCGGTAATTTCCTTGTAATCGTAAGCGGCTGTATCACTCAAAAATTCATCTGCCAAGAGCATATCTTCAAGGAGGTCTTTTCCATCTCCCTCAAGCTGCGAGGCAACGATGGAATTGGTCTTATAGGCTTCATTTACAAACTCAACGAAGCTTCTGCCGTCAAGCTCTGCGTTAGCAAAGGCGTTTTGCTCGTAGAAATATATAATGTATATCTGCTGTACCGCTTCGCTGCTCGTTGCAATGGTGGGAGCTTCTCCCGAAAGCGCGGTAGCAACCTGCGTAAGTATGGGCAGGAACTGCTCATAAGGATAGTTTGTGCGCACTGTAGCATAAAGTGTACTGTATTCGTTGATTGTGGCAACCGCTACGGGATCAGTTATCTGATTTTGAGAAACGAGGAAGGACATCAAGTTAAGGAAAGGTATCGTTTCCTGTGGCTGTTGCCCGAGAGCAAGATAGTATCCGCCGTAAATCTGCGTTGCAGTCGCAGCATCTATCACCGCGTTATACTTCTGATACATATATCCTTGGAACTGCTCCTTCGTTAAGGGCATTTCCATCTGCGCCTTGAACTGCTTGATACCGCCCGACAAGAGCGTGAGATCCGCGACTGTTTTCTCATCAAACATATCCGCAACGTTCTCGTTCGCCCCCGATGCTATCATATAATCAAGCATCGTTTCAAAGTTCACGGTGCTATCGGTCAACGTTCCGTAGAGATATAAGCCGTACATCTGTTTGACGGCAAAAAGATCAAGCTCCGTTCCTTCCATAACACCCGTAGTTGCAAGCGTATGGAATTCTTCAGCGGTATGTTCGCCATCCATAAGCTCGTCGATCATGAGCAGAGTGCGCAAGGTCTTTTCCATTTCTTCGTCGGAGAACTCTTGAACGTCTACGTCGTTTTCCGTCAGATAATCAGCGTATTCAACAAAATCAAGCGTTGTGAATTTCACGTCAACCTTGCCGTTATAAAGGTGATACATAGCGAACAGCATCTCCACATCGGACTTGCTGATATCGAGCTTGCGCGCCGCCATATCAATATCGTAAAGCTCTCTTACAGTATTGGAATATGCCGTATAATTTTTAAGTACAGTCTTACCGTCAGCAGTTTTGAAGGTGAGGAGCTTATCCGCAAGCTCGCTTTCTTTATCGAAGCTGCCGTTTGAGTTGGGATATACTACAACGACGCTATTGTTTGAGCCAAACACATCCTCAATGGCAGTATTTGATCCCTTGGAATCCGTAAATGAGTAAGCATTCCCGAACTGTAACACTCCGCAAGCAATAATCAACGCAAGTGCGATCGGAACAACCGCTTTGCTTCCCTTGACGGCAAACGAACAAAGCTTTTTGCCCTTCAGTACAAGCTCGCGCTTTGCAGTCTTATCCATCAGCTTTTCAAATATAAGAAGCAGAGCCGGCAAAAGTGTCATGGAGGTCAAGGCAGAGATTATGATACCCTTCATCAGAACGATGCCAATATCAAAACCAATCCTCATCGTCATAAAGAGCAATGCAAGAAGTCCGGCGATAGTAGTCAATGCACTTGCGGAAACAGGCTTTATTACATCCTTTATCGCAGAAGTCATTGCCTTTTCGGAGGAAACATCATTTTCTTTTGCCTTGCGGTAGCCGTGCAGAAGAACGATGCTGTAATCTATGGACAACGCAAGCTGAAGGATTGCGGCAACCGCATTGGTTATATAGGATATTTCACCGAAGATGGCGTTCGTTCCCATATTGATGAGAATAGCAACGCCCGAAGCAATAAGTAATATGATGGGCTCGATCCAAGATTTTGCCATAATCAGCATAATAGCAATAACAAGGCATACTGCAATCGCGAGAATGAAAACGATCTCATTCTGTATTGCTTCTCTCATCGTGCGCTTTTCCACGACCGAGCCGCCGTAATTGATCTTACCTTCAAAGCTATCGTCAAGTGCCGTCCTAATGTCCTCAACTACGGCATTTGCCGTGTCGGAATACTCGTCACCGTCCACTAAGACTACGAAAAGAGCGTCTCCGTCCTTGTAATAATTTGTATCGTACTCGTCAAAGTTGACCGTGAGGACGTTCGGTATTTTTTTAATTGTATCAACAACATCCTTTGCACTTTCGGTATCAATATTCTCGATCATTACCTGCACGTCACCGGTCTTTCCAAATTCGTCCTCAATAATGTTCAAGGATATTTTGGTTTCGGTGGATTCGTCAAGATAGTCGGAAATATTGTAATTGATCGCTACCTTGTCCGAAAGCCATACCGATAATAAGGCGGCAAGCACGAACAATGCAACAATAACGTATTTTTTGCTTTTCATAAATTTAGTGTTCATCTTCCTTTTTTGTCCTTTCTTTCACTTCATTATAAATAGCCATAGATACCTCTGCCGCCGCTTCATATACGCTCACGGCAGAATCTCGCAAATAATCACCCGTATATACGGGCTTCTGTTCATTGTCGGTTTCTCGGAAGGTCTGTTCCTTTTTCTTATCCATTTATCAAAACCTCCTTGTGTTTTTCTGCTATATTTTATTATATTTGAGAGCAAAACACAACGGCTGATATTTGCCGTGTGTGCAAATTTGGTCGATTAGTAGCAAATTGTCCAAATTGTCAAACCTTTTGATTGACAGAATACGTTTTTTGAATTATAATATTGGCAGAAACGAATGGAGGTGTGAACGTGAAAAAGGAATACCGAAGCACTTTGAGAACGAAAAAAATGATCCGAGCCGCCTTTGTAGAGCTACTCGGAGAGAAAAAGAATATGGAAACCATTACGGTGAGTGAATTGTCTGAACGCGCGGATGTCGCAAAAAGCACCTTCTATAATCATTACGATGACGTTTACGCTGTTGCCGAGGAGTTTGAGGACGAGCTTATAGACAAGCTTTCTGCGGTGTTCGTTGAGATTGAAAAAAGCCAAGCCACCGAATACGAGGACTACATTCGCAAGGTGATTGCCTTATTGAAGTCTAACGATGAGCTTTACCGCAAGGCGATACTTTCCTCCGATATACGCTTCTTTATCGAAAAGTTGAAAAACATTATAGCGAAGAAGGTCTATGAGGAACGTGTTAATCTTCCGTTCTCCGATAACAAAAAGGAAAGATACGTTCAGATACGCTTTCTCACCAACGCCTGCGTTGACACGATGGTGGATTATTTCCGCGGAATGCTTGAACTGTCGCTTGACGAGGTCGGAGAGATTATTATTGCTATGCTGAGTGAATATAAGAGATAAAATTTGAGGGCTGACCGTTTGCTTCGGTCAGCCCTCGCTCTACATCATCCCGACAAATTGATATTTGATGATTTACTTAACTGCTTTAATCGTATATGTTGCTCCCCAATTATTTAACACAACAACTGATGAAAAACCTGCTTCAACAAGAGCTTCGCTTTCGTGCTTCACAGTAAGAGGTATGTCGTAATGGTAGAATTCATCATCAGTAATTCCTTGTTCTGCTTTCAATGCTAACAAATTTCGTCTGTGCATCTGTTCTTCATCATCGGATAATGAAAAATAATCCGTAAGGATAAAATATCCCTTATCCTTTAATGCCTTATGTAGTTTGGAGTATAACTTGATCTTTTCTCCTTTTGTGAAATGATGAAGACTCTCCACCGACACGGCTGCATCGAATACCTCCTCGCCAAAAGGCACATCAAAATACGAGCCGAGCATCAAGGTTATATCCTTGTTCGCAAATTTTCGCTTGAGTTCGGCTAACATTCCTTGTGAAAGGTCTATTCCCGTAACCATTGCTGACGGATTCAAAAGGTAGTATTCTTGAAGTTCCAATCCCGTGCCACAGCCCAAATCAAGCACGTGGCAGTTTTCGGTGGTGGGCAATTGCTTTGCAGTAAAGGGATAGAATTCGTTTGCGGATTCGATGTTAGTCATCATATGCTCATCATATCCATCAAGTCTTGCTTCGAAGAAATCACTCATTTTTTCAAGCATACATAACCTCCGTCAAATTCCCATTTATCGATGAGAATATTATATCATATTTCTATGAACTTTTCAAGCGATTCGCCTATTCTTTGCTTCCTCCGGCGCAATTTTTGAGGGCTGACCGTTATTCGGTGCACTCTTTTCGTTATATTCGTTTGTCTGTAATAATTCCCCAAACATATGACGGTCCCCAAATTCCTTGTTTTTGAATTTTGGAAGAAGAAGGATTATTTATTGTTATTGCAGTTTTTATTGAATCTTTCGTTATCCTTCGTTTCTTGTCATTATTAATGAGAATATAATCTTCAACAACCACATACGTGTACTCTACTCCGCGGATCGTTCTGAATGTTTCACCCTCGTTTGATTTTATATTGTTCCATATTGTTTCAATATTCATAGTGCATACCTCAATATTTATTCTTAAAGAATATTCCTCTGATCAGGCCAAAGAGGACTCCGCCGATAAACCAACCGGCTCTTCTTCCCGGTTTCTTTGCCATAGTAACACCCCCTTACAAAAAATATTTAATTTCAAGCGATGAAGAATATCCGCTCGGCGTTTCGTGAAGAATGATATCGTTTTCTCCCATGCACTGTCTCATCGCATTACATACCATCGGCATAGCATTTTTCAAACGATTGATACGGTGCAGATCGCTTGCTCTTAAGACAATAAACTCTTCGCCCCTATTCTTCGCTTCAATTTTTTGAGCCTCGATAAAATCGCGAATATCTTTCGTTTTGACTTTGACTACATTATTGACGGTTTCCTCGTGAGTAACAGAAACGCTTCCTGTGGACTTATCGTTCATTAACATATCAACCTTTTCTTCCAAAGTTTGAATCCTCGCGAGTAATTCAACTATAATTTTTTCATAATTCATATTATTACACCTCTTCTAAATTTAATTCTATATGAATTATATCATAATTCATATAGAATGTCAAGAGGGTTTGAAAAATATTTCTAAAATTTGTTAGTCGGCGCCCTCTTTTCGTTTCGCCTTTTCCTCCGCTATCTCCGCTTTCTTTTCGGCGATCATTTCGGCGAGCTTGGCTTCGCACTGCTCTCGCGTTTCAGCGTAGACATTGAATTTCTTTCGCTTGCCATCGGGCATCCTCGGATAGAAGCTTCCTTCCCAAAGGGTGTCGTTGATCTGATAGACGCAACCCGTGCCGGGCTTACGTATCTTGCCCTTGTACGGCTCAAATTTCGGCTCTGCCGTGGCATTGGTCTGTGCCTGTTCACTTGCCTTGGGTAGCTCCGGTTCGGGCATTTGGGCGTCTGTACCGCCGATCTCTCGGTCGATCGTGACTGCCGCTTGCCTCTGCATCGTATCGGTGATATGACTATAAATGTTTAGTGTGGTCTCGGCGCTGATGTGTCCTATCATAGCGGAGAGCGTTTTAATATCCATTCCGTTTTCGAGCGCCATTGTAGCGAAGGTGTGGCGCAGATCATGGAAGCGGACTTTCTTGCATTGCGCTCGCTTCAATATCTTTTGAAATCTTCCATAGAGTGAATCGGGATTTCTCGGTTCGCCTTCTTTCACGGGCGACGGAAACACCCACTCGCAGGTGGCATTTTTCTTATGCTCCGCAAGGATATCCAGCATATCGGGCGGCAGAATGAGCGTTCGTATCGAGGATTTGGTCTTGGGCTTGGTGATCTGGGTCTGTGCGCCTTTCTTGACCACCTGCCGTCTGATGTGGAGCTCGCCTGTAGCGAAGTTGACGTCCTTCCACTGAAGACCGAGTATCTCCCCTCGGCGCATACCCGTGGTCAGCTCGAGGAGGAAGAACTCGTAGTATCCTTCCTCGTTTGCTTGGATCAGAAACCGTCTGATCTCGTCCTGTGTCAGCACCTGCATCTCCTTTGCCTTTTTGGGTGGCAGTCTGCAACCGATTGCAGGATTGGTTGTGATCAGACCTTCCGTCACTGCCTTTTCAAGTGCCGTTCGGCAGGTGGTATGGCAGGAGCGCACCATTCTGTCGGACAAGCCCTCGCCGTAATATTCTACAAGTCTTCGTCTGCCCCCTTTCTTCAGCCGTGCGTAGAATTGTTGCAGATCGTTCTGCGTGAGCTTGCAGAGCGGTATCTTGCCTATTTCGGGGATGATATGGTTATATATCCTGTTTTCATAGCACTCCATCGTCGTCTCCCTGATCTTGGGCTTGGAGAAGTTCTGAAACCAGAAATCCATCCAATCGCCAAACGGCATGTCCGGCTTGAGTCGGTCTGTGGTACGACCGCATTGTTCTTTGAGCGCTTGGAGTTTTTCTTTACACTCGCACTGTGTTTTTGCAGTTACGCTTTTGGTTTTCGGATTGCCGTTTTCTTTATAACCTACAACAACCCTTCCTTCCCAGCGACCGTCTTTTCTTAAAAATATACTGCCTTCTCCATATTTTCTTTTTGCCATTGATTACTCCTTAATCATAATATTCTGCATAATATTGCCCACAATATTTGACGCCGCTTTCTGCATATCGTTTGTAACGTGGGTATAGGTATCAAGCGTGAAACTGGCGTTTGTGTGTCCGAGAATACCTGCCAGCGTTTTTGGATCAACTCCGCCATGTGTTGCATGCGTGGCAAAGGTGTGGCGTAGGTCGTGAAATCGGATCAGCGGAAGTCCAGCATGTTTCAGTATGATCTTTAGCTTTCGGTAGGCGGTGGCAGGGCTGATTGGCTGTTCAGGATGCATGAAATTCGGGAACACCCATTCGGTGATTGCCCTCTGTTTGCGGTTTTGAAGCACCTCTGCCACGCTCGGCGGCATCAGGATACTGCGGACTCCGGTTTCGGTTTTGGTCTCGCCGATGCTGACACCGCCGCCCTTTTTGACCGACACCGACCGCTTGACTTGGAGCTTGTTTTCCTCGAAGTTGATGTCCTGCCACTTCAGCCCGCAGATCTCACCTCTGCGAAGTCCCGTCATGACTTCTACATAGAAGAACGTATCCCAGTATTCCTCACCTTTGATGGCTTCAAGGAATGTGTCCAGTTGACTGTCGCCGAGTATTTGTTTTTCGGGATAGTTGCACTTGGGAACGGTCGTGCCGTTTGTCGGATTTTTCGCGATCAACCTTTCCTTGACCGCTGTATCAAGTGCTTCGTGGAGCATCATGTGTACCCCTCTGACCATGCTGTCAGCAAGTGTCTTGCCGTGGATCGGATGCTCACGGACGCGCCCTTCCTTTTTGATTTTATTATAGAATTTCTGCATGTCAGCCGTTGTCAGCGACGCAATTTGTTTGCCACCAATGAAGGGCTTGACCTGATTTTTTACCATAGCCCGATAGGAATCCAGCGTGCTTTCACGGATGGTGAATATCATATACTCGTCAAGCCATTTGTCGAGCCACTCGCCGAGTGTCATTCGGCAGTCCTCGGTGAGATCAACGTCACGGTACAGCTCTATGAGATGATGCAGTTCCTTCAGCGCGCTTTTCTGTGTTTTTGCGAATGCTGACTTATACATGGGCGAGCCATCATTCTTGTGTCCGACAATGATTCGGGCTTCCCACCGCCCATCGTTTCTTTTTCTGATTGTGCCGTCACCCTGCGGTCTGCGTTTATTTGCCATATTTTTTATATTCCTTTCTGAAATTTTCTTTGTACCCCAAACATATCACACGTTCGAGACAATATCCAGCGTTTTTTTGAATAGTTATCAAATTGTTATCAAAGTTCCTTTCGGGATAGGTTAATACATAAGGATCCCTTGCCTCTTGGCTTGGTTCTCACGGCGTTGCTTCTTGTCAATGCCGTGGTAATCGATCTGATGCTCTTGGCTGTACATATCCTCACTTCTCTCGTCAAGAATGTTGCCTGCGTAATAGAACAGATCGCATACACCGATGACGATTCGGGCATTGAATTCCTGATCGATAGAACGTAGTACTTCGCGTGCAGGCTCATAGCCTTGGTTAGCTGCAGAGGAAAGGAAAGCTTTGCCTGCCTCATAGTCCTCGTACTCATAGTAAAGTAATAGCCCGACTCTCGTCTGTGTCCACGCATCTGTCCGCGCAGAACGCTCAAACCATTCCTTGGCTTCCTCTCGTTTGCCCTCGTCGAACAGCATTTTTCCGTAGGTATATTCCGCTTGGAAGCTACCATGAGAGGCGGCTCGTTTGAAATATTCCTTTGCATCTTCGGGCGACTTATCCATCAGATATTTGGCGTATTCATACTCGGCATAGCCGAAGCCTGCGTCCACAGCCATGCGGAGATAGCGGAGCTTATCGCTCGGCTTTTCGTTGAACTTGCCGTCACGGTAGCCCTTGTAGACGAGGTAAGCGGCGAGCTCAAGACCTCGGTCAGCCGCCTTGCGAAGCCACCATTCTGCGTTCTCCATATCGTCCGTCTTTTCAAGATAATATCTGCCAAGGCGATAGAAGATCATCGGGTCATCACGGAAGTCAGCGTAGAAAGAGAGATAATCAAAATCGTTTTTTCTCTCCTTCAGCTCGGAATAATCGTAGTCGATCTCTCTCTCCGGTTGTGCCGACGGAGAGAATATCTCCGCCGCACTTTTGACAACAGCGTTGCGAATCGATTTGAATTCCTCGTTGTCCTCGATGGGAATCTTGTCGGGAACCTCATCGGTATAGGTACGAACGATCTCGCATTTGTAGCTGTGCCACGCGTCATACATTGCCGAGATCTGCTCGTCAACTCCGAGCAATCTTACGATATCCTTGACCAGTGCCTTGGTATTTTTATCGAGATAACCGTAGATCTTTTTGCCCTTATGCCTCTGAAGCTTTTCCGAAAGCAACTGCATTTTCATAATTATTTCGGGCGAGAAGGCGTGGTTGCCTATACGAATTTCAGCGACAAGAGATTCAATACGCTGACGACAACGCTCCTTGATATCATCTCTTGCCTCTGTCTGCTTCTTATAAATTGAGAGATGCTCTTGGCGAAAGATATCCGAGGCAAGCGTTTGCTTGATATTGTGGATGCCCTCGCGGGAAAGATACGGCTCTTGCGGTCTTGATGACCACACCATCATGTGGACGTGAGGGTTGGTCTCCTTGTTGTGATAGGCGGCAACCCAGCGAAGATTTGAGGGAGCAATGCCCATCTCTTTTGCAATAATATTTCGTCGGGAGCGCAGGAGGTTGACCCATTGCTCGGCAGAATTGTAGCCCACTCTCTCGGCATCCTCACGTTTCAGAGAGACAATAAATCCCCACACGTTGCCGGGATGGTTGTCGATCTCCTCACTGATTTTTGAAAGAGAAACGTCAACGCCCTCGTCGGAAAAGAGTCCGTGAGAGCCACGGCGCTCACCGATATAGCCTGCCATTCCGCTACGAAGAATTTCTACGCCCTCGCGCGTTCCGATATACTGTGCGTAACCACCGCGTGATTGCCCCTTCTCCGTCTTATGTCCGGGCTTATAGAACGGTGCTTTTACAATAATTTTTGCCATTCATACCTCGCACTCAGAAGCGGAAAGAGCCGTTGGTCTCCTTCAAATGACGGACGGCATCGGCACGAAGACGGTCCAGATCCTCCTCGGAATAGTTCAAATACTCGGCGAGAAGCTCGGTGAGCATGGCGATCTGAGTTGCCATTTTGAACTCAACGTTTCGGATACGACCTTCGCTGTCCTTGATTTTTGAGTCCATTACCGACTCGAGAGAAGGCAGAAGGAAGCGTTCCATATGCTCTTTTTCCAGCCAAGCACAGTAGAAATCCACGGCTTCACGGATGAAGGAATTGCGAGACTTTTTGCCGTATTCATCAGTAAGACGGTCGCAACGTTCCCACTGGGCAGGGGTGAGGCTCACGCCTCGTGATTCTAAATTTTGATTTGTAGTTGTCATGTGTTTTTACCTCGTATTTTTAATCAATTTGTAAAGGCGCCGCAAGCAGACATCCAAAACTGCGTTGCAACGCCTTGTGTTTTTGGGGGTATCAGACTGACAGCCCCTGATTTTGGCACACAGCAGACATGAAGGCTGTTTTTGCGATTCGTTATCAATCTGCAAAAAGCCTTGTTACACCGTGCTTTTTCTTCGCTCGGCGTTGCCGTGCGATGTGGACTGCCATGGCAATCAGACATGGCTTTATCTTGCTATGAAAATCGAAAATGTGAAGATCTCTCGGACATGCCCGAACTCGGTGGTATTTCTGTGTGGAGTAAGACTTTTCTTCGCACACCTTGGTACAGTTTTGATTAATTAAAGTGGTGTTATAACCGTTTCTGCGGTTGTTACGCCTTGTAACTATCATTCGCCTTTCGTGCTTGAATTTTAGGGTGGGGGTTTTTCCCCCACCCTACTTTCCTTTCTTTTTCGAGATTGGTTAATGAATAACTCGTCATTCAATGTCCTTTCTTATCGTTTGATTTCATCATATCTCGTCTGCTCGTCGAGCCAATCGAAGAGCTTATCGCGCGGAATAATCGTTCTGCCCTGAACGATTTTCAACTTCGGAAAGTTTTCTTCTCTTGCAAGTTCATAGGCACTTGCCCGAGAGATACCGAGAAGATTTGCCACGTCTATGACCGCAAGGAACATGGGCAGTTCATCCCGGCTCTTAAAAATCGACTGCTTCATTCACTCTACCTCCTTTCTTTGCGAATAAAAAAAGAGTGCCGAGATCATCTCGACACTCATGAGTGTGGTTTGTTATTTGATCAGCAAATGTCCGTGAGGAAAACCGTAGATATCTTCCGTGCGGTATCCTTCGGGAACGCTTTCGGGATCCACTCTGACAAGGTCGTAAGGCTGGAAGCCCTCGACCGTTTTGATCTTGGAAAGAAGCCTGCGGTTGTCTTCGTAGAGCAGGCTTGCGAAGAGCAGATACCGCGCCGACTTGATATCGTATTTCGATTTATCGGGATGGTCAATCTCCGAGAGAAGCATGCAGAGGATATGGTCGTTCGCCACGTTCTTGGAGACGATTTTGAGGCAGGCTTGATAGACCTCGTTTGCCTCACCGCAGAGGATGAGCTTCTCGTCATCGTCGGCGTCCTTCATGGCTGTTTGCATCGCCGTGATCTTGATGTGAGCCTCCGTGACCGCTTTGATAATATTCTGCTTCTTGTGGGTATCGTTTGCGCCTGCGTCGCTTGCATCCAACTTGAAGAGCTCTGACAGAGCAAGCGTCCTTGTGTAAGCTGCTCTGCCGGGGAAGGCGGCTACCGCGTCGTGAACGAAGGACATTGGTGCTTCGAGCTTGGCGGTGTTCTCGCCAACGTCGGCGCTCTCATCTCCCACAATAAATTTGTAGAACGAAGGGAGATTACCACCATTCTTCTTTTTGAAGTTCTGACGGTAATGGCGCAGGCGTGAGAGCACCTTTGCTGAATCGGCAGAATACAAACGCTTTGCCTTATCTATCTCCATGCCTGACATGACGGCGAGGACGCAGATGTCACGGTAAATATCCATCGGGTGATGTTCGCCCCGCTCGGTGAAGAGTCCATCCCACAGTAAGCAATTGAGGAACTGGGAGAGATTAACGATCTCTCCGATCTTATTCTTTGCGATGGTCTGGTCGAGCCCCGCAAGGCTCTTTGGTGTATTCACGTAATCGGTCTTGCCGACAGGCTCTGCTTTGCATACGGGGACTTTCAGAAGCTGATAGCCGGCAATCGCGCCGTTTACCAGCCACTTGTCGTTGGTAACAAGCATAGAGTCGGAGTCGTAATCGCAACCGTTGAGCCTTTGCTGGATATTGTTCTCAATGGCGTTCACGCAGATGATATTCGGCGTGAGATTGAAGTAGGTTAGGATATCTCCCTGATGCGTATTCTTTGCCAGATACAGATTTCCCATGGTGATGTGAGGACTGCGTGCGCAGAGCACCATCTCGCCGTGAGCAAAGCCCGTGGTACATACCTGTCCGTCCTCCAGTGAGAAGGATTCGGTGGGCTCGTAGCTCTCGTCGGTGAGTGCAACAAGGAATTCGTAAGCATTTCCAAACAGCACCTGATAATTACCGCAGACGGCGACTCGTCCTTTCTTCAGCCTTCTCTTGAAATACTTGGTGGTATCGCTGCGGAAGGATTTGTAGAACTCGGTCTGCTCGAACAGCGGCGTGCGGCAAGTCATATCCAGCACCGTATCCCGACGGTGCTTGGCAAGGTCGGGTAGCTCCTGTTCCGCAATCGTCGCATGGTCTGTGGTCATGTTGATCTGATAACGCAGAACGGGAGACCGGTCCAGCATATCCTGCAGATAGCGGAAGGACGGTTCAAGGAGCTTGCCGATGCCCTCACGGGTGATCCCGAGGGTGTTGATGAGCTGATAGTTTGTGTATGCCATTCTGCCGTCCATCAGCGGCGCATCGTGGTCAGCCTTGACCACACCGAACTCGGAGTTTTTCTTGCCCTCATAGAGTGCATCAAGAAAACGCCTGCACTTCTGCTCGAATGGCATATCCTTCGGCATGAATTTGAGATACTTCACACTGCTCTCGGTGATGACCAGCTTGATGTCCTTGATATCTCTCGCCGTGGTATAGCCGGCGAGCTGGCTGACGTACTCGATATCGTTATCGAAGAACCAATCCTGCATGTTGGTGTTGAAGGCGCAGGTCTTGAAGAAACGGTTACGCAGGAGCATCATGCCGTGCGCGCTGTATCCGTTCTCAAAGAACACGCTTGCGTCCAGCAGAGCTTCGCCGTCCCAGATGACGTTTTCGATCTCGGTTTCTTCTTCCTCTGCTCTGAGGTCGTGACCGTCGGTTTCCTTGACGCACACCACGTTCTCTGTAAAGTGGCTGACCCTGTCTCGGATGATGAGGATAGATTTCTTCGGGAGCTTGATGACGTTCTCGATACTACTGAGTGTAAGAGCAATATATGCCTGCCAAGAGGCTTGGTCGGCAATACCGTCCGCTGAAAGACCGCAGGAACTCCACGCCATCATATCCGCATACAGAGGCTCGGCAATGAAAAGACAACGACCGTCACGGCTCGCCCCCGCGCTTCGCTTGTAGCGAACGTAGTGGATGCCGTCGATATCGAAGCCGTGGGTGTAGAGATGCTCACGGATATCTTGACAGGTGAAGGCGGTGGGAATGACCTTGTCGCTTCGCTTATAGGAGCACGTTTCGGCATCGTATTCGAAATACTTACCGATCAGCATATCCGAGATGGGTTCTTCCACGGGGGCATAACCGTCCTTGTCCTTGTAGGACACCTCTATGGCAATCAGCGTCGGCTTGCCGTTCAAGCTTTGGATGCAGACATGGTCTTCCATATCCGCGTCGGTTACGCTGTAACCGTTCAGAACATAGCGGTTGCCGTAGGACTCGTACAGCTTGATTGCGCGGTTGAAGGAAAGGTTCACAACGGCGCGGCAGAATCGCTTCTTGCCATCGAGATAGGGATAGCCAATCTCGTTCTCGTGCCGAGCGTACACCTCTGCGAGCTTCAAGGTATCAAGACTCTCGTCGAGAATGCCTCGGAAGGCTTGGGGATCTGGCTTGCCATCCTTGGTGGCAGTAAAGCCCTCGTTCTTATACAGCACGCTGCCTTCAAGGGACATGATGCGCATGCTTTCGTATTTTTTCGTCGCCATCGTAACACCTCCTTCTTCTGTGATGCTTTTATTTTACCATATTTTGCGACTTTTTTCAAGGAACTCTTTGTGAATTCCGGGTGGAGAAATCAAGTGGTCAAAATGGCCACTTGAAAATCGACTTCCGCAGATTTTGGACAAAGGGGAGAAGCGTAAAAATCAGTGGGTCATAATGACCCATTGATTTTCGATGCCCTCGCCGAGGCTTTTCTTTGATTACAGAGGCTCAATTTTTGCAGTTCGTTTTCAAGGCCTCAAAATGAGGCCTTGAAAAGTGGTCGGGCAGAAACATTGTGAGCTAACCGACAAAATGTCGGCAAGGTCAGCCCTTATATTTTCTCTCTACCATTTATCCGAAATCACGATTTTGCACGAAATAGCACAAAAGGCTGAATTTTCAAGGCTTTTGGGGTATTTTCGAAGGCTTTTTACAAAAGGCTGAAAAAGGAAACTGTAAATTTGAGGCTTGAAAATGCAATTCTGTGTTTGAATTTGTGTTTGGTGCATTGTTATCTCACAAACCACTTTTGCGGCGATTGCCTCTTCTTTGAATACAGCGACGCAATATTTAAGGGACGAATATTGCAATGCCGTGGTCGTGGCCCTTGGGGCTACAACCAGCTCAGACATTATCGGGGGGCTCAAAAGTCCACCCCGGATTGATTATCAATGAAGCAACAAGTGTATTTTGGCGAAATTCATCGCTACCCCGTTCATAGGTGCAAATCATTTGATTTTTTTATCTTTGTTGCCTCTGCGCTGATAATCGGCGTTGATGTCATCGCTCCAATTCTCGCTGAGCGGAGTGCTTGCTCTGACATTGCAAACGGCTTTCGCAACCGATTCATAGAGGATATGCGTGCCCTCGCCGTCAGCGTTGTAGTTCACGGCTCTGTCACGGCTGATACCGTACCGCACGGCAGTTTCCACGGCGTCAATGTTCGCGCCGATGAACAAAAACTCCCATCCGTACTTCCCTTTCTGCCGCTCGATCATCTTTTTGACCTGCTCGCTCGTGTAACGATGACTTGCGTTCTCCTGCCCGTCCGTCGTAATAACAAACATCGTATGCTCCGGCACATCCTCGGGTCGAGCGTACTTATGAATGTTTCCGATGTGGTGGATCGCACCGCCGATAGCATCGATCAGAGCCGTGCAGCCGCGAACGGTATAGTCCTTCTCGGTCATTTTGGGGATGTCACCGAGCTTTACGCGGTCATATAGAACCTCGCTCTCATTATCAAAAAGCACGGTGGAAACATAGCATTCCCCATCTTGTTTCTTCTGCTTTTCAATCATAGAATTGAAGCCGCCGATGGTATCGCTCTCCAGCCCCGCCATGGAGCCGCTTCTGTCCAAAATAAATACGAGTTCGGTCATGTTGTTTTTCATCATAGAAAACCTCTCTTTCATTTGATGTCTGTATTGTACATCAATAAAAGAGAGGTTTGGTCGCATGGCAGGCGACAAATTATTTACGCAAAGCCGCGCTCCACTCGGCTTCCTTGAATCCGACGAGTACAAAATCATCGCCAACGAGCAGCGGACGCTTTACAAGCATACCGTCACTTGCAAGGAGTTTCAGCATTTCATCCTCACTCATTGAGGGCAACTTGTTTTTCAGGTCGAGAGATTTATATAGCAGACCGCTGGTGTTGAAAAACTTTTTCAGTGGTAAGCCACTATTCTTGTACCATTTTGTCAACTCATCAAGTGTAGGATTATTGAGCTTGATATCTCTAAGCTCATATTCGATTTTATTATCGTCGAGCCACTTCTTTGCCTTTTGACAAGTTGTGCATTTGGGGTAGCAGATAAATTTTAACATAGTCCAATCTCCTTTTATTCACAGACTTCAATGTAAAAACTTACAGGACGGAAACCATCGTTGCAAGAAATCATTGCAGATTTTTTGTTTTTCATCCACCCATCGTAAAAGTTCTCGCCACCGTGTGCAAGAGTCATAATGAACGGTGAAACGCTGTCCCACGCACTGTCACAAAAGCCATCTGGTTTTTGCCAACCTTCGCAGAAAAACACCTGACCTTCCTCTAAGCCACAGGCGTGTTCGATTGGATTTTCATATTTGTCGATCAGATCGTCATACCGTGCCTTTCGCATCACTGTTATTTTTATCTTCTTCATCTCTTATGCTCCGAGCAGGCTCTGATCGAAGGCAAACAGAGCCTCGTTGATTTCAAAAATGTTGTAATTGCCTTTGCTGATAAAATATTCGATGATAATATCAAACTTGTTGCTGTGCGACAGCGCAAAGCCTGCCTTGCGAAGCATATCCTCGGTTTCATCAAGTGAAAGCTCCAAGGAGATCGCAAAAGCAAGCGCAGTAGGTTTGCTCGGCTTGTAATGGACGTCACTGCGGATTTTTGAAAACAGTTTGCGGTCAATATTCGCCTTTTTATAGCACTCGGCATCGGTCATCCCTTTTTCGTCGATTTTACGCAGAAGCATTTGCGAAAAACTCTCGTCGATATGCTTGAGCTTCGCACCCAAGTCATCCTCAAGGGGCATCGCCTTGCAATCGCACATTTCAGTAAATTCATCGTCCGATTTCTTCCGTCTTTTGCGCGGAGCCATCGGTTGGGGTGCATTCATACGGATACGCTCGTGGCTGTAATCGGTATGCTCGTCCACATAATTGTCATCAATGTATTCGGCAATATCCGAGAACAGATTCTCTCCGATCTGATACGACGCCTTGTCGAATATGACGATATAGACCGTCATTTCGTTTTCAAGAAGGAAGTCGCTGATGACATCGATGGCAACCTTCAGAGCCTGATCCTTCGGATATCCGTACACGCCCGACGAGATAAGCGGGAAAGCAACCGTTTCACAGCCCCGCTCCTTCGCAAGCGCCAAAGACTCACGATAGCAGGATTCAAGCAAGGTCTTTTCGCCGTGTTTGCCGTCGTTATAGATAGGACCGACGGTATGTATGACATATTTCGTAGGCAGATGATAACCACCCGTGATCTTCGCCTTGCCGGTCTTACAACCGCCAAGCGCTCTGCACTCGGCAAGCAAGCCCGAACCTGCGGCACGGTGAATCGCACCGTCAACACCTCCACCGCCGAGCAGCGACTCGTTTGCGGCATTGACAATGGCATCCACCTTCATTTTTGTTATATCGTTTCGTACTATTTTTAGCGGCATGGGTGCCTCCTTTCATTGGGGGTGTTTTGTCTTTTTCTTTGTTGTTTTCGTCGCCTCAAAGCTTACATTCACAAGGAACTGCAAAATATCGTTAGGTGCATCGGGCAGAAGAACAGATATCCAATGGAGCTTGTTCATGTGATAGGCAGGATAGACACCGTCCGCCGCTCCAAATGAGCCGAACATCTCGACCGGAAGCTTCAGATTGACCACATCAATCACCTCGTCGCTGTCAAATCCAAACTTGCGTCGGGATACACGCATTACAATCGCATACCACTTGCGGTTGTCCGTGTGCCTGAGCACCGCCGTTTCAAAATCCTCGTCAAACGGATAGTCCGGAGATGTGCCGTATGTATTGAGGCAGTATTTGAGGAAAGATTGTTTTGTCATAGAAGGTCCTTTCGTAAAGCACTTGAAAAATGAAAAATTCTCTCGTTTTAATTGCTCCTTGTTTTAACGAAATAATCCTTGTACTATTCAAATTTAGAAATAGTTCCATCCTTAATATGATACTGTTTTCCATTGGTCTTGCAATACTTTATTACCTGCTCAACCAACTTATTAAAGTAAGCTTTGTAATCCTTGTATTCGGACACTTTTTTATTGTAATTCAAGCGCCCGAAGATGATTTTATCGCAGAAGCTAATGGCTTCAAGTATCTCATTTAAGTCTTGTTCAATGAAGTTTGGTGTGGGGTACGGTTCGATGCTCACCCACGTTTTGCATCCTGCATTATGCAGTATGCGTAGTGCGTCGATACGTTCTTGGTACGGTGCGGAGTTTGGCTCCATCTCTTGTCGGAATACTTCATCAAGCGATACTAACGTAATTCCATATTCGTTTTCGGGCGAGAGCGTCGCCAACTCAATGGGCAAGATCCCTTTTGTGAGTGCAGTACACTTGATACCAGCTACGTTCAGCTTTTTAATAATTGCAATGCTCATTTGGGACACTTCATCATAACCGTACATGAACGGATCGGTTGAAAAGCATAAGTGTACCGATTTGATTTTATCCTTTAGTTTTGGGATTTCCTTGTCTAATATTTCAAGAGCGTTTTCAACAAGTTTAGGTTCGCACCATTTCTCGTACGATGTTACTTTTCCAAAGCGTTTCGCCATCATCATTGCATAACAAGGATATTTACATCCGTGAGCACATCCCTGCACATGATTGACGGTATAATCGCCATATTCTACGCCGGTTTTGTATAGTAAGGATTGTCTCTCTATTGTATCCATTGCGCTTCCTTTCTGTTTGGGAATGTAATAGTACCGTTTGTTGACCTTGGCAATTTTACTCCTAAATCGCGTAATTCATTCTTTATCACATCTTTATATCCGTCACTCGGGAAAATCGGATGAATATCCAAATACCGATATATTTCACCCAAAGTCACATTGTCACGGTTTCCGAATTTATGAATAATATCTTTAGCTATATCAGAAACATAGTAACATTCATCATCTGTTTCCGTTTCAATGCATCCAGTTCCATCTAAGTTTATACGTAACTGATTTTGAGTCCCGTGCGTATCTTTTAAGGAAGATTTATCGCCAAAAGTTTTCCATGCAGATTTTTTAATTAGTTTGAACCCTTCCAGATTGCTACTGCAATGAATCAAATCATATACCAATGAATTATTTTGATTAAAAAATGAAAATGAAGCAATATAAACTGCCTTGTTTGAACGTTTTTGTATTATTTTTATTACAGCATCATTCAACTGCTTCTTATCTTTAGCCATATCAATAATACGGGCAATATTAGTCTCATCATATGTTGTTTGATACCTTCCTTTGACATCCTCTTTTTTGGCTAATGTTATACCACGTTTAGTGTCTGATATCATATGATTGATAATCACTTCTCCCCATCGATTAAGAAATGGATCGATAGCGCTCCAATCAAGTGATGCAATATATGGATCATAAAGCAAAAGTGTCTGATACTGTTGAGTAAAATCGCTAACATTCAAGTTGTGTAAAAAAACATTACAGTCTTCTTCACTAAAATAAATCTCAATATTGTCTTTCAACGCTATTGTTGAAATCTGAGCTTTAAGTAATTCAATTTTTGAATGATCTATGTCGTTAAAAAGTACAATTGCTTTTTTAGTAGGGTAATTTTCAATAAGATTATTCAATGCTTTTACAATGCGCAAGGCCGTGCCGTCAACGAGATCTCCATTGTTGTCATGATATAATCCACTGTTTGACATGCAATCAATATAAATCAAGCCCTTCGATCCTTCTCGACCATTTGCACCATTGTATCCAAGTATTTTTCTTGCCCAAGCATCCACATAATACTCAATAAGTTCAAATTTCTTAATCGTATGAGGGGATGCTTTTGTTATACTGACACTTTCTTTTTTGGGTCTTCCCATTTATGGCACTCCTTTCGTAAAAATCACATAAAGAATCCGTCCGTATCAAAGATATGGTCAAGCTCATCGTTATTGATTGCTCTTGAAACCTTATCTCTAACAGCACTCATAGACATATCAAGCCGCTTAAATCTGTTCTTGCCTGAGATGTCTTTTGACATACGAATAAGCTGAATACGACCAACGCCTGGGTTCTGACGAGCGTATTCTGCAAATCCCTTCGCCTTGCCGAGATTGTCAATATACTCGGGGTTATGAGGCTCAAGGATATCAATGACATACCCAGAAATTACATCTTTGCGAACGATAATAAAGTCGGGATATGCAGGTTTGTTTTCGTTGTCCATCTCGTAAGGAATGCAGAGCGACCACGATTTTCTCGACGGGTTTCGCAACCAACAAACAAAATCAGGATTCTTTTCTTCCTCTGCAATAACGCCTTCTTCCCAGCCGTTCAATTTCATAACAGCTGTTCCGGTATTTGCGTTAACAAACAAGTGATTACTGTATTCCTTGCCGCCATCCTCATGAGCAACTTGAATGGTTTCGGGCAAACTGAAGTTGTGTTTACTTACGATATCACCGTCCGAAACGATGCTACAACCTCTCCCTCAGAAAAATGGAATCCTGTTCTTTCTTCGATCTTGCGAAGGCAATCATCAAGATCGGTATCGGATATGCGATCGCCCGTGCTGCTCAATACTTGAACGACGAAAACGGGATTAACGTAAGCATAGTGCTGTTCACGGCAATACTGTGTCCAATGATCCCATTTTTCTTTCCAATCGTCAGCCGCTGCTTGAAGCACAGCCATATCCTTATTGAGAGAGCTTTCCTCGGGATAGGTAATAACGATTCTATCCTTCAAAAGTCCCGAAGCGCGAACCTCATCTGCCGTTACTACGACTTTATGTATTGTGGATGATGTGCCTTCAACGAGACGGTTAAATCGTTCAGAGGTCGCCGACATACCAATGACTACGGGCATAGGCGCGAGCTTGTCCTCGACACTACCTTTAAGGAATTTCTGCATGATGGTAGTTGCACGACTTGCCTCACGACCTTGCATCCCTCTATGTGCCTCGTCGATGATCAGATACAAACGGTCACTCTTTTCACGTGCCGTGTTGGCGAGAGTTTCCCAAATCGTGTATTGTCTTGTGTCGCTGTGCTTGGTCAGATTAGAGCTTTTACCGAGCTTCTGTGTGTTGAGGAAATAGATGTGTCCATCATCCAACACCTCGCTGTCGAAGGTTTCCTCCGTGATGGTAACGCACTGATCAAGACGGATTTTGTCCGCCTTCAAATCTATTTTCTGCTTGGACTGCTCATTAAGCTGCGGAGAGTCGGAAAGCCAAACAAAGATGGCGTTCTGCTGATCGGGATAACTGTCATCGCCGAAATAGATAGACTCTATCAAAGATGCCATAATAATGGTTTTACCCGCGCCCGTAGGAGCAGTAAAGGAAACTACCTGCGGAGAGTGCGTGCGACGATAGCTACCAAGAGCCTCAGCACTCTGCATTCTCAACCCCGCAAGAGCCTTTGTCTGAAAAGGAAATAATTCAACTTTCATGTGTTACCTCCCGGTATTAATACGGAAATTATCGAGGTAATCTCTGTATAACTGATATGTGTTTTTACCCTCGAATGCCGCGATCATTTCACGGTATCCGGGCTCGGAGTCGGTTACAATATAAATCGTTTCGATCTCAGGATGCTCTGCAATCTGCTTCTCAAATGTCATATAGGACATTTCATCAATCAGTACTGCAAACTTGTTTTCGGGAAGAATCAGCATATCGGGAATATCCTCGCTGATAGTAGGACATTTGCCGATTGCACTCGCTTTCATCCACAGAGTCGGAAGCATTTCTTTGAACTGTCTGCCGAGTGCAACCGACGTCTTATCAAGGAATCCGAGCTTAAAGAAGGCGGCATTAGCCTTGAAACCATCAGCCATAGGCTTGTCACTTCCAAGATAATTACCTTTAAGGGGATTGCCTTTTACGTCGTGTCCTTCGATGCTGCATACAGTGCGCGGCCATGTAACGTAACGGGCAATGCCGAGTTTTTCCCATTCTTCATCACCGGGATGGTAACCACTATCCGAAAGAGCCTTTGCCTCATCCGCGGATACCTCGTTATTTGTAACCATAATACAACGACGGTTTCCACCATCTTCTGCATTGAGAAGATTTACCGCATGAAGCGTAGTTCCAGAACCTGCAAAAAAATCTACAATGAGTGCGTTTTTCTTTTCTTTTACAACAAATCGTAAAGTATCACACACTGCATAAAGAGATTTGGGGAACGTAAATCTTTTGGAAATAAAAATATCCAAAAGCAGACTTGAACCATAGTCTCCTGCTCCATGTGAAGGCTGATTCCAAATTGTTAAAGGAACGATTGGTTTAAACGATCTCCCTGTGATAAGCGTTCCATCGTCATCCTTCCCTAAAACTTCGAGTTCACCTCGTTCAAGTGCACCTTCCATTCCTTCGGATAAATAATTAATTGTTCTTGTCTTATCTCCATATTTCCACGAGCCAAATTTTACATATCCTTTGTTGATCTTATCAAGCAAAGTATCTTGGGAAAGAGTTCATCTCGCTTCCTCTCCATTAGCTTTAATAGGCCATACAGCAAAGCAATCATTAGGAACAAAAACTGTGTTCCTATTTTGATCTAATGGCAAGGATTCTCCCACACCATTGAATTTTCCTGTTTCAGTCTTAAAGAAAACTGGATAAAAAAGTTTGGGACGGGCACTTCTTGAACTATTACTTCCACTTCTTAACAAACTTGCCCAGCGAACTTGCAAATCCTCTTTTGCTGGATGAATCATATCAGTTAAATGTGGATAAACACATGCATCACCTATGAATATGTAATAAATGTATTCCTCTGCACGGCTAAAAATATTTTTTCTCGCAGAGCCTGATGGATTAATTACTGAAGAAACCATTTGAATGCGAGCATTAGGAAATAACTCTTCAAGCAAACAACCAAGATGCAAATACTCTTTCTCATCAATAGTCACTATCATTACAGAATCTTTTGGTTTGAGTAACTTTTTAGCAATCTTCAACCTCTTCTGCATCATGGAAAGCCATTTGCTATGTCGGTATGTATCTGCGTCATCAACATAATCGTTGTTGTATTTCCAATCTCGTGCTCCTGTGTTGTAGGGTGGATCAATGTATATACAATCAACCTTTCCGGCGTATAGATACTCAAGAAGTTGGAGCGCGTGATAGTTGTCGGCTTCAATGAGAGTGTGCCAAAGATCGCTATCTGGAGCATTGCAAACACTATCCATAGGCTTGAGATAGGGATAAATCGCATCACCAAACTCAGCCACGGTCACAAGCTCGTTCACCTTAAAAGTCGCAACCTCGTCCGCATCCTTCTTCTTGCACTCTGCCTCATCGCCTTTGATTTTCAATACTCTGTAAACCTCGCTCACCTTGCCGGTTTTGAGCGCAACAAGAGCACCACGCTTCACGGGAATGTCATAAAGAGGCGTACATTCGGGCAGATGCTCTTCGAACACGAGTCCAAACTTCTTCTGCTTATTCATTCGGTCAACTTCGGCTTGTATTCTCGCACGAAGCTCCGGATTTTCTATTTGAGCGATCAAATCGTTAATTGCTGCCATTTTGATTTTCCTTCTCTAAGTAATTTGTTTGCAAATAAGGTTCAAAATACTTGTCAAACTTATCGTACTCAAATAACGACAAGATTTCTAAAATAGTATTATTAATTGCTTCGGTTGTTTCATTAGCACATAATTTTAAGAAAGCATCGTATGCATTGAAGTTACTTGTCAAAGCACTATAATCCCCAATATTTATTCTATAAGCGGGACTAATTGTATTCCAAGCATTATTAGATACTGTAAAAGCTTGTCCACTATTATAGTAGGTAATGAAATCTGTATTTAATTTTTTATACTTCTCCAATATCAACTCTAATCTACTTCTTAATTCTTGATCTGATTTCGGCAAAAGAAGTTTTGCTCTATTTAAAGCTTGCGTTATAACATTTGTTGCAGTATTGATACTATTTGACCATTGAGTCGGCATGTTGGGAGCATTATAGCAAGTGAAGTTAGAAAAAATAATATGTACTTGATTCATAGCGCCATTGATAGTACTTTGAGCATAGCAAAAATCATCATATATTTTTAAGAAATCCCCATGCATTTGAGCTTTAATTTGCTGATCGCTTATTGCTATTTGCAATTTATCGTTATTATCATTTATTTGCTGTTCTAATTGGGTGTGTATTTTGTTTTGCCTATTAGATAGCCACCAAACCAATATCGATATAAAAATAGGTCCCAATAAGCCAACAATAGTAATCCAATTAGGAATAGAATTTTCATTTAATGTTTCAATAAGTTTTTCTATGTTTCGAGCTATTTCTTCCATTTGAATCTCCTTTTAGTCTTATACATTGTTTATATCCAATTCAAGTTTTGCTATACCATCCATAATCTCCCCAAAGCTCGGCTTCTCGCCAAACAGCATATTCTGCTATTATATCGCCCAAATGGGCACGATGAGGTTATCCCTATCAAATGCTCCAAATTGCTCTGCCATGCAGAGAACAGCACCTATGCCAAGTTGCAGAGGGGATTTATCAATCACGCCGAATGTGCGAATGATACGCTTGTCGGGAGTGGCAGTTTTTTTGATCTCTAGGGGGCAGAGCTTGCCGTCGCCCTCCATAATGACATCGATCTCTTTGGCATCGCGGTCGCGGTAGAAGTACAGGTACGGCTCACGTCCTGCGTTATGATATCCCTTCAGTATCTCGGACACCGTGAAGTTTTCGAGAAGAGCTCCGCTCATGGCGCCACTTTCGGCAACCTCGGGACTTGACCATTTGGTAAGATAGCAGACGAGACCTGTATCGTAAAAATATACCTTGGGTGTCTTAATGGTACGCTTCAGCACATGGTTGGAATAGGGATGCAGAAGGAAGATGATACCAAGCGTTTCAAGAATGTCTACCCATGCCTTGGCGGTAACCATATCGATTTCGGCGTCCTCAGCAAGTGCGTGGTAATTGAGCAATTGTGCGGTTCTGGCGGCTACTGCAGTAATAAAGCGATTGAATTTTAACGCGTCTGCCGTTCCCGAAATATCACGCACGTCGCGCTCTACATACGTAGATAGATAGGAGGAGTAATACATGTTGCGGTCGGCATACAGTCCCGAAACGATACCGGGCATGGATCCGCGCCAGATGCGCTCGAAGATGGTGGGAGTATCGACCGGAGCAATTTTCTTGCACTCATCCATCAGCACATTCATATTCGTTGTAAAGGGAATGCAATCTGCGCCGATGATTTCGCGTTGGGACAGGGGAGACATATGCAGAAGCGCTACGCGACCTGCCAATGATTCTTGAACTCCGCGCATAAGACGGAAGATTTGAGAGCCCGTCATCCAGAAATCTCCGGGATTGTGATGCTCATCTATATGAATTTTAATGTATGTGAACAATTCGGGGGCATACTGCACCTCGTCAATTAATACGGGTGGCTTGTGGATCTGCAGAAAGAGGGCAGGATCGTTCTTGGCCATATCGCGCGTAGTAAGGTCATCAAGCGACACATACTCTCGTCCCTTGTTTTCCTCTTTGGAAAGTGCGCGAAGCATTGTTGTTTTGCCTGACTGACGCGGTCCTGTCAGAAGAATTGCCGAATAAGACTTCGACAGTTCAAGAATTCTGTTTTCCATATGACGTGCAATATAACTCATAAACACCTCCGTAATGGGTAAATTGCGGCTGATTTTAATTCTGATACTATTATAGCCGAAAAAATTAATTTTGTCAACAGAATTGCGGCAGGTTTTATGAAATAATATAAATCTGCCGAAGTAATATTAACTCCCTATGATAGAAGGTGTAATAGGGATATAATCGCCCGGCGGTTATCTTTGATTTCAGCGGTGCAAATATTTCACCGTGAGGGGACTTGAAGTATATACAATTTTATGGTATAATCATTATTGCAGCCGCGGGAAGTGTCGGGAGGCAATATGGATATCCATTCTTTAGATAGATTTATTGAGGCGCAGGAACGGATGTACGCGGTTGCGCTTGAGGAGATCAAAAGCGGGCTGAAGCGATCGCATTGGATGTGGTACATTTTTCCGCAGTTGCGTGGTCTGGGCACGAGTTCAATGGCGCACGTATACGGCATCGCAGGGCTTGATGAGGCGAGAGCGTACCTTTCTCATCCGGTTTTATCAGCGCGGCTCATTGAAATCTCGGAAGCATTGCTAATGTTAAAAAAGAAAAATCCCGAAGACATCTTCGGGCACACCGACGCAATGAAGCTGCGGTCGTCAATGACGCTGTTCGCGCTTGTGAGCGATGACGGTTCGGTGTTTCATGAAGTATTAGAGTGGTTTTATAACGGTAGGATGGACGAGAGGACTTTGGAATTGATAAAAAGTCAACTCTCCGATGACGAACAGATTGATTTAACTGCCAAATGTATTTTAGAAAAATACCGCAAAGCATTTGAGAAACTTGCTAAGTAATTCTGCCTGACCACAATCTTGACCATCTACGGTTCCGGACTATGTGGGAACAGTGCTTGAAAGAGCACGTAAAAGCATCAATTTCGGACTGAAAAGTATCAAAAATCACTCAAAAACCCTTATTTTACAGGGCTTTTAGCGTTTGGGAGCAAGTTCAGGCAGGTTCGACTCCTGTCATCTCAAGCGCAAGAAAACAATCCGGACATTTTACGAATATGAGAAGCCTTCGGATTATTTCGTTTTATTTGAGTATTTTATTATTCAAGCGAATTGAGCACGTTTTGGAGAAACTGCGAGGTAATTAATGAATATTGCAGACAGCATTATTAAAAACAAATTAAAAAATGTATACTTCATCTGGGGTAGCGGAAAAACAACCATAGCAAATAGTTTAAGTAAAAAATACGGCTTCTATGTTTACAGTACCGATGAAAGCCGAAACCGTCAAATTAAATTAGCCAATCCTGTTGACCAGCCCTATATGTGCCGTAACTTTGAAAAAGAATACGGTGTCAAAAGCTTTTGGGAGTTGCCCAAAGAGGTAATTGCAGAGCGTGAGGTGCATTTCGTGGCTGAAATGACTCCGATGATGGTCGCCGAGCTCATTCAGCTTTCTTCTCTGCATAATGTTATCATTTGTGAGGGAGATATTGATTATTCTGCCATTGCTCCGGTTGCGACAAATGCGGTTCATCTTTGTAATCAGAGTACTTCTTTTGATTGGTTTAACCGTCCCGATCATGAAAATATACGCGATACTGTTGCCGGGCGGACAGATCTGAACGATGAAGAAAAGCAACGAGTTATAGAGCATGCTTATGAATGTGTTACTCCTGCCGAATCGAATATCCCCGATTGGGTCACCGAGCTTGGCATCAAAAATATTATTTGGAACAATCATACAAGCATAGATACTACCGCCTTTGAGGTTGCCGAATATTTTGGGTTTACGAAGTAATAAAATCAGCCGAAAGTGATGTTTAACCCCACTTTCGGCTGATTTTCTGCTTATGATCGGTATAGTTATTCTATCTGATATACTCGGCAAGACCATAGTCTTCGAGATATTTATAGAATGGCTCCATGTAGCGTGCTTTATTTTCTTCAAAATCTTTCCATGCCACTGATATGAGTCTATATGCTTCGGAAACGGACTTGTCACACTCTTCAATATTACCAAGTTTTTTATAACAAGCAGCAATACATTGATGGAAAGCCCAATGAAAAGTCTGCATACCGTCCCAAAGGTATTGATCTGCGGGATTATCATGGCAATCTGTCAAAAGAAATGTTGTGAGAACGCGAAGCCCCTTTTTATAGCACTTCAGCGCTTCCGGTATATAATCACCGGGAGTATAATTACGGAGCTTAACATCAGAATGCTGATTCATGAAAAACCATGCATCGCCTTCTTCCATACAAGCTATATATAAGCCCTGCAGATGATGGCACCTTGAAAAGCATGCTCCATTCAGTTTGTCTTTTCCGGATAGTCTGAATGCAAATGCTTCGTCCCGAAGATTATACTCACGAGGAAGTGTTTTTAATACTTTTTTCGCTTCTTGGTATTCACCTTTTTTGAGATATGCTGCAGCTTGACTGTCTTTTACATTGCACACTTTAATAAAATCGGTGCTTTCTGTAATGATTTTCTGCGATAGCTCTATCATTTCATCTAAATGAGAGGTATCCCCTTTGTCACGCAAAGTGTATTCATATCCATCCAAAAGAGCTGCAAGTAAATCTTCATTTTCGGGATAATCTTGTAAAGCATCTTTTATAATTTTAATATATTTTGCAGTATCATCAAAGAAATATTTCATGGCATCATCAATAATCTTTTGGATCTTTGCTTTCATCTCACGAACATCGTAACCAAACAGAATATCCATAGAAACCTCAAAATATCCTGCGATAATCGGTATTATTTCCACATCGGGATATGTTAGACCGCTCTCCCATTTGCTTACTGCTTGCGGGGAAACGGAAAGTACAGAAGCAAGCGATTCTTGAGTAATGCCTTTCTTTTTTCTGAGTTGCCGTATCTTATTGCCAATATTGATGTTAGTCATAAGGAACCTCCAAAATTAATTGTGATGCGCTTCACTGATTAAATTATATCATAAGAATGGAGGTGGGTCAACAACGCTGTATTAGGAAAAAATCAACCTGTGGTTTAATTCCGCCTTTTTATTTTTTCTTCATTTTCTCATAGTCCGCTCTGTCCTGATTGCCGAGAGCGTTTTTGAACATAACCGTGCCGGTTTCGTCTTCGTCGAATGTGTATTCGACAGAGCCGTGCCAGCCGTCCGAAAGGGCGTCTGCTTCATATCTGCGGAAAAGTCCGTCGTCGGTGGGAAAAAATCCCTTGCCTGTGCCTTTATATTCCGTAAGCTGCCATACGGCGCATTTGTCTTCTCCGTAAGGATGCTCAAAGCGCACAATGCCGACACCGTCCGCAAAGAGATATTCGCTTCTGCCGGAGAAATATCCCCACGCCTGAAAATCGAAGCTGACACGCAGGCAGTTTTCAAATGTGCCCGCAGGCGTAACGACTGTTTCGCCGCCCTTGACATTGAAATTCTTTGTGACATATTTGCCCGATTTTCTTTCGTCGAAATGATAGCCGTCCTGCCATTTATCCGACCACAGACAGCCTGCCGCATCCTGCAAAATTGAAAAGAAGAAGCTGTAAAGCACCTTGTAGCCGACGCATTTCCTGCCGCAATCCGACATATCTTTCCATTCAAAGCTGTATTTGCGGAGGTCGTCACAGCTGATTTTGCCGTCGGATTTTTTTATCGCATCGTATTCAAAGAAATTCCATCTGCCTTTTTCCGTATAATCCGGATTTATGGTGGGATCGGTTTCAAAAATGCGGCGCATTACCTTGTTTGCTATGGCAGTGTGCAGCTTCTGCCGCTTTGTTACGGCAAGTTCTTCGGCACGCTTCATCGCGCCGCTCACATCGCAAAGAATTTCGTCGTCTGATGTTATATTCTTGCAGTAACAGTACCTCGCTTCTGCCGTTTTGCCCTCCCATGTGTCGTAATAGCCTGTCACAGCCATAAAGTTCATATTTGAAAGCGTCACGGAGCCGGCATCGCATGCGGTAACTTCAAAAATGTTTTCTCTTTCCGTTATTCCTGTAGCTTCGCGCTCGGCAAGCGCATATTCCCAGCGGTTGCCCGCCTCAAATGGGAGAAGCCCGCCTTTGCCGCTTGTCTTATATGACGAAAGCACCCATTCGTATGAGTCATCATGCCTTGTTACGATCTGGCGGACGATGCCGACGCCGTCGCAAAGCCAAGTTTCGCAATGAGTAAGTCCATAGCGTTCGCCATCGATAATATATACGGAGCAGTTTTCAAAATGCCCTGCGGGCGTATCGCATGCGCCGTCGTTTTTCAGATATGTGAGCGTAATTTTTTCGTCCGACGACGTAACCGTGTCGCCTGTCTTCATGCTCTCATCAAGCATCAAACCGTCGCAGAGGGACATATTCCAGAAAAGGCTGCCGTTTGCGCCGTCTGTAGAAGCGCCGTATCCTGGCTGCTCCCAGAAGTATAACTTGCCGTTAATCTTTCTGTAAACATCTCCGGTAACGCCTGCATTATAACGAATGACATCATGATTTTTTTCGGCTGCGATAGAGCGCTTTTCTCCCTCGATGGCAGATTTTGCATTTGCATAATATACATCCGACGGCGTGAGGATATTCATCACCTGCTCATAGCAACGTATAGCTTCCTCGTATTCTCCCTTTTTGCGGTATTCATATCCGAGCCAGAACCATATATAAGCCAGCGTTTTCGGATAGCCGCCCTCGCGGTAATAAGGTATCTGCGTTTCACGCATGAATCTGATTCTTTCCTCGCCGGAATATTTTTCATGTTCCATGTATGCGACCGTCATCATGACGTCATCGTTATGACCGTCCTCGGCGGATTTTTTGATTCTCTCAAAAACCTCTTTATTCTTTTCGCCCGGAAGCCACCAATAGCCGCGCAGAAGAGTATCGGCGAGCATAGAACTTTTTTCCTTTGAATCTTCAAGCGCCTCGACATTTGCAAGAACGGCGCGATATTCTTCTTCAAAACCGGTCTTGTCGTTTTTGAGCTGCCAAAGCTTGAGCGCCTCGACCTGACGCATGACGCGGGCAACGAGGCTTTCGTTTTCGTCGTATGTTTTCTCCATAATACCGTAACCCTTTCTCAGTTGTTTTCTCCCCTCAGAAAGGCGCCATTTGACAGTTCCCACGGGAACGGACAGTATTTTTGCTATTTCCGCAACGGATTTTCCCTCGAAATAATGCAGGCGGACGGTTTCTCTTATCTTTTCGCTGAGCAAATCGACCGAACGACGGACATTTTCAAGGTCATCTTCGGCAAAAGGTTCATCCTCGTCCGCGATCTCAAAGCCCTCGAGCGTGTCGAGGCTGATATCGGGTATCGCCGCGCGATAATGCCGCTCGAGTGTTCTCGCGCAGTTTTTGGCAAACGAGCAGACCCATGCGCCGAATTTTGAAGCGTCGCGAAGCTCACAGAGATTCATCCATGCGGAAACAAACGCATCCTGCGAAGCGTCCTCCGCGGAAAATCTGTTTTTCGTCACCTTGTAAGCCGTTCCCATCACCGCGCGCTGATGACGGGTAACAAGCTCTTCATATGCAGTTCCGTCTCCGAGAAGTGTAAGCTCGACAAGCACTTCGTCCGTTTTGTCAAAATGGTTATTCATAAAGCGTCCTTTCTTTATTTTGTGGGGGTTCGCCTATAAGTGCGCAAAATGCGCGAAAAGGTTGGGTTGCGATAATAATTTTTTCGACTGTAATTATATTATAAAGAAAAATCCGGATAAAAGCAATAAATTTCGACTGTTTTGTCGTAGGTGCGCTATGATTGAATATGAATTTTAACTGTCAAGCTGTGCAATTGCCCCGCCCTTGGTCAGGCGAAAGTCAACTGCGGATTGATTTTTGTAAATTCCGTCTCCATTGAAATCAACCGCGATTTGTGTTATAATTAAGGCAACGAAAGCGGCTTTCAAAAAATATTATCAAAGGAGAAATTTTTATGGGTATTGAAACGATAGGAAAACAAATCGCGTCATTGCGCAAGGAAAAAGGCGTAAAGCAGGAGGAACTTGCAAAATATGTCGGTGTCAGCACGCAGGCTGTATCAAAATGGGAAAACGGCGGAGTGCCCGATATCGAGTTGCTTCCGAAAATCGCGGATTTCTTTGCCGTTTCCATTGACAGTCTTTTTTCCAGAAACACTTCCGATAGCAATCTTCAATCGACCCTGATGAAAAAGATAATTGAGACTCCCGATGAGCAAAAGATAAAAGCCGCTTTCAATCTTTGCTATGATATAGAACGCGCGCTTATGTCGTATCCGAAATATACCGATAAAGGCAGTATTGAGGATTATGAAAAAGAAATCGATTGTAGCGCTCAACACTATTCATCAGTTATGCGCGACGAGGGCTTTACCCGCATGGGAATCGCCAATTGTAGTCAATACTTTTTGATTGTTCCGAATCCTCACAGCACAAACGACGCTTATTTCAATGGTGTAGATTACCACACCTTTTTTAAGGATATGGCAGATAAAGCTTTTTTCGATGCATGCGTTTTTCTAAATCAGCGTGATGCAAAAAAATCATTCACGCCGATGCTGCTTGTCAAAAATCTCGGCATAGATGCTCAAAAGGCAGATGAAATACTGAAAACGCTCAAAAAATATCATCTTGTTTCCACTTTACAGATTGAAATGGACGACGAAGCGCAAACAGTATACCAATTCTGGCCTACACCGTCATTCGTAGCCTTGCTGATTTTTGCAAGAGAAATCATCAATAAGCCTGAAATCTTTGCATATTATAGCGGAGGAAGAACGGAACCGTATTTCAAGCAAGACTGAATAAAATCGCACATTTTCAGGGGCTGACTGCCATGGTCAGCCCTTATTTTTTGTTAGGTAGTCTCAAAATCGCTCTCGACGGATTTATAATGGACAAATTTCAAAAAATATGATATAATTTTCGCAGAGCAAGCCCGGCAAAAATTGACTCGCTCTTCCCTGCCTTCGGCTGATTTAAAATAATTTCAAAAATTTTTCAAAAACCTCTTGACTCTCCTCCTAACTGTAATGATACACTTGGCTTGCAAGAAAGAAACAGCGCTGTTTTTGCGATTGCAAAATCCGAAAGAAAGGAAAAGATTATGTATAGGATAGGCGAATTATCAAAACTGTGCAATATATCTGTAAAAGCTCTGCGCTATTATGATGCGCAAGGGCTTCTTATTCCGGATAAGATTGATAAATTCACAGGATATCGGTATTATTCCGCTTCAAAATTGGTGGATTGCTACCGTATAATTGCCTTAAAGGAACTCGGCTTTTCTCTCGATGAGATAAAAGTACAGCTTTCGGTCGATAACCGCGATAAAATCACCGAGATACTGAATGCAAAGCTTACGGAATTGAATTTACTCATCGAAAATACCGAAAAACAGCTGAAAAGAATCAAATCCATAAAAAACAGTCTTACAAAAGGAGAGTCAAATATGTTTAATGTTATTATCAAAGAAACGGATGAAATCCGTATTGCCTTTGTGCGCAGATTTTACGGTTCAAAAGCGGATGCTCTGCGCGAAGCCGCCGACATTGCGGAAAAATTGCCGAAAGCCATCATAGGCAGGCGAAAAATCATAATCAATTATGAAACGGAATATAAAGAATCCGATTTTGACCTTGCCGCATGCGCGGAAATCACAGGCAGCCTGCCAAAGAACAGCGCATGCAGCGAAAAGACACTTACTTTCGGAAATAATGTCGCTTCCCTCTGCTGTAAGGAAAATGAGCTTGACGAAGCATACAAAGCTATTATCAGACATCTTGAAAGCTCGGATTATAAGGTTTGCGGTGCTTATTATGAAATTTATCACGATGACGGAACAGTTGAGCTCAAAGTTTCCGTAAGCGGGAAAGCAAAAGAGCCTTTGTATTCCGGCAAAAAATCAAATGCGCCCTTTACGGACGACCCCGAAGTATGCGGAAAGTGGAAAGTTGTTGACATTGTGCCGACGCGCGAGCAGTTTATCTATGGAAAGCCGAAATGCAGTCACTCGACTTGGCTCCACGAGCTGTATTTTATCGACGGCGGAAAAGGTTACTGGGCAGTAGACGGTTGGACAAAAGGGACGATGTTTACAGGCGGACCGAAGCCGGATACACAGTATGCAAATCATTATACAATCGAAAACATCGACGGACACAAGCTTCTTTTCCTTGAGATGACCGATTGTGGCGACAGCGGTATCGGATTCGGCGTTCCCGAAATATGGGTATATGAAAAGGCAGACGACAGACACTATGCTTCGCAAGAAGAGTTCAGAAAATGTGACAATATCGACTATCCGTTTGTAAATGACACTGCTGTTCTCGGCAAATGGAAAGTGCGGGATTTTGTTATTCACAAAGAAAGCTTCGACCCCGACAAGCAGAACTTGAAAGAGGAAGATTTGTTTGCGCTCTCGGTAGAGTTCAAAGAAAACGGAGCGTTTGTATCGGCAACCCAAAACGGAACAAGCGGTGTCACCTCCGTATGGACGAAAGGATTTGTTCTGAACAGGCGTGAAAAGACCGCGTCTGCATACGAAATAAAAACGATTAACGGCAAAGAATATCTTTTCAAAGAATGGAAATGCGGCGATTATTCGTTTGGCGGCGGTAGGACGTATTGGTATGTATTTTCAAGAGAATAAGTAATGCTTCCACATAAGTACAAGCAATAAACCGCAGCACTCATGTTGGTAAATCCGAACTCGACAAAGGAGCAGGTACAATTCTTTTTCAAGGGTAAGTGGTGGTATATCGAGCTTTTGCCCGAAACATTAGCTACCGTTTTATTTATCGGGCACTAAGCATTATAAAAACGGCAGGCAAACATGCCTGCCGTTTTTGTGCGCATTATACATCTTCTTTTTTGCATTTGCGCGGGCTGGTTTTCGTCACCTCGTAGCTTACATTGACAAGAAATTCAACCGTGTTGTCTGCGGCGGCGGAAAGCATAACCGAAATCCAATGCAACTTATTCATGTGGTATGCAGGATAAACGCCGTCCTCCTTGCCAAATGAACCGAACATTTCTACAGGCAATTTCAGATTTACTATATCGATTATTTCGTCGCTGTCAAAGCCGAATTTTCGCTTTGGCACCTTCATCACAAGAGCAAACCATTTGCGATTGCCCATATGACGCAATACCGCCGTTTCAAAATTGTCTTCAAACGGATAATCCGGCTCTGTGCCGAGCACCGAACCGCAATATTCAAGAAATGCTTCTCTTGTCATAGATCCCTCCGGATTGCCGACCGATGCGGTACGGCTTGCGTGTGATTTTCTTTCATTATATAAACGTGATATTATGTATAAAAGACCCTTCCCTTTTCGATAGCTCTTTCTGTGAAGCTATCAATCCGGTGCTGTAGCCTCCTGCCGAATATTTACTGCTAATATTTTACATTCAGGCGGTAATTTTGTCAATATAATATCAATTTTTTAAGTTTCTATGATTTTTCAGAGTTGAACGGAAAAACCAAAGGCACCCAAATGGGTGCCTTTGGTTTTTTCAGTGTCAAGCCAGCTTACCAGTCCTCGCCGTCGCCGCCTCCAGGCAGATTTTCATTATCGCCGTCAATCGGACTATTGGGAGAACCTGTGATAATGTCATCATTCGACAAAATCATAACTTCAAGCTCAGCTGACTCAAAAAGTTCTTTCATAGCCATTACTCCTTTCGTCGCACTGATTACTCTGCAAATGCTATAAAGTATTGATAAGCTGCCTTGCAAAGCTGCTTGAACTCATTTGTCTGCTTATCACTGTTATATAGATATTTGAGAGCGTAGTCAGGTGCCATTCCGATTCTCTGAACTTCATTACCATTAGCGTCATACACATAAAGCGTTCTCATGGTATGATATCCGTCCATAGCAACCGTGAGATAAACTCTGTAGCCTATAAGCTGACCGTCTTCGTAAACGGGTACAGGCGTCATGAGTCCATCGGCAACATAAGTGTAACCATCTTTATAGTCATCAAGAGCTATAAAGTAGTAAAGCTTAACAGATTCTGCAAATTCAATTCCAAAACCTGTGATTATCGTTTCACTAGTTCTGTTGATATACTTTCCTACTGTCTTGAAGTCAATATCAGCAACAGTATAGCCGTATTCGGATATTTTAGCTCTGAGCGCGGTAGCTCTTTCTGCCCAACTGAGACCGTTATACAGATAATCAGCATGTGATACTGCACGGAAGTCCATAGCTGTTGCACAATAGTTAAGAAGCTGACCGATCTTAGCCCTATAAGCTTCGAAGTTGCTGGTTTCTGCAAACTTTCTGCAGTATTCAACGATGCTTATCTGCTTTGCGGAACCAATCTCATTGCCCTCACTATCCAGATACTGAAGAGTAAATACTACATCTGCCATCTGAGGAGTGATATTGCTGATTCTAAACTGATACTTGTTTGTACCTGCAAGTTCATACCTGTCAAGAATGATTTCTTCAGTAACCATGCCATTTGTGGTAGAGTCATAAGTCTCATATGTAACCTTAATCATACCATCTTTATACTTAGCATCGACACCTATTCTGATAGAGATATCTTCGCCGAGAGTCAAACCTACTTTGGTAATCGGATGACCTGCTACAGTGTAGTAACCATCGGTCATATCAGTTGAGCATGCATGATCACCATCAAAGTACTTGTCATCAACCTTAACCTTGAACTTACCGCCACTGATAGTGATTGTGCCATCGGTTTCACCGGAGATTGTACCATTGAATGTACCGTCATTGACAGCTATCTTAACATCAGCGGAACCTGTGCCCTGAACATCTGTCTGATATACAGCAGCTGTACCGTTGAATGTACCGCCGTTAATAGTTACATCAATCGGCTTCTTTGTGGTGTGCTGAGAAATTGCAAGTGCCGCATTAGTAACAGTTGTACCGTTGCCGTTTGCATCTTTCGTAACTTCTCCGTTGCCGCCTGTAACATCACAGTTGTTGAGTGTAAGTTTGCCTGCGCGGATTTCGATACCTGTAATAGGAGCTGTGATTGTGCAGTTTTCGAATACGCTTGTGCTGTAGCCTGCGAGGTATACAGCGCAACCGCTATCCTGATCGGAATTGCTATTTATAGCTTGGATTATTGCATTCTTTACAGTTACAGTAGAGTTTTCACTGCTTACTGAACCGTTTACATAAATCGGGCAATACTGGTTGCTCTCATATGTACCGCCATTGACTTCGATATGACCGTCAGTACCCGATGTAATCATCAGTGTACCAACGAGCTTGGAGCCTTCAACAGTACCGTCGATAGTAATCTTATTGCCGTTTTTAGCACAGAACATTACTCCGTATGCCGCTGTGGAAGTCAGAGTCTTGCCGTTGAGAACAACAGTTACGCTCTTGTCCTCAAGATTGATTCTGTCGGACTTGCAATCCTCAAGCAATGTGATTGTATCACCGTTTTTAGCAGCAGCGATTGCGTCTGCAAGGGTTGCATACGCCGCAACAGAGTTGCCGTCAGCATCCACGATCTGTGCAGCCATGCCGGACTTCGCCGTGAACGTGCCGTCAGCGTTTTTATCAATGCCGACGCCATCGGCAACGAGGCTCGTACCCTTACCTTCGTTCTCTGCGTTGCGCGGATCGTAGCCTGTAAACGTACCGCCGTTTACGATGATATTCGCTGTGCCATTCTTATAAGCACTGTCTTTGATGTTCAGTGTCCACTTCGGCGTGCCGCTGGTGAACGAACCGGAGTTGATGATAATCGTGCCGGCGGAGGCATAAATCATATCCATCTGCTTGTCGTTCGTGCTGGTGATATTCTGGATAAACTCGCCGCCGTTGATTTTCAGCGTGCTGTCGGCACCACACATCCATACTGCCATCGCATATTTGCCGGCAGAGCCGCTATTTTCAACAGCGATAACCTTGCCGCCGTTAGTGGCATTGAGGACAACGTTGATGTTCTTGCCCGTAACCTCAAAGACACCGTCATAACCACTGCCGGTAACAGTCTTGCCGTTCAGGTCAATGGTCAGGCTCTTTGTGATCTCATATGTCTTTTCGGGCGTGTTGATGTCCGCCAGCAGTGTAACTGTTTCGCCAGCGTTTGCCGCAGCGAGCGCGTCTGCGAGGCTCTTGTAATAGGTTTCGCCTATCTTTGCATAAGCCTTGCCGAGCGACTGTGTACCGTCGTCATTGTCAAACCATGCATAGCCTGCGGGAACTCCGCCGATTGTTGCAGTAGCAGTCTTAACAATTTCGCCGCTCTCAACTGCCATCTTGCCGGTTCCGTTTACAGTAACTTTTCCGGTTATGGTAGTCTTGCCTTTTGCTGCATAGATAGAATACTTGTCGGAAATGATTGTTGCGCTCTTGATTATGACATCGCCGCCCTTGACATTGATTGTCTTTGTTGCGGGATGTTTGAGAGTTGCATTTCCTGTGATTGTTATTTCACCTGCTGTATTAACAACGAGTGAAGCGGAAGTTGCCGTATCATGTACATTAGTGCCGTTGATGGTAGTCTTGCCGCCATCGTTAGCAATAACATACTGACCTGTTCCTGCTGTCATGCCTGCCGCATTACCGTCAACATTGACAGCACCGACAGTCATTACGCCGTCTTCATAGTTATGAAGAACTGCGCCTTTGCATGAAGTGTAGCCATTACCCTTGATAGTGCCTTTGGTTCCTGCGGAATTCTTGATTTCAAGAGTACCGTAGTTGCCGATGATATCTGTGCAGGTCTCGCTCCAGTCGCCATGGGTTGCGCGAGCGTTTTTCTCTATTGTGTAACCGTTAAGGTCAATCACAACATTCTGACCTGCCTTGATTACAAGGCGTGCGATGCGCTCGTCAGTTGCGCTCACATGATAGTAAGCACCGTAAACCACGCGTTCTTCCTGAGTCTGATTTATCACCAGCGGATTCCAGTGATCAGGATCCTCTGCCGTAGGATGTACGCCGAGTTTGTAGCGGTTGAATGTGTCGCCGATTGCATTGTCATTGAGTTTTTCTGTGCCGAAGTTTTCAGCCGCATACAGCATCTCAAGCTTAATATTGCCTGTGAGTTTGATTCTTGTCGGGCTACCGTCAAGAGCTGCCTCATAGAGTGCGCGACGGAGTTCTTTTTCTGTAGAAACGGTTTCCTTCTTGACGCCCTTTGTGCCGTCATTGAAGTGTGCCGGATAATAATCCTTCGCGCAATATTCCTCGGGAACATCAGCGCTGAAAGTACCGCCGGAGATTGAGAACTTTATGTTGCTTGTACTCTCGGTCAGCTTGCCAACCTGAGTAAAGTCACCACCCTTAATTTTAACATCAAGAGTGCTTGAGCCTGCTTTGAAAATGCTCTTGCCTGCATCTGTAATAATTGTACCGCCGTTTATTGTAACAGTACGCGGCATACTGTTGGTAAGCGTTGCACCATTCTTAAGAATCAGCGTACCGCCATTGATTTCAATAGTGTTGTTAACACCATAATCCTGATTAATTGTACGGCTTGTTTCGATTGTACCGGACTTAAGAATAATCTTATGAGCGATGCTCATCTTCTTAGGCGAGCCTGTGATAACCAGTTTGCCGTTCTTATCATTAGAGCTATCAGTAACAATCAAGTCTTTACCATTTGAAGAATCAAGATTCAAATCGTCGGTTGTGAGTGTGTAACCATTGAGGTCAATGATTCGAGCTATTGTAACACCGGAAACAGTGCCATTGGCAAGAAGTTTTGTAATTGTTCCCTCTTTGCCGCTTAAACCTGCCTTCAATGCTTCGATAAGAGTTTCATACTTTTCAACAGTACCGTCGACAAATGTCACTTCTGCAACATAAGTTACCTTAGAATCACTCGTGTAAAGTCCGCTTGCCGAATTTGTACCCTCTGTGAGGTATTTCAGCGAGCTGCCGACAGGAGCAACTGTCGCATTCAGCTGACGAATAACAGGTCCGCAGCTTGTTGCGGAGTTGCCGCTGAAATCGAAAGCTGTATTTTCATACTTACCCGAAGAAGCAATCTGAAGAATTGCGCGTGTGCCGACTTTACCCTCAGGTGCCGTACCTGCCGTATCGACATTATTGAATGTATTGCCTGTGATGGTAACATTAGAAACAGTACCGGTAGAGCTTACCATGATACCGCCGCCGCAATTTTCGATTATCGTGCCTGTTACGGAGACATTCCCGCCGCGGATATCCTTGATTGCATAATTGTTATAAATATTTTTAAATGTGCAATCCTTAACTGTAGATGTGCCTGTTGTATTGAATGTTGTGAATACAACCTTCTCAAAGTAACAGCTTTCTACCGTTACATCGCCGGTTGTCATGAAGTAAAGCTGACCAGCGGGAGCCTGTTCTGCCGTAAAGCTTCCCTTCCATCCGCTGTTTTCGCAAACAGTAAAAGCAGCGGGCTCATAAACGAACTTAACATTCTTTATGGTAACAGCCGTATTAAGACCCTCAAACAGCTGGAACTGTGTAAGACCGCTGTTGACACGCTTAGGTGTATTGCCGGTAGCTGTTACACCATTAACTGTGCATGTGTGACCAGTTCTTGCGTCATAGCATCCCGAAACAGGAGACCACTTAACTGTGAGCTTGCCACCATTTTTAAGTTTGCCGTCGAAGTTGTAACCGGAAGCAACAAGCTTCTTGATAAATGTATCAAGATCGATGATTGCAGGCTCAAAAACAGTTTCGCCATTAACAATAACTGTAGTGTTTTTGTTTGTCTCTGCAGTCTGTTTTTTATCGTTCCAGAGGCTGTTGCCGCTGTTGGAACCTGTAGCAAAACCTGTAGTCTTATCGGCAGTAGCCTTATCTACAGTAATTTTAGACTGACCTCTCATCAGGCTTGTATCGATTTCGATAGCAGCCTTGCCCTCAACGGACGCAGAAGCCTTGAAAGTAGTGTCTGTAACCGTCAGGTCTGTACCTGTATTTGCGCCTTCATTATAAAGAAGAACAGACTTGCCAACACAGTTAAATACGCAACCGTTGAACTTGACATTCTTTGCGCCATATGTCCAAACATTGTAAGCATCTGCGCTTGTCTGGTAGAATGTACAAACGTTGAATGTCTCGTTTGTCGCATACAGGAATACCTGACCGTTGATTGTACAGTTATTGTATACGAGTGTGTCTGCGTGCTGAATGCCTATGTAATTATCATTTGTCTTGTAATCAAATGTTACGCCCTCAAAGGTGATTTTTGCACCGTGGAGAGCAACAGCAGCCGACATGTCAAATGAAACCTTCACGCCAACAGCAGCTTTGATTGTGAAAGCTTTGCCTGTGTATGTAAGGCTACCATTGAGGTTATACTCGCCTGCGTTAACAACGATAACTTCGCCATTCTGCGCTGCCTCGATAGCATCGTCGAGGGTTGCGTACTCGACCGTGCCGATTTTTGCAACAGGCACCGCCTTGACGCCGTATGTACCGTCCTCATTTTTCTTGATTTCAGTACCTTCTGCAAGGTAGCCCTCAGGAAGTTCAACATTGAATGAACCGCCGGAAATCTCTACCGCATCGGTCGAGCCGTTTGCCGCACCAATCATACCGGCATCAGCAGGAATTTCCTGGCTTGAGCTATTCAGCTTCTTAAGCTCGATATTACCGCCGGAGATAGATATATTTTTAGTATTTTTAGCATCCTGACCACCGATTCCTATACTGCGTGCGATAACTGTGATATCGCCGTCGGTGATTTCAACTGTTCCGACATCGCCGTCCTGACCGCCGCCGATAGCAGCGCCGACATGGCTACCCTTTGCTTCGATAGTACCGCCGGAAATGCTTATATTCTCTGCACCACCGCGCTGACCGCCGCCGATTGCGGCGCCGAAGCTACCTGTTGCATTGATTTTACCGTCAGTTATAACAATCTCTGTGGCAGAGCCGTTCTGACCGCCGCCGATTGCGGCACCGTAGTTGCTCTTTGCCGTAATATTGCCGCCGTTGATTGTAATCTTTCCGGAGTTGCCGTACTGACCACCACCGATAGCGGATTTGTAACCTGCGGTAATATTAAATGTACCGCTGTTGATAACGATATTGCAGCCGACATTTGTCGCCGGGTCAGCGCCGTATTTATCAACGCCGCCAATGTGCTCACCGGTCAGGCTACCCTCACCGCCAAATGTGATTGTTGTGGTAAGTCCCGTTCCGAGAATCTTATCAACATAGTTTTCGTCCGCAAGAGTGAAATCGACATTGCTGCCCTCTGTAACAGAGAGTTCACCAAGTGCCGTAACATCCTTGAGAGTAACGCTTGTGACATACGCACCAAGAGTGATGCGGCTCTTAAGCGGATATGTGAGGGACGAATTTTTATACGCTGCTCCACCGCTGATCACTATCGGGTCAGATGTGGTAACATTGTAAATATTATAGGTAAAGGGCTCAGAATATGCGTAATGGCTATATTTTCCCTTTGTAACCGTATAATCAGTCCCCTCAACGAGGCTGGTTCCGTCTGCTCTTGTCAGAGAAATCGTATCCCACACAGCAGGATCCGCGTCGGCAGGCAGCGGATCTGCAGCGGCAAGCGATACAGGTATCATCACGAGAGCCATGACGATAACCAAGACAAGCGCAAGACGCTTGAAAAATTTGTTCATATTTTTCCACCTTAAAATTTCGTTCATATCATCGCATTACAATATAATAAGGAAGCAAAGGCAACAATCACCGCAAGATACGGCAACTCCCGCGGCATATTTCTGCCGAAAGCCACTTAAAAATCATGAAGAGCGACAATACTACATGATATCTTAATTATAAGGCAAAAATCTGATATTGTCAATAGGAAATGTATTAAAAACTTGATTTTTTGTATATTATGTTCTTTGAAATTGTACTGTTAGCATATATGCAAACAATCATATACATCATATTACCAAGAAAGTATACAACAGTTTTCGTCAAAACAAAAAAAGAATCCGCCGATGCGATTTTTCGACAGATTCCGACTTATAAAAAAATTCTCTTTTTGGCAATCCCTCCGTCATTTTTTTGTGAAAATGACGCCTCCCTTTACACAAAGGAGGCTCAGCGGTAGTTTGCACTGATGGATTTGTAATCTATGCCTTCTCCCTGTCTCGGCGACGCCAACACACGCGCTTCGCGCATGTGTTAATTTCCCCTGTCTCGGCGACGCCAAC
>DODZ01000020.1:131268-138968 GCA_003524145.1 Candidatus Apopatosoma intestinale | reverse complement strand
CTTCGCGCATGTGTTAATTCCCCACCGGAGAAGGCTTTTTATGCAAAAAACAGGTAAATTTTTGAAAAAATTGCGTTTTTCGCTTGACTTTTGTTTTATACTCATGTATAATTATTAAAAAAGCATTAAATACACTTGTATATTATAAGGAGGAACGCAATGAAAAAGCTCCCCGAAACCGAATTTGATGTCATGTCCGCCATATGGGAAAGTACTCCGCCTGTTACGACAACGCAAATTATGGAGAAAATAGGCAAGGAGCGCGGTTGGGCTGTCCCTGCCCTTATCACCATGCTGAACAGGCTAAATGAAAAGGGCTTCATCTATTCCGAAAAGAAAGGCAAGATGAGATATTATTATCCGCTCATAAAATACAATGAATATCTCGAATTTATAACAAAAGAGTTTATGAGCAAATATTTCGATGATTCATTTGCGAGATTTTTCTCTACATATTACGACCTGCGCATGGTATCTGATGAGACTCTCGACGCCTTTGTCAGATGGGTAAAGGAACGCCGCAGTGAATTTCGCCGCTATAAATCGGAAAAATAATCACGGCAGGGTCACATCGCGCGAAAATCCATGCACAAAGCCCGAGGAATCGGCACTGCATACATCGCCGCCTATCACTTTATTTTTGAAAACAAGCAGGTTTATATATACATCACCGTCATATTCGGGGTAATTCGTTATTTTGTAGGTATAGCGGGTTACCTCTTTTCCTTTATATTTATTCAGGCTGAGTCCCTGATTTTTCTGGAGCTGATTATAATTTTCATAAATCTTATCAAACGACGCCGGGATAGTCACATCCTTTTCATCTACAGGCGTTTCTTCAACGCTCCAGCCGAACTGCGAAATGAATGCTACCCTATCGGCGCTTGAATAAATTTTGGCATATGAGATAGTGGATGCCGATTCATCTGCGTCATATGTAGGCACGAAAGCGACAAGGGCAAGAAGCACCGCCACGGAAAGTGCCGCCACGCAGATGAATTTCACCGTGGACATACGAAACGAATATACAAACATCATATCCTCCCGCCGCAAAAGCGGCTTTTTTGCTTTTTGTTTGTATATATTTATTCGCGCGGCGGGCGGATTATGCGTTTACTTTCTTTTTTCGAGCGAAACCGATATAAAGAAAAGCGATGCCATAATGCAAAGAACGGAAATTTCGGGCAGCCACTCGAAAACAGGCACCGGCGGCTCGGCAAAGAAATATTTCTGCGTATCCTCGACGAAGAGATGATAAAGGAAAGGCAAGCCGAAGAGCGGATAAAGCAGGTATTTTGTCCTTATCACGCCGAAAACCGTGAGTGCATAAAGCGCGAGTACTCCGGCATACAGAAGAAGGCACAGCACGGTATGTGCTCTGCTCGGAAAGCCGAGTGCTTTATAGGCGAAGAATACCACGCCCATCGCCACGGGAAGTGCCGTGAGCTGCGGAAGTTTCCTGCCGAAGAAAACGACTGCGACAAAGAAAACCACCGCCGCGGCGACGGTATTTACAAGGTAAATCCAGAAAATCTGCGGCGTCATCGGTCGCGAGGTATAATAAACGATTCTTATCGCTGAAGAGATGAGCATGAGCGCGACGGAAATCAGCGCGAGGGGATTTTTTCTGTTTATAAAATAGCGTGAATGCATAAGTATGCCTCCTTTTCTGCTGATATTTTATCACAAACGGAAGAAAATGTCCATAGCGATTTTTTGTAACGATACTATGCGGAAATTTTTACATTATCTTAAAATAAAACGATAAAATAATATTGACACGAAAACAAAAAAGTATTACAATAAAGACGATAACAAGCCGCGCCAAGCGGCTGTACAGGAGGTATAATAAATGAATCGTTTTGTACTCAATGAAACATCTTACCACGGAAAAGGCGCTATCGAGAGCATAGTTACAGAGGCTCGCGGTCGCGGCTTCAAAAAGGCATTCGTTTGCTCCGACCCCGACCTTATCAAATTCGGCGTAACTCAGAAAGTTACCGATATTCTCACACGCGAAGGTCTCGATTTTGAAATCTATTCCGAAATCAAGCCGAACCCCACAATCGAAAATGTTCAGAACGGCGTTGCCGCATTCAAGAAATCCGGTGCTGATTATCTTATCGCTATCGGCGGCGGCTCCTCTATGGATACCGCAAAGGCTATCGGCATAATCATTGCCAACCCCGAGCACGAGGATGTAAGAAGTCTCGAGGGCGCCGTTGCGACAAAGAACAAGTGCGTTCCGATAATCGCCGTTCCAACCACGGCAGGTACCGCCGCTGAGGTTACAATAAACTATGTTATCACGGATGTTGAGAAGAACAGAAAGTTCGTTTGCGTTGACCCGCATGATATCCCTGTCGTAGCCGTTATCGACCCCGACATGATGTCCTCTATGCCCAAGGGTCTTACAGCCGCCACAGGTATGGACGCGCTCACACACGCTATTGAAGGCTACATCACAGCAGGTGCATGGGAGCTTTCCGATATGTTCCATCTCAAGGCTATCGAGATTATTTCCCGTTCGCTCCGCGGTGCTGTTGCCAACACTCCCGAAGGACGCGAAGGCATGGCTCTCGGTCAGTATGTTGCAGGCATGGGCTTCTCCAATGTAGGTCTCGGCATAGTTCACTCTATGGCTCATCCTCTCGGCGCACTCTATGATACTCCTCACGGCGTTGCAAACGCTATCATTCTTCCTACCGTTATGGAATACAACGCAGAGTGCACAGGCGAGAAGTATCGCGATATTGCAAAGGCTATGGGCGTTGAGGGCACAGAGAAGATGACTCAGGCTGAATACAGAAAAGCCGCTGTAGACGCTGTCAAGCAGCTATCCAAGGATGTCGGCATCCCCGCAAACCTCGTGGGCATAGTAAAAGAAGAGGATATTCCCTTCCTTGCTCAGTCCGCTTATGACGATGCCTGCCGTCCCGGCAACCCGAAGGAAACAAGCGTAGCCGATATAGCAGCGCTCTATCGTTCACTCCTTAAATAATTCTTAAAACAAAAATGCCGATGATTTTTCATCGGCATTTTTTTGTCTGTGGCTATGGACTTTTTACGCGATATGTGCTAAAATAATAAAAAAGGCATCGGAGGTACGGTTTACAATGAACAATTCCGTGAAATTCAGAAATTCCGTCAAGGGTTATAATAAGCAGGATGTAATAGAATATATAGCGGAGCTTTCCGCGGAGCATGATGAAGCCCGCGCGCAGTATGAAACAGAGCTTGCAAGAGCGCACCGCGAAGCGGAAACCGAAAAAGAAGCGGCGAAAATCTCCGAAGCAAAAGCTGAGGAGCTGGCAACCGAGCTTTATGCCGCGCTCGAGCGCGAGCGCGAGCTGAAGCGTTCCGTTTCGGGGCTTGCCGCGCGTATAGCAAAGTATGAAAAAGAAAAAGCCGCAAGAAAAGCCACAGTAAAGCAAAAAGTCAAAAAAACACTTTTCAAAAAGCAAAAATAAGCAAAATCGCTTCCCTGCAAAAATAAGCCGTGCCGCCTCATTTGAGGCGGCACGGCTGTTTGTGCTTTATTTATTTCCTTTTGTCTTTATATTGTTGTGGCAGGAGCCTGACATGGCGCAGTGTGCGCAGTTGCAACCGCAAGATGACTTGCCTTTTTTCTTATCCTTCACAATCTTCGCTATTATCGCCGCAACGATAATCAGAAGTCCGAGCGAAATAAGGACAGTAGATATATTATTAGCTATCCAGTTAAGCATAAAGAGCGACTCCTTTCAGGAATTAGTTTATTTTACTTTAACCTTGGTTGTGAGCTTAGTAGCTTCCTTGTAAGGACGAACCAGCATGTAGATTATCAGACCGAGGAATGCAACGGCAAATACAAGGCTTGCTATGTTGAGCACTGCAGAGCCTTCGAGAAGCTTACCGGTAAAGAGGTTGCCGAAGGAATTTATCATGAGGGATATTACATAAGCAAATCCGCACTGATAACCGATAGCAAACCATGTCCACTTGGCATTGTTCATCTCACGCTTGATAGCACCGATTGCCGCGAAGCAAGGGGCGCAAAGAAGGTTGAATACGAGGAAGGAATAACCTGTAATTCCCGTGAAATTCTCTGCGAGCGTAGCCCATACATTGCCTGACGCACCATAGAGTATACCCATTGTACCAACGATATTTTCCTTGGCAACGAGACCTGTGATGGAAGCAACCGTCGCCTGCCATGTACCCCATCCGAGCGGCTTGAATATCCAGCAGACAGCGCCGCCGATAACAGCGAGTATAGACTTATCAAGCTCATCATCGGCAAGCATACGGAATGTGCCGTCTACAAAGCCGAAGTAAGATGTGAACCATACAAAAATCGTGGAAAGAAGGATGACTGTGCCTGCCTTTTTGATGAAGGACCAGCCGCGCTCCCACATAGAGCGAAGAACATTGCCTACTGTGGGCATATGATAAGGAGGAAGCTCCATAACAAAGGGTGCGGGATCGCCTGCAAACATCTTTGTCTTCTTAAGCATGATACCGGATATAATTATAGCAGCCATGCCTATGAAGTATGCACTTGTAGCAACCCATGCGGATCCGCCGAAGAGTGCACCGGCTATCATTGCAATGAAAGGCACCTTGGCACCGCAAGGAATAAACGTTGTCGTCATGATTGTCATACGGCGGTCGCGCTCGTTTTCGATTGTACGCGATGCCATAACGCCGGGGATACCACAGCCTGTGCCTATAAGCATAGGAATGAAGGATTTACCGGAGAGACCGAATTTACGGAAAATACGGTCGAGCACGAATGCGATACGAGCCATATAACCGCAAGCCTCAAGGAATGCGAGGAGCAGGAAGAGCACGAGCATCTGAGGAACAAATCCGAGAACCGCGCCGACACCGGCTACGATACCGTCAAGAATAAGACCTGAGAGCCAGTCAGCCGCGCCTGCCTTTTCAAGACCGTTACCTATAAGTACCGGAACACCGGGAACCCATACGCCGAAGTCTGCGGGGTCGGGTTCTGCAAATTCGCTGTTGCTCTTTGCAAAGTAATCAACAGCTTCGAGATAAGACATCTTGACCACATTTTTATATTTCTTTTCGGACTCGGGAACCTTTGAGTAATACGCCGTCATTTTGACCTTTTCAAGAGTTTCCTCATCTTCGACCTCTATAATGCCCTTTTCATTATCTGTCTTGAAGTTTTTCAGGTCATCAAGAAGAGCTGCGGCATTAAAATCGTCAGCCTCTGTATCAAACTCAAAACCAAATGCTCCTATGGCGTTTACGGCATTGGTATAATCATCAGATGCGTTTTCGTAAGCCTTTGAGCCTATGCCGAGCAGATGCCAGCCATCACCGAATACACCGTCGTTCATCCAGTCTGTAGCGAAGCTGCCTACTGTTACCATCGAGAGATAGTAAACTATAAACATGATAGCGGCAAATATCGGCAGACCGAACCAACGGTTTGTTACTACACGGTCGATCTTATCGGAGGTTGTGAGCTTGCCCGCATCTTTCTTCTTGTAGCAAGCCTTGATTATAGAAGCTATGTAAATATATCTTTCATTTGTGATGATAGATTCGGAGTCATCGTCCAGCTCTTTTTCTGCCGCCTCGATATCCTTCTCTATGTGAGCCATCGTTTCGGGGTTGATTTTCAGGGCTGAAAGAACCTTGTCATCGCGCTCGAATATCTTGATGGCATACCATCTCTGCTGTTCCTCGGGCATGCCGTGAACTGCCGCCTCTTCGATATGAGCGATGGCGTGTTCTACGCTGCCGGAGAATGTGTGCATCGGAACGGTCTTGACATTCTTTGCGGCATCTATGGCTGCCTCTGCGGCTTCCATTATGCCTGTGCCCTTGAGGGCTGATATCTCGACTATCTTGCATCCGAGCTGGCGGGAAAGCTCCGCTGTGTTTATCTTATCGCCGTTTTTCTTGACGATATCCATCATGTTGATGGCGATAACCACCGGAATACCGAGCTCTGTGAGCTGTGTTGTGAGATAGAGGTTACGCTCGAGGTTTGTACCGTCGATAATATTGAGTATCGCATCGGGACGCTCACCTATAAGGTAGTTTCTCGCTACGACTTCCTCAAGTGTGTAAGGGGAAAGTGAATAAATGCCGGGAAGGTCGGTGATGATAACGCCGTCGTGCTTTTTAAGCTTGCCTTCCTTCTTTTCAACAGTAACACCGGGCCAGTTTCCGACAAACTGATTTGAACCCGTCAGGGCATTGAAGAGCGTTGTTTTACCGCAGTTCGGGTTGCCCGCAAGTGCAATTCTTATATCCATTGCTGAAATCCTCTCTTTCTTTGATTAGACATTGCTAACTGCAATTTTCAAGTAAAGGGAACTACATCCCTCTACAAAATTTATTCCACTTCGATCATGTCTGCGTCGGCTTTGCGGAGCGAAAGCTCGTAGCCGCGCACGGTTACTTCGATAGGGTCGCCGAGCGGCGCAACCTTACGAATATAAACCTCTACGCCTCTTGTAATGCCCATGTCCATGATACGCCGCTTGACAGCGCCCTCGCCATGAAGCTTTACAACCTTTACGGTTTCGCCGATACCAATCTGCCTCAAAGTTTTCATTCGCGTTTTCCTCCTTAAACATTATATTCTTATGCCTTATTGTATATAATAGCGCAAGCGCTTTTATATCATGATTTTGCGTGCCATCTCTTCGCTTATGGCAACCCTTGCCTCTTTGACATTGACTATAAGGTTTCCGCCGAGCGTGTTCACTATCGTAACACTGCCGCCTACGACAAATCCGAGGTTTTCAAGATGCTTTTTAACTTCCGGCGTGCCGCCAATCTTCTTTATGATATTCTCTTCTCCGACACCTGCAAGTACCAGTGGCATCATAATATGTTACCTAACCTTTCAAAGCAAATTAGCTATAGCTAACTGCAAGTCTTAAATAATAATTAGCCTTTGCTAACCATCTTATATAATACTAAATTTTTCACACTATGTCAATAGTTTTTTTAAAAAAACAAGAATTTTTTGAATTTTCGTCATTTTTGCGCTTTGTTTGACTGTTTTATTAGCTGAAATTATTAAATTTGTCCAAACAAATTGTAAAATTTTATTTTTTTGCATAAGTTAGCGGAAAGTAACTTGCATTTTTTTCTTTTTCGTGATATGATATATAAAATTGCAAAAATAATGTGCAAAGAGGTGTTCTTGATGAATTTACAGGAATCCGGAGAAATGTATCTCGAAACAATTTATATACTTTATAATAAAACCGGAGCCGTGCGCTCTCTTGATATAGCGAGATACATGGGATTTTCAAAGCCGAGCGTATGCCGCGCCGTGGGTCTGCTGAAAGCCGGCGACTATATCGTAGTCGACAAGGAAGGCTATATTACACTAACGGATATCGGGCGCGAGGTCGCCGAAAAAATGTATGAGCGCCATACCATGCTCACAGACTTTTTTGTCCGCCTTGGTGTAGACCGTGAGACAGCGACCGAGGACGCCTGCAAAATAGAGCATGTAATAAGCGAAAAATCCTTCGAGGCGATGAAAAATCATATCATTGGCGAGGATAAGTAAGCGCACTAAAAAATATAACGGTACAAAGGGAATCCGCTCGCGGATTCCCTTTGCATTTATGCGAAGCAATTGCATTGTCCATGTCTCGGCAACGCCAAGCAACGCTCCGCATTGCTTAATTCCCCCTGTCTCGGCGACGCCAACACAC
>DODZ01000020.1:82311-131079 GCA_003524145.1 Candidatus Apopatosoma intestinale | reverse complement strand
TCTCGGCGACGCCGACACACATGCTTCGCATATGTGTCAATCCCCTTGAGCCCGCAAGCCTCCCCAAAGGCTTGACCTAAACTTTAATAAAAGGTAAGTGAAAACTTTAATAGCGGACGAAATTTTTCGGCAAAAAACAAAAGAAATCCGCGAACGGATTTCCTTTGCTTTTATTCCGAAATAATATTTTCCCGATTATTTAACTACCTTTACGGATGTGATGTGCGGATTAACACCGTTATACCAGTAGAGGAAGCCCTCGAGGTCGATAGTATCGCCTACCTTGAGGTTCTTTACAGCCTTGTAAACATCTGTATCGGCACCGCAGAGATCGGATTCAACGAGGAACTGAAATTCCTTATCGCCGAGAGCCACATTGAAGTAGAGGTCATCGCCTTCAGCGCCCGTGCCGTTCCACTTGTAGAGGTAAGCAACTTCGTTGCCGTCAGCATCCTTGGAAGCCTTGACAGTCAGACCCTTGAAGGAAACCTTTTCATTCTGGTGCTTGATGAGATCATCTGTGCCGAGAAGAGACGTTGCATCAAAAACGGGAGCTGTGTACTTAACGCTCGAGTCAACGGAGAAGGACTCTACATCGATTATCTCGACTTCGCCTGACCATTCGTCCTTGTAGCCTACAACCTTGACCTTTACGCCCTCTGTGAACTTTGCATATTCCTCAGCTGTGCAGGCAAGGCGATATACAAAGTAAGCGCCCTTTGTGTCCTGGAGGTAAAGCGAGGTATTGCCGTACTGCTCGGAATAAACCTGCTTAGCCTGAACATAGCCCTCGATTGTTACCTTGGTCTTGAGTTCTGCTGCCGCAAACTCATCGTATGTCATAACGCCCTCAGACTTAACATCCTTGAATTCGGGGTCTTTCTTTCCGCAAGCAACAAATGCGAAAACAAATGTGAGTGCGAGAACGATAGCTAAAAATTTTTTCATCATTAAATTCTCCTTTTTTGAGTTTAGTATTTTAGCTGATTATAGTATACACTCTTTTCGCCGATAAATCAATATCATTTTTCATGTTTTGTTAATTTTTTCTTTAAAATCACGATAAAATACACGGCGATGAGCACCCATATAACAGCAAGAGCGATGATGAGCGCCTTGGAACCGCCCGGCAGAGCGCCGAGCTCCGCTTTTCCGGAAACGCCCTTCCCTGCCTCCCCTATGCGGTAAAGCGAAGTCACATTTGCAAAAAGCTTTTCCATATATGCATCGTCCACGGTTTCCTTGCGGTTCATGGACTTTGTTACATTCTCGATAAGCTGACCAGCCGCGTTACGCAGCGAAGCAGAGCCGTTATATACGGGCGTGACAAAGGTATTTTCCGTATTTTCAAGCAGAAGCTTTGTCGCCTTTATTTTTATATCGTAATGCTCATCGTTGTCCTCACCCTCGCGCGAGAGATAATCCGCATATTCGGCGGAATTTCTCGCCGTAGTCGTAACGGGAGCATAGCCCTCCGTCTCGGAATAGGCAATCTGTACGCCGTCTGTAAGCAGATACTGCGTAAAAAGCCACGATGCAAGAACCTCCTGCGGGTCATTCTTATTAAATATACATATGGACGGACCCTGCGATATCATCTGCGGGTTTTCCGTATCAAACTGCGGCACGGTGCGTACAGCCGTCTCAAATTTCACAATCTTATCTTCGCTGATATCGGAGAGAGGCGCGTCACTTCCCATCCATGTAGCGCCCGCAGTTGAGTCTATGGCGAAAATGCACTGCCCCGCATTGAGGAAATTTGCGGGATAGCTCGAGATGGAAAAAGTAGAGAAAGCGCCTGTTCCCGCATGCTCGGCAACGGTATAGAGCAGAGACTTGGTATCATCATTGAAAAGAAGTGCTTCCCCGCTCTCGTTCGAATATGCATAACCCGACTGTCTGAGCATCTGAATCATCATATTATCTGTCGACTTGTATATAAAAGGAATGAGAACATTCTGCCCGTTCACCTTGAAGGTTCCGTCCTCGTTCTTTGCCATGGCAGCCTCGGAAACCTCCCATACAAAATCCCATGTCAGCTCATCGGGAACGGTATAACCGAGCTTTTCAACATATGTTTTGTTTATATAGCAAGCCTCGGTGGAACGCATGAAAGGTACGGCATAATAGTTGCCGTCAAAATAGCACTCATCGAGATGCTTTTTTATTATCTCGTCGCGTGAAACACCGTCGAAACGGACTTCACTGCCGCCGAGCCCGTATTTTTCACTTGCAAAAAGCTCATCTAGCGGTGCTACGGTGTTTACCCCTGTCAGATATGTCGCTATGTGGTCCGGATATGTTATGCAGATATTCGGCGTCGTGCCCGTCGCTATATTTGTGATAACATCGTTGTATATCTTGCCGTAGTCGGTATAGAGACGGAGCTTTATCTTTATATTCGGATAAAGTGCCTCAAAATCCTTTATCGCGTTCTGATATATTTTCATCTGAGTTCTGTTTGTGTCGTTCTTAGCCCAGAAGGTCAGCTCATAATTACGCGAGGTATCAAATTCATCCGGCATCTCAAATTCACGCAGTCCCTTTGAGCCGTGACAAGCGGTAAAAAGCGAGGCGAAAACGCAGAGTATGAGAAGCACGGATATGAGCTTCGGCATTCTTTTCATCCCTTTGTACCTCCTCTCGAAACGCCCGCCATTATCTTCTTTCTGAAAATCAGGAACAGAGCGATAAGCGGCACGGAAATGACAACCACCGCCGCCATCATCGCAGGTATATTTTCACGTCCGAAGCCGTTTTCGCGTATCTCCTGTATTCCGTTTGAAACGAGAAAATAATTCTGATCATCCGTTATCAGGCGCGGCCATACATATGAGTTCCAGCATTCAATCACCTTCAGAATAATAACGGTTACTATCGTCGGCTTGCATATCGGTATCATCACGCGCATGAGATAGCGGAAATCCGAAGCACCGTCCACGCGTGCCGCATAGTACATTTCATCGGGAATCTGCGCAAAGTTTTCGCGGAGCAGATAAATATAGAAAACCGATGTGACCGATGGCAGTATCAGACCCGTAAATGTATTGCGCAGTCCGAGGTCTGTTATCGTCACGAAATTCGTTATCACCACAAGCTCGCTCGGCAGCATCATCAGCGCAAGGAATATCGTGAAAACAATGTCTCTGCCCTTAAAATTCAGCCTTGCAAAGGCAAACGCGGCGAGAGTTATCACCACCATCATGAGTGCCGTCGTCGCTATTGTAAATATCACCGTATTGAGAAAATACTTAGCGAGCGGAACCGCGGTAAAAGCTTCCCTGTAATTCTCAAGCGTCGGCGAAAGCGTAAAGAATTTCGGTATATATTCCGAGTTATATGCACTGTAGCTTTTCAGCGAGCTGAGCACCATCCAATAAAAGGGGAAAAGCACTATGAGCGCCCATATGAGAAGAAAAAAATATATCAGCGTTTTTCCCGCTATATTCCCCGCGCGTGCCGCTTTTTCGGCTCGTGCATAGTCCGTGATTTTTTTCATTTTCTCCCCTCCTTATCTGTAATGAATGCTCTTTCTGCCGACCATGAGGTTTATACATGTTATCGTCAGAGCTATGGCAAAAAGGATTATCGCCGCCGCGGAAGCATATGATGGATATCCGCCGCTGTTTCCGTAGAGCATATCGTATATGTAACCTACAAGCGTATTCATCTCTGCGGCATTGAGGTTCACGCCGAAAAGCGCAACGGAATCGCTGTATGCCTTGAAAGCGCCGATAAAGCCTGTTATTATCAGATAGAAAACCGAGGGAGAAATCATCGGCAGTGTTATTTTGCGGAATATACGCCCCTTGGAGGTGCCGTCCACACGCGCCGCATCGTAGTAATTTTTATTCACCGAGGCGAGCGCACTTGTCAGAATGATTATCTTGAAGGGCATTACTATCCATATCGTATATATGCAGAGCACAAGCATCTTTGCCCAGTAGGGACCGCCGATGAAATCGACGCTCTGCCCGCCGAAGGTGTTTATAAGCAGGTTGATAAGCCCGTCGGAATACGCCGTTTTCTTGAAGAGAATCATGAAAACAAGACCTACGGCAAGCGTATTTGTGACATACGGCAGAAAGTATATCGTCTGAAAGGCACTGCGAAGCTTCTGAATGGAAGAAAGCGCGAGCGAGATAAGAAGCGCGATGCCTGTTGACAGCGGCACGGTTATCATAACGAGAATGAGCGTATTTTTCAGTGCCTGAACAAAATACGGGTCGCGCAGAACATATTTGTAGTTATAGAGTCCCGTGCCGAAAAATGTCTGCGAGGCGGAATTATATCCCTCCTCAAAGGAATAGACGAAAACATCTATCAGCGGGTAAACCATAAATACCCCGAGAAAGAGCATGGCGGGCAGAATATAGAGCCAACCCTTCGGATTATTTCTTTCCATTTTCCTTATCCTCCGTTGCCGCCCTTGCCGGCATAACAAAATAGTGGCGCTTGAGCCATGTGGAAAGTCCGTCAAGTCCGGGCATCATCGTGCGTTCATTCATATTCATCTGGTCGAGAAAATCGCGCACATCCCATTTTATTCTTTTGTCTATGACATATTTGACGGTATTTTCCGTATACTTATCGAGAAATTCCTCTATGCCTCCCATACTCATCGGGATGACAGAAAAAATACTGTACTGATTTATTATTCTCTGGTCGATGGATGGCGGTTCGAGGAGTGCCATGGCATGACCCGCCATATCGCTGTCATACTGCGCCGGCTCATTTACGACATCGCTGAGCATATCAACCGAGAAAACCCATGCATTGTTTCTTGCCAGCTTATCATAGTATCTCTCCGGCAGAAGCCTGTTTATCTCTCGCGCATCTATTTTCCATACGGCACCGTCATATGTGTCTGTTTTGGAGAGTTCAAATGAGCTTGTAGCAAAATGCAGAGCGACAAGCGGCGAATATGTCCAGTCAAGCAGTCTTGTAGGCAGTCCGTGATGCTGACCTACCACCATCTGACGCCACACTGATGTGCGAAGATCCGGATTGAGCAGTTCGGCATATTTTGTGAAATTGCGAAGGATGCACGGCTCGAGAGACACCTGCATATCGCGGCAGTTGCGATGAAGGCTCGTTTCCAGCGAAAATTTGCTCCTGCAAAGCCCGCGATAAAGGAAATATGACCTGTTTCTGTTGATCTTCTCCTCGAATTTTTGCTCAAGAATAAGTTGCATCATGTCCTCGGTCTTTTTGATATATACCGTATTTACCATTTCCGTTCCTCCGTATTCTCTGTTTACATACATATTTATAATATCACATTTTACACGTTTTGTAAATAAGATTCTTTCATTTTTCGTGTTTTCTCCGAGTGTTGACTTTTGTCGCTTTTTATGATAAAATACAAAAACAAACTTTTATAATAAAATTGAAAAGGAGTGGCAGAATTTGTTTGAAAAAGCGCTTTCACTCATTTCGCGGTATGACCGCATAATAATACATCGCCATAATAATCCGGACGGCGATGCCATAGGCTCGCAGGTGGGACTCAAGCACCTCATACTCGAAAATTTCAAGGGCAAAGAAGTTTATGCGGTTGGTGACCCTGCGGGACGGTACGCCTTCATGGCGGACAGCACTCCGGATACAGTGCCCGATGAATACTACAACGGTGCGCTCGCAATAATTCTTGACACATCTGCAAGTTCGCTCATTTCGGATGAAAGATATACTCTCGCCGAGAGCACCCTGCGCATAGATCACCATATCTTTTGCGAGAAAATCGCCGATACCGAAATAACCGACACAAGCTTTGAGAGCTGCTGCGGAATGATAGCGGAATTTGCAAGAGAATGTTCTCTGCGCCTCACGCCTACGGCGGCAAAATCGATTTATACGGGCATGGTCACGGATTCCGGTCGCTTCCGCTATGACAGCGTGAATGCACGCACCTTTGCGCTTGCCGCCTTTCTCATGAGCGTCGATTTTTCGACAGCGGATATCTACCGCGAACTTTATGCGGATGAACTCGATATGATAAAGCTCCGTGCGCGTTTCACGCTTAAAATAAACCGTGCGAAAAACGGCGTCGCATATATCTATACCACAGCGGAAGAAGCGGAAGAAACCGGTGCCGATACATTCACTATATCGCGCGGCATGGTAGGCACAATGTCCGATATCCGCGGGATAAACAGCTGGGTCAACTTCACTGAAACATCTGCGGGCGTGCTCTGCGAGCTTCGCTCGGCAAAATACAATATCAATCCCATCGCCGTAAAATACGGCGGCGGCGGTCATGCAAAGGCGAGCGGTGCCACTGTTCCCGACCGCGAAACGGCAATGAAAATGCTCGCCGACCTTGAAGAGCTGGAGGAAACGGCACAATGAACGAGGTAATGAAACAGATTTTTGAAAAAATAAAGAGCTATGAGAAGATAGTCATATCGCGCCACATCAGACCTGACGGAGATGCAGTCGGCTCCACGCTCGGACTTGCGCGTATACTGACGCTCACTTATCCCGAAAAGGAAATCATCGTCGCAGCAGACGATTCTTCCGAATATCTCTCATTTCTCGGAAGCGTTGGGGCGCCGCTCTCCGCAGAGGAACACAAGGGTGCGCTTGCCATCGTCATAGATACGGCTACATACGACCGCATTTCAAATTCGGCTGTCGGTGCGGCAACGGAGCTTATCAAGATAGACCACCATATTCCCTCAGACAACTACGGAGATATCCGCTGGGTTGAAGAAAGCCGTTCCTCCGCCTGCGAGATGATAGCGGAATTTTATCTTGCCTTCCGCGATGAGCTGAAAGCAGATTCGCTTGCCGCCATGTATATTTATATGGGTATGGTCACGGATTCGGGTCGCTTCCGCTTTTCGAGCGTTACCGGAGATACCTTGCGCTGTGCGGCGGCTCTGCTCGATATAGGAATAGATACGGATACGCTCTTCTCCCACCTCTACACGGAGGAGATAGGTGAGCTGAAATTCCGTGCGCACATCACCTCGTGCGTGAAGCTTACGGAACACGGCGTGGCATACCTTACAGTCACACGTGCCATGCAGGAAAAATATGCGATAAACTTTGAGACGGCAAGCAACTGTGTTTCTTATATCAGCACGATAAAGAACAGCATCATATGGCTTGCCTTCATCGAGGAGGACTCCGGAGAGTTCCGCGTTCGCCTGCGTTCCCGCTTTGCCGAGATAAACGGACTTGCCGAGAAATACGGCGGTGGCGGTCATGCCTGCGCCGCAGGTGCTTCTGTTAAAAACGCGCGTGAAAAGCGTGCGCTTCTTGCAGATGCGGACAGGCTGATTGCCGATTATAAAGAAAACCATGAGGGATGGCTATGATGAAAATACTGATAACAAACGATGACGGGATATCAAGCCGCGGGCTTCTGCTTCTCGCAAAGAAGGCTATGGAATTCGGTGAAGTGACGGTTGCCGCTCCGAAAACAGAGCAAAGCGGCAAAAGCCAGAGTATCAATATACACAGCCCGTTTGAAGCAAGAGAGGTCGAACTGCTCCCGGGCGTGCGCGCCTATTCGGTCGATTCCTCCCCTGCGGATTGCGTCCGCTTTGCCAAGCTCGGACTGGGCGTAAATTACGACCTCGTGCTCTCGGGCATAAACAACGGACTGAATATCGGCATAGATATGGTTTATTCGGGAACGGTAGGCGCAATTTTTGAAGCAAATGCCGAGGGTATGCCCGCAGTGGCTCTCTCTACCACGCCCGGGGGTTTTGACGCCGCCGCGGCTCATCTCGAGCGCGTGATAGAGTTTTTCCGCAAGCATAAATTACTCTCGTATTCCCCGCTTTATAATGTAAATATCCCGCCCGAGGGCAAAGACATATGCATGACGCATCAGGGCGGCAGATACTATAATGACCGCTTTGTGGAGGAGAAAGCAAATCTCTTCCGCCAGCACGGTTATTCCGTCCACGAGGATAAGAAAGATTTTACCATAGATACCGACGCCACTCTAAACGGCTGCATATCGATAACTCCGATAACTCTCGACCGAACAGATTATGCGGTTCTGAATCTCATAAATTCAGAGCTGAAAAAGTAAGCGAAAACACAAAAATGCGACTGCTCACGCAGTCGCATTTTTTATTTAAGTAAATTACTGATTATTTTCAATATAACGAACAATATCGCCGACCGTCTTGAAGCCGACTATATCATCATCGGCGATGACTATACCGTAATCCTGCTCGATATTCATGAGCATTTCAACTATATCGAGAGAATCTGCGCCGAGATCCTCCATAATGTTTGTATCCTCTGTTATAGAATCAATGTCAACACGAAGTTGCTTTGAGAGTATATCTTTTACCGTTTCGAGTGCCGTCATTTGTTTTTACCCCTTCCCTTTGAATGTTTTTTACTATTATAATACGACATAACGCAATTTGCAATACCATTTTGAAAAATTTTCTATTAAATTTCAGCAGATTTCATTATGCGTCCCCGCCTTCGCCATCATCTCCGTATAATTCGCGGAGATATTCCCTGCGGACATTGGCAAAAACCATCTCAAAACTGTGTAGAAATTCCTCATTCGGCTCAAATAAAAGCTCCGTTTTTCGTCCGTTGAAATCAAGGACGAAAGCATAGGCGTTTTCGGGTGAAAGCGTTCTGCAATAATTGAAGCGCGAGCGGACATTTCCGCATTTCTTTCTGTATTCTTCCTTTTCCGCGGCGGTATGGGGCATTTTTACTATCGCGATGCCGGTTTTAAGCGAAACACTGCATATCGGGCTTATTTTCTTGCCCAAAGTGCGCAGTACGACAAAATTGCCGTCCTCTATCAGATATGTATATACGGAAAGAGTGTATCTGCAGAAAAGAAAGAGCGCCGCGCCTATGAAAATAACGCCGAGTGCCTGTATCAGCCCGGCATACATCATTGAAAACGATGCCACTGCAAAGCATGCTATCGCCGTTATAAAGAGCGCGAGCACTGCTGTATCTGCCTTTGAATTTTTCGGCGGTGTATACTTATACATTTTTTACCTCTCTATAATTTTTATTTTCTCCTGTGACAACAGCACCGTTTTCATCATAATATAGCATAAAAACAGTTATTGGAGTGATTTTTATGGAACTCAATCGCAAAACAGTAGACGAACTGCTCGGTCTCGATGACAATGCCCTGCGCGAAAAGGCAGAAAAGGTAGCGCGCGCCGCAGGAATGAGCGGAAATCTGCCTGATGTGTCAAAAATCCGCGCCATGCTCTCCGGCATCGGTGATGAGGATATCCGACGTCTCGTTTCCATGCTCGGAAAAGAGCGCACGGAACAGATGATACGCGAAATACAGGGGTGAGTAATTTGGCAAACGATTTTTCCGAAAAGCTCGACAGTATCCTCTCAAATCCGGAGATGATGGCACAGATAAAGCGCCTTGCCGACACTATGACCTCAGGCACTCCGCCAATATCCGAAAGCCCGCCGCCGGAAAAAGCGGTGCAGGCAGGCAATTTCGGCAAAAGCAAGGAGTCTCCTCCCGACGGTGCGTCCGATACGCCGGATATTGCCGAGGCTGTCGGCGCCTTGACCTCGCTCTCGGGCGAGCACCGCGACAGACGTAAAGGAAACAATTTGGCACACAGCAGGGCGCTTCTGCTAGCGCTCAAGCCGTATCTCGACGGCAAAAGATGCGAAAAGATAGATAAACTCCTGCGTATGATGCAGCTTGCCGAGATGGCAGGATATTTTATGTAAGGGAGGTGCGTACTTATCTACAGCAAGAATTACGGTAAAATCCCCGATAAGGGATTTCCCGAAAATCCGCCGAAAAAAGAATTTGCTTCTCCTCCGCCCGATTATGGCGGAAGCCTCTTCGATATGCAGAAACCGTGTGCGCAGAATGACGGATGTGCAAAAGAAGAAGCGGGAGACTGCGCCGAAACTATCCGACAAGAGCCTTGCGGATGCGATGCTCCGCCGCGCGACGAAAGCCGCGATTCATGCCGCAGACCGCCTGCGGATGCAGAGCCGCCGGAACCGCCATTCGGCTGCCCGCCGCATGAAAGCTCATGCCCGCCTGCCGGAATATTCTCAAAGATATCCGCAGAGGATTTACTTCTTTTCGGTGCGGCACTCTTCCTTCTCTTTTCAAAGGAAAGCGATAATATCATCATTCCCGTTCTGCTTGTACTCGTCATAATGCTGTAGCGTCAGCGAAGTGAAAATTCATCTCCCTCAAATTCATAATCAAGCGTGTAGCTGACTACATCGTAGCGCGATACGGGAATATTGCCGCAGTAGGTCCGCACGGAGCGGACTACACCCGAGTCGGCGGAAATATGTACCTTGTCAGTATACGAAAGTGATGGTATGCTGTATTCCACGACATATTCGTTATCGCGCAGATAATAGTCGGTTATCTCGTATTCAGTACCTGCAAGCAGGAAGAATGAAGGTATATACGCGATATTATCGAAGGCATACGCCTCGCTGTACTCCGCCGTGAATATCAGCTCGTCTGAGGCGGAATAGTAAGAGACGGTTTTCCCGTCACATATAACGGTATTTCGCCGCGTGTCGCTTCCCTCATTGTAAATTATTTTGTATTTTTCGCCGCTTTTCCATAGGCGCACGCCGTCCTGCATGAAGCCGTCCTGCGTGGAAAAAGTCATATACACTTCCATATAGAAATTATCGGCAAAGGGATATGATGCGAGCAGCTTTGCCACAGCCGCCTTGTTTACGGGGACAGCTATGTAATCATAGTCGGTTTTTTCCTCAGGGTCCGGTGTGAGCGATGATGCCGTGCTTTCCGTCGTGTTCTCGACATGAGGAAACTCAAAAATCCCCGCCCGCGAGAGCGTCCACAGCACCGCAAGGCAGACGAGGAAAAACGCCGCCATAAGCGAAAAAACAGAATAAAGCGACATCGCCCCATTTGAAGAAAGCAATTTTTTCAGTTTTTCTTTCATGCGTTTTTCCTCCTTTGCATAAATTTCATGCGGATTTTCCCGCTAAAAAGAATATCGATATCATATATGCTGTTGCAAGCGACGCGATAAGTGCGCCGAGCGGCAGATTTATGCTCATAACAGCCGCCGAAATGCAGTAGACCGCCGTGACAAGACAAAGCGTGAGCGTCGCTTTCTTCTGTGAAAAACCGAGTGCTATCACAAGCCTGTGATGTATATGCCCTTTGTCGGGAGAAAAGATGTTTTCTCTTTTCGCCGCACGCCGTATCATCGCCAGTGCCGTATCAAATACCGGAACGGCAAAGATAAGGAACGGTACACCTATGGAAACAAGCATATGCGATTTTGTCAGCCCCATCACCGAGGCGCAGGAGAGGATATAGCCGAGAAACATCGAGCCCGTATCACCCATGAAAACGGACGCAGGATTGCTGTTATACGGTAAAAATCCCAGTGCCGCGCCGAAAAGGCAGAAGCACAACACGGCACATACACAGCTCCCGCACGAAACGGAAACACCCGCGAGCGCCGCCGCAGAAAGCGCGGCTGTGCCTGCGGCAAGCCCGTCTATGCCGTCTATCAGATTAAAGGCATTGATTATCACGAGCATCCACAGCACCGTAACGGGTACGGAGAGCATACCGAGCCTTATGATGCCCGATGGCGTACCTATGAAATCTATTCTCACGCCCGCGTATGCAGTGAAAAGCACTGCGGTTATCTGCCCTGCCAGCTTCACCGTAGGCTTCAGCGCACGGATATCGTCTACAGCACCGAGCATGGCTATCATAGCGCCGCCGATAAAGACCGGCAGGCATTCCTTCGGAAAAGCCCCGCCGTCCGTAAAGCAGAGCAAGCACGAAGCAAAAAACGAAATAACCATAGCTGCGCCACCCATGCGTGCGGTCGGCTTTTTATGCATACGGCGAGCGTCACGCGGGATATCCACGGCACCGACGCGAAAAGAAAGCGTTCTTGCGACAGGCGTGAATATCAGAGAAAACAGAAATGCCACCGCCGCCGCAGAAAAATATACAGTATATTGCAAAATAACTCCGTCTCGGAGCAGCCCGCTCCGAAAAATTATTTTGCCGTGAATCCCACCTTGCGATAAACCTTGGAGAGCGTCTTGTTTGCGAGATAAGAGGCAAACTCCGCATTTTGCTTCATGATGGACTCAAGATAAGCCTTGTCCGCCGCAAGCCTTGCAAATTCAGCCTGAACGGGAGCGAGCGCATCCGCGCACGCTTCGCCGACGGCAAGCTTGAAATCTCCGTATCCGCGTCCGTCAAATTCGCGCTCTGTCTCCTCATCGCTCTTTCCTGTGAAGCATGAGTATATAGTCATCAGATTGTTGATTCCGTCCTTGCCCTCGGCGCGCTTGACAACAGTGTCGCTGTCGGTGACGGCGCGCTTGAATTTGCGTATTATATCATCGCGCGAATCGAGCAGGTATACCGACGCATTCGTATTCTCATCGGATTTGCTCATCTTCTTTGTCGGCTCCGCGAGAGAATTTATCTTCTTACCTGCTTTCGGCGTATATATCTCGGGAAGCCTGAAGGTCTCGGAATATATCTGATTGAATCTTGTCGCTATGTCTCTCGTTATCTCGACATGCTGCTTCTGGTCTATGCCTACGGGCACGAGGTCTGTCTGATAAAGAAGAATATCGGCAGCCATGAGCGTAGGATAGGTGAAAAGTCCGGCATTTATATTCTGTGCATTTTTTGCACTTTTATCCTTGAATTGCGTCATTCTGGAAAGTTCGCCGAACATTGTATAGCAGTTGAGCACCCATGCAAGCTCCGCATGAGCGGGAACATGGCTCTGTACAAAGAGGATATTCTTCTCCGGGTCGAGTCCGCTCGCGATATAGAGCGCCAGCGTCTCATATGTACGGCGGCGAAGCTCTGCGGGATTTTGCCTTACGGTTATCGCGTGCATATCGGCTACGCAGTATATGCTGTTATACTGCTCCTCAAAAGCTTTCCAGTTGCCTATGGCTCCGAGATAATTGCCTATCGTCAGATTGCCGCTCGGCTGTACTCCTGAAAAAATTATCTTTTTTTCCTTAGAAAATTCCATTATTGTCGTTTCGGGGGATGTCCCCTTCCTTTCCCGGCTTTGCGCCGTAATTGTAATAGCGTCTTATTTTGTCGCAAGAAAGTCGTGTGCCGCCTCTGCAAGTATCTTCACGCCTTTTTCTATCTGCGCTTCCGTAGGTGAAGAATAATTCATGCGGAAAGCATGCGAGGGCGCACTCATATCCGCGGCAAAGGCAAAGCCCGGAACCACGAATACATCACGCTCCGAGGCAAATTTCGCGAACTGTGCACTGTCGCGCTCCTCCGGAAGCTCGCACCAGAGGAAAAGTCCACCCTCCGGTCTCGTATGTGTAACGCTCTCGGGCATATACTTATCGAGCATATCCATCATCAGATGGCATTTCCTGCCGTAGAGCCCGCAGATTTTCTTTATATGCGCATCCATATCGTATGTGCAGAGAATCTTGTAGCAGAGCTTCTGAAAAAAGAGATTTGTATGCACATCGGCACACTGCTTTGCGAGAATTATCGGTTTCATCACTTCCCTCTGCGCCACGAGATAGCCCATGCGCATTCCGGAAGAAAGTATCTTTGAAAAAGAACTGCAGTATATCACAAGCCCGTCATTATCCAGCGCCTTGAAGGTAGGCACATCCTCACCCGAAAAGCGAAGCTCGCCGTAGGGATTATCCTCAAGGATGAAAACTCCGTATTTCTTTGCCAGAGCGAGAATTTCGCGTCTGCGCTCGAGCGAGGTCGTTATGCCCGTCGGGTTCTGAAAGGCGGAAATGATATATATAAATTTTACGTTCTTATTGCTTTTCAGCGCCTCTTCAAGAAGAGCCACATCCATTCCGTCGTGCCGCATCGGAATGCCTGCAAGCTTTGCGCCGTAGGAACGGAAGGAATTGAGCGCACCGACAAAGCTCGGTGTCTCGCATATTACGGTATCGCCCTCGTTGCATAATGTTCTCGCCACGAGATCAAGACCCTGCTGACCGCCGGTGAGCATGATAAGCTCATCACCGTCTTTTATCATGCCGAATTTATCGGCAAGGCGCTCCTTTATTTTATTTCGCAGAGGCTCATATCCCTCGGAAACTCCGTACTGGAATGCCTGCGGATCGGAAGCAAAGATTTCAGCCGAAGCCTCCGCCATCGCCTCCAGCGGAAAAGTAGATGTATCGGGGTTTCCCGCCGAGAAGGCTATGATATCTCTGCCCATGGTGGCGGAAAGTATTTCTCTTACGGCGTTTCCGTGAAGAGATTTCATTTTTTCGGATAACATATCCGACATGTTGATAAGCATTGTATTCACCGGATTTCTTAAAATATTTCAAATTATATAATATCAATTTTTCTGTCTTTTTTCAATAGTTATTTGCAAAAAACTGAAATTTTTCGTGCGAGGAAAGGAGTTTCGGGCGGAAAACGCGGAAAATTACCATATTTTTTGCTCTATCTTTTTTTGCCGCATCGGATTATAATGTGAAGTGATGTTTGAAAATATCGGAAAGGGGCAATTTTTCTTATGGAACTCCGCATTATTGAAGATGATATTCTCCGCGTTAAGTTGACGCGTCTTGATATGCTGAAATACGATATAGACTGCAGCTCACTGGACTATAAGAACACCAGAACGAGAAAAGCGGTATGGGATATACTCGATGAGGCTTATGAAAAGACAGGCTTTGATGCCGCCAAAGGGCGCATATACATAGAAGCATATCCCGATAAAAGCGGCGGCTGTAAAATCTACATAACAAAACTGCATGACAGTATTCCGCCCGACGATGATTTGAGCTATTCCCTCATAAAGGAAGGAAAAATGCAGGAAACAGGCTTGAAAAAGCCGTCCGTATATGTTTTTCCGGAGCTTGACCTGCTGCTTCGCGTGTGCAGGAGGCTCCGGCGCTTCGGCTACTCGGGCGAAAGCACGGCTTATGCCGACTGCAAAGAAAAGGCAGGCAGATTTTATCTCGTCATATATGAAGATACACTGCAGTATCAGGCAAAGCAGGTCAAAAATTCCTGCGAGGGTCTTTTCATAGGTGAATTCGGCACAAAGCTGCCTTCTCCCGAGGCTCTTTCGTACATAAACGAGCACTGTGCTCCCGTCTGCCGCAGTGATGCCGTCTCCACTCTCTCCGAGCTTTGAATTTATCGAAATAATTTTTTGCGAAAACGGTAGATTTTTTTCTCCGTTTATGGTAGTATATTGTCAAAAGCCATGGCAAAGCGGAGGAATGACAGGTGGAAACAAGAAGTCTTGACGAAATAAGAAAAGAATGTGAGGGCTGCCGTAAATGCAGTCTCGCGGAAACGAGAACGAATGTAGTATTCGGGGTGGGCAATCCCAATGCAGATGTCATGTTCATAGGCGAAGCACCGGGTGAAAAAGAGGATTTATCGGGTATTCCGTTTGTCGGTGCGGCGGGCAAGCTTTTTGATAAATATCTCGTAGCCGTCGGCATCCCGCGCGAGGAAATCTACATAGCAAATATGCTGAAGTGCCGCCCGCCCAAAAACCGCGACCCGAAGCCGGAGGAGCAGGATCTCTGCATAGAGTACCTGCGCGAGCAGGTTCGCGCCGTTTCGCCGAAGCTTATCGTCTGCCTCGGCAGAATAGCGGCAATGCGGCTGATAAAGCCGGATTTCCGCATCACCGCCGAGCACGGCATATGGTTTGAGCGCGGCGCCTTTTCCGTTTGCGCCGTATATCATCCCTCGGCGCTCCTGCGCGACCCGCGCAAAAAGGACGATATGCTCGCCGATATGATGGAGATTAAGCGCCGTCTCGATGCGCTGAAGCAAGCTCCTGCCGCCGAGTGATATAATCCGAAAAATTTTGCGTTTTTTCGATAAAAAAGCTGAATTTTGCGCATATATCGCCACTATGGCAAAAATATCAGAGCACTTTTTGTAAAAGCACTTGAAAAATCGGCGATTTTATAGTATAATAGAGCAAATAAAAAATTTATCGTCAAAAAGAGGTAATCTATAATGATAAAACTTTACGGCAATGCCATAGTAGGGCAGTCAGGAGGGCCCACCGCGGCTATCAACGCTACGCTTTCGGGCGTTATACGCGGCGCTCTCGAATGCGACCGGATAGACAAAATCTACGGCGCGATAAACGGAATAGAGGGCGTGCTTGACAGGCGCTTTTGCCTTTTGAACGACATTATAAAAGGCGAAGACGACCTTTCCCTGCTTGAAAACACACCCGCAGCCGCGCTCGGCTCCTGCCGCAAGAAGCTCCCCAAAGATATGACGGGAGACAATCTCATAATATATGAGCAGATTCTCGATGTTTTCCGCGATTACAATATCCGCTATTTCTTCTATATCGGCGGAAACGATTCCATGGATACCGTTGCCAAGCTCTCGCAGTATATGGACAGCGTAGGCTACGAAATGCGCATCATGGGCGTTCCGAAAACAATAGACAACGACCTCGTCGGAACAGACCACACTCCGGGCTTCGGCTCCGCGGCAAAATATATCGCCACCACAATGGAGGAGATAATGCGCGATACCGCCGTTTATACGGTCAAGGCTGTCACGATAGTGGAAATAATGGGCAGAGATGCGGGCTGGCTCGCCGCATGTGCCGCTCTTCCCTCTCTCTGCACCGATATCGCACCCGACCTCGTTTATCTTCCCGAGGTCACATTCGATTATGACGAATTTTTCGAGGATATAGCGAAGGCACTCGAAACTCATCCGAATGTTGTCGTCGCCGTTTCCGAAGGAATACATCTCAGCGACGGAACATATGTCGGCGAAGGCAAAAACGGCAATCTCGATGCTTTCGGTCACAAGCAACTCTCCGGAACAGCCAAGACCCTCGAGCTTGCCGTAAAAGAAAAATTCGGCTGCAAGGTTCGCTCCATTGAGCTGAATTTGCCCCAGCGTTGCGCTTCGCATATCGCTTCCAAAACCGATCTTGACGAATCCGTCATGATAGGCAAAGCTGCTGTGAAATGCGCTTCCGAAGGCGAATCCGGAAAGATGATGACCTTTGTGCGTACCAATTCGACAAATTACGCTGTCTATACCGAGAGCAAGGATATCAGCGGCATAGCAAATGCAGTGCGCCGTGTTCCGCGCGAATTTATAAACAAGCGCGGAAATAATGTCACACACGAATGCCTTGAATACATCCATCCGCTCATCCTCGGCGAAACCTCACCGGTTTTCGTCGGAGGCATACCCAAGCATTTCGTAATAAAGAGATAAAGAGATAAAGCAAAAAGACGCCCTCGGGCGTCTTTTATTACATGCTTTCACGCAAAAATACCGCAGACTTCCGCCTGCGGTATTTTTTAATCTGCTATCAGCCGTTGAGCTTTACGCATCTGTCAATGATATCGGAAAGCGAGAGCTTCTCATATCCCGTGAGATATGTGAGAACGGTATCATTGAATTTATCATACCAATGCCCGGGTATATTCTTTATGCCGATGCAGGCACCGACGATACTGCCGACGGTAGCGCCCGTGCAGTCGTTGTCAAGACCCATGGCAACGCAGTTGCCGATGCACTTTGTATAGTCGTTTCCGCCGAGCATGAGGGCAAAAACAATGGCGCACATATTGTTGATGGTGTGTACGGGGTGCATTCTCGGGAACTTATCGTCGATAAGCTTTCTTGCGCTGATATAGTTTGTAACCTTATCCTCGCAGGAGAATGCCCACTCGAGAGCCTGATAAAGCTCGCTCTCTGCGGGAATCTGCTTCATAGCGGCGCGTACAGCGTCAAGAGGAGTTTCTGCTGTGAAAGCGGCGGCAACGGCGGCGGCGCAGAACATTTCGCCGTAGATGCCGTTCTTGCGGTGTGTGAGGTAAGCGTCGTTGTAAGCAAGTTTTGCCGCGCCCACAGGGTTGCCTGCCTCGGCATAACCGAATACATCGGCGCGTATAGCCGCACCTATCCATTCAACATAACCATTGAAATTAGCGGCACATTCCGCTCTTGTGCCGGCACGGAGCTGCTGGAGAGCCTCATCCTCTGCCGTGCAGGCATAAGGGAGAATTTCAAGCCAGAGCTTGCCGATATCGTCTACCGTGTAGTTCTTACCGTATTTCTCAAGGAGGAGCAGGTTCAGAACGGGATATGTGATATCGTCGTCCACGGGAACGGACTTGAGGTTGTCGCGCAGATATTCGGTGCGCTTGTTGACCTTGTAGTGAATATGCTCGGGATCGTCGGTTGCCGTCCAGAAGTCCTCGGGCGGATATTTCATTCCGCTGTCGAGTGCGAGCGACTGCATACGGGAAAGCGCATAAAGCTCTACGGGTATACCGAGAACGCATCCTGCAAATCTGCCTATAACGGCGCCTTTCATTCTGTCATAGAGATTATCGGGCTTCACAGCGGGGATATCGGCGCCTTCGGGACGAAGGGCAAGTATGTCTTCCAGCTTATCCGGCTGTTTTGCATCAATATTGTTATACATAAAATGATTTCCTTTCAGAAAAATTATTTTGCTTGTATTCTACCACATATCATTCGGAAAAGCAATATTTTCCGAAAAATTATTCCTGCTTTTCTTCATGTTTTTTGAAAAACTGGAAATAAGTTGCATTTCCTTTTTCGCATAATGATCTCCCTTTTTCGGCAATACTTTTTTACAGAAAGTCAAAAGCGGCAAAACCTGCGCTTTATTTGTCGGAAACGGAGACTGTATGTATTATAATAAAGTCGAAATATGCGGAATAAACACCTCAAAACTCAAAACTCTGACAGCAGAAGAAAAAGAGCGGCTTCTGCTTGCCGCCTCAAAAGGGGACAAAAAGGCGCGCCGGGAGCTGATAGACGGAAACCTCCGCCTCGTGCTCAGTATTATTCAGCGGTTCGGCGGCAGAGGGGAAAATCCCGATGACCTCTTTCAGGTCGGTTGCATCGGGCTGATAAAAGCGATAGATAATTTCGATCTTTCAGTAGGCGTGAAGTTTTCCACATATGCCGTGCCGATGATAATAGGCGAGATACGCCGTTATCTGCGCGATAACAATATGCTGAGAGTCAGCCGCGGCACGCGCGACCTTGCCTATAAGGCGCTCACGGCAAGAGAATCGCTCTCGAAAAAGCTCTCACGCGAGCCTACGATAAAGGATATCGCCGAGGAAACCGGTGAGAGCGAAAAGGACATTTCCGATGCGCTCGACGCGATAATGGCTCCCGTATCGCTCTACGACCCGGTCTACAGCGACAACAGCGGCGATTCCATCTATGTGATGGACCAGATAAAGGACGAAAACAACAGCGATGAAAGCTGGCTTGAGAGCATTGCCCTTTCCGAGGCGATGAAAAAGCTCTCCGAGCGCGAAAAGAAAATCATCGCCCTGCGCTTCTACCGCGGCAAAACTCAGATGGAGATTGCCGACGAGATAGGCATCTCGCAGGCGCAGGTCTCCAGAATCGAAAAGGGCGCGCTTGAGAGGATAAAAAAGCAGATATAAAGCGGACTGTCCCGACAAAATTCGGGACAGTTCTTTTTCTGATATTAAAGAATTAAAGAAAAATTCTCATTTTTCCGATTTACTTTTATCGCATTCTGTGGTAAAATAGAAAAAACGAAAGACATGTAAAGGAGGATTGCGGTGCGCCTCGACAAATTTCTCTCCGAAACCGGCACACTCAGCCGGAGCGAGAGCAAAAAAGCGGCAAAAAGCGGCAGAATCTGCATAAACGGCTTGCCGGTGCGCGATACATCGCTGCATATCTCACCCGAGAGCGATAAGGTCACGCTCGACGGGGCGGAGATAAAATATTCGCGCTACACCTACATAATGCTCAATAAGCCGGACGGACTCGTCTCGGCAACAGAGGACGAGCGCGAGGAAACCGTGCTTTCTCTCCTGCCGGAAAACCTGCAGAAAATCGGGCTTTTCCCATGCGGCAGGCTCGATAAAAATACTCTCGGGCTTCTGCTACTGACAAATAACGGAGAGCTTGCCCACTATATGCTCTCCCCCTCACGCCATGTGGAAAAAACATACCGTTTTGAATGTGCTTCCCCGCTATCGCAGGAAGATGTGAATCTCCTCTGCCGCGGAGTGGATATAGGCGAAAAAAGCTCTACAAGAGAGGCGAAGGTCACGCTGTTTTCTCCTGCAAGCGGCGAAATCACCGTCACCGAGGGCAAGTTTCATCAGATAAAGCGGATGTTTCTCGCCGTGGAAAACAAGATAACCTTTCTTGAGCGCACAGCCTTCGCGGGCATACCGCTCGACGCTTCCCTCCCGCGGGGAGAGTGGCGTTTTCTCACGGAAGAGGAAATAAGCATAATAGAAAAATCAAAACCGACAAAATAATTACGGAGGCAAAAATGAATATACTCGAAAGACTCTCATCCGAGCTGAATATCAGGCTCCCGCAGGTGGAAGCCGCGGTAAAGCTCATAGACGATGGGAATACTATCCCTTTTATCGCAAGATACCGCAAGGAGGTCACGGGATCGCTCGACGACGAGCAGCTCCGCGCGCTCTATGACAGGCTTAATTACCTGCGCGGGCTGGAAAAGCGCAAGGAAGAGGTTCGCGCGGCTATAACCGAACAGGGCAAGATGACGCCCGAGATAGACGAAGCGCTCGAAGCAGCACAAATTCTCGCAGAAATAGAGGATATATACCGCCCCTTCAAGCAGAAAAAGAAAACGCGCGCTTCCGTTGCCCGCGAGCGCGGTCTCGAGCCTCTCGCCGAGCTTATAACCGAACAGCGCGATATATACGAGCCGGACATAGAGGAAGCGGCGGCAGGCTATATCGACGCGGAAAAGGGCATTGAAACAGCAGAGGCGGCACTTTTCGGTGCGATGGACATCATAGCCGAAAATATCTCCGACAATGCCGATTTCCGCAAGGATATCCGTGCGCTGACCTTTGACAACGCATTCCTCACCGTGAAGAACACAAAGGACGAAGATTCCGTTTACTCTATGTATTATGATTATACGGATAAGATTTCCGCCGTTCCCGCGCATCGCGTGCTCGCCATAAACCGCGGCGAAAAGGAGGAATATCTCAAGGCAAGCGTCGAGATTTCCAAAGATATCATTCTCAATTATCTAAGCTACAATATCGTTACGAACGCAAAAAGCCCCGCGGCTAAATATCTCTATGCCGCCATTGCCGACAGCTATGACAGACTCATAGCTCCCTCCATAGAGCGCGAAATAAGAAGCGACCTTTTCGATAATGCAAGCGAAGGTGCCATAAAACTTTTCTCGCAAAATCTGAAAAATCTGCTCATGCAGGCGCCGATAAAGGGCAAAACCGTCCTCGGCTTCGACCCGGGATATCGCACGGGCTGTAAGCTCGCTGTGGTCGACAAGACAGGCAAGGTCCTCGATACAGCCGTCATATATCCCACAAAACCGCAGGAGCGCACGGAGGAATCCAAGCGCACGGTAAAGCGTCTGATTGAAAAATACGATATAGATGTCGTCTCCATCGGAAACGGCACGGCGTCAAAGGAAAGCGAAATTTTCATTGCCGATACCCTGCGTGAAATAGGCGGCAAGACAAAATATATAATGACAAACGAAGCGGGTGCCTCCGTCTACTCGGCTTCAAAGCTCGGTGCGGCGGAATTTCCCGATTTTGATGTGACACAGCGCAGTGCCGTCTCCATAGCCCGCAGAATACAGGACCCGCTTGCCGAGCTTGTGAAAATAGATCCGAAGTCCATCGGTGTCGGTCAGTATCAGCATGATATGAAGCAAAGCCGCCTTGACGAATCGCTCTCGGGCGTCGTGGAGGACTGCGTAAACGCCGTCGGCGTCGATGTGAATACAGCCTCCTTCTCACTGCTCGAGCATATTTCGGGCATAAATGCCGCATCGGCAAAGAACATAGTAAAATACCGAGAAGAAAACGGCGAATTTTCCAGTCGCTCGCAGATACTCAAGGTGCCGCGCATCGGCGCCAAGGCATATGAGCAGTGCGCAGGCTTTTTGCGCGTTTCCGGCTCGCGTGAGCCGCTCGACAATACGGGCATCCACCCCGAATCATACGACAAGGCAAAGGAAATCCTGAAGAAATTCGGCTATACGGCAAAGGACGCCGCCTCCGGTATCTCCGGAATAACTAAAACGGCGGAAGCCTACGGCGTGAAGAAGCTCGCGGACGAGATAGGCATAGGCGAGCCCACCGTCGCCGACATAGTAAAGGAGCTGGAAAAGCCGGGACGCGATATACGTGATTCTCTGCCCACTCCCGAGCTTCGCTCCGATATACTTGATATGTCCGATCTTGCTCCCGGCATGGTTCTCGACGGCGTGGTGCGCAATGTCATCGATTTCGGCGCCTTTGTCGATATAGGCGTTCATCAGGACGGTCTCGTCCATGTTTCGGAAATATGCGACAAATTTATCAAGCACCCGAGCGAAAAGCTCTCTGTCGGCGACAAGGTAAAGGTGCGCATCAAGAGCATTGATCTTCAGAAGAAGCGCATAGCCCTTTCAATGAAAAATCTATAATTTATTAGAAATCAAAAATGATTTTCAGCGCAAACAATTTTTTCAAGATTTTTTTGTGCAGATTTCACAAATAAATTTTTGAAAATTTGTTTCAAAAAACTCTTTCCAAATCGTATCTTTTTTGCTATAATATTATCGTACATTTTTATGCGCTTTTGCGCATATATATTCGGCTTTCGACGGCAACCGGGAACCGTGCAAAATAATTTGTTTTTGTTGCCGAGAACGGAGTCTTTATATGGCAAGCTTATCACTCAGACATATTTACAAGAAATATCCCGGCGGTGTTACAGCCGTTTCGGATTTTTGTCTGGAAATCAAAGATACTGAATTTATTATCTTCGTAGGTCCTTCCGGTTGCGGTAAGTCCACTACTCTGCGTATGATTGCAGGTCTTGAGGAAATCACGGAAGGCGAGCTTTTCATCGGCGACAAGCTCGTAAACGACATCGCTCCAAAGGACAGAGATATTGCGATGGTGTTCCAGAACTACGCTCTGTATCCTCATATGACCGTTTTTGACAATATGGCATTCGGTCTTAAGCTCCGCAAGATACCGAAGGAAACAATCAAGCGCAAGGTTGAAGAAGCAGCCCGCATACTTGATATTTCCCACCTTCTTGACAGATATCCGAAGGCTCTTTCCGGTGGTCAGAAGCAGCGTGTTGCGCTCGGTCGTGCAATAGTGCGTGACCCGCAGGTATTCCTTCTTGATGAGCCGCTTTCCAACCTCGATGCCAAGCTTCGTGCATCCATGAGAACAGAAATCACAAAGCTCCATTACGACCTCGGTGCAACATTCATCTATGTAACGCATGACCAGGTCGAGGCTATGACGATGGCTACCCGTATCGTTGTTATGAAAGACGGTATCATTCAGCAGGTCGACAGCCCTCAAAGCCTTTATGACTACCCTGTAAACAAGTTTGTTGCAGGATTTATCGGCACACCGCAGATGAACTTCATCAAGTGCACTCTCGTTAAGGAAAACGGCGGCGTATACCTTTCATTCGGTGACATCAAGCTCAAGCTTCCCGATGGCAAGGCAAATGCTCCCGAGCTTCAGGAATATATCGGCAAGGAAGTTATCGCAGGCGTTCGTCCCGAGTGCATTTACGATACCCCTGTTCAGGTTGAGGCTCTCAAGGATTCCGCATTTGATGCATATGTTGATGTTACAGAGCTTATGGGTGCTGAAATCTATCTCTACCTCATCGCAAACCGCGTTGTAGTTGATGAAGAGCTCGCAAGAAAGAAGAACATGGTTATCGACAAGTCCGGTGAGCAGAATCTTATCGCTCGCGTTTCTCCTCGCTCTCAGGCTCACACAGGCGATACAATCAGGATTGCCATTGATACCGAAAGAGTTCATCTCTTCGATAAAGATACAGAAAAGTGCATAATTCACTGATTTCGGTTCAGCTGATATCAAAGCAGGGATTTCTCGCAAATCCCTGCTTTTTTGTGCCGGTGAGCTATACTATCAAGTGCGGCACTACCCGCGTACTGTCCGGCACTCGGTACTGTCAATAGTTTTTCGCAAAAACAAAGCCGCGGCGTTGCCGCGGCGTTGTTTTTGCATTTCTTTATTTGCTCGAATCTTTTGACAGCTCATCAAGCTTTGTTTTAACTTCGCTTGCAAGTGTTTCTACAACGGAACGGAAGATAGCGTTTCCGTTGAGGCTCGTTGAGGCTTCTTCGCAGAGTGCACCTACATCCGTAGTTGTGGCAAGCTTTGATATATAGTCTGCGCACGCATTCTTGAGCAGCGTATCAACGCTTGTGAACTGTGCTGTGTATTTCTCATGGAGTATGCTGTATACTATATCTTCAACATCCTCGGGGTTCATGCTGCGTATTTCCGTTATAGTATAACCTTCCGCCTTAAATTCATTTTCATATCTTGCGATAAGCTTGTTCATGGCTTCCGTATACTTGACGGATTTACTCTTTGCATTCATATAGCCGCTACGACCGCCGAGCTCCTTGCCGACATACTGAGCCATAACATTCGTGTAGAAGCCTGTTCTGGACATGATATCGTATACTATATTGTCAACATCGTTAAGATTGAAAGCATCGATTTCAGCGGAGGTATACTCTGTAGCGAGCGTATAGTAAGCATTATCACGCATCTTGCGCGCATAGCTCTTGAAGTTTTTCATATCTGCGGCGGCGGATTTATATTCGGATTCGCTCATGCCCATCACGCCGCGCATTTCCTTATAGATACCCGTGCGCTCCTCTATGAGGTAATCAAGTATCGTTGTGATAACTTCATCATTTGAAATTGCATCCGTTCCCGCCTTGAACTCCTCGAGAGAATACTTGGCTACGATGACGGATTTGTATTTGCTTCTTATCTTGTTCATATAGCCGGTATATGTTATGGTATCGGCTCTCTTTGAAACCATATCCATATAGGAAAGCCCTGTAGGCTCGGCTATGATATCCTTCAGCTCATCTTCGAAATACTTCTTTGTGGTTTTGTTCTCGGAGAGATACTTGGTATAGAGAAGCGTGTGTACCGCATCGCAAAGATCGAGAGCGTCCATGGCATCTATCTGCTTCTGGCTGTACTTTGAAAGAAGAAGCTCGTTGTAGTGAACGGCAAGCTTTGCGGCTGCGCTCTGGAATACTGCGGCAGATGCCTTTGTTTCCTGATAAAGCTCCCAAGAAACGGTATATGTCTTCTTTGTGAGGTTATCTGTCTGCGTGAGTCCGCTGGAGATAAAGTCTTTTATCAGCTTATCATATGTCTCGTCGGTTATCTTGTTTTCTTCGATGTAGTTCTGCTTTACATAATCAAAAACAGCCTGCTCGAAATCTGTATTTGAGAGATTGTCGTATTTTGCAAGTTCTTCCTCGCTCATATCTTTGAAAATAGTGAGCTTTGTCATGATTCTGAGGTGCTCTATATTTGAATAGTAATCCTGAGCATTTTCACGGAGAGCCTCAAAAGAATTTGTCTTATTTTCGTCCTTGCTGTAAACATAGCCGACAACAGAGGCGATTTCTTTCTTTATAAGCGCGTCTATACCGTTTTCCGTGCTGATATTGCTGAATTTTTCAGCCTTTACATAGTTAACGTATGTGTTCTCGTACCATTCAACAGTATAAACCTTGTGAGTCAGGTTATCGAAAACGCTCTTTACAGAATCTGCTTTTACGCCTGCTTCCTGAAGCTTTTTCTTGAAGAATTCAGCGTTATTCTGGCGGAAAGCTTTGTGATACTTTTCACCGTCTGCCGTTCCCTGCGCCTCAACATATGTTGTATAGTCGATATTCTGGGGAGCAAGCGCATCATTCATGATAGCTCTCTTGATGATAGAATCCATCAGCGCATCTATCTTCGTATCGGTTATATCATAGATAAGGAACGGAGAGGCGGAGGAATCAAGGTTAGTCTGCTTCACATAATTCCATGCATCGGCAGACATTCCCTCCTCGGGATAGCCCATGTAGACATTACCCGTAAGGTTGTTATCCATCATGTAATCATGATTGAGACGTGTTATTGTGCCGTCTGAATTTACCTTATAATTCTTATTTTCAATACCGTACTGAAGCAGGTTCTTTACCTGAGAGTCGGTATTTATCATTTCGATGATGGTAAGCGCTCTTTCCGCATTGGAAGCGTAATTTGTAACCGCGAGCATTCCTCTGAAGAGGATTTCTTCATTTACGAAAGGATTTTGAATAACCTTTACATAATAGTCGCCGTCATCTCCGCCGTAAAGTGCTTCCACAGAAGCGTCGCCCGTGATGACCTTGGCTGCAAATTTATCGGAGGAGCCTTCGAAATAGCCCTTTTCCGTAAATGATTCCATAGTCTTGAGGTAGTTTGTATACTGCGGAACATCAAAAAGATTTGAAACAGTGAAGCTTGTTCCCTCTTCGACATCGTAGCCGTGGATGGGATTGAAATAAGCACCGATAGCTATATCCTCGGAAAAAGCATAGTAGATACCGAGTGCATCCGGCTTCTCTGCAAAAGGAACAACATCGCTTTCGCCCGCCTTCACTTTCTCAAGGAACTCGGAAAGGTCGGTATAGTCGGAGAATGCGGAAACACTATAGCCGTATTTATCCGCAAGCTCCTTATTTACTACAAGGTATTTGTAATTTGCAAGAAGATTGTTATTCGGGATAGCCTTTACATCGCCTGTGACATTTTCAAGCTCCGTAAAGAATGTGGGATAGATATACTGCTTGAGCTTAGGGTTTGTGCTGAGGGAGGATTTGACGGAGGAAAGAAGATCCATCGCATCAAATTTGTCATACATCTCTCTGCCTGAGATCATGACTATATCTATGGGAGAAGATGCCTCGGGATAAACGGTTTCTATGGTACCATCCGGATAAACCGTAGTTTCCTCTGCCGTATAGACAGGTCTCGTACTGAGAGTCTCGGCTTCGACAGTCTGTATCGTCTTTACCCATTTCTTCTTTGAGTTTTTACTGCTCTGAATAGCCGCGGCGGCACTTTCCGCCTTCTGCTTCATATAGTTATTGTAATTAAGAATAGCCGCATCGACATTCTTATAGTAATTTGCTGTCTTTACTCTCTCGTCTATGAGGCTGTAATATTCGTCCATTGTGACGAGAGTAAGATTTATAGCTATCTTGTATCTCGCCTTTGTAATCTCGTTTATAGCCGCTTCAACAGCGCGGACATCCTCTTCCTTTGTGGATTCCTCTGTTATGCCGACTATGCTGAGAGTCGTCGGTACTGTGCCCTTTTCTTCAGTCTCCACGTAATCGCCGCAAGCGGTGAAAAGCACGACAGAGACAAGCATCGCAGCGCAAAGTACCAAGCACATGATTTTCTTAAGCATGGTATACCTCCTGGTATGATTTCTTGCAAATTTTATCGGGAGAAAAATTCCCGTATTTTATCTATTTTATTTTACAACAAATGGGCGATTCTGTCAATGTGTAAAATCTCCAAAACAAACGCCTTATTATTATATATATTAGCTATATATTAAGGGTCGTATGCTTCGGTTGGTCGCTTTCGCTCTGCTTATCAGTCGAGATAGTCGCGGAGCTTCTTTGAGCGGCTCGGATGACGAAGTTTACGGAGTGCCTTTGCCTCTATCTGCCTTATGCGCTCGCGGGTGATATTGAATTGCTGACCTACCTCTTCGAGAGTGCGTGTTCTGCCGTCCTCAAGACCAAAGCGAAGGCGAAGCACGCTTTCCTCGCGCGGCGTGAGCGTGTGGAGAACCTCGCTGAGCTGCTCGCGCAGAAGTGTATACGAGGTAGCCTCGGCAGGCGCGGGCGATGTGTCGTCCTCTATGAAGTCACCGATGTGGCTGTCCTCCTCTTCGCCGACAGGCGTTTCGAGCGAGATCGGGTCCTGCGCTATCTTGATTATCTCGCGAACCTTCTCGGGGCTCATGCCCATCTTCTTTGCGATTTCATCGGGTGAGCATTCTCTGCCCTCCTCCTGAAGCATCTGACGCGAAACCTTTGTCACCTTATGGATAGTCTCCACCATGTGCACAGGTATGCGTATCGTCCTTGCCTGATCGGCTATGGCACGTGTTATTGCCTGACGAATCCACCATGTTGCGTAAGTCGAAAATTTATATCCCTTTGTGTAGTCAAATTTTGAAACAGCCTTCATCAGACCGAGGTTACCCTCCTGAATAAGGTCAAGGAAGAAGAGTCCCTTGCCGAGATAGCGCTTTGCTATGCTGACAACAAGACGCAGATTTGCCTCAACAAGCTCCTGTTTTGCCGCCTCGTCACCCTCGGACATTCTCTTGGAAAGCTCCTGCTCGCGCTCCGGATCCAATAGCGGCACCTTGCCTATCTCCTTGAGATACATCTTCACGGGGTCGTCTATCGCAAGCCCCTCCTGCGCGAGTATCTGCTCCATATTCTCGGCACTCTCATAGCTTTCGATGTCGTTTTCAATATCGTCGTCGGCTATATCGTCCACATCATCAAAGCACTCCGTAATATCGACGCCCATCGTCTCGAGAGTCTCGTAAAGCTTGTCTACGACATCAATATCATAGTCGTCGCCTATGGCGGTCATTATCTCGCTGTTTGAAACGGAGCCTTTTGCCTTTGCACGTTCAATAAGCTCCTGCATTTCGTTTTTCACGGGCTTTCCGTCCGCAGTTTTACCGTCCGCCGGCTTGTTATCGTCAGACCTGACTTCGGCATCTGCCTCTGCAGCGTCGCCCGCATCCGCGGATTTCGCGCTTTTTGACGGATTTTTGCTCTTTGCCGGCTTTGCGGTCTTTTTTTCAGTTTCCGCAGCCTCTGCTGTTTCGGTAACCTCTGTCACCGTATCCCCGCCGGCATTTTCGGTTATGGTGTCCGTCTCAATATAGTTTTTCATTTATTTTCCTCCGTTTGGTAAATTCGTCTTTTTGCGTTTCAATATATTAAGAGTATCATCCAGATCTGCGTCGGATCTGCTGTCCTCTTTTTCGGTTTGCAGTGTCTTTATATTCTCGATTATCACAGAAGCATCGTTCTGCGTGAGAAGACTGCGCGTCGTCTGCATTTTCACAATACGCGCCATCTCCGCTGTTGAGAAGCTCTCGCCGAGTATTCCGAGTTCGGGCGGCTCTTCCCTTGAGATAAGCTCAGTGAAAACGCGCTTATTGAAGTCTGTCACAAAATCATCCGCGTCAAGAGATATTTTTCCCGATTTTATATCGCTTATATACTCTGGCTTCAGAAGCAGAATGCCGAGTATCGTTTCCTCTGCCTTTGCCGCCTTCGCATTGCGGGCGTAGTCTTTATTCACACGGTCGCCGTAGCCGAGCGACTGCTCGATGATTTTGCGCTTTTCTTCGCTTTTTTCCCGTCGCTCTTTGCCATATCGTATACGGCGCACATCGCTGCGCACCGTGTCTGCGGAGAGCGACAGCTTTTCGGCTATCCTCGAAATATACACATCCCGCTCAACATCTGAATATATATCCGCGGCGATGGAGCAAAGCTCCTTTGCCGCCGCAACCTTTTCCTCGGGAATAAGAATATTGTACTTTTTCAGCACGCCGGAAAGCAGAAAATCAAGCTTCCCCGCGCTGCCCTCGACAAGCCTGCGGAATTTATCGGCGCCGTATTTTTTTATGTATTCGTCAGGGTCCTTGGCACCGCTCATCTGAAGCACGCGAACATCAAGTCCCGCTTTTGTAAGTATCGGTATGGCACGCTTTGCCGCATTTGTTCCCGCCTCGTCGCTGTCATATGAAACAACCACCGACTTGGTATATTTTGCCATAATGCGTGCCTGCTCCGGTGTCAGTGCCGTGCCCAGCGTGGCAACGGCATTTGTAAAGCCCGCCATATGCATGGCGATGACATCCATATATCCCTCGCCGAGTATCATATATTCCGAGCAACATGTTCTCGCTATATTCAGAGCAAAGAGATTCCTGCTCTTCTTGAAAACGGGTGTATCCGAGGTATTCAGATATTTCGGTCCGTCATCGTCCATAGCTCTGCCGCCGAAGGCTATCACATTATGAAAGTTATCTATTATCGGGAAAATTATTCTCCCTCGGAAATAATCGAAATAATGTACACGCCCGTTCTTTTCGCTTTTTCCGCAGAGGAAGGCTATTTTCAGCTCCTCGTCCGTAAAGCCGCAGGAAAGCATATGACTACGCAGTGTGTCAAAGGTTTTCGGAGCGTAGCCAAGCCCGAAAGCCTTTATTGCCGCCGAAGTAACCTTGCGCCTCTCGAGATATTCCCTTGCCGCCTCACTTCCCTTTGCAAAAAGCATCTTATGAAAGAATCTCGCCGCCTCCTTATTGAGCGCATAGAGCCTTGCGCGCAGGGCAAGCTCGCTTTTGTCCGAGGCACTCTCTGCGGGCATCTCCATTCCCGCGCGCTTGCAGAGAAACTCCACAGCGGAGGGATAATCGAGATTTTCCGCATTCATGATGAATGTTATGACATCGCCGCCCGCGCCGCAACCGAAGCAATGATATGTCTCGGTATTATTGAAAACGAAAAACGACGGTGTCTTTTCGTTATGAAACGGGCAAAGACCGGTCATATTTGAGCCGGAGCGCTTGAGATTTACATATGATGAAACAACCGACTCTATCGGATTTCTGTATTTTACTTCTTCTATGAAGCCCGGTGTGAATTTCAAGCGTCCACCTCCCTCTATCCGGTCTGCAAAAAACTTATTTCAGCTTCCAGAGCTTCGGTATGAAAAAATCTTCAAAAAGATTTATTGCGTATCTGTCCGTCATGCCTGCTATATAGTCGGCGACCTTGCGCTCGATGCTGTCGCCGTCGTCGCGCAGAAATTCCTCCGGCATCTTCTCCGGATGCTTCACAAGATACTCATAGAGCCTTGCGAGCATATCCATTGCATGAACCTCCTCGGATTTTGCCGCGGGATTGATATATACATTTTCGTTGAGAAAATCGCGCAGCTTCAGCGTCGCTTCCAGTATCCTCGGCGACATCGCTATATCTGGCTTGTCCATGCTCGTATAGATGACATCCTTGACCATAGTCGCTATTCTGTCCGAATGAGTGAAGCCGAGTATCTCCGAAAGCTCGCGCGGTATATCGTCCTCAGAGAGAATTTTACCGCGTATCGCATCGTCGATATCATGATTGATATATGCTATTTTGTCGGAAAACTTGACTATCGAGCCCTCCAGCGTAGCCGCGCCGGACGGAAACACGATAGAGCCCGAATGATGGACTATGCCGTCGCGCACCTCAAAGGTGAGATTAAGTCCTCTGCCGCCGTTTTCCAGCTTTTCCACGACGCGCAGGCTCTGCGTGAAATGAGTGAAATCAGGATCGAAATTTTTCTGCAGAACGCGTTCGCCGGCATGCCCGAAGGGGGTATGCCCGAGATCATGCCCGAGCGCCGCCGCCTCGCAGAGATCCTCATTGAGTCGCAGACCGCGCGCTATAGTCTTTGCAATCTGCGTCACTTCAAGCGTATGCGTCAGCCGCGTTCTGTAGTGGTCGTCCTCGGGAGAGAGGAAAACCTGCGTCTTGTGCATGAGCCTGCGAAAGGCTTTCGAATGGATTATCCTGTCCCTGTCACGCTGAAATGCCGTGCGAACCTCACACGGCGCGATGGGTTTCTCTCTTCCCCTCGAATTTTCCGAAAGGCACGCGTACTTTGAGAGAGTTTTGCGTTCCATTTCCATGTTCTGCTCCGCTATAGTCAAAAATCCGCACCTCCTGTATTATCGTTGTGCGAAATGCCGTTCGTTACGTTTACGAAACGGAGTTCGCCTTTTTACAACGATAATATACGCAGAAGATGCGGTTTTTCCTCTTTTTTTCGCGAATATTTTCAGAAATTATGCCTGTTTTTTCGGGATATCAAGCCTTTCGCCGATGATTTCGGCGTTTCTTTTTGCATTTGTTGCAGCGGAAATTGCGGAAATCAGCTTTTCAGCTTCATTTTTATTTACGGAAAAATATATTTTTACATCATTTTCAAATATAGTATTGTCTATTATTATATCATATTTTTCCATCTCATACATTAGCTTGCGATATTCTCCGTAGTCGCAGGAGAGCAGACATTCGGTAAAAAGCATATAAGTCACGGTGCCTGCCTCGGCTATAGCCATCGTCGCCGCCTTGGAATAAGCGCGCGAAAGTCCGCCCGCGCCGAGCAGTATGCCGCCGAAATACCGCGTCACGACAACGGCGACATTGCAGAGCCCGCTCTTTTTCAGCACTTCAAGTACAGGCACGCCGCCTGTTCCCTGCGGCTCTCCGTCGTCGCTGTAGCGCATACTGCCGTCGCGCAGGAGATATGCCCAAACGTTATGTCGCGCATCGCTGTATTTCTTCTTCACAGAGGCAATAAAATCCTCTGCGGCGGCGACATCGGACACGCTCGCGGTATGACCTATGAAAACGCTTCTCTTCTCGGTAAATTCGGCGCTTGCCGCCTTTGCCACCGTGGTCATTTCTCCCGTCATAACTTTCATGCCTCAATCCTTCATGTATTTTTCAAACATACCTCTCGCCTTGCCGTCGGCTATAGCAGTGACCGTGGCAAAACTCTCGCCGTATTCCACATTCTGTACGGCGGCATTGGTATAGAGCGAATTTATCAGCCCGAGCTTATCATTCGGTATCTCAAATGCACAGAGTCTCTTGCCGCCCATGGCGACGCTCTCGAGCTTCTCCGTCAGCTCTCCCACACCGTCGCCCGTCAGCGCGGAAATATAAACGCTGTTTTCCGTAGGTGCGGCATGATGGCAGGCTATGCCCTTGTCGCATTTATTATAAACATATATGATAGGCTTGTCGCCCGCACCCAGCTCCTCTATCAGCTTTTCCGTCACTGCAAGCTGAGAATCCGCCTCCGGGTCGGAAGCGTCCGCCAGTATCACTATTGCGTCGGCATGGCAGACCTCTTCAAAGGTACTCCTGAAAGCCTTTATCAGGTGGTGCGGCAAATTGCGGATAAAGCCTACCGTATCAGTCATCAGCACCTCTTCTCCCGAAGGAAGCGTAAACTTGCGCGTTGTCGGGTCGAGTGTGGCAAAAAGCTTGTCCTCCGAGAGGATGCCCGCATCCGTCAGCCTGTTGAGCAATGTGGATTTGCCCGCATTGGTATAGCCCGCTATGGCAAATTTGAAAATACCGCTTCTGTCTCTCTGCGCCCTCTGCACTTCGCGGTTTTTCGCCATCTCCGCTATCTGCGCTTCGAGCATATCCATTCTGCGCTTGACATGGCGCCTGTCTGTTTCAAGTTTGCTCTCGCCCGGTCCTCTCGTGCCGACACCGCCGCCGAGCCTCGAAAGTTCAAGTCCCTTGCCGACAAGGCGCGGCACGGTATATTTCAGTTGCGCCAGCTCTACCTGGAGCTTACCCTCGCCCGTCACGGCATGCAATGCGAAAATATCGAGTATGAGCATACTGCGGTCTATCACGTTGACATCGCCGATATCATCCTCAAGATTCCGTATCTGCGAGGGCGAAAGCTCACAGTCGAATACCACTGTGTCAACCTCGTTATTTTTGCAAAGTTCGGAAAGCTCGCCGACCTTTCCCTTTCCGATATATGTCCTCGGATCGGGAGATTCCTTATTCTGCATCATCCTCGCAAAAACCTCAACCCCTGCCGTTTCGCACAGGCGCTCCAGCTCAGAGAGAGAGATCTCTGCCTCGTTTTCATTCATGTCTCTTGTCACGAGCGAGACAAGGACAGCTTTTGATTTCTTTTCCTCTTTTATGCTGATATTTTCCGTCATATTATCACTTCCTTTCAGAGAAAAAGAGCGAAAGAAAAACGCAAAGGCGCTCTCTCTCGCTCAATCGGGCAAAATAATATAAATTATTTCTTGCCTTCCAGACGCTTTCTGAATTTATCAACGCGTCCGCCGGCATCTACGAATTTCTGCTTGCCGGTAAAGAAGGGATGACACTTTGAGCAGATTTCAACACGGAAATCACCTTTTGTGGATTTTGTATTTATAACTTCGCCGCACGCACATCTTACAGTTGCGTCAACATAGTTAGGATGGATTCCTTCTTTCATTGTTTGCACCTCACAATACATAGTTTATTCACAGTAATTGTCATTTTATCATATAATCTTGAATATTGCAATACCTTTTTCGGATTTTTTTCAGATTTTTTCAGATTTTTCCCTGAATTTCGCTCCGCAGGCGGTCAATTATCTTTTTTTCGAGCCGCGAAATATATGATTGCGAGATTCCGAGCATATCGGCAACCTCCTTTTGCGTTTTCTCTTTCCTGCCTCCGAGCCCGAAGCGAAGCTCTATTATCTCCCTTTCCCTTTCCGAAAGACCGGATATCGCCTCGGCGATAATCTTTTTGTCCTCCTCGTCCTCCAGCTTTTTGCCCACTCCCTCATCGTCGCCGAGAACATCCGAGAGGAGCAGCTCGTTTCCGTCCCAATCGGTGCTCAGCGGCTCGTCAAAGGAAAGCTCCGTCTTGATATTTCCGCTCTTGCGTATATACATGAGTATCTCGTTTTCTATGCAACGCGAGGCATATGTCGCGAGCTTGATATTCTTGTCGGGACGGAATGTGTTTGCCGCCTTTATCAGTCCTATCGTGCCTATGGAAATCAAATCCTCAAGCCCGATTCCCGTATTTTCAAATTTCTTTGCTATGTAGACCACAAGGCGCAGATTCCGCTCCACAAGCTTGCGGCGGTTTTCTCTGTTTTCATCGAGAAGCCCCAGTATTTCCTCCTCTTCCTCGGGAGAGAGCGGAGGCGGAAGAGTTTCCGCCGTGCCGATATAATGCGTTTCTCCGCGAAATCGCAGGCGCAGGAAAAGCCGCGAGAAAAACATTCTTATTCTGTAAAAAAACATGAGTTTACCTCCTTCAGTTGCAGAGCGACAGCGGAACCATGCCGCTGTAGCCGCCGAAATCATTCCCGTCGCGGTCGACAGAAATATATACCTTTTTCGCCTCGTAATCCGTTCCGCCAGCCTTTATATATACCGTATCCGGCACTGCGGCAACCACCACCCTGCTCCCCGCTACCGTGGATGCGGGAATGAAACGCAGTTTCCTTATTATATCAAAATCAAGCCCGTCCGTTTTGCCGTCGAGTGCTTCGTGCAGGGCTTTCGGGATAATATCCTTTTCTTTTTCCGAGATGAACATCACAGGCGTGCCGCTTATCGGGTCGCAAAGAAGATTTCCGCTGTCCACCATGCACCGTATCTCGCTTCTCTTCCCACCGAAATCCACTATCGCCTCACAGACGGCGGTATGTTTCTTCCTTGAAAAAATGCGCCCCACTATCCATGAGAGCAAAACCGAAGCGACAGCTATTATCGCAAAAACATATAGTGGTATATCATCAAGCACGGTGTATATCGCGCCTCCCACCTGAATGTAATTTTTATATTTTCCGAGATTTGAATATATGAAAGTCATAGCCCCTCCCATAAAAAGACTCACGCCGAAAAACAAAGCGAAAACGGCGACAAAGCGCTTTATATTCTTATGATAATGTGCTATCATACAAACGATAATGCCGAGCAGTAAGGAAGCCGCCTTCTCCGCGATGCCCGAAAGATATGCCACGGCAACAACGCCGTATATGCCGCCTGTTGTCGCGGCAATTATGAGCCGCAGACGGCTCATTTTCATATGCATAAGCTTGCCGGATATGTAAAGCGAAAGAAAATCCATGCAAAAATTTATTACAAACAGCACATCGCCGTATATGTACTCCAAAAAACCGCCTCCGCATAGCTTCCTATAACTCTATTATACACAGCACCGCCGTACTATTTTGTCAAAATAAAGCACATGAAAAATATTTTTTTACACGCAAAAAGACGGTCACAAAAAGCAACCGTCTTTTTAGAAAATTTTCGTTTATTTTCCCGAGATTATCATATCCGCCGCTGTCATGATGGCATATTTGCCGCTCTCATATGTGAGACCGCCCTGGAAAAATGCCGTATACGGCGGGCGGAGCGGTCCGTCTGCGGAAAGCTCTATGGAAGCACCGGAAACAAAGGTTCCCGCCGCCATGATAACCTTATCCGCATATCCGGGCATATCCCAAGGCTCGGGCGTGACATATGCGTCAACAGGCGAACCCGACTGGATTCCGCGGCAAAAAGCGCAAAGTCCCTCAGGTGTACCGAGGCGCACCGTCTGAATGATATCATGGCGTTCATCGCTCCATGCCGGCTCCACGGGATAACCGAGCTTATCGAAAATATAAGCCGCGAGCGCCGCCGTTTTCTTTGCCTGATCCACTGTATGCGGAGCGTAGAAAAAGCCCTTGAACATATTTCTGTTCTGCCCTATCGTGGCGCCGCATTCCGTGCCGATGCCGACTGTCGTCTGCCTGTATGAAGCAAGCTCAACAGCACGTTTTGTGCCTGCGATATAGCCGCCGCATTCCGCCATGCCGCCGCCGGGATTCTTTATGAGCGAACCCATGATAAGATCCGCGCCGTATGCCGTAGGCTCGGCTTCGTCGCAAAATTCGCCGTAGCAGTTATCCACGGCAACATATGCACGGCATCTCGCCTTCACAAATTTTATTATCTCGCCTATTTCACTTGCCGCGAGTGTCGGGCGGTTCATATATCCCTTGGAGCGCTGGATGAAAATAACCTTTATGCTGTCGCCGTATTCGGCTATTTTCTTTTCTATGCCCGCATAATCTATCCCGCCGCCCGGAAGCAGATTTACATCATCATATTTTATGCCGAAATCGGCAAGTGAGCCGTCGCCGTTCTTTATATCCGCGCCTATTACTTCATTCAGCGTATCATACGGCTTTCCCGTGACGGAAAGCATGACATCACCCGGGCGGAGCAAGCCGAAAAGACCTATCGCTATCGCCTGCGTGCCGTTTACTATATTATGGCGCACAAAAGCCGCCTCCGCGCCGAAAACATCGGCATATATCACATCAAGCGCATCTCTGCCGATATCGCCGTAGCCATAGCCTGTGGATGGCGCGAACATCGCCTCCGATACCCTGTGTGCCGAAAAAGCTTCAAGCACACGGGCTGTATTTACATACGCGATGCGATCAAATTCGTCAAACTGCGGGCGAAGCTCTCTTTCAGCCTCTGCCGTAAGCTTTATTATTCTATCGGAAAACTGCATTTTTATCTCCTCAGTCAAGTACTGTTTCGCAAAGTCCCGTCATGATATCTATGCCGGATTTTGCATCGTTCATATCGATTATTTCAACTCCGCTGTGACCGTATCTCGTAGGCATTGAAACAGCGCCCGCGATACAGCCGCCTGCCGCCTGCTGAAGCATACAGGTATCCGTGCCGCCGCTCTCGAGTATCTCAAGCTGATAAGGAATCTTTCTCTCTGCGGCAATATTCTTCATGAGCGAAATCATCTTTTCATGGCAGATGACCATGCCGTCCTTGAGTTTAATCGCCGCGCCTTTGCCCATTGTTATCGCCATGGGCGCGCAGTTCGGCGTATCGCCGCATCCGCCTATATCGACGGCAACGGCATAATCGGGCTGAATCTCAAAAGCCGAGGTTTTTGAGCCGCGAACGCCGACCTCCTCCTGCACCGTGAAAACGAAATACGTATCGTTTTCACAGTTCTTCATTGCCTTTGCCGTTTCAAAAAGCATATAGCAACCGATTCTGTCGTCGAGCGGTCTGCCGCAGACGCGTGCGCCGCAGAGCTTCTGCAGTCTCGGTGCCACGCGGCAGAAATCGCCTATCTTCACGCGGCGCTCGGCATCCTTTTTATCCTTGGCTCCGATATCGACATAGAAAACCTCTGGGCGATAATCCTTCGGTGCCGTTCTGCCGTCGGGAACAATCGCGCCTACAGTCCCGTTATCGAATACGACAGAGGAAAAAGCCGCTGCGGCATAGTTTATACCGCCCATTTTTGTCGTGCGCAGGAAGCCCTTTTCATCTATGAATGTTACCATAAATCCTATTTCATCCATATGTGCCGCAAACATGAGCTTCTTTGCGTTTTCGCGTCTGCCCCTCTTATGCGCGATAAGATTTCCCATCGCATCGCTGTAAACCTCGTCGACATACGGTGCTATATCTGCGGCTATAACGGAGCTGATACCTTTTTCGTTTCCGGAAACGCCGGAAGCGAGAATGAATTTTTTCAGTTGTGCAAACATGATTTCCTCCTTATTTCACAAGTGCGAGCGAAAGCGCAAGCACAGAATCGTAATCCTCTTTATTTATCACGCATGAAGCCGTATTCGGATAGCGGCAGGGCATTGCCAGAGCCACCGTCCCCGAGCCGCCGTCGCGCTGATAATATGCGGCGTCTCCCGCTCCGGTGACAACGCCCTTTATCTGATATTTTATTCCGCGCGTCTCGGCTTCGCCTATGAGAGCCGCCGTATCGTCTCCGGCAAATATCGTTTTCATATCGGCGAGCGGAAGCACTGCTCCGCCGCCGAGTCTCGCGCAGACAAACTGCCCGGGAATCTCGCTTATATCGGCGCAGGGCGCATATTCAAGCACCACTGCCATGTCTGCCGCGATACCGCGCGCCGCATTGACCGCACCCGAGCGGTTCAGCTTGCCGCGAACCGTGAAAGCAAAATACAGGTCGTTTTCATGCGGTATATTTTCTTCCCTTATGCGCTTTATCATCTCGCAGAGGATAGCGCAATCGGCTCTCGTATCAAGTGCTTTGCCCTTGATATTATGACCTATTTCTCCGAAATTGCCGCGGAAAGTGCCGAAGTCGCCCGCCTTGATGCTCTGCTCTCCGCCCTTTTTCACGCCTGTCTGAATATAGAGCTTGTCCCATGCGGTGGGCTTGCTCCGCTCATCGCCGGACTGCTCATGTATCGGCTTTGCGCAAGCAACGGCAAGGCTTGTTTTTTCGCTGTTGCCCACATAGACCTGCCTGCCTGAGAGCGTGTCCGTTTCGATGGGTCCGAGCGGCGTGATATAGAGCCTGCCGTCGTCATCGGTATCCGTTATCATGAAGCCGACCTCATCGGCGTTCGTTGCGAAAAGCAGCTTGCCGCATGGCTTTTCCGCCTTTATCAGGGCTATAAGATTTCCTGCTCTGTCGCGGCGCAGTTCATCGCAGTATGCGCCGATTTCCGCCTCTATCGCGGAGATCACAGCATCCTCACAGCCCGCCGGAGCAAATATCTCCGAAAGCCTGCCGAGCAGATTATATCCGTATTCCGTCATTTCGCCTCACCTCCGAATTTATCGTTTATAACGGCGCAGAGCAGCTTTGCCGTGGCTTCGAAATCGCTCATATAAAGCGTTTCCACGCCCGTATGCATAAAGTTTATCGGCAGGCTGAGCAGTGCCGTCGGTATGCCGAGGCGTACAGCCTCTATTTCATCCGCATGGGTGCCGGTGCCGCAGGCTTCGACTATCGTCTGGAGCGAAATCTCGTTTTTCTTCGCAATCCCGCGTATCGTCTCCGTCCATTTTCTGTCCAGTATAGCGGAAACGGAAATGCATGCGCCCTCTCCGAGCTTCGGATTGCTCTTCTTGTCGCCGCCCGGCGCAAGACCAAGCCCCACATCTATTGCTATGGCATAGTCGGGATCTACCGTATAAGCCGCGCTTGAAGCCGCGCGGTGACCGACCTCCTCCTTTGCCGACATGGAAAGATATATATCGCATCCGCAGTCGCCGAGCATGGAAACGGCATATACCGCGGCGGCACAGCAGGATTTATTGTCAAAGCTCTGACCGCTCACCACATCGTCCGAGAGCGAAATATAGTTTTTCGCCATGCCGAGAGGCGTGCCTATCCCTATGCCCATCTCCTCAAGCTCCGCCTTGGAAAAGCCCGTGTCCACAAGAAGATTTGTCACGGCTGTCAGCTTGCCCGCCTCATCGGGTGTGCGTGCGTGCGGCGCTTTTTTCACCACCACGCCGCATATCTCCTTTTCGGGAGCATAGACTGTCAGCTCGCTCGCGGGGAAAATTCTCGCGTCCACGCCGCCGACAGAGCAAACGCGAAGAAAGCCCTCATCGGTGATTCCCTTCACCATCAGTCCCACCTCATCGTAATGGGTGTCTATGAGCAGCTTCGGTGCGTTTGCCGACTTGGATTTCTTTACGAAAATGTGATTGCCCGCACTGTCGCCTATGTACTCATCAAAATACGGCATAACAATCTCGCGAAGCTTCTTTTCGCATCTGTACTCAAAACCCGATATGCTCATGCATGAGCATATGTCAAAAAGCAGTTTTTTCGTGTCCATTTTTACCTCCGTTTATTTTTCTCTTTCGATATATTCTTTTACTGTCGCGCGAAAACGCTCTCCGCGCTCCTCGAAATTCGCAAACGCATCAAAGCTTGCCGCCGCAGGAGAAAGTATCACTGTATCGCCTGCCGCCGCATATGCGAGAGCCGAGCGGACGGCATCATCAAAGCTCTCCGTGTAGCTTATATACGCTGGCTTTTCAGCTCCGCCGTATGCGACGAGCTTCTCCGCAAGCTCACGCCCGGTCTGCCCTGTGGCAAAGACAGCCTTTGCCCGCTCCGAGAGCACGGGAATGAGCGGTTCTATCGGAATATGCTTGTCATATCCGCCGCAGATGACTATCAACTTCTCGTCAAAAGAAACAAGTGCCGCGATACTGCGCGTCGGGCTTGTATCTATCGAGCTGTTGTAGTATTTCACTCCGCCGTGCTCGCAGATAAGCTCTATTCTGTGCTTCACTCCGCCAAAAGAACGTGAAACGGCAAGTATGCTTTCCGTTTTCACTTCGCCGTGCAGTGCCGCTATCGCCGCCATGTAGTTTTCGACATTGTGCATACCGCGCAACTTTATATCATCAAGACTCATTATGCGCTCGCGGTTTTCTCCGTCGCAGAAGAAAATCTCCCTGCCGTCGAGATATACCGACTTGCCGCGCGGCTTCCCTTTTGAGGAAAAGCGCACAGTTTCGCCGGCGGGATTTACAAAATCACGCGTTATGTCGTTTCCGTCGTTGACAACGAGCCTGCCGCCCGTCATGCCGCGGAAAATATTCTTTTTGCATTCGATATATTCCGCCATGTCTCTGTGCCAGTTGAGGTGATTAGGCGTGATATTGGTCACTACGGCGGCATGCGGAGCAAATTTCATCGTAGAGAGCTGAAAGCTCGACAGCTCCAGAACTGCGATATCGTTTTCGCTCATTTCGCCTATTTTTGAAAGAAGCGGGAAGCCGATATTTCCCCCGAGATATATTTTCCTGTCCGCATCCCTGTACTCTTCTGTGAGAATTTTATGTATTATCGTTGTCGTAGTCGTTTTTCCGTCGCTTCCGGTCACAGCGTATATGCGCCCCGCAAAAAGCGAACAGAATGCTTCCGTTTCGCCCGTCAGCACAGCGCCGCGCGCGATGGCTTCCGCTATCTCGGGCGTATCGGCGCGTATACCCGGCGAGCGGAAAATAATATCCTCATCCATACCCGAGAGATACTCCTCCCCCGTTATAAACCGCACTCCGCGCGCCTCATATCCGTCGCGCCCCGCGATATTTTCTTTCTTGTCACGCACGGTGACCTCCGCATCCGCTCCGAGCAGAAAATCGACTATCGAAGAATTGCTTATCCCGAAGCCGAGCAGGGCGACGCGCTTTCCTTTTATATAATTCAGAAAATCATTAAGCTTTTTATTCATTATGCCCTCCGCTGATTTTTCCCTTATGTTATTTTATGCGCCGTCATACAGTCAGTTCGTCGGATATGCACGCATAATCGGAGAGAGCGAGTCTCTCTCCGCGGATATTCGGGTCATAGCCGAGCTTTTCCAGAGTGCGGATGACCTCTTCCTTACCGCATTTCGGCGATGATGTGCAGAGCGCGTTCACAAGCGTTTTTCTGCGGCAGGCAAAGGCATATTTTATTATGCGAAACATATTTTCACTGTCGCGCACGGGAACAGGCGGTTCTTTTCGTATGTTCATCCTGATAACGGAAGAAGTCACCTTCGGCGGCGGCATGAAATTGCCGGGCGCAACATTGAAGCATTTTTCCACTTCGGAATAATAGTTCACCGCCAGCGTTATCGCACCGTAATCAGTGCTTCCCGCCCCGGCGCAGAAGCGGTCGGCTACCTCCTTCTGAATCATCACAGTCACCGCCTCAAATATGCCGCCCGATTCGAGCAGGCTCATTACAATCGGCGAGGTTATGTAATAAGGCAGGTTTGCACAGACATAGACGGGCATCCCGTCAAATTCCTCTTTCACAAGTGCGGCAAGGTCGGTTTTCATCACGTCCGCGTTTATAACCTTTACATTGTCAAGGTCGCCCAGCGTCTCGCCGAGCACGGGGATGAGACTCGTATCTATCTCAATCGCCACCACCTTGCGAAATCTCGGCGAAAGCTCGCGCGTGAGCGTGCCTATGCCGGGACCTATCTCGATAACGCCCGCTTCCCTGTCGGCGCAGGTATCGGCTATCCGCGCGACAACAGTCGGGTTTATGAGAAAGTTCTGCCCGTATCTTTTCTGCGGTGCGATGCCGTGCCTTTGCATGATATCGCGCACACAGGATAAATCTGTTAAATTCATCGGTTTTCCTCTCAAATATTGCTATCAAAAATTTTTTTATTTTTCTCCTTGTTTATTTTACAATTTTACTTGACAAATTGCAATACCTATGGTAAAATATTTTAGCAATTTCGCTTAGAGGTTAGCGTAATTCGCTGTTTTTGCTGGTGTAGCACAGTCGGTAGTGCAGCTGATTCGTAATCAGCAGGTCGTGTGTTCAAGTCACATCACCAGCTCCAGAGGCTTCGCGCGTGCGAAGCTTTTTTTGGCGGGCGTAGTTCAGTGGCAGAACATCAGCTTCCCAAGCTGAATATGCGGGTTCGATTCCCGTCGCCCGCTCCAAAAATCGGCAAGCTTCGCATGAAGCCTGCCGATTTTGCTTTTCCGCTCTCAAGTCTTCACTTTTCACTGCCCGCAAAGCATATCAATATAAATAGCGGTGAAAATCTTCAATCAAAAACAACAAAAGAGGAAAGCCGAAGCCCGACTTTCCTCTTTTGCATTCATTTATTCCAAAGGGTAATTTCACCGCATTCGCGTGTCTTATTCATATCGATAAGCCGCTGATTTGATGAGCCGCGGAAACGAAGCGATATATCCTTTTTTGCCGCCACAAATCTGCCGTCCACCAGCACATCTATGAGCGAAAGCATTTCATCCGTCACCTCGCATCGCGGGTATGAACCGTCGCGAAGCAGCTCGCTGTCAAGCACAAATCCCGTGAAGCACCAGATATCCTTATCAGGGCATTCTTCGCGCACGCGATGCAGAAATTTCACAAGCACGCGCTGGTTTGCCGGTTCAAAAGGCTCTCCGCCGAGGAGCGTCAGCCCGTTTATATAATGCGGGCGAAGCGACTCGATTATCTTATCTTCCGTTTCTTTTGTGAAAGGCTCGCCGTAGTCAAAATCCCATGTCTGCGGCTGAAAGCACTGCTCACAATGGTTTGTACATCCCGAGACAAAAAGCGATGTGCGCACGCCGTATCCGTCGGCTATATCGCAGTATTTTATATTGCAAAAATTCATAGCGTCTCCTTACAGGTGCAGTACGCGCTCCTTAATTTCCTGCGTTCTGCCCTGATTCCAGTACTGCGTTCCGATATAACCGCAGGTGCGTCTTGCAACATTCATTTTGGACTGGTCGGTATTGCCGCATTTCGGGCATTTCCAGATGAGCTTGCCGTCCTCTTCAACTATCTGAATTTCTCCGTCATAGCCGCATTCCTGACAGTAGTCGGATTTCGTATTCAGCTCTGCATACATGATATTGTCATAGATAAATTTCATCACCTGAAGTACAGCCTCTATATTCTGCTGCATATTCGGAACCTCGACATATGAGATAGCGCCGCCGGGCGAAAGAGCCTGGAACTGCGCCTCAAATGCAAGCTTTGAAAAAGCGTCTATCTGCTCTGTCACATGGATATGATAGCTGTTTGTAATATATCCCTTGTCGGTTATACCCGGGACTATGCCGAAGCGCTTCTGCAGACACTTCGCAAACTTATATGTCGTGCTCTCGAGCGGCGTGCCGTAAAGGCTGAAATCGATATTGTGCTCTGCCTTCCACTTCTTGCAGGCATCGTTCATATGGCGCATTACATCAAGCGCGAAAGGAGTTGCTACAGGGTCGGTATGGCTCTTGCCCGTCATATACTTGACGCACTCATAAAGCCCCGCATAGCCGAGTGAAATAGTTGAATATCCGCCGAAAAGAAGCTTGTCTATCGGCTCGCCTTTCTTAAGACGTGCAAGCGCTCCGTATTGCCAGAGTATCGGCGCGGCATCGGAGAGCGTGCCCTTGAGTCTTTCATGGCGGCACACAAGCGCGCGATGGCAAAGCTCAAGGCGTTCGTCAAAAATCTCCCAGAATTTTGTGATGTCCTTGCCGGAGCTGAGCGCAACATCGACGAGGTTTATCGTGACAACACCCTGATTGAATCTGCCGTAATATTTCGGCTTGCCGTTTTCGTCGATATAAGGTGTGAGGAAGCTGCGGCAGCCCATGCACGTGTAGCAGTGACCCTCGCCGTTCTTGTCCACCTTCAGCTCGAGCATCTTTTTCTCGGAAATATAATCGGGAACCATGCGGCGTGCCGTGCATTTAGCGGAAAGCTCTGTAAGATAATAATAAGGAGAATCCTCATGTATATTCTGCTCTTCAAGCACATAAACGAGCTTCGGGAAAGCCGGCGTCACATAAACGCCGGATTCGTTCTTTACGCCCTGATAGCGCTGAAGAAGTGTCTCTTCTATGATGATAGCAAGATCCTTCTTTTCTCTCTCGTCCTTTGCCTCGCCGAGGTACATGAATACCGTAACAAACGGCGCCTGTCCGTTTGTGGTAAGCAGGGTTACAACCTGATACTGGATAGTCTGCACACCGCGGCGTATCTCCTCGCGCAGGCGACTCTCCACAACCTCGGCAAACTTCTCGTCGGAAACGCTTGTGCCGAGCGTGTCAAGCTCCTCGCGGAGCGTTTTTCTTATCTTCTCGCGGCTGACCTGAACAAACGGCGCGAGATGCGTGAGCGAAATGCTCTGCCCGCCGTACTGGTTGCTCGCAACCTGCGCGATTATCTGTGTAGCGATATTGCAGGCAGTTGAAAAGCTGTGCGGACGCTCTATCATCGTGCCGGAAATAACGGTACCGTTCTGGAGCATATCCTCGAGATTTACGAGATCGCAGTTGTGCATATGCTGAGCATAGTAATCCGTATCGTGAAAGTGGATTATACCCTCTTCGTGCGCCTTCACTATATCCTCGGGGAGAAGTATGCGGTTTGTGATATCGCGGCTGACCTCGCCCGCCATATAGTCGCGCTGAACGCTGTTAACAGTCGGGTTCTTGTTTGCATTCTCCTGCTTTGCCTCTTCGTTATGGCATTCGATAAGGCTGAGAATTCTGTCATCCGTCGTATTTGAGCGGCGGATGAGGTTTCTTGTATATCTGTATGTGATATACTTCTTTGCAACCTCGTATGCACCGTGCGCCATTATCTGCTTCTCGACGAGATCCTGAATCTCCTCTACGCCGGGCGCTCTGTTCATGCGTATGCAGTTCAGCTCCACAGCTTCGGCTATTCTGCGTATCTGCATCGGTGTCAGTCGGACATCCTGTTCCGAGGCTTCGTTTGCTTTTGTGATGGCGGCGACTATCTTTTCTATGTCAAACTGCATCTCGGCGCCATTTCTCTTGATAACTTTCATTTTCCTTTTCTCCTCCGTATTCCGCGTCGCGGTGTTTTTCGTTGTGTAATCATTATACACTACATTTTGTGGTTTTGTCAATACGAAAACACAAAATATTGTAAGTTCGTAATTTTTATGGTTTTTTTCACCGCTTTCAGAAAAAAATATCATTTTTTCAGAAATCGGCTTTTTTCGGCAAAAATTTCATACAAACTTTTTCCGATTTATAGTGCAAAAAGCACAATGCGAAAACTAATCTATCGACCAAAAGCAAAATTTCAGGCACAATATATTGTGGAGAAACACCACAATATATTGTGCCTTAGCTTATTTACAACTGTCCTTAAACTATATATTCCGCCATCACTGCGGGGCTTGCCATGTCGTTCCAGTATGCGACATCGCCGCGGTCGGCATTTATCACCGGCTCGTCAAGCTCGGGTATACTCTCCGCCTTGCCGTCGCACCATTCAAGCAACCGCTCACGGCAGTTTTCAAAGCGGCGGACAAGCCCTCCTATGCGTATATCCTGAATTTCAAAGCCGTACGGCTTGTTGTCCCTGTTCCACTTGTCTCGGAAGATGCGGTAGAAGGTATCAAGTCTTGTGAGAAACAGCGGGTAGCTCTCCTCCGCTATCCTGCGCACACCTTCCCTGTCGAGAGCGAGATATCTTTCGCGCGTCACGTTGCCGAGGTCAAACTTAACCTCAAGTGCACGGCAGAGTGCCGCTTGCGTGCGGTAGAGATACGAAAATTCCGTTTCTTTGTCTGCGATGGCATCAAGCCTTGCGGCGTATTTTGCAAATATCTCCGAATCCACCGGATTTTCGTTGTTCGCGTCGAGAAGTCCTATCAGCGGGTCGTTGTAAAGCCTGTTTTTCGAGTAGTTCGCGCAACCGATATCGATATCCTCGCCGTATATATAATTAGGAAGATCGAGCGCGAGCATATCGTCATAGTCCTCTCCCGTTATCTCGCGGAATTTTGCTTTCATCCCGGCTTCATCCATGCCCTCGGCTACAGCCGCCGCATGCATAAGTCCCGGGAGCGCATAAAACATCGAGCATTCTCCGCCGTTATCGCCCCAGAGCGTCATCAGAACATTCTTCACGCCGCCCTTTTTGCATTCGGGCAGAGCGAGCGCATTTCTGCGTATGCTCAGTCGATTGTGCGAGGTAAGCCCGTGCCATATCCATACGCCGCCCGCAAACCATACCTTATCGGAGAGATTTTTCGAGGACTCTATCATATTGGCATATTTTTCGGCGCAGTCGCCGTAATAATCCCAGTAAACCATCGTGGCGTTTTCGGGAATAGCTTCCCTCACCCATGCGGGAAATTCGACAACAGGAGAAGCTTTTGTTCCCGCATTGTAGCCGCTCGGCAGACAGCGGAAGAACATATCTTCCCACATCAGTGTTTCGTAGCCGTATTTCTTCGCTATGTCACAGACTCTCTGCAAATGCTCGCAAAGCACCTCAAAACGGTTGCGATAGCCATGGATTTCGAGATATTTGCCCAGTCCGGCGAGATAAGCCTCATCCATGCCTATGTGAATCTTTCTCGATTTCACGCATTTTGAGAGAGAGGAAAACATCTTGTCTATAAGCTCATAAACGCGCTCATCGCCCGCCAGCAGTATATTGCAGCAGTCGCGCAGACCCTTGTATCTGTTCCAGCGGAAAGCGGCATTCATATGCCCGAGAGTCTGGATACAAGGGATAAGCTCTATGCCGAGCCCTGCGGCATATTCGTCTATCTCGCGAAGCTCAGCCTGCGTATATCTGCCGCGCTTGTAGCCGAAAAGCGGCTCGCCGTCTATCTCATATGTATCCTCGGTATAGAGCATGGCGCAGTCATAGCCCATTTTCGCGAGAATCCCGAAAAAGCGCTTGAGCGCGGGAACGCTCATAACGGCATTTCTCGAGCAGTCTATCATCACGCCGAAGCGATCAAAGTTTTTCAATTCTGTGTCCTCCGAATTTTTCATTATAATAACCGATGCACTTGCTTATAACAGCGAGCGCCGCCGAAGCGCCCTTTACTTCTTCAACAGCCGTCTGTTTTCCCTCAAGCTGTTTGTAAACCGAGAAGAAATGACGCATCTCATCGAAAATATGGCTCGGCAGTTCGCTTATATCCTTGTATGAATTATACATCGGATCACTGTACGGTATGGCGATTATCTTTTCATCGTCATTGCCGTTGTCTATCATGTTGATAACGCCTATTGGATAGCAACGGATAAGCACAAGCGGGTCAAGCGGTTCGCTCGTCAACACGAGAACATCAAGCGGGTCGCCGTCATCGGCATATGTGCGCGGAATGAAGCCGTAATTTGTGGGATAGTGAGTTGAGGTATAAAGAATCCTGTCCAGTATTATCAGTCCCGTTTCTTTATCCAGCTCGTATTTTTTCTTGCTTCCCTTACTTATCTCGATAACCGCGATAAAATCCTCTGCCTTTATGCGTTCGGGGCTTATATCATGCCATATATTCATAAATCGTCCTCCGTTATTTTTTATATAATTATATATGAGAAAAAAAGATATGTCAATATTATAAAGGAGATTTTCCGCCAAAAGAAAAGGCTCCACGCGGGAGCTTTTTCTGTCAATCCATTGTCATCAGGTCGGTGATGCTTATCTTGCCGTGTTCTTTTTCAAATTCGGCTACGCGCCTCTTGATAAACTGCTCAATCTCTTTATTTGCCGAGCGTCCCTCGTATTCAGCTACATATCTGAATTTTCTGAAAAGGACTTTATCTGTACGAAGTGTATACCGTATCATATTATCTTCCATAAAATTTTCTCCAGTCATAATGATATTATTATGACTCAATTTTACAATCATTATTGCGTCATATTGAAAATGGTGATATAATAGTGAAAAAGTGACGCATAAAAGACATAAGTGGGGACTTCAATTATGGTAGGGGCGAACATTGTTCGCCCGTTAGATACTTAAAGAAACTTTTCTTTTATCGTACTTTTCAATGACGAAAAGTACCAAAAGTCATTTAAGAGGGCTTTCCTCCCTCTTAAAAAATACCCCCTGTCGCCTCGCGGCGACCAGTGCGAACAAAGTGCCCCGACCGTCCCACAACAGCATAGTCACGGTTACAGGTTCGAAACGCTTAAGCGCCGACTCGGA
>DODZ01000020.1:0-82093 GCA_003524145.1 Candidatus Apopatosoma intestinale | reverse complement strand
GCGCCGACTCGGATTCACTGCTGTGCCATGTCAGGCTACGGCGAACCTCGCGGTTTAAATTTGGGTGCTGTTACTGGGAAGTTTGTGCGCTGACGGAACAAAGCAAAAAAGCTTTGGCATATCATATGGGAGACCATTACCCGAAAAAAATCATAAAATACATTCACACAAAGGAGAAAAACATGAAAATAGCGGTAGTAGGTTCACGAAATCTGAAAATAGAGAATCTCGGCGATTATCTGCCGGCAGGAACAACCGAGATTGTTTCGGGAGGCGCGCGCGGAATAGACACCTGCGCGAGAGAATACGCCAAGGCTCACGGTCTGAAGCTGACGGAAATTCTCCCCGATTATGAGCGATACGGCAATGGCGCGCCGCTACGCCGAAATCTCGAAATAATCGGCTATGCCGATGCGGTTTTTGCCTTTTGGGACGGGAAATCGCGCGGAACGGCATACACAATAAAAAAAGCGCAGGACACAGATAAACCTGTTCGCATCATCATGATGTAACAGCCGCGCAAAGCACTTGACTTTCCGCCCATTTTCATTTATAATTAAAATAAAAGACAAAAAGGAGATTTTTTCATGAAAGTTTTGCTTCTCAGTTGCAGTACGGGTGAGGGTCACAATAATTGCGCTCGCGCCGTAAAAGAAGAGCTTGAGCGCAGAAATATCCGTGCGGAATTTCTCGATATGCTTCAGATGTTCGGAAGCAACAATCCGCTCAGCTTCGATAAAATATTAAATAAAATCTCGTCAAAAACCCCCGAGCTTTTCGGTATGATGTATCATGCGGGAGCCATGTTCAGCTCCTCGGGTGTTACATCGCCCGTCTATCTTGCAAATATACGCCACGCCGCAGAGCTTGATGATTTTATCACGGAAAAAGCTTATGATGCCGTTGTCTGCTCGCATCTCTTTCCCATGGAAACGCTCACTTATCTGCGCCGTCATGGAAAATGCAAAACGAAAATATACGGCGTTCTCTCTGATTATACCTGCATTCCTTTTCTTGCGGAAACAGAGCTGGATGCTTATTTTGTCCCTCATGAGGATGTGCGCACGGAGTGCATTGCCGCGGGCATTCCCGAAGAAAAGCTTATCGCCACAGGTATGCCTGTTTCCGCTAAATTCACCGTAAAAACCGAAAAATCCGCCGCGCGTGAAATGCTCGGGCTTCCGGCAGAGAAAAAAACATATCTCATCATGACGGGCGGAATAGGCTGCGGAGATGCGATTTCTCTCTGTAAAAAGCTTCGGCGCATTCCCGACGGAAATTCTCTGCTCTGCGTTCTGCCCGGGCGAAATGAAGAGCTCCGCGCGGCGCTCGATGACGAATTTCACGGCGACGGCGTTATTGCCGTTCCTTTTACGGATAAGGTTGCACTTTATATGAGCGCCGCCGATGTTCTGCTTTCAAAAGCGGGCGGTATTTCCAGCTCCGAGGCCGGCGTGCTCGGTGTGCCTTTCGTACATACCATGATTATCCCGGGCGTGGAAACAAAAAATGCGGAATTTTTCGAAAATCACGGGATGTCGCTCTTTGCCGAAAACGAAGACGAAGCCGCACGCTTTGCCGACAGGCTCATCTATGACAGCACCCTTGCCGAAAAGATGCTCGAAGCGCAAAATCGCTGTCTGCCCAAGGACGGCGCGACAAAAATAGTTGATTACATCGCAGGATAAGGAGTAAAAATGGCTACAAGCAAGGAATTTCTGAATTTTGTTCTCGATCAGCTCTCCGACCTCGACGGGATAACATACAGGCAGATGATGGGCGAATATATCATATATTACGGCGGCAAAATCGCGGCTTATCTCTGTGACAACCGAATGCTGATAAAACCCGTGAAAAGCGCCTTTGCCATGATGCATGGCGCACCGCTCGAAGCACCATACGAGGGCGCAAAAGAGATGCTTCTCGCGGAAAACATCGACGACAGAGATTTCATGACCGCGCTTTTCCGCGCGATATACGACGAGCTCCCCGAACCGAAGCCAAAGAAAAAGAAATAAATACGCCTATGCAGATTTATACACAAACCCCCGATGCGGCGCATCGGGGGTTTGTTTTATTTCAGTATAATATTAACTTCATGCGTCTTGCCGTCGTCGGGGCGTTTGATTTTTCCATCGAAAGGCACGCCGTCAAATGTCATTTTTGCACCGTCGGCGGTTCTTGCAAAGCCGCGCGGCTTCTCTATATGAACATGGAATGATGTTTCTCCGTTATTTACGGTATAGTCCGACTTTTCGCTTTCAAAAGGAAGCACGGGCGAGAATACGAGATATTCTCCGCTGAGTCCGAAGCCGAGCAGCTCCATCATGGAAAGATTCAGCCAGCTTGCTGTTCCCGAGAGCATGGGACCGATGTTTTCGCCTGTTATGCTGTTGTTATACTGCGTGCAGAAGCGCGGATTTCCTTTCGTTTTATAGGGATGAAGCAGAGTTTTGTAGGGGAAAACGCTGTCGAGCGCGAAATATGCAAATTCCGCGAGAGCTTTTGCCAGCTCTGTGCTTTTCACCGTTTTTGAAGCTTTGAGCGCCGCGGAAGCCGCCATCATAGCCGCATGCTTGAAGGTGCCGCCGTTTTCTCTGTCGCCCGGGAAATATGCCTCTGAGGCATTGCCCGTTGCGAGCTTGCCGAGGTCGCAGGGAGAGCAAAGCTTCACGCCTGCCGGGCAGACGAGATGCTTATTCACCCTCTCAAGCATCACCGATATCTCATCCTCGCTTGCCACGCCCGCAAGTATCGACCAGCTGAACGAATTGAGGAAATAAGAGCCGTTTATCGCGGGATCTGCAGAAAGTCCGTCGCCGCCTGCGCCGAGGTAAGTATAGCCGCCGTCACGCTTGCCGCCGAGGAGTGCGCGCGCATAGAAATCGCCCTTCCAGCAATGCTTTCTTATATTTTCGCAGAGCGCGGCGCAGTCATTTTCAAGCGCTGCCGCCGTCTCTTCCATGCCCGCATCGCGTGCCATTTCTGCTATCTCGTCATAGGCAATTTTCAGAAGGAATGCGTTCATTACGCTCTCGGAATGCTCGCTCATGAATCTGTCGCCGTATTTGCCGCCCTGCGCGAGCTGCGCCGCATATCTCTTCTCTTTTTCGATACCGTCTATCCAGTCGTTATCGAGCTTCAGGCAGTCGTTCCAGTCTGATTTGTCGAGGAGCGGAATGCCATGCGCGCCGACGGAAATCTTTCCGCTGTATCTGACCGTGGCAAGGAGCGTATCAAGTAAAGTGCGCTTCTTGTCACTGCCGGCAATGGGAAATTCGCAGAAAAGAAAATCCTTATCGCCCGTGAGCGAAACATAGCGGTAAACCGCCTGCGCGAGCCACAGTCCGTCATCGGAGCACATGCCCGGCTCCTTGCCCGTCTCATAGAAATTATGGTTTGCATAGCCCATTTCATAGACGTTCTTTATCCATTCGCCGAGCATTTCGCGGGCAAGTCTTTTTTCGCCCATGCCTATGATATAGTAAAGCGAAGCATACATATCCTGTATTTCGCGGAAGCCTATCTCGCGATAAGCCTTCTGCGTCCATGCAAACGAGCGCGAAACATATGACTGATAATAAACCTGAAAAGGCAGATTGTTGTTTACATATGTGTCAAGGTCTCTGTCGCCTGTTTCCAGCTTCAGAAAGCCCGCATATTTTCTGCCGAAATCCTTTACCGATTCGAGAGTTTTGCCAAGTGCCGCGGGGGTTTTGTACTTTTTCACGAGTGTGCCTACCGCGTCAAAAAGCACTCCGTCTGTCGCATCGGGTGAAAATACATAGCCTGTATATGAATCAACCGTTCTTGAAGCACCCGCATCTACGGAAAAAGCCTTTTCCATAGCATAGAAGGAGACCATCTTCGTCACGGGGACAGTCGGCAGGCACGCAACCCGCTGTGGCTTTTCTATAGAGCCGTTGCCGATGAAATCGATGTAGTTAGCCGTGTAGCCATCGAGCGTTTCGCCCTCATCGGTCAGCAGGAGTGCAAATCGCTTGTTGGCACGCAGACGCTTCTGATGAGAACTCGGAGAAACGGCAATTGTCTTTCCGTCTGCCTTTATTACGCCGCTTTCCCATATTACACTCGCATAGATTATATCATTCATCGCCGACTCGGGCGCAGTAAGACCGAACATTCCCGTGAAAACAATGCGCAGACTGCGCTTCTTTCCCGTCGTGTTCTCTATCTCTACTCTCTGCGCCTCGGTAGCGTCGGGCATACCGTCCGCATGCGGGAGAATGAAAAGTGTGCGCTTTATTTTCAGCCCGCATTCCGTCTCGTATGTTATTTCCGTATAGTTGCGAAAATGTCGGCAAACAGCACTTTTTATATTTGCCTTGACATCAGCCGAATAGAAAATCTGCGCGCCGTTTTCCACTATATAAAACTGGCGGTTTACAGGCTCGCCGTTATACTCGGGCGTGAGCGAATATCTCGTAGCCGTGACCTGCCTTGCCGCGCCTGCGCGGAATGAGCCTCTGCCGAGCGAATCGAGCGCACCTTTCGGCGTGGTCAGCATCGGATATTCAAAGCCTATTCTGTTGCCGATGAGCAGGTTTACATCATAATGCGTGCCTATCTTGTTGCCCTTGAGGTCGATTATGTGCTCGCCCTCACTGCCGATTGTACCGCCGCTTTTCATCACCGTTTCGTAAACTGAAATCAGGGCTTGCGCCGTATCTTCGGGCAGAAGCTTTTCCCCATCGTCGGTGTAATGGCGCACGTTGCCGCCGTCAAAGGCAAAAAGATGATTTGCCGCGCCGAAAGACGCAATATAGCAGAAAAGCTCTGGCGTATTGAGTATATAGTCCGAAACGGGTGCATAGAACTCCATTCCGCAGGCGCCGACCACATGAAGCGCTTCTGTATCCGTCGGTGTCGCGCAGGCATCGCCGAAAAGTCTGTCGCCGAAAACCGCCTGCAATTTCGCCATGGGCGCATTTTTAAATTCTCTTGCATTTTCTCTTGCAAAAACCATAATTTTTCTCCTTATTCAAAAGTAAAATCTATATGCAGATTTTCAAAAGGCAGATTGTAGCCCATGAGATACGGCGTATCATCGCCGTTAAGTCTCATTTTTACCGTGCCGCAGGCTGTATCGCGGCAAAGCGCCGAGAGATGCTCCCTGCAAAGCCCCTGCGAAAAAGAAAGTGTCAGCGCGTCGCCCCGCTTCTCTCCATAGGCAAGCGCCCCATCGGGAAAGCAAAGGCAAATTCCGTTTTCATCGGGTTCGGCGGCGTATTCGAGCAGTCCCCTGCCCCATCTGACGTCGCTCTCGTCCCGAGCGAAGTCGTCCGCCGTCGCGTGGCGCGGCTTCGGCGCATCTGTGAGCAAACCGACGCCGCTGTAAGCATATTCGGCATAGCGGCAACCGCCGCACAGTCTCATGCCGAAGCCGGCATACATCGCAAAAAGCCCCGTATCTGCGGGATGCAGAAAATATCCCTTTTTCTCCGCGTCGCAAAGGCGGAAAATCTCCTCGTGCAGTGCGCGGCAGACGCCCTTTTTGCGGTGCTTCTCCGCCGTGCATACGGCATAGCCGTAGTACGCGGGCTTGCCGCGCACGGTTGCGGGCACAAGCAGTGCCATTCCCGCAAGCTCATCGCCATCTCTGCATTCGGCAAGCAAGGAACTGTCAGCGGCTCGGAGAAAAAGCTTTATTTCCTCGTGCGTGTCACCAAAGCAAGCCTGCCAAAGCGCAAAATGCTCGCTTTTTGCCGATGATGAAACCATAAAGTTTATTTTTTTCATATCAAAATACCCTTATAAACAAAGCAACGCCGTCCCCATTGATATGGAGACAGCATTATTTTTATTTTTTCAGTAAAGCATTTGTCTTTGCGAAAATTTCGGCACTGCGACCGCCGAGTATCCTGATTGCTTTCCTGAAATATTCATAGTTTTTCCCTTTTCCGTGTATGTCGCTTCCGAGCGCGTATACACTGCCCTCTTCTATCCAGCGCAGACATCTTTTTCTGTTCCGATGTTCGAGAAGCCCGTCGGCATTGAGCTGAATCTTCGCCCCGACATCGACACAGGCATCTATTATATCCGTATCATACCTGTCGGCATGGGCAAGCACAACATCAAGACCGCGGCGGATGAGATGGTGAATGGTATCCGCTATAGAATCGTCCACGGAATTCATGGGAAGCTCTGCGAGGAAAACATTTGTCCCCGCGATACAGAGCTTTTCCACATAAGGCATACGGTCAAGATTTTCAAAAACAAGCACCTCTGCCCCGAGTATTATCTCGGGAGCATCAGGAGGAAGTGCGCGCCGGAGCTCGCCGAAGCACTTTTCTCTCAGCGCATAGAATCCCGGTACATCTATGGCGTTTGCATAGAAATGCGATGTCGCCACGATGCGTGATATACCTGCCTTTTTTGCCGCATTTATCTGCCATAGGCTCGTTTCCACACTGCCGCTGCCGTGGTCAAGCCGCGGGATTATATGGCTGTGAAAATCGGTCATTACTCCTTTTTCGCCGAGAGTAATCATTTTGTCTCTCCGGAATCACTGCCGTCGCTTCCGTATCCGTTTGAATATCCGTACTTGGAATAGCCGTATTTCGAGTATCCGTATTTGCCGTAGCGGCCATAGCGTCCGTAGCCGTATCTGCCGCTCTTCTTGTAATTGAGATTATCTATCACAAATCCGCGAACCCTTCCGCCTACCGCTTTGATATTTTCAACTGCGGCAGCCGTGTTTTCGGTATCGCTGTAATCCGCTCTTGCTACTATGAGATAGCCGTCTGTCCTGTCGGCAAGCGAGAGAGCGTCCGGCACAACCGTGAGCGGAGGGGTATCTATTATGACATAGTCAAACATTGTCTCTACCTTTTTGAGGAAGGTATTCATCGCCTCGGAGGAAAGAAGCTCCGCCGTGAAAGGAACGCTCTTGCCCGATGTGAGCACATAGAGGTTCGGGAACGAAGTCTTTCTTATATTCGGCTCGGCATCCTGCCCCGAGAGATACTCGGAGAGTCCGTGACCCTCGCTGAGGTCAAGCGCCGTTCTCACTCTCGGCTTTCTGATATCGCCGTCTATGAGAAGCACCTTGAGGTCGCTCTGCGAAAGGCTGATCGCCGTATTGATGGAAACAAGCGTTTTGCCCTCGCCCGGGACGGCGCTTGTAAATACAAATTTCTTGCATTTCGCCTCTATCGGGATATAGAGCAGGTTTGTCTTGAGCGAGCGGTACGATTCGACAACGGCAAAGGGCATATTGTCGTTTATTATGAGCGTGCGGTAAAACTTTGCGCTCGTACCGTTGTTTGCTTTATTATTGCTTTTCTTAAGAAATGATGATTTTCTCATTTTATCCTCCGTCAGCGCTGTTTGATTCCGGGTATCGTGCCTATTACAGGGATATCTTCAAATTTATCCTCGAGATCCTTCTTGGTTCTTATCGTCGTATCGAGCATATCTTTTATTATGATTATTGCTATCGCGATAACAGCACCCGCAAGACCGCCGAGAACGGTGTTTCTCGCTATGGGCCAAGACGATGTTTCCGGCAAACGCGCCCTGTCTATCAGGCGAAGCTCACCTACTGTTATTGTTTTCGGAATGAGATCCGGCGCGAGGTCGGAAATGGCATTTGCTATATCGTAGGAGAGATTCGGATCGGTCGTGGTAATCTGGACAACGAATATTTCCGTATCGGTGATATGCTTGCGCGTCATGTGCTTTTTGATATAGGCATTTGTAACGCCGGTGTATTTAGATTCGAGCTTTGCGGAAACATGATCAAGGAAATCTTCTGTTGTCAATATGTCCATGCAGGTATTTACAAGGCTCTGCGAAGCCGCAAGGTCACTCGATGTAACGCCTGTTGCAACACCATTTTTATTTCTGACGACAAGCTTCGTATATGCAGCATATGTCGGGTCGACGGCAAAATAAGTATATGCAAAGCCGACGCCGGCGCATAATAATACCACGAGTATGATGACAAACAGCTTGGAAAGCAAAAGAGATACGATATCCTTTAAATTAAGTTCCATTTCTACACTCCGTTCAAAAATAAGTAAGGATTATTAAACATATAAATTATATCACAAATAATATGTCATGTCAACCAAAAAGCCGAAAATATATGTAAAAGTGTCAACTTTCCTCTTCGGTCGGCTTTTTGTGAGCGTTTTCGCACGATTCGACAAGCACAAATATCAGCGTGGCGACAAGCGCATACGGCAGCGGGCAGAACTCCCCGGGATTTACCTGCGACATGAGAAAAAGCCCGAAATATGAAAGTCCGAGTGTTATCGCCTCGGCGCTCCTCTTTCTGAGCACGAGGATAAACCTTGTCACGAGCTGATATCCGTAGCCAAGCACGCCGACAACACCCATACTGCCGAATATCTGCGGGATCATCATGTGATACCAGCATATTGTTCCCATCACGGATGATGGATAGATATCCGTATTTGCTCTGTTTCCGAGACCTATGCCGAATATCGGACTGCCGCGGAAATCGTCTATGGCGCGATAAATGAGCTTTACTCTCGCCTCATTGTCCCTGATGAAATTCTCACTGTACAGAAGCGACCAGATTTTTGACAATATAAAATATCCCGCCACAGCCGAGCATATTACAAAAGCAAAGCGTATCATCATGCGTGCGCGGCTCCTGCCAAAGCCGATGAACGGAATAAGGCAGATAATCATCTCGACCGTGCCGAGGATGAGTCCCGCCCTGCTGTCGCTGAGCACCGCGCAGGCATATATGAGCAGTGAAGAAAAAATATGAGCAAAGTGCTTTTTCGTAAAGAAAAGCGGCACCGGCATTGCAAGCATGAGTATAGTCGAGATATTGTTGCTCCACTGAATATTTGCCGGCTTATGCTCAAGCAGTGTCGTCCGGAAATTTATCGCGTAGTGATGCAGTATCATAAAACAGGCAAAAAGCCCTATTATATACATATCATATATGAAATTTTTCCGTGAGCTATATCCGTTATATTCAATAAAAGATGATTTCAGGAGCAGATATATACCTGCCATGCCGATGCCCAGCCCGAATACATAGTAAAGCGCCATGGGAGAGAAATATTCCGCCGCCGAGATTTTTCCGATGCCGCCGAGCGTAACCGCCACGGCGACGGCAATGATGCCGTAAAAGCTCTGCCCTATGGCGAAGCGATGCTCTTTTCTGTAATAGATAAAGTGAAAAGCGACGGCGCAGAGCGGGAAAATATATGCCCACCAGAGCGGCGCGAAAAGCGAGAAGGAATCATAGCATTTCACGACAAAGGTACAGGCGAGCATGAAAGGCAGAAATGACACCGCCGTTTCCTTACATGCAATGAGCACGAAGCCGATAATATTCAGGAAAAGGACGAAGCCCGCCACTTCTTTTCCGAGCATCACAACGGCAATCGCCGAAACGACAAGCAATGCCTTGAAATATGCACTTTTTAAGAATTTATTCATGAGACACTACCCGAAAAATAAATTTATGACAGACAGATTATTGCCATACTGTAATATATTATCACATTCTGCAAAAAAATGCAACATTAAAATAGCGTCAAAAGCCATTCTCGGAAAAAATTTCAAAAAAATATAAAAAAATAAATATTTTTTTCTAAAACCTATTGATATTTGCGTTCAAAGATGGTATTATATTCAGGTAAACGCGGAAAAACGGCTAATTTTTCACCCTCTCATGAAAAACAGCCGCAATGCCGAAATCAAGGAGGTGAATCACAGTGCCGAACATTAAGTCAGCTAAAAAGCGCGTGCTCGTTATCAAGACCAAAACTCTTCAGAACCAGATGTTCAAGACTTCGCTCAAGTCGGCTATGAAGAAGTATGAGGCTGCTATTGCAGCAGGCGATATGGAGCTTGCAAAGGCTACCTACAAGGAAGCAGTTCGCAAGATAGACAAGGCGGTAGCACGCGGTATTCTTCACAAGAACAACGCCGCAAGAAAAAAGAGCAGATTCACAAAGATGCTCAACAAAGCGTAAGTCATTCCGCATATATGAAAATGCATCATTCTCACCTGATGCATTTTTTATTTTTGCCGGAAAAAGTATTTTCCGGCAGGTAAGCAAAGCAAAAGCGCATTTCAATTATAAACCGAAAATCTCCCGCGGATATCCGCAGGAGATTTTTCGTTTTATTCGGCTGTTTTCATTTTTCTCTTTCGATTCTGTAAAATATCTCGCTCATATCCGGATGCAGCTTCTTAAACGAAGCAAAAACCGCATCTATCTGTTCAGTGCTTCCGAGCACCATTACGATATAGTCGCCGAAATATGCGCCTGCCGCCTGATCGGCACCCATGCATATCCACTTATACAAGTCGGCTCCCTTTACCATCTCATGCATGAGCGGCTCCGCGGAAACGCCTTCCTTTATCTTCACCATGGTAAGCTCATAAGTGTTCGGCTGAATATCGGGACAGGAATAATACGCCTCCTCGATATACTTATCCATGGATTCTGCCGAAATTCCTATACGATATTTTGTATCGTAATCCGCGTGCTCGCCGGAGGCGGTAAACTTTTTTGCCCTCGGTATGCTCCTTATCCATGTTTCGCTTTCAAGCCCTTTGTATGCGGCTTTAATCATACTCGGTATGCTCTGCTCCTCTCCTTTTCCGCATGAAACAAAGAGAAAAAGCATCATGAGTGCCAGTGCAAGAGAAATAACCTTTTTCATTTTTATAGCTCCTTTTCTTAATTAAAATCCAAAATTTCGCTGAGAATATAATTTGAAACAAGCATCCCTTCGCGTGAGAGACGAAAGCTCCCGTCGCCCTGTATAATGAAGCCCTTATCTATAAACGGCTTCATTTTTTTATAATATTTCAGAGCGAAGTTTCCGCCGAACCGCTTGCCCCAATCGTCTGTATCAACACCGTAAGACGTGCGGAAAGCCATCATCACATATTGCGTCTCAAGCTCGCTTTTTGTCGGGGTATTTGACTGCTCCGTCAGTATCGTGTCGTTTTCAGTGCCGAGAAAAAGCTTTATGTCCTTCTTATACGAAAAGAGTCTGCCGTCTATAAACGAATGTGCGCCGGGACCAAAGCCGAGAAAATCCATACTCCTCCAGTATTTGAGATTATGCCTGCTCTCGCGCCCCGCCTTTGCAAAATTGCTTATCTCATATTGCTTATAACCGCGCCTCTCAAAGCTTTCCGCGGATTTCGTATACATCGCCACCTGCGTATCTTCATCCGGAATATGTGCCGCTATCTCGGGATTAATGCCGAAAGGCGTTCCCATCTCAAGCTTCAGCCCGTAAAACGATATATGCTCAGGCGAAAGCTCCAGCGCATAGCTCACTGTATAGGCAAGCCGTTCCTCGCTCTGCCATGGGAGCGCGTACATTATATCAAAGCTGATATTGTCAAAGCCCTCCATGCGGGCAAGCAGATATGTGTTTTCAAAATCCTCACGCGTATGTATGCGCGAAAGCAGCTTCAGCTCCGCATCCGATGCGCTCTGCATGCCGATACTGAGCCTGTTTACGCCCGCCGAGTGAAAAGCGGAAAGCGAGGCACTGTTCACCGTTCCCGGATTGGTCTCAAGCGTTATCTCCGCATCGCGGGTTATATCGAAGGTCTCGCGCAGTGCCGAGATTATGAGTGCCGCATCGCTCTCGGATAGGAGCGAAGGCGTTCCCCCGCCGAAATATACCGTATCTGCCTTTCTCCCGTGCGCATAGGGCTTTGCCCGCCTTATCTGCGCCGCCAGCGCGCGCGCATATGCCGTCATAGCATCAGGATTATACGGTACGGAATAAAAGTCGCAGTATGCACATTTTCTTATGCAAAAAGGAACATGGATATACAAGCCCAAAAGTTTATCAGCCATTTCGAGAGACCGCGCTCATTCCTCGTCCAGCTTCAGCACCGCCATGAATGTCTCCGGCGGAACCTCCACAGAGCCGAGCTTTCTCATGCGCTTTTTTCCTTCCTTCTGTTTTTCGAGCAGCTTCTTCTTTCGTGTGATATCGCCGCCGTAGCATTTTGCCAGCACATCCTTGCGCATAGCCTTGACTGTTTCGCGGGCGATGACTCTGCCGCCTATCGCCGCCTGCACGGGCACCTCAAAGAGCTGACGCGGTATATTTTCCTTCAGCGCCTCGACTATCTTTCTGCCGCGCGAATATGCCTTATCTGCATGAACGATAAACGAAAGTGCATCCACTACCTCGAGATTGAGCAGAATATCAAGCTTTACAAGTCTGCTTTCTTCATATCCCGCGAGCTCATAGTCAAGCGAAGCATAACCCTTGCTCCGGCTCTTGAGCGCATCAAAGAAATCGTATATTATCTCATTGAGCGGCAGCGTATAATGAAGCTCCACGCGGTTTTTATCTATATACTTCATATCGGCGAAAATGCCGCGCCTGTCCTTGCAGAGGTCCATTATGCCGCCTACATAGTCAGTCGGCGTGATAATGCTTGCCTTCACCACAGGCTCGTATGCCGCCGCTATCTCATCGGGAGAGGGGTAGACAGCAGGGTTATCGATATATTTCTCTTCCCCGTTCTTGTATTGCACTTTGTAAATAACGCTCGGCGCAGTCGTGACGAGGTCAAGATTAAATTCCCTCTCCAGTCGCTCGGCGATAATCTCCATATGGAGCAGACCGAGGAAGCCGCAACGGAAGCCGAAGCCGAGCGCGATACTCGTTTCGGGTTCAAAGGTGAGCGCCGCATCGTTGAGGCGGAGCTTTTCGAGCGCATCGCGAAGATCGGGATATTTCGCACCGTCGGCGGGATATATTCCCGCGAAAACCATCGGGAGCGCCTGCTTGAAGCCCTCAAAAGGCTCTGCCGTGGGATTTTCCGCATCGGTGACGGTATCGCCCACGCGCGTATCGGCTACATTCTTTATGCTCGCAGTGATATATCCGACCTCTCCCGCGCGAATGCTTTCCGCCGGAACAAGACCGAAGGCTGACATATAGCCGACATCTACCACCTCAAATTCCGCACCGGTATTCATCATGCGTATCTTCATTCCCGCGCGCACGGCACCGTCCTTGACACGCACATAAACGACGACGCCGCGGTATGAATCGTAATAAGAATCGAATATCAGGCATTTGAGCGGCGCATTTTCATCGCCCTCGGGTGCCGGAATGTCGGAAACGATATGCTCCAGCACATCGCCGATATTTAGTCCCGTCTTTGCTGAAACCGCGGGACAATCCTCTGCGGGGATTCCGATGATATCCTCTATCTCGCCGCGCACACCCTCTATATCCGCGCTCGGCAGGTCTATTTTGTTTATGACAGGAATTATCTCGAGATCGTTTTCAAGCGCAAGATAAGTATTTGCCAGAGTCTGCGCTTCTATTCCCTGCGTCGCGTCGACGACGAGAAGCGCACCCTCGCAAGCCTTCAGCGAACGTGAAACCTCATAATTGAAGTCGACATGTCCGGGAGTATCGATGAGATTGAATTCATATGTCTCGCCGTCAGCCGCCTTGTAATTCACCTTGACGGCGCGGGCTTTTATTGTTATTCCGCGTTCGCGCTCTATATCCATATTGTCGAGGAGCTGATCCTCCATATCGCGCTTGGCAACACTCTGCGTTGATTCCAGAAGTCTGTCCGCAAGCGTGCTCTTGCCGTGGTCTATATGCGCTATTATAGAAAAATTGCGTATTTTTTCCTGTCTCGTCATCTTATATTTTTCCTCTGTGTACATAGGTTAATTATATCATACCATAAATTATCGCCAAAGTCTATAGTCTCGCACTAATTTTCTTTTTGCGTAATCAATTTGAAAAATCAAATTTTATATTTCCCTCGGCATCCATTACGAGATATCCTTCAAACGGCTTGCCCGCTTTGGAGATAAAGCCCTTGATTTTTGAGCTTTTTCCGCTTTCGAGCAGCATTTTTGCATTCGTTTTTGAAATGGTACGCTTGCAGATAAACCCGCTTATCTTGAATTTGCAGCCGTCCTTATAGCCGGTGCAGCCGTAGCCGTAGCGCCCGCGGATGACAGGCTTGCCGCAGAGCGGGCATTTTCCGATTTCATCACCGTAGAAGCCCGTATCGGTTTCCACCTCGGGCGCATCGTCGCGCCGCGTGAAAACATCGGCTATATTCTTTTCGGCAAGAGCGATGCTGTCGCCCACTGTGATACTGCCGCGAAAAACCTTTTTGAGTGCCTGACCCATCTCGCTTGTCTTGTATTTATCCATGGATATCTGCATATTGACAAGCGATTCTATGAGAAATTCGCCCGCGGGCAGGATGGTATATACATCCTTTTTCAGCGCGATATAGCCGCTCTTTATCGCATTGTCAATGATTCCGGTGCGCGTAGCCTCCGTGCCGAGCTCCAGTCCCTCAAATATCGCCTTATAGTCCTCGGTGTCGTCGCCGTCGGCTTCCTCTGCACCTGCGGAGTCGGCAACCGCCTCCTCGCTTGCTGCTTCTGCCGCTGCTGCTTTGTCCTCCTTGAAGGGATTTTTCAGATAATTATTGAGAGTCTCTATAGTATAGTGCTTCGGCGGGTTTGTCTCTTTTTCTATCGGACGGAAAAGAGTATTCACCTCGTCGCCCTTTTCGAGTTTCGGCAGTATCTTGTCCTTCTGCGAGAAATCGTCGTATTTTGTCCAGCCCTTTTCAGTTATCACGGTGCCTTTGAGGATAAACTCTTCTCTCTCTCCGACCTTTATCTTTATTTCGGTCTTTTCGCATCGGCATTCCTCAGAGCAGAATACCGCGACAAAGCGACGGAATACCGTGGAATACACCTTTGCTTCGTTTTGCGAGAGCGCATTTTTATCGGGTATCTTGTAAGTCGGCGTCAGCGCCGAGTGTGATTCTATTTTGGAATCGTCAAAGATGGTTTTCTTATCCTTGAATGCTACAGGATAGCCCATTTTTGATATGTTTTCGAGTATCTTCTTTATCTTGTCCTTTTCAGCCGTGGCGAGGTATTCCGAGTTTGTTCTCGGATAGGTGAGATACCCCTGCTCATAGAGTCGCTGAACTATCGCAAGGCTCTCCTCCATGGGCATCTTGTACTTTTTGCCGAGCACATTCTGAAGCTTTGAGAGCGAATAGAGCTTGCCGGGGTTTATCGTATCTTTCTTGCTCTTCTTGTCCGTGACGATGGCTTTCTCCGCGTTATATTCGGTGCAGAGCTTCTCCGCCTTAGCCTTGTCTTTCTTCTCAAACTTGTTTTTGCTCGTCAGCTCTATCTTTTCGCCGTTTGTCTCCTCGGCACTCGATATCGCATAGTAGATATCCGGCGTGAAACCCGATATAGCCTTGTCGCGGTCGTATATCGCTTTTACTATCGGCACTATTACTCTGCCGACGCGAAGCAGTGTGCCTGTTTTCAACGTGGCAAAACGCGTCAGATTTACGCCATAGAGCCAGTCGATATATGTTCGCGCAAAGCCCTCATTTGCAAGATTATCGTATTCGTGCTCGCTCTTCATATCGCGCAGTGCCGAAGCGACAGTCTGCGGAGTCTGATCCGGAAGCCACAGACGAACAAGACTTTTTCCCTCCGCACCGGCATTTTCTATGCAGAGACGGACTATGATTTCTCCCTCTCTGTCCGCGTCTCCCGCGTTTGCGATGATATCGACATCCTGCCTCAGGCAGAGCGCCTTTATCGTTTCAAACTGCTTTTTTACGCCTTCGTCAATCTGCTTTTCCGCATTTTTGCGAAGCGCAAATCGGAATTTCTCGGGGAAACAAGGAAGTCCCTCCATAGTCCATTTGCCAGACGGCTTCTCCTGATAATCCTCGATATCGCATAAAGAAAAAAGATGACCGAATGCCCAAGTTACAATGTAACCGCATCCCTCGTAGTAGCCGTTTTTCTTTGTCATTTTGCCTATTCCGGCAACAATATTTCTTGCCAGACTGGGCTTTTCGGCTATTATGAGCGTCATCTTTTCATTCTCCCTTGTATTTTATTTATATATTCGGCATAAGCTCGCGCTTCATCTTTCTCTGCACTATGAGATAATAAATGAAGAAGCCCGCAAGCTCCAGCGCCCACGAAATCGGGTACGCGAGATAGAGCCACATGATATCGTCATGGAACTGCGCAAAAACGGTATAAATCCATGCTATGCGGAAAACGCATATTGTGGTAAGCGAAACAATGGTCGGTGTAAGCGACCTGCCCCATCCTCTCACCATGCCGAGCAGAACCTCTGCCATGCCGTGCATGAAATATGTGAAGGCAAAAAGCTTCAGTCTGAGCATGCCGTAGTCTATCGCCTCCGGCGTATCCGTATAAATCTTCAGCAGCGGTCTGCCGAGAATATACGATACTATTGAGAGCGCAAGTCCCGATACCGCCGCAAGTGCAAGACAATGCACGAGTATCTTTTTCATTCGCTCGGGCTTCTTTGCGCCGTAGTTCTGACCTGAGAAAGCAATCGCCGCCTGAGAAAATCCGTTCATCGTCTGATAGGTGAAGCCCTCTATATTTGATGCCGCCGTAACGCCGGACATAGCCACCTTGCCGAAGCTGTTCACCGCGGTCTGTATGATGAGGTTGGATATCGAGAAGATAACGCCGTTGAGCCCTGCGGGAACGCCTATCTTTATTATTTTGGAAAGCTCCGCTTTATGTATTTTCAGCTCCCTCATGCTGAGGCGGCACATTCCCTCATTTTTCATCAGGGAAATAATGACGAGCGCAGCGGATATAGCCTGCGATATTATAGTGGCTATCGCAACACCGTCTACAGTCATCTTGAAGCATATGACAAATATAAGATTGAAAATGACATTTATCATTCCGGCGAGCGTAAGAAAATAGAGCGGGCGCTTCGTATCTCCCGAAGCACGCATTATTGACGCACCGAAATTGTAGAGTATATTCACCGGTGCACCGGCAAAATATATGCGTATATAGACAACCGCGAGAGGAAGCACCTCCTCCGGAACATCCTGTGCGCGAAGCATCTCCGGAGCGAGAATTATGGCAATGCCGCCGATGAAAATGCCGCTGATAAGAGCGACAAGAACAGCCGTATGCAAGGTTCTGTGGCAGCCATCCTTATCCTGCGCACCGTAATAATTGGCAAAAACAACACCGGCTCCGACTGAAAGCCCGAGAAATACATTGAGCAGAAGATTTATCGTAGAGCCTGTCGCACCGACGGCGGCAAGACATGCATCTCCCGCCCATTTTCCGACGACCACAAGGTCGGCGGCATTGTAGAGGAGCTGGAGATAGCTGGTTATTATCAGCGGTATCGCAAAAGCGATGACATTCGGCAGAATACGACCCGAGGTCATATCCACCTGTGGGAGCAGTTTTCTTTTCATTTCAGTATATTTTATCCTTGGTTACGGTTTATTTCTGATGATATTCCGAGAGAAAATCTCCTATATCGGCTATCGCGCGGGAGAGAATCTCCGCCTCCGGGAGCATTACTATGCGGAAATGGTCGTTTCCGTCCCAGTCAAAGCCGCTTGCCGGTACGATGAGGATATGCTTCTCATGGAGCAGATCCATCGCAAATTTTTTGTCGTCCTTTATGCCGAAACGTGCCTTGTCAAGCCTCGGAAACATGTAGAAGGCGGCGCTGTTTTTCACATAAGTTATGCCGTCTATCCCCGAAAGCCCGCGTGCCGTAGCCTCGCGCTGTTCATAGAGCCTGCCTCCGGGAATTATCATGGATTTCGTATATTCGTCGTCGGCAAGCGCGGCGGGTACGACAAGCTGTGTCAGCGCGTTACCGCAGAGACGCATAGAGGCGTATTTCACCAGCCCCTGCATTATATCTGCATATGTGCTCTTATTTCCCGAGAGCACAAGCCAGCCGCAGCGGAAGCCACAGAGGCAATGCGATTTCGAGAGTCCGTTCAGCGTGACGCAGACAACATCGTCGCCCGCAAGCGCCGCAGTCGATGTATGCACTTTTCCGTCCATCACGAGCCTGTCGTATATCTCGTCCGAGAAAATAATAAGATTATGCTCGCGCGCAATCTTCACTATCTCAAGAAGAATTTCCGGCGGATAAAGCGCACCTGTCGGGTTATTCGGGTTTATTATGAGGATAGCCCGTGTTTTGTCCGTAATTTTTGATTTGATATCATTTATATCCGGATACCAGTCCGAGCTTTCGTCACAGGTATAGAAAACAGGCTTTGCTCCGGCGATATAAGCCGAATTTGTCCACAGAGAGTAGCTCGGCGAAGGAATGAGAAATTCATCGCCGAAATTCAGCGTTACAGCCGTCAGCATAGAGGCAAGCTCGCTTACGCCGTTTCCGATGAAAACATCGTCGGGCGTAATGCCTTTTATTCCCTTTCCGCTCTCATATGTGCAGATAGCTTCTCTTGCCTCCGTCATTCCGCGGAAATCGCAATATCCTACTGCCTTGTCCATATTTTCCGAGAGAGCGCGACGCACACTCTCGGGCATTTTAAAGCCGAAAGCCGCAGGATTTCCGGTATTGAGCTTGAGCACGGAAATGCCCTTCTTCTGCATTTCAAGCGCTTCTACAAAAATAGGTCCTCGTATATCGGAATGAACAGGAACCAGCTTATCTGACATCAAATACTTTTTCATCTCTCTGTCTCCAAAAAAATCATTAAAAATTTTCATAAAAAAGCGACATATTATAAAATATGCCGCACTTTTTTTGTATGGGGTGGATAATCGGATTCGAACCGACGGCCTTCAGGGCCACAACCTGACGCGCTAACCAACTGCGCTATATCCACCATATGGCGTGCCTTGAGGGACTCGAACCCCCGACCTACTGCTTAGAAGGCAGTTGCTCTATCCAGCTGAGCTAAAGGCACATTGGAGCGGATGATGGGAATCGAACCCACGCGACCAGCTTGGAAGGCTGGAGTTCTACCATTGAACTACACCCGCGGTAGGCATTCTTTTTTGAACGCCTATACATAATATCATAAAAGTGCAGATTTGTCAATATAAATCTTTATTTTTATTCACAAAAAACGATTTATTTTTCATAAAGCACGATGCTTTTGAAAATTTCGAGATGTGCCGAAAAAGATTTCGCCTCCGCCCTCCTCTGCCTGCCGAAAATCGAAAAGATATACGGCTTTTCCTTCAGTGCTATCACAACATCGTCGGAAAGGCAGGAAAAGGCCGGATTGCTATCATGAAAAGCGGTTTTTGAGAAAGCTATTCCCTTGTCGTCGTATGCACTCTCGGGAATATTCTCGCCGAAAATATCGGAAAGCGGAACGAAAGCGTCCTTACAGCGCTCGTAGGCATCTTTTCTTATAAAATAGATATAATACGGCTGATGGAGCATCGTGGAAAGAAAGTCCTCGCCTGCGGCATTTATCTGCGCATCCGAAGCACTCGTTGCCTTCCCGACATATGCCGTGCGTGAAAAGTTTATTTCCGTTTTCCCGTTTTCCGTAGTATCCGGGCAGACATCTTCGAGAGTTTTCACTATCTCGGAATGTTGCACCGCCGAAATATAATCATCGCCGACATACATGAAAAGCGCATCGTAATTTACCTTTGCGGCAAGCTGGACTATGAGCACGACGGCAAGAATTATCGCAGCACCGCCGATAAGCGTGTGCCATTTGTAATGGTACCAGTAATTCTCAAGCCATTTTTTCATAGCCTGCTCCTTTCATAAATCGGTATTTTTCTTTCAATAAAGCTTTGCGCCTGCGGGAATATGATTGTCAACCATCAGGAGATGGAGCTTCTCTTCGCCCTCCTCGTGATGAACCGCACTTATAAGCATTCCGCAGGATTCTATGCCCATCATCGCTCTGGGAGGAAGATTTGTAATGGCGATGCAGGTTTTGCCGATAAGCTCCTCCGGCTCATAGAAGGGATGAATACCGCTGAGTATCGTTCTGTTTTCGCCGGTGCCGTCATCGAGAGTAAATTTCAGGAGCTTCTTCGACTTCGGAACAGCCTCGCAGGCAAGCACCTTGACCGCTCTGAAATCCGACTTTGCAAATGTTTCAAAATCGACATAATCCCTGAAAAGCGGCTCTATCTCAACCTTTGAGAAATCAATGACCTCGGGCTCGGATTTTTCCTCTGCCTTCGGCTCATCATCCTTTGCTTCGTCGTTCTTCTTTTTGCCGTCCGTAAGCGGCTTCATCGTCGGGAAAAGGATAACATCGCGAATATTTTCTTCTCCCGTAAGAAGCATTACGAGTCTGTCTATTCCTATGCCGAGACCGCCCGTGGGAGGAAGCCCGTATTCGAGTGCGCAGATATAGTCGTCGTCTATATCGCAAGCCTCCTCGTCGCCCTGCGCTTTGAGCAGCGCCTGCGCTTCAAAGCGCTCGCGCTGGTCTATCGGGTCATTAAGCTCGGAGAAAGCGTTTCCGTGCTCTCTGCCGACTATGAAAAGTTCGAAGCGCTGTGTATATCTTGTATCCGCGGGGTCCTTCTTTGCAAGAGGAGAAATTTCAACAGGATAATGTGTGATAAATGTAGGCTGAATAAGCTTTTCCTCAACATATTCGTCGAAGAAGAGGTTTATTATATCGCCTATCTTGTGGCGCTCCTCATATTCGATATGATGCTCCTTTGCGGCGGCTCTTGCCTCCTCGAGAGTGGTAATCTTATCAAAATCAACGCCCGAATAAAGCTTCACGGCATCAACCATCTTCATTCTCGCAAAGGGCTTTTCGAGATCGATATCTATGCCGGCATAGCTTATCTTTTCCGTACCGAGGACATTCTTTGCCACAGTACGGATAAGCTCCTCTGTCAGGTTCATTATTCCCTCAAAGTCGGTATATGCCTGATAAAGCTCGAGCAGGGTAAACTCGGGATTGTGTCTCGTATCCATGCCCTCATTGCGAAAAACTCTGCCTATCTCATAAACCTTCTCAAAGCCGCCGACGATAAGGCGCTTCAGATGAAGCTCAAGAGCTATTCTCATATACATGGGAATATCGAGCGCATTGTGATGCGTGATGAAAGGACGTGCGGAAGCACCGCCCGCGATATTATGAAGCACGGGAGTTTCAACCTCGCAGAAGCCCTTGTCATCGAGAAATCTGCGTATCTCGCGGATTATAGCCGAACGCTTTGCAAAGGTTTCGCGAACCTCGGGATTTACTATAAGGTCAACGTATCTCTGACGATAGCGAAGGTCTGTATCCTTGAGTCCGTGGTACTTCTCGGGAAGAGGGAGCAGAGACTTGGAAAGAAGCATTATCTTTGTTGCATGGACGGATATTTCACCCATCTGTGTGCGGAATACAACGCCATCAACACCGAAAATATCGCCGATATCGCACTTTTTGAAGGCGGCATATTCCTCTTCGCCGACATCGTCGCGCTTTACATAAACCTGTATCCTGTCCGTGCCGTCGCGCAGATCCATAAATGAAGCCTTGCCCATTATGCGGCGGCTCATCATTCTGCCCGCTATGGAAACACTTTTGCCCTCGTAGCCGGCAAAGTCGTTTTTAATATCGAGCGCGTGTGCGTTTATATCGTATTTCACTACGGTAAAGGGGTCTTTTCCGTCTGCTCTGAGCGCGGCGAGCTTGTCGCGTCTTATCTGAAGGATTTCGTTTACCTTTTCCTCGGTCAGCTCTTCTGCCGCATTGTTCTGATTTTCAAATTCTGCCATTTCGGTTTCTCCTCGATATTTTCAGTTTAGTTTCTTGTTATCTTCAGTATCTTGAATTGTGCCGTGCCGTCGGGAACCTCCACTGTCACCACATCGCCGACCTTTGCGCCGATGAGAGCCTTGCCTATCGGAGACTGATCGGATATTTTTCTCGCCACAGGATCAACCTCATGAGAATTTACTATCATAAATTCGTCCTCTTCATCAAATTCCATATCGAGCACGCCGACTGTGACGCCGGGTCTTACGGAATCCGTCTGTATCTCACTGTCGGAAATAACAGTGACATGTTTGATAGTTTCCTCAAGCTCGGCTATCTGCGCCTCGACCTTAGCCTGCTCATTTTTAGCCTCGTCATATTCACTGTTTTCGGAAAGGTCGCCGAAGGAGCGTGCTATGCCTACATTCTCAGCCGCCTCTTTGCGCTTTACGCTTTTCAGAAAGTCAAGCTCTTCCTTGAGCTTTTCAAGTCCGCTTTCCGTCATTACGATTTGTTTTGCCATTTCAGAATATCTCCCTTTTGATAATTATTTAAATAGTTTATTTATTACGTTTTATTTGATTTTTGAGTAAGCCTCATCGAGAGCCGTTTTCAGCTGTGCGTCTTCATCCTCGGTGAGAGTCATCAGATTTCTGTTTTTGTATTCTTCTGCAATTTCTACTGCGATATCCGGCGCTATTCCCTCACCGTCATAATTTTCAGAGAAAGGCGGTGCATAGAGGAACGATGTGAGCATAAGAACACCGCTTCCCACGCCGAAGCCGCTCTGACCGCAGCCCTTGCCGAAGGTATTCGCTCCGACTATTGTCACCTTACCGTAGTCGCGCAGTGCCGAGGTGAAAAGCTCCGCCGCCGAAGCCGAGTTTTCGTTTGCGAGAATCACCATCGGTACATCTATCTCGCTCGCGCCGGATTTGTATGTCTGCTCGAGAACAAGCTTATCGTCCTTTTTGCCGAAGATACGGACTATCGGTCCCTCCGGAAGCAGATAATCGAGCATCGAGCATACTGCGGAAAGCTCGCCGCCGGGATTTCCGCGGACATCGAATATCAGGCTCTCACAGCCGCTGTCCAACGCCGCTTTTACAGCCTCTTCAAATTGCTTCGGCGTAACCGAATAAAAGTTTGTTATATTGATATAGCCTATCTTTTTGCCCTCGCGCTCGTACATATACGAGATTACCGTCTGCGCCTCATAGTTATTTCGTGTAACTGAAATGTCCTGCTCGGCACCGTCGCGTCTTATCGCAAGCGTCACCTTTGTTCCCGCAGTGCCGGCGACAAGGCTGACCGCCTCATTGTAGCCGATATCGGCGATACGCTTGCCGTCGACGGCTACTATCACATCGCCCTTTTTCATTCCCGCTTCCATCGCGGGACTCGACTGCATTACATAAACCACCTCTATGCCGTCGTCTGTCTGCGTTATATAAACGCCTATACCGACAGAGTTTCCGCTCATTTTGGCAGAAAAATCAGCCCATTCCTCCGCGTTGTAATAAACCGCATAGTCGTCGCCCGAGTAATAGGCATATGCATGAAGGAGCGCGTCGTTTATCGCGTCGCTGTCAACATCATAGATATAATTTTTCTTGAAAATATCTATCATATCGAAAAGATCTTTGTATTTTGCCAGCTCTCCGCGCTCTTCGTTCAGCTTTGCGCTGTAATTGACACTCGCGATGATATATGTCGTCTGAAAGGTTATCAGCACTGCAAGCACAATGAGAAATATCGAAAGTACAAGAGAAATCTTCTTCGGATTTCTCGCATTGATCTTCACATCCGCATATGCGGGTGCCCCTGCCGTATTTTCGTGAGAAGCCGTATTGTCTGAGGGAGTCACCTGCTCCATGCCATCGATGTTTTCGCGATTATTGGTGTTTTCAATATTGTTTTCCATAAAAAATCTCCGTATAAAAATCATATTCAGAGAATAGGCGGCGGGAAAATCCGCCGATTATTCCGCAAAAGAGCGACCCGATATTCAAACGGTTCGCTCCGGAGTCTGTATCAATATCTGTTGTTTTTCGAATTCAGGTAGCTTCTGACCATCAAAGCCACCTTGAAGGTGATCGCGTTTTCAAATTCGCGCAGGTCGAGACCTGTTATCTTCTTTATCTTGTCGAGTCTGTAGACAAGCGTGTTTCTGTGTACAAACATCTTTCTCGATGTCTCGGAAACATTGAGATTGTTCTCAAAAAAGCTCTGAATAGTCGAGAGAGTCTCGCGGTCAAGAGCGTCTATTGAACCCTTCTGGAAAACTTCGTTTAAGAATATTTCGCAGAGTGTCACGGGAAGCTGATAGATAAGTCTGCCTATGCCGAGATTCTCATAGCTTACTATTCTCTTGTCGGAATCGAAGATGTGACCGACCTCAAGCGCCGCCTGTGCCTCTCTGTAGGAGCGCGAGATATCCTTGATATTCTCCGCAGGGCTGCCTATGCCGATGGAAATCTTGGCATAAAACTCCGATGCCAGAGTATCGACTATCTCCGTCGCCGTCTTTTCCAGCTCGGCAAGCTCGGTATCCGGCTTCAGCTCGCGGACGAGAACGATATCGCGCTCGCCTGTGCTGATTACATAATCCTGATTTGAGTTCGGAAACATATTCTGGATTATATCAAAAGGCGAGGTCTCCGTATTAGAGCCGAACTTGATGAGGAAAACCACGCGCCATACGTCCGAGGCAAAGTTCAGCTCCTTGCTTCTTATATACATATCTCCCGGGAGAACATTGTCGAGAAGCACATTCTTTATAAACGATGTCTTGTCGTATTTATCATCATGGTAGTTTTTGATATTATTCAGAGCGACGGCAAGCACGCTGGACATCTGCGATGCCAACTCATCCTCTCCCTGAATAAATACGATATACTCCGAATTTGTATCCTGAGACATAGGTCTGTAGGTAAAACCGCCGTATGTCACGACATCGGAGACATAGCTCATCTCTTCTTTGATATTCTGCCTCGTTTCACCGATCTTCATGAGATCACTGCAGGCAACTATGACCGCATTGTCATCTATGACGCCTATCGTTCTTCCTATGGCATCCTTCATCTGATGGATAACGCCCTGAAACAATCTGCTCGACATATTTATCTTCTCCTCCTGCAACGACGAATTTCGTCAGTTTGCAACACTTTTTAACATATATACATATTCTAACTCAAAATTTGTGAAATTTCAATAGTTTTTTCGTAAAAATATCTAAATTCACATCATTTTAATAGTGCAGAATATACCAAGAGCAAGATATATTACGAAAAATGCTATTATAAGATACACTGTCACGAAATTCACTGCCATACATATAGCCGCAAATGCCGCGAGGAGCACCGCCATGATGACCCAGAATACATTATAGAACTTTGCGTCCTCTCTTTTTTCCGTCGTCTTACCGAAGAGCTTCACGCCCTTCTTGCCGGAAATGAGCATGAGAACGATAATAGCCACGGGAGCGGCGAAAACATAGATTTTGGATATTATCTCGAGCGCCTTGTCAAGACCGTAGTTTGCGGAGCTTCCGGCGTAGTAGAGAGCGGCGCCGGAAACAACGGAGAAAAGCGAAAACTCAAAGAAGCTTCTTGCGCATATATTATAAAGGAAAGCAAGCAGGACAGCCGCAAAGAAAAGCACCTGAACCTTTATCATCGCGTTTGAAAGGAAGCGTATCAGCACAAACGAAACAAGCACGAAAACAGCTGAGCTCATAATTCCGAAGGAGGTGACAACCTTGCCTGATTCATCCTTCCCTTTCTTCCTTGTGCATATATAGTATACCACCGAAAGAGCAGCAATCACAGCGAGAGCTATGATGATAAGCGTGATAGCGGATACCGCAGGCTTGTCGTTTATTATGATGTAAGAAAAAAGCTTAGACTTGTATTTGTCGAGCAGAGTCAGCGCTCCGAAGCCCGCCATGGCGACAAAAATAAGCGCAATGACTCTGTAGATGGCAGTCTCCTCCGCCTTTGCATTATACTTCTTGTTTTCTTTGGTGTTCATATCCATTTTCCATTTCTCGGCGATAAAATTTTAATGTTTTTTTGCCTCCGTTCGCCGCACGGAAGGCTTAAAGCTCAAATGCGAAAGCTGCGCACGCGAGAGCAAAACCCGAAGCTGTCTCGCAGCGTAATATTCTGTTTCCGAGTGAAACGGGGCGTATGCCTACGCTCTCCGCCAGTTCTATCTCTTCCTCTGAGTAGCCGCCCTCGGGTCCTATGAAAAACGAAATCGGCGTTGCCCTGTCGGATTTTCTTGCCTCAAAAGCCTGACGGAGCGAAAAATTATGCTCTCCCTCATAGCAGATGAGCGCTGTCCCGTCCGCACAACAGGCTCCGACCGCCGTAGCAAAGCTCATCGGTGAGCAGACGGCAGGTATTATTCCTCTGCCGCATTGCTTTGCCGCCTCGTACGCTATGCGCCGATATCGCTCGAGCTTCTTTGCTTCTCTTGTAAGCTCGGGTTTCACCACGCATCTCGCGGAAAAAACCGGAATTATTTCGCATATGCCCATCTCAACGGATTTCTGGACTATATATTCAAATTTATCGCCCTTCGGAACAGATTGAAAAAGCCTTATCTTCATGGGAAATTCCGTTTTCGACGGTGCCTCGCCCAGTACTGTCGCACGGACAAGCCCGTCAAAGGCTGTGGATATCCGGCAGAAATAATCGCGCCTGTTCATATCGCAGACGGTTATCTCCTCGCCCTCACGCATACGGAGCGACGAAATGATATGCCGTGCGTCATCGCCGAGAATGACTATCTCATCATCGTAAATCTGGCTCGGCGGCACAAAAAATCTCGGCACGGTATTTCCCTCCTCTCATATCGGAGCGTTTGCTTTTTTACGCAAAATATGCGAAGATAAAAACCTTCGCATAAAAGCCGCATGCCCGGATAAAAGGCAATGAACGGAATAAATCGCGGCTTATTTTGCAGTCCTTTCTGTATTATACAACAAAATAAGCCGTTTGTCAAAGTATTTATGAAAATTTTTCCTCAATATTTATAAAAAACACCTATTATTTTTATAAATATCGCATAAGCATGGCAAAATTGCGCGTTATTTGCGGAAAACCTCGGCGCACCAGCCGCCGTCATAGAGCACCTCGACCTTTGTAAAGCCGTTTTCGGTCATCGCGCGGTCTACCTCGTGCTCGCGCTCGCTGATTATGCCGGAGACGATGATATGTGCGCCGTTCTTCATATATCTGCCGACATCGGGAGCGAGACGGATTATGATGTCGGCAACGATATTTGCCGTCACGATATCGTATTTTTCATCGGGGACGCCCGCAAGCAGATCTGAAACCGCACAGGTCACATTGCCGCAATTATTACGCTCGAAATTTTCCTTTTCCGTGCGGACAGCCACGGGGTCTATATCGCAGGCAAAGCAGGAGGAAGCACCGAGCTTCGCTCCGCAGATGGCAAGTATGCCGCTGCCGCTGCCTACATCGAGCATCTTATCGCCCGACTTGATATACTTTTCGAGAAGCGAGGCGCAGAGACGCGTCGTCTCATGAGTGCCCGTGCCGAAAGCCATGCCGGGGTCCATATCTATTATTATCTCCCCGTCCTTTTTATCATAATGCTCCCAACTCGGAACTATGACTATTTTTTCGCCTATCGGGGTAGGCTTATAATACTTTTTCCAAGCCGTTGACCATTCCTCGTCGGCGGTGTTTATTATCTCCGTCTCATAAGCTATGCCGAGCATCGGCAGGCGCTCGTTTATATACGAGATATACTCGGCGGCGTTCTTTTCCTCCGGCACAAATACACTGCATGAGCCTTTTGTCTTATCGGCTTTCAGTATGCTCTCGTCTATCAGGTCTCCGTATACGCTCTTCAGCTCCGTATCGATATCGCGATAGTCCTCCGTCATTATGAAATTGTCGAGCATCGACATTACGGCGCTCACCGTCTCAAGGTCGGTGACGTTGCATTTTACTTTAATCTGCGTCCAAATCACTTTTTGCTGTCCTTCCCGAATATTTTAGAGAAAAAGCTCTCTTTCTTTGTGTAGTTTCCGTTTCCGCAGGCAGTGGCAAATTTACGCAGGGCTTCTTTCTGCTCCTCGTTCATGCCCTTCGGCACTTCCACCGTAACCTTGAATATAAGGTCGCCTCTGCCCTTTCCGTTGCTGTATGGTATGCCTTTGCCTTTGATGGTAAAGGATTTGCCTGTCTGTGTTCCCTCGGGTATCGTATACGTCGTCTCACCCTCAAGTGTAGGCACGCGAAGCTCTGCGCCGAGTGCCGCCTCGGGAAATGTTATCGGTATCTCGCAGTAGATATTGAAGCCGTCACGCTCAAATATCGGATGCGGTCTTACCTGAACGGATATATAAAGGTCACCCGTAGGTCCGTTGTTACGTCCGCAGTTGCCCATGCCGCGCAGGGCTATCTTCTGCCCGTTGTCTATACCGGCGGGGATGGAAACCTCCAATGTCTTGGAAACGGTCTTGAGCCCCGCTCCCTTGCATGCCTTGCAGGGGTCGGTGACTACAGTCCCCTTGCCGCCGCAGGCATCGCAGACATGAGAGGTCTGGAAAACGCCGAAGGGTGTTTTCTGCTGTGTCTTTATCTGACCCGTTCCGCCGCATTTGGAGCAGACCTTGGGTGTTGTTCCCTTTGCCGCGCCTGTTCCGCCGCACTCTGTGCAGCGCTCAACGCGCTGATATTTTATATCCTTTTTGCAGCCGAAAGCCGCTTCTTCAAAGGAAATATATACTCTCGAAAGCAGGTCGTCTCCGCGCTCCGGACCTGTTCTCGTCCTTCTCGAACCGCCGCCGAAGCCGCCGAACATATCCGAGAATATATCGGAGATATCGAAGCCCTCGAAGCCGCCGAAGCCCTCTCCGCCGCTGTAGTTGCCTTCTGCCGCTTCCGCGCCGAACTGGTCATACTTTGCCCGCTTGTCCGCATCGGAAAGCACGGCATATGCCTGATTTATCTCCTTGAATTTTGCCTCCGCGTCCTTGTCTCCCGGGTTCATATCGGGATGATATTTCTTTGCAAGCGCACGGTACGCCTTTTTTATTTCGTCATCGCTCGCAGTCTTCGCAACTCCGAGAATTTCATAATAATCTCTCATTTAAGTACCTCTGTATATAAACTGCATGAAGCAAACTGTATAAAACCCCGATAAGGGCGGACACAATGCCCGCCCTTACAGGTGCAGTTTATATTATTTTTCTTTATATTCGGCGTTAAAGCTGCCGTCCTCATTCTGCGTGCCTGCCGCGCCCTGTGCGTTATCCGCACCTGCTGCGCCCTGCGCCTCTGCCTGAGCCTTGTAAAGCTTCTCGGAGAGTGCATAGAATTTCTCGCGGAATGCGTCCATAGCTTTCTTGATAGCTTCCGTATCGTCGCCCTTTACAGCTTCCTTGAGCGTATTCAGTTCTGCCGTAACAGCCGCCTTCTCATCCTCGCTTACCTTGTCGCCAAGCTCTGCGAGCGTCTTTTCGCTCTGGAAGATGAGCGCTTCAGCCTGATTCTTTGTCTCTACGGCATCCTTGAGCTTCTTATCCTCTTCGGCATACTTCTCCGCATCCTTTACGGCGCGGTCGATGTCTTCCTTGCTCATGTTGGAGGAAGAAGTGATTGTGATGTGCTGTTCCTTGCCTGTGCCCTTGTCGGTTGCGGAAACATTTACGATACCGTTTGCGTCGATATCGAAAGTAACCTCAATCTGCGGAACACCGCGGGGAGCGGCGGGAATACCGTCAAGCGAGAATCTGCCGAGCGTTGTATTTGCGGCAGCCATTTCGCGCTCGCCCTGAAGAACATGGATTTCAACCGATGTCTGACCGTCAGCCGCGGTTGAGAATACCTGTGACTTCTTTACAGGGATGGTGGTGTTTCTGTCTATAATCTTTGTGCAGATGCCGCCGAGCGTCTCGATACCGAGTGAAAGCGGTGTAACATCAAGAAGGAGCAGATCCTTTACATCGCCGCCGAGCACGCCTGCCTGAACAGCCGCACCGATGGCAACGCACTCATCGGGGTTGATGCCCTTGAAAGGTTCCTTGCCGATGAAGGAGCGGATAGCTTCCTGAACTGCGGGTATTCTTGTGGAACCGCCTACGAGCAGTACCTTGTCAATCTGTGCCGTTGTAAGGTTTGCATCGCGCATAGCGCTCTTTACAGGGGTCATTGTAGCCTCTACGAGGTCTGCCGTGATTCTGTCGAATTCTGCACGTGTGAGTGTGGCGTCAAAGTGCTTTGCGCCTGTAGCGTCGGCTGTGATGAAAGGCAGATTGATATTTGCGCTCATCATGCCGGAAAGCTCTATCTTAGCCTTCTCTGCGGCTTCCTTCAGTCTCTGAAGAGCCATCTTGTCCTTGCGCAGGTCGATGCCGCCGTTTTCTTTTGCAAACTTGTCTGCAATCCAGTCGATTACTCTGTTATCAAAATCGTCGCCGCCGAGTCTTGTGTTACCGTTTGTGGCGAGAACCTCAAATACGCCGTCCGAAATTTCGAGGATAGATACATCGAATGTACCGCCGCCGAGGTCATAAATCATGACCTTCTGCTCCTTCGGGTCTTTATCAACGCCGTAAGCGAGAGCTGCGGCTGTCGGCTCATTTATGATACGAAGAACTTCGAGTCCCGCGATCTTGCCGGCATCCTTTGTAGCCTGTCTCTGTGCATCGGAGAAGTAAGCGGGGACTGTGATGACAGCCTGTGTGACAGGTGTGCCGAGATAAGCCTCAGCATCGTCCTTGAGCTTCTTCAGAATCATAGCGGAAATTTCCTGGGGCGTATACTTCTTGCCGTCTATCTCAACGGTGTAGTTTGTACCCATTTCGCGCTTGATGCTCATTATTGTTCTTTCAGGATTTGTGATTGCCTGTCTCTTTGCAACCTGACCGATTATTCTTTCGCCTGTCTTTGAAAATGCGACAACGGAAGGAGTTGTTCTCGAGCCCTCGGGGTTAGTGATAACCACGGGTTCGCCGCCCTCATAAACCGCAACGCATGAATTTGTAGTACCAAGGTCAATACCGATAATTTTAGCCATAATAATTACCTCCGAAATATATAAAAGTTTTTGTTTTCGTTTTTAGATTTTCATATAAGCTATGCACTTATACATTCGCGACTTTGACGACTGCGTGTCGCAGTATCCTGTCGCCTTTTTTGTAGCCCTTCTGCAAAACTTCGGCTACCGTGTTTTCGCCGAGCTCTTCGTCCTCTATCTGCATAACAGCATTGTGAACTACCGGATCGAACGCGTCGCCGCGTGCGCCGTAGGCTTCGACTCCCAGCTTTCCGAGTGCCTCGGAAAACTGCTTTATTATCATCTTCACACCGTCTGAAAGGCTTTCCCCATCTGTGCAAAGCGCCGCTCTCTCGAGATTGTCCGCCACGGGAAGTACGGCAGAAAGCGCACTTTCGTATGCATCCGCATATATTCCCTCTTTTTCTTTCTGCGTTCTTCTGCGGAAGTTATCATACTCCGCGAGCATACGCAGATATTTATCGGATGTCTCGGCGAGCTCCTTTTTCAGCTTTTCGTTCTCGGCTGTCAGCGCTTTGTTTTCGCTTTTCAGCTTTGATGCCTTATCCGGCTTTGCTTCGGTCTCGGTTTCCTGTGCTTCTGCTTTTACCTCTTCGGTAGCCGCCTCTGCTGCCGCTTCCTTTGCCGCCGTCTTTGTTTCCTCTGTCATTTTTTATTTATACCTCCGATTTTGTGCTAATTATTGCCGCCGTGCTCCGAACCGTCGGTTAAGAGCGCATCGCCCGCAAGCGAAGCAATTTCGCCCGCAAGGTATTCCATCGTGGAAACGACCTTTGAATAATCCATCCGGCTCGGTCCGAAAACGCCTATGGCGCCCACCACCTTGCCGCCGACCTTGAATTTCTTGAAAACAAGTGCCGAATTATCCGCGAGGTTGTCGTTCTCATCGTCGATGAAAATATTCACCTTATCGTTATCGGCGCGCGAAAGCATACCGACAATATCGTTTTTCTTCTCGAGCATATCGAAAATTTTCTTCATCTGATCGACATTGGAAAATTCGGGATATTCGAGCAGCTTGTCGACGCCCTCGAAATGGACCTCCGTTTCACCGCCGCCGAGCTCGCCGTAAACCGACTTTATCGCGGAGGAAACAATGTGTCCGTATTCCCCCATGCCGTCCTCTATGCGCATCATCATAGGAAGCGTTATCATAGTGTAAGGTACGCCGGCTATATTTTTGTTCAGCAGCACGACGAAATCATTTATCGCCTGTTCCGGTATCTCCTCTTCCGAGCGTATATGGCAGGTCTTGACCTTGCCGTCCGGCATCCGCATTACTATAAGGTAGTTATGCGCATCGAGATACATCGAGGAAAATCCGGAAACTACCGTGTCCGTATCTCCCGCTTTTATCGAAACGGTGGAATAATTTGTAAGAGAAGTTATCAGCTTCGATGCCGAGCGAAGTATCGTGTCAAGCTTGCCGACCCTGTTTTTGAGCAGATTGTTGAGCTTGAGTATTTCGCCGGACGTCAGTTTGTAATCCTCCATCAGACTGTCCACATAGAAGCGGTAGCCGAGTGTCGTCGGCACTCTGCCGGCGGATGTGTGCGGCTGCTCGAGATAGCCGAGAGCCTCAAGCTCCGCCATTTCACTGCGTATCGTGGCAGGTGAAAAAGGAAAACCGCCGAGCGTCATGAGCGTTTTTGAGCCGACAGGCTCGCCGCTTGTGACATGGGATTCTATCACGCTGCGAAGAATCTGCTTCTTTCGGTCGCTGAGTTCGCATCCCACGGGAAGATTGCTATCCATCATTTCCGCACCTCCTTGTCTGATTTTAGCACTCTAAGCAGTCAAGTGCTAATTACAGTATAAAATGTACCACTTCTCCTTCATTTTGTCAAGAGTTTTTTTAAATTTATTTGTGAACTTTTTATTAACAAACAGGTTTTTTATCACTTTTGCCTCTTTTGTGCCAAGAAGCTCGGCGTCCTTCGCGCCTGTGCCCGTTTTCCGCCAAAATTCGTTTTTTTGCGATACTCCGATATTTTTTTCAAAAAGGGGTTGACAAATCCTCCTTTTCATATTATTATATATGCGAACCGCAAAATATATAATCAGGGGCGCTGATATTTATCGGCTGAGACGAGGATGTTATCCGAGAACCCTTTTACCTGATATGGATAATGCCATCGTAGGAAGATTAAGATACTTGCAATATCTCTTTTTATACCGCGATGTATATCTGCGGTATTTTTTATTTTCTTCAAGGAGGTTTTTCATTATGTCAAAAGAAAAAACCAAACTCAGCTTCCGAGAGAGAAACAGTAGACTCCGCAAGCTTGTTACCTGCGCTATGCTTATCGCCATAGCAATAGTACTTACATTCGTTGTTGTTTACGAATCGCCTTTCGGCGGCAGCGTAACAGTCCTTTCCATGCTCCCTATAGTTCTCATCGGCTATCTCTACGGAGTAAAGTGGGGCTTCGGTTCCGCGCTCGTTTTCGGCATACTCAAGATACTTGTGAGCATGAAAACAGTTTCCGCGCTCTTTATGCCCGGTGACAGCCAGCAGCTCTGGTGGAAAGCCATCCTTATCTGCCTGCTTGACTATGTTATCGCATATACCGTACTCGGTGTTGCTTCCCTTTTCAGAAAGATAGGCAAGCCTTCTGCCGCTCTTGGTATAGGCGCTCTCGTTGCCTGCGTATGCCGCTATATCGTTCATGTTATTTCCGGTGCTGTTTTCTATGGTTCATGGGCAAGCTGGTTCTTCGGCGAGCTCGGCGAAACCGGTGCGGCAATAATGGAAAAATATTCCGGTGCTTCCCTCTCGATTCTTTATTCCGTTCTGTACAATGCCGTTTACATGATTCCCGAAACAATTCTTACCACAGTCGCCGCATTCATTATAGGCGCTGTTCCTTTCATCACAAAGCAGGCTGATTTCGAGTCATAAGCAAATTCCTCCGTCCCGGGCAACTACCTCGCTTTGGGCAAAATAAAAAAGCGCACATTTGGGGGGATTGTGCGCTTTTTTGTTGTATAATTTTGTCAGTCCTCGGATTTGAAAACTATTTCTCCGCCCATGCGGTAGCCGTTTTTGCGCATATAGCGCTCTATGTAGGCGTCCTCATCGAGCGAATATTCATAATCCAGTTCCTCGAGCCGGAATTTGCAATCATCCAGCTTTGCCATTGCCGCATCTCGCTCAGTTTCAAGATCGCTTAACTGCAGGCGAAGCGATATTACGGAAAAAAGGCAGAATACGAGAAAAACAAAAAATATAAATTTCGGCATAAAGCCGGTCTTTTTTTTCACCGCATTTCCACCTCCGCATCTCTTGTAAATCCGTTTTCGGCATTTTTTAATAGCTCCGAGCAAAGTTTTTTCGTATAGTCTCTCTGCCGCCTGTACGATATTTTTGCCGCAAGTGCGCCGACGGTTTTTGCAAATATCCACCGCACGGTGCGCTTGGCAAATCCGCAAAAAAGCCTTATCGGTTTTATTATAATATACATAATCCAATAAATCAATATTTTTGCCGAAAAAATTATGTGTCCCGAGATATAAATCACCGCTTTTCCTATGCTTATACGGTAAAGCAAGAAGCCAAACGCCACGAGGATAAAGCCGAATATGCGGATTTCCCCCTCGTTTGTCGCGTAAGTCAGAAAAATAAACGCCAGCGCACATCCGATGGTGAAAAGCAAGTCCTCGATGAAAACAAGCACCGTATCTGCCGCTCCTGTCAGCGGCGCTTTTTTTCTGTTTTCAAAAAAATGCTTTGGGGCAACCTTAAGATAAAATGAATTTGCCTTCACGGGGCTGTCCGAGCGGCGCGCGATCCGGATTATTCTGAAAAAATCGTAATAAACGCCCGCCAGCACACCGAGAAGGAAAAATTTCAGTATATCGAGCGGATCATCGTAGAAAAAACCGTTCATTTCGCTCCCCGAAAGAATCTGCCCTTCTTTTTACCTGTCGCTCCGTCGCTGTATGAGAGCGACCAGAGCCTGCCCTCTATCGCGATCTCACCCGTGCCGAGTGAAAGCTCAGATATGTGAAGCCCCTCTCCCTCAACTGTCAGCTCGCCGCTTTCCGTGCTCATTGAAACGGCATATTCATCAAAGCTGATGACATCGGTGACTCCCGTCACCTTGATACTGCTCCTGTCCGCGATATATATGTTCTGACTTTTCGGCTTCGCCGTATTTTCCATAAAAACCTCCGCATAAATATACTTTTTTCAAAAATATATTTATGCGGAGGACTTTCGTTTTATTCCGAGAGCACCGTCAGAGAACCTCGTAAAGCTCTCCCGCCTCGTTTTTCAGCGTATGTTCCCTTATATCGGTCACGCGGATTTTCACTATGCGCTCGCCGAAGGCGATCTCTATGATGTCGCCTACCTTCACCTGATATGAAGCCTTGGCATCTCTGCCATTCACCTTAACATGCTCGGTGTCGCAGGCACTGTTTGCCACGGTTCTGCGCTTGATTATGCGCGAAACCTTGAGATATTTGTCAAGTCTCATCCTGCCCCTCCGTGTAGAATTGATTTTGAGGAACTCGGAAAAAAGTGCGCAGAAGCGTCGAACATCCGCTTCGTCGGCGTATTGATATACGACAGGAGCGGATTTCGGCGGTAGAAAAAGTGAATCAAGATAAAACGAGGGGAATCCGCAAGGATTCCCTTCATTGCATATTTACCGATGAATTTTAAAAGCATCTGTCATTTGCGGATATTCTTGCCCGCAAAATCCATTTCACTTTTTCGGTCTGCGCTTTTTTACAGTTCCTTATTTGTTTACAGACTCTTTGAGAGTCTTGCTTGCAGAGAAAGCGGCATACTTGCATGCGGGTATAGTGATAGCCTCGCGTGTCTTGGGATTTCTGCCTGTTCTTTCGGCTCTTTCCTTAACTTCAAATGTGCCGAGACCGGAAAGCTGAACCTTTTCGCCTGCTTCAAGTGCTTCTGTGATAGCGGCTACAACTGCGCTTACGGCAGCCTCAGCCTCTTTCTTCTTAAGCTCTGCCTTTGCGGCAACAACATCAACCAGCTGTGTCTTATTCATGGTGTTTTTCCTTTCTGATTTTTATTTTTTACTTTTAGGGCGCGCAAAACGCCTTATAAACTATTTATTATTATACCATATTTTTCAACATTTACAAGACTTTTCAATAAAAAATATGTAAAAAATATCAATAATTTTGCTGTTTTTCTCAAAAAAGGCGCATTTGGTTCGTTTCGGAAAGCCCCGCGAGCACTCCGTTCGCATCAAGAATCTCCAAAACAGCCTTTGAAACGCACGAGCGCTGCTGCAAATCCTCGACGGAAAGATACTCTCCCTCCGCCTTTGCCAACTGCAGGCTTTGCGCCGCCGCCTCACCGAGTCCCGGCAGTGCTCCGAAAGGCAATCGCATTTTTCCGTTTTCCGGCAGGAACAGCCTTGCGTCGGATTTATATAGGTCAACAGGCAGAAATCTGAATCCGCGGGCAAGAAATTCATTTGCGAGCTGCATCGAGTTATAGAGTGCATCATCCTTTTGCGAGGTGTCGTTGCCCTTTGCTTCTATTTCCTCAAGGCAGCGGACGACAGCATCCTTTCCTTTCATCGCAATGGAAGCGTCAAAGCCACCCGGCGCAGCACTGAGAAATGCGCAGTAAAATTCCAGCGGCATATGAACCTTATACCAACCGAGGCGTATCGCACTCATTACGTAAGCCGCGGCGTGCGCCTTCGGGAAAAGATATTTTATCTTCTTGCAGGAGTCAATATACCAGTCCGGAACATGAGCCTCGCGCATCTTCGCCTCCATCTCGGGAGAGAGTCCCTTACCCTTGCGTACCTTCTCCATTATATTAAAGGCATCTCCGCTGTCCATTCCGTAACCGATGAGCGAAATCATGATACTGTCACGCGTACCGATGACGGAGGAAATCGTGCAGATATTCTTTTTACAGAGCACCTGCGCATTGCCGAGCCACACATCAGTCCCATGTGAAAGTCCCGAAACCTGCAAAAGGTCTGCAAAGGTCTGCGGTTTTGTATCCATGAGCATTCCCTGCACAAACCCGGTGCCCATCTCGGGTATGCCGAGCGTGCCTATAGGAGAGCGTATTTCGGCGGGTGTAGCACCGAGCGGCTCTGTCGAAGTAAAGAGCTTATATACCTCGGGATCATTCATGGGAACATCCATGACGCTCGTACCCGTAAATCGCTCTATCATCTTGTATTTGGTCGGAATATCGTGCCCCAGCTCATCAAGCTTAAGCAGCGTATCATGCAGATATTCAAAGGTGAAGTGTGTTGTTACAATGTTGGAATTCGGGTCGTCGGCGGGATGCTGCACCGGAGTGAAATCGTATATTTCGTTTTCCTTCGGGACAACGACGATGCCGCCCGGGTGCTGTCCCGTAGTGCGCTTTACGCCGACGCAATGCGAAACAAGACGCTCTATTTCCGCCTTTGTGGTGTTTATCTTGTGTTCATCAAGATATTTGCGCACATAGCCGTATGCCGTCTTGCTCGCAACGGCACCTATAGTACCCGCGCGGAAAACGTTTTCCGCACCGAAAAGCTCTTCTGTGTATTTATGCACCTTGCCCTGCACTTCGCCTGAGAAATTCAGGTCGATATCGGGCGATTTCTCGCCGTGAAATCCGAGGAATGTCTCAAAAGGTATATTGTGCCCGTCGCCCTTGAGCGGCGTTCCGCAACGCGGGCAGTTTTTATCGGGCAGGTCAAAACCCGAACCGACGGAGCCGTCGGTGAAGAATTCCGAATATTGGCAATGCGGGCAATAGTAATGCGGTGGCAAAGGATTTACCTCCGAGATACCTCCCATTGAGGCGACAAACGAAGAACCGACCGAGCCGCGCGATCCGACAAGATAGCCTTGGCTCTCGGAATAGCTGACCAGCTTCTGCGCAATCATATAAAGCACGGCAAAGCCGTTTTTGATTATGGAGCCGAGCTCCTTTTCCAGCCTCTCACGAACTATATCGGGAAGCGGGTCGCCGTAGAGCGACTTCGCACGGCTGTAGCAACGGTTTTGCAGATCCTCCTCCGCGCCGTCTATCTTCGGCGTGAAAGTCCCTTTAGGGAATGGGCGTATGCCATCCTCTATCTCGTCCGCTATCTTATTCGTATTTGTTATGACTATCTCGCGTGCCTTTTCTTCTCCGAGATACGCAAATTCCGCGAGCATCTCGTCTGTTGTTCTCATATAGAGCCCGATATCGGCATCCGCATCCGAAAATTTCATGCCTGAGAGCAGAATTTTTCTGTATATCTCGTCATGCTTTTCGAGAAAGTGCGCATCGCATGTGGCAACAACAGGCTTGCCTGTCTCCTCGCCGAGCTTCACAATCCTGCGATTAAGCTCGCGAAGCCCCTCTTCTCCCGGAACTCTTCCCTCGCGTATCAGAAACCCGTTGTTTGAAATAGGCTGAATTTCGAGGTAATCGTAAAATTGCGCTATGGAAACAAGCTCATCCCACGGCTTGCCCTCCACAAGTGCCGTAAAAAGCTGCCCCGCCTCGCAGGCAGAGCCTATGATAAGCCCCTCGCGGTATTTTTCAAGCTGTGTTTTCGGTATTCTCGGAACGCGCTTGTAATATTTCAGATATGATTCCGAAATGAGCCTGTAAAGATTTTTCAGTCCGACCTTGTTCTTCACGAGAATTATCTGATGATATGTTTTCAGTTTTTTCGGGTCTGTATTTTCCACCATGGAGTGCGACATCTGTGCAAGCGAATCTATTCCCTCTCCGCGCAGCTTGTCTATCATGCGGTAGAATATCGCCGCGCACATCTCGGCATCGTCGCTTGCCCTGTGATGATTGAAATCGCCGAGTCCGTAATATTCCGCGATTATATCAAGCTTGTGCTTTTTCAGATCGGGATTTACAAAGCGCGACATCGAAACCGTATCGATATACGCATTGTCAAATTTCAGCCCGTAGTCGTCCGCCGCCTTGCGGATAAAGCCCATATCGAATGTGGCATTGTGCGCCACGAGCGTTCTGTCGCCGATAAAGGCAAGAAAATTCTCGACAGCCTCTTTCGTTTTCGGCGCGTCGGCTACCATATCGTCGGATATACCCGTCAACTCGGTTATATTCTCGGGTATGTGTACCTCGGGATTGACAAATGTATTGAAAACCTCCAGCACCTCGCCGTCCTTGACGCGGACAGCGCCTATCTCAGTCAGCTTGTTGTAAACGGGAGAAAGACCCGTCGTCTCCGTATCGAAAACGATAAATTCATCCTCGAAGCTTATATCTTCATCGCCGTAGATAGCCTTTGCCGTGTCGTCCACAAAGTATGCCTCCATACCGTAGATGACCTTCATGCCGAGCTTCTCCGCGGCAAGCATCGCCTCCTGAAAGCCCTGAACATTTCCGTGGTCGGTGATGGCGACAGCCTTGTGACCCCAGTTTTTAGCAAGCTCCACAATGCCATATGGATCTATGGTCGCGTCCATCATGGACATATTTGTATGCAGGTGGAGCTCCACACGCTTCTCGGGCGCATCGTCCGTGCGCGAAACAAGCTTTATCTTCTGCACGCCTATCGGAGAAAGCACATTTTCCTGCGCAAATTCATCGTATTTGTATCTGCCGCGCACGGCGAGCGCGCACCCGCCCTTGAGCGAGCGGAAAAGCTCCGCCTTGTCGTCGGGAAGCATCATCTTCACCGTGACGGAAGCGTCATCGTCAGTCAGAAAAAAAGATACCGCCGTGCCCTTGCCGCGTATTTCGCGGAAGTCTATGCCGAACATCTTTCCCGCGGCGATAACGGAGGGCATATTTCCCTCTATCTCGCGCATAGCCGTCGGCACTATATCAAAAGCCTCGCCGTAAACAGGCTCGGGCGAAGAGATATCGAGCATTATATTGCCGATATGCAGTATCCCGCGCTCGTCGATATCGTTTACCATAGGCTCGTTTGAGAGCGAGGTGCGCATCTCAAAGACTTCTGATTCATCCTGTACATCTGCAGTATCCGCCTTTTTGTGCGCGGCGGCAAATGTATTTGCTATCAGCTCCTCGTAGTCAACATCTATATTCCCCGCCGTGCTGAAGCGTACCTCGTATTTCAGCCCGAATTCGTTTTCTATTATGCGGGCTATCTTGTCGCCGACATTCGCATCGCGCATCATGCCGAGTCCGCCGTCGCCGAACATTATCTCTATATTTATCGTGTTTTCGTCAAAATCCGCATTGTATTTCTGCAGGAAACCATGCGAGATGATGTTGGTATGCCTTGCCTCGGCAATAACCTCGGGAAAATACTTCGGTGTAAAAAGCGAAGCGTCGTATTTCGGACATATTTTCAGATATGAAAGCCTGTAGGTTTCCGAGAGAGCCTGCTCCAGCTTATAAAGCTCCGCCTTGCCGACAAGCGAATCAAAGGCGGCATCCACCTCAAGCATGCGCTTTTCCATATCAATACGCTTGCGCAGTACCCTGCCGCTGTCGAGTATTTTTCTGTTTTCCGCCATCGGGACATATTTATCAAAAATTTCGGTCAGTGTTTTTCCCATTTCTGAAATTTATGCTCGGTTTTGGCAAAGCTTCGCTATTTCGGCTTCAAGCTCCTCCAAAATATTCTCCTCTTTTATTTTGCGGATGATTTCTCCGCGGCGGAAAAGAACAGCTTCTCCGGCTCCGCCCGCTATTCCGATATCGGCTTCTCTTGCCTCGCCGGGTCCGTTTACGACACAACCCATGACGGCAAGTGTTATTTTCCTGTTTGGCTTATATCCGGAGAGAAGCTTTTCCAGCCTCTCGCAGAGAGAAATAAGATCTATTTTTGTCCTGCCGCAGGTCGGACAGGAGATTATGTTTATATAGCCTCCGTCATAGAGTGAAAGTGCCTTTAGTATATTCCGCGCCGCCTCTATTTCACTCTCGGGCTTGTCCGTGAGCGAAACGCGGACGGTATCGCCTATACCGGAGGTGAGCAATGCACCGAGCCCAAGCGCACTCTTGAGACATCCGGCTTCACCTCTTCCTGCCTCGGTCACGCCGAGATGCAGAGGATAATCACACATCGAAGCGAGAATTTTATTCGCCTTCACCATAGTGAAAACGTCGCTCGATTTGATAGAAACGGCGATATCAAAAAAATCAAGGCTCTCGAGTATCTTTATATGCCCCATGGCGCTCTCGGCGAGAGCCTCTGCCGTCGGTGCACCGTATTTTGCGAGAAGCTCCTTTTCCAGAGAGCCGCTGTTTACGCCTATCCTTATCGGTATGCGCTTTTCGCGGCACTTGGAGACAACGGCTTTCACTCTGTCGCGCTCTCCTATGTTGCCGGGGTTTATTCTTATTTTATCTGCGCCCGCATCAGCCGCCGCTATGGCAAGGCGGTAATCGAAATGAATATCCGCCACTATAGGCATCGCGATATCCGATTCCCTCAGTCTGCCGAGCACCTGCGCCGCCTCGATGGTAGGCACTGTCATACGCACTATATCGCAACCCTCCGCTTCGAGCGCCTTCATCTGCGCATATGTGGCGGCGTAGTCCTCGCTCGGTGTATTTGTCATCGACTGCACCGATATCGGCGCATTGCCGCCTATTTTTATATTGCCAACGCTTATCGCGCGGGTTTTTCTTCTGATTTCGTTATAATTCATTTTTAATCCTGCCTACTTGAATAGGTATGCTATATCCTTGAATGCCACAAGCACCATCAGCCCGAGCAGAATGATGATTCCGACAAAGTGGATGTAGCCCTCCACCTCCGGTTTTATCGGCTTGCGGAATATCAGCTCGATAAACATGAAGAAAAGTCTGCCGCCGTCCAGCGCGGGAAAAGGCAGAAGATTCATCACGCCGAGGTTTACCGCAAGCATGGCAAAAATACTGAGCAGATTTGCCTTGTCTCCGCTCTGGGCAACAGAGGCTATCTCTTTTGTTATGCCGACGGGACCTGAAAGCTGTTTCAGCCCGAGCTTGCCTGTCACGAGGTCAAAGAGCGAATCCCATATCACGCGCACAACCATAACCGACTGATGCCATGTATAACGCATAAGCGAGAAGAAATTGCGGTTTTCCTCTTTAAAATTAAAGTCGCGACTGCCGAATTTTATTCCCTGATTTTCATATGTCGGGAATGTAACCGTCAGCATCTTCTTCTCGCCGCCGCGGATGACGGTAACTTCTGTCGTCTCATCGCCGTATCTGCCTATGGCATAAACAACATCGCTTGCCGTATACACTCTTCTCGGACCGACCCGGATTATCTTGTCACCGACCTCAAGCCCGCCCTCCGCAGAGGTTATCGCGTTTTCGGTAAAGTCGCTTATTACCGGAGCATATATGCTCTTCATTGAAAAAACAATGATGCCGACAACGATAAAACCAAGCAGCAGATTTGAAAACGAACCTGCCGCAGTGATTATCATTCTTTGCCATAGAGGCTTTGCGGAAATAGCGTTCTCATCGTCACTCTTTTCGTCCTCTCCCGCCATGGAAACAAAGCCGCCTATCGGAAAAAGGCGGAGCGCATAGACCGTCCCGCTCTTTTTGGATGTGAACCAGAGAAGGCGCGGACCCATGCCTATGGAAAATTCATGCACAGTCACATGGAAAAGTCTTGCGGTGAGAAAATGCCCGAGCTCATGAATGAATATCAGAGCTCCGAAAAGCAGTATTGCAAGTAATACATACAAAAAAGCCATAAATAATCTCCGTTTCAGCGGTAAAATCAGCGTGATGCCGCATAATTTGCGGTGAGAGCGCGTGCGCGCATGTTTTCTTCTATAATATCGGAAAGCGAAGGCTTTTCGATGCGTGCGGTCTCCTCGCATACGCGCATTACAAGCTCCGGTATCTCGGGAAAGAGTATTCTGCCCGAGAGGAAAAGCCCTACAGCCTCCTCGTTTGCGGCATTCATGACACATGGCATATTTCCGCCCGCCTCTGCCATACGCCGCGCAAGCCCGAGCAGAGGAAATGTCTCATAGTCGGGTGAGAAGAACGAGAGCCTGCCGAGACCGACAAGGTCGAGGTGCTCTCCCGCCGCCTCCGCCCTATCGGGATAAGTCAGCGCATACTGTATAGGCAAGCGCATATCATGCGAACCGAGCTGCGCCATAACCGTATTATCAATGTATTCCACCATCGAATGTATTATGCTTTCGCGGTGAATAACAATGTCTGTTTTCGAGGCGGGAACGGAAAAGAGATGCATTGCCTCTATCAGCTCCAAGCCCTTGTTCATGAGAGTGGCGCAGTCTATGGTTATCTTCGCACCCATGTTCCATGTCGGATGACCGAGTGCCTGCTCTCTTGTAACAGTGGCAAGCTTTTCCTTTGTATAGCCGAAAAAGGCTCCGCCCGAGCAGGTGAGAATCAGTCTTTTCACCTCGTCCCTCTTCCCTGCCTGAAGGCACTGAAAAATGGCGCTGTGCTCGCTGTCAATGGGAACTATCTCACATCCGTGCTCCTTTGCCGCGCCCATGACGATATCGCCTGCGGCGACGAGGGTTTCCTTATTTGCCAGCGCTATGCGGCGGCAGCTTTTCACTGCGCTCATCGTCGGTAAAAGCCCTGCAAAGCCGCTTATCGCATTGAGACAGATATCGCTGCCTGCCGCCTCTGTCATCTCGCATATACCGTCCGTTCCGCAGAAAATCTCCGTTTCCGTATCGGCAATGCGCGTTTTCAGATCAAGCGCCGCCTTTTCGTCAAAAACGGCGCAAAAGCGCGGTGAAAATTTTCTCACCTGCGCTTCTCCGAGTTTTATATTTGAGCCGAAGCAGAGTGCCTCGATATTCATGCCGTGAAAAGCCGCCACTTCAAGCGCCTGCACGCCTATCGAGCCTGTCGAGCCCAGCAGTGTAATACTTTTTTTATCCATTGGAAAAGCCCTTTAAATAAAAGTAAATATATCCTTCGTCACAAAGAGCGAAGCTATGTATATAAGCGGTGCCACGGCGATTATGGAATCAAATCTGTCCAGCACGCCGCCGTGCCCCGGAAAGATGAAGCCGAAATCCTTTATTCCCTGCTCACGCTTGACAAACGATGCGATAAGGTCGCCGAGCTGAGAAATAACAGCCACGGCAAGCGCCAGAAGCACCAGCAAAAGATAATTCACGGAGATTTCCGGATGTCTTTTCGATATAATGAAGCCATATATCACAAAGCCGAGCACACAGCCGAGCACGCCGCCGAAAGCACCCTCGACCGTCTTTTTCGGACTGACCTCCGGTATAAGCTTATGCTTGCCGAAAAGCACTCCTGCAAAATAAGCGCCCGTATCCGTTGACCATGCGCCGATGAAAACGAGCAGATAGAGATATTTTCCCATATCGGCTTCACGCAGGAGCAGAATTGAGAGAAAGCCCGTTATTATATATGCAGTGAACGAAACAAGCTCAGCCGACTGCGAAAAGCGGATATTCCCGCTCGACAGCATGGATACAGTGAAAACTATAAACATGAAAGCGAGAGCCGAAGCGCAAACTATCGGCAGGAAGAGCTTTTTGTCGCGGCAGTAAATTATCAGCAGCATTACAGCCGCCGTAACGATATAAGCCGGTATCGAAATAAAGAAAGCCTTTCGCACGCCTATGCAACCGCATATTTCATATACTGCAATCAGCGCGAGCAGCGTCATGACTGCTGGAAAAACCCAAGTATCGGAAAAAATCAGTGTCGGCACCAGAAGTGCGAGACAAACTATCGCCGTGATAATGCGCTTTTTCATATCAAACGCCTCCGAATCTTCTCTTTCTTTTATGAAATTCTTCTATTACGGAATCGATTTCCTCCTCGGTAAAATCAGGCCAGAGCGTCGGTGAAAAGAAAAGCTCCGCATATGACGACTGCCAGAGGAGAAAATTTGAGAGTCTGTATTCCCCGCCTGTACGGATAATGATATCCGGCGGAGGGCAAATTCCGGAATAGATATTCTCTGTGATATCAGCTTCCGTTATTTTCGTCTTTCCCTCTGCTATCAGCTTGTTTACGGCATCAACTATCTCCGCCCTGCCGCCGTAATTTACTGCTATGCAGAGCCTGCATTTTCTCTCTGCGGTGACGCGCTCGAGATATTCCATATCGGCTTGAAGCTCAGGCGAAAATGGCTCTCTGCTGCCGATGAAGCAAAGCCTGATATCCTCATGCTCGAAGTCCTTTTTCATCTGGTCGACGTATTCGCGCATGAGACGCATTATCTCATCGACCTCCTTTTTCGGACGCTTCCAGTTTTCCGTGGAAAAGGCATATACGGTGATATTCTCTATACCTATCTCGCCGCAATGGCGGACTATCTTCTTGAAGTTTTTCGCCCCGTAGCTGTGACCGTATTCACGCGGCATCAGGCGCTTTTTTGCCCATCTGCCGTTACCGTCCATTATTATGGCTATATGCTTTATACCGCTGATATCCGGAGCATTTTTCAAAGAATCGCTCATAAATCCCTTTTATCGACAGGGCTGCCGTCCCTATGACGCATAAGCATCGGGTACGACAGCCCACTGTGCCGCTTTCTCAGATTTCCATAACCTCTCGGTCTTTTTTCGCAGTTACATCGTCAACAATCTTGATATACTTGTCGGTCAGATCCTGCGTATCCTTTTCGGAAGCCTTCTGTTCGTCCTCAGTCATTTCTGAATTTTTCTTCATAGTCTTTATCTTGTCGTTTGCCTCTCTGCGCACATTGCGGATGGCAACCTTTGCCTCTTCGCCCATTTTGGAAACCTGCTTTTTAAGCTCAAGACGCCTCTCCTCAGTGAGCGCGGGGAAAACGAGGCGGATAGTCTTTCCGTCGTTCTGCGGGTTGATACCGAGATCGCTCTCCTGAATGGCGCGCTCGATATTTTTGAGCGAGGAAGCATCCCAAGGTGTTATCAGCAGAGTTCTCGCATCCGTTGTCTTAACCTCAGCCATCTGAGCGATGGGTGTGGGTGTGCCCCAGTAGTCAACGCTTATCTTATTGAGAACCTGTGCACTTGCTCTTCCGACGCGTATAGAGCTGAGCTCATATTCGTAAGAAGCGATGGATTTCTGCATTTTTGTTTCAAATTCCTTGACATCGAGTTTCATTATTTGTTTCCTCCTACTATTGTTCCTATTTTTTCGCCGCAAACGGCTTTATAGATGTTTTCCGGGTCATCGAGACCAAAGAGAAGTATCGGTATATGATTTTCCATACTGAAGGATGTTGCCGTGAAGTCGAGAGCCTTCAGACCCTCTTTGAGAATATCGATATAATCGATATTTGAGAGCTTCTTTGCCGTCGGATCAATCTTCGGGTCCGCCGTATAAACGCCGTCTACATTCTTTGCAAGCAAAACGATATCGGCATTTATCTCAGCCGCGCGGAGCACAGCCGCCGTATCCGTAGAGAAAAACGGACTTCCTATTCCGCATCCGAATATTACTACTCTGCCCTTATTCAGATGTGAAACGGCTTTGTTTCTGATATACGGCTCGGCAAAGCGCTGCATTTCTACAGCCGTCATCACGCGCGTATCCACACCGAGCTTTTCAAGCGAGTCCTGAAGCGCAAGGCAGTTTATAACAGTGGCAAGCATACCCATGTGGTCGGCTCTGGTGCGGTCCATATTCACGCCCTGTCTGCCTCTCCAGATATTGCCGGCGCCGACAACGATGCTGACCTGTGTGCCCGCGTCAACGCACTTTTTTATCACGCGACACACCTCGTCTATAAAATCGTAGTTGAAGATGCCGTCCGAGCCTGCTGAGAGAGCCTCTCCCGAGAGCTTGACAAGCACCCTTTTGTAGCATGGTTTCATGATGTTTTTCTCCTTCGGGTACAGAAATTTACTTTACTGTCTAATTCTACCCTAAAAATGCGATTTTGTAAATAGATATTTTGTAAAAACTCATTCCATTGCCGAAAAAAGTTCGCTCGGCTCGTCTATCATCATGCGAGGGTCGGCATTACCGAGCACTTTTTTCCTCTCGGAAATAAGAAATTCCCGCGATTTGAAGCCCCATGTACAGCTGACGGAAGCAAGACCGGCATTTTTCGCCGTCACTATATCGACTTCCGAGTCTCCGACGTAAAGTGCCTCGTCCGCACCGACGCCGAGAAGTGCGAGTGCCTTTTCCACCATTTTCGGGTCAGGTTTTTTCGGCGTGTCCGCGCTCTCGCCTATGGCGACGGTGATGAGAGAACCGAAATATTTATCGCAGAGCTTCTTTACCGCGGCATCGAATTTATTGGATGTCACCGCAGTCTTTATCCCGCGGCTTTGCAGACCCGCGAGCAGCTCCTCTATGCCGTCATACGGCTTTGTATAAACCTCGCTGTGGCTGAAATAATATTCGCGAAATTCCGCGAGCATTGCGCTCTGCTCCTCCGCCGCCGTTCCCTCGGGAACGGCAAGCGCCATCAGCCGTGCCACTCCGTTTCCGACCATGCTCTGCACCTCGGGCACACTGTGCACCGGATAGCCGTGCAAAGCAAGCACATGGTTTACACCCGCCGCGAGATCATCTATGGTATTCAGCAAAGTACCGTCGAGATCAAAAATAACCGCCCTGTATTTACTCATGCTTCCCCTCTTTGTAAACAAGCTCGGGCGCCTTCATTGATACGCGCATGTTTTTCGGCACTGATTCCGTTATAAATACGTTTCCGCCGATGACGCTTCCCTCTCCTATAACGGTATCGCCGCCGAGGATTGTCGCGCCCGAATAGATTGTCACATCGTTTTCTATTGTGGGATGACGCTTTTTGCCGCCGAGCTTACGCCCCAGCCTTGTGGAAAGCGCACCGAGCGTCACGCCCTGATATATCTTTACATTATCTCCGATAACGGTCGTTTCGCCTATTACGACGCCTGTGCCGTGGTCTATGAAAAAGCTTCTTCCTATCGTAGCACCCGCGTTTATGTCTATACCGGTGCGGCTGTGCGCATATTCCGTCATTATTCTCGGAATAAGAGGCACGCCCGCCTCATAGAGTATATGTGCGGCACGGTATACGAATATCGCGAGAAAACCCGGATAAGAGCATATTATCTCGCTTTTGCTCTTTGCCGCAGGGTCGCCGACAAACGCCGCCTCGAGATCAAGCAGCATAGCCTCCTCGAGCGCGGGTATACGGCAGATAAAATCCCCCGCTATCTCTGCAGCGTATCTGCATCTGCAATCCCTGTGCTCCATGCGAAAGGCAAGGCACAGCTGATTTTTCAGCGTTTCGTAAATATGCCTTATGCCCTGCTCCGTTGTCCTCCCGGCGCTTTCCCGCGTGTGCGACGCTTCGCCGAAATAGCCGAGAAAAAGCACCCTTTTCAGGCTATGTATAAAATCAATCACCGCATCTCTGTCCGGCAGTGACGCGCCCGAAAAATCAAAGATGTCGGTATTTTCTTTTCTGATATTTCCGAGCCTCTCCGCCACCTCGCAAAGAAAGCCGGTTTCGTTTTTCTCCATAAAATCATGCATCAAAAACGCCGAGTATCAGTATACCCGCCAAGGCTATGGCAAGCACAAGATACTGCGCCTTTGTAAGCTTCTCCTTCAGTAATATTCTTGCCCAGATAAGCGAAAATACGCAGTATGTCGATATCATGGGCGCGGCAACCACGGAATTTGCCGCTATAGCATAAGTATATGCAACCTGACCTGCCGTTTCGCAGACTGCGGCTGCAATCTTCGGCTTCTCGCCGGAGAACGAGATTTTCTCGCGGCGGATAGCCACAACATAAATAAAAGCAAATACTGCCATAAGCAGGAATGTCAGTTCATATGCGATAAGCCCTGCTGTCTCTTCTATTTTTGCGGGCATGCCCTCATAATCACCGAGCAGATATCCGTCCACAAATGTACCGAGCGCATCTATTATACAATAGAATATCGGAAACATTACGGCGATGAAACCCTTTGAATACTTTTTCTTTTCTTCTTCGCTGAGTCTCTCGCGAGCTTCTTTATCCTTCTTCTGTTCGAGAATGGCGAGCGCCACAACACCTACACAGACAAGCACAAGACCGACATACTGAAGCGGATTTTCCGGAAATTCCTTCAGCACTACCATCAGAAGCACACAGGCGAGAGCGCCCGAGGAATTGCATATCGGCGAAGAAACCGAAAGCATGATATAACGAAGCCCGACATAGCCGAGTATCATCGAAAGAATATAAAGGAACGAAGCGGGCAGATATGTTATGATATCGGCGAGCTTAAATTCTGCACCTGTTATCAGCAGGACAACGGCATGAATGCCCATTACAAGTCCTACGAAAAATACCATTTTCCAATGGCTGAGTTTATCGTTTTCCTTAGAGCCCATCTTGGAAAAAACATCCGAGCCGCTCCAGAAGAGTATCGTTACAATTGAAAGCCAAAACCACATAATCTATTAAATCTCCTTGAATTTTGTAATGTTTATCTGAAAAATCGAATCATCGCAAAAATCACGGAGCACCTTCGCATTTGCAAAAAAATTCGGCCACTTCAAAAATAAATCGGAATGAATCATAAAAAATCTCCATTTTCACCCTCCTTCTTTTTATACAGTATATCGCAAAAGCTCCGTAAAGTCAATATTTTTCTCCGTGGCAACACCGCCTTTTGCCGATTTTTGAAGAAAAAATTTCCGCGCTATTGACACGGCAGGCTTTGTGTGCTAAAATTACTGACTGTAAAAAGGATATTTTCCCTTTTCGGAAAGGAATATTTGTTATGAAACCTATCGTACCTGCTCCGTTGCTCATCGTCATAGCAAGCTTTGACCCGAGCGGCGAAGGAATAAGCCATTATACACCCGAGCATCCCGAGCTTCTGACAGACAAAACCTCGCCCTACTACGGCGAGCAGTGGGCTATGACAAAACCCGCCGATTGTTATGACAGATTTTTCGGTGAGAACTGCCACTCCATGATGGACTTCTATAAGGAAATGACACAGGGCAAATTCTGGTTCTATCCCGTACATATCGACCATCCGCAGTGCGAAAATGCTCCGGAAGGCGTGCTTGCCGTAACCGTAAAGCTGAACCACCCCGCGGCACTGCGCAATCTGGAGGGATATGACAACGGCAGTGCCGCCGCAAAGGCTATTCATGATATAGTTGCCGCCTGCGACCCCTACATAGATTTTGCCAAATACGATAAAAACGGCGACGGCACCATAACGCCCGATGAGCTTGCGATAATCATACTCAATGCGGGCTTTGACCATGCCACAACAAAAGCCGATCCGGAATATACGGCTCCGGACTACGAGAATGCGCCGCTTCCGACACATCGCTATATGGTTCACGGAACAAGCCAGCCCACAGAGGTGGAAATGCGCGGCGGTGTAAAGGTTGTCCGCATTTCAAATGTCGGCGAACACAGCGGAAAAGGTCCTGTTACCATCGGCACGCCCGCGCATGAGCTGGCACACAATGTCGGCGCGCAGGATATGTACTGCCGCTATACTCCGCCCGCAGATTATGTTTTCGGTTGGCCGCTCCCGCTGAATTTCTCGCTCATGTCCTGCGGAAATCACCTCGCGGGAGGCACGCGCCCCGCCTATATCGACCCGTATCAGCGCTATTATCTCGGTTGGGCTGATGAAGTGGAGGCAACGTATGACGGCGTTTACACGCTCCATTCCACCTGCTCCGGCAAATATCAGATACTCAAGGTGCCCACGCCCGATCCGGATGAATATTTCCTCTGTGAAATAAGGCTCAAGGAGGGATTTGAGGAAGCACTCACCCCGGGCGAGTCAAAAGGCGGCGTAGTTTTCTGGCTCGTGGATGAAAAGATTAACCGCGAATGGTTTACAAAGGCGCAATGCGTCTCGTCTAACCGTCCTAACGGCATGCCGCGCCATGATCTCGGAAACGCCATCCGCATTCGCAACGCATTTGCGAAAATAACGGACGAAAACGGCAATTTTGTGAAATACGGTCCCTGCTATGATGTAAAAGATACACCCTCCGATCCGTTTTTCTATAAATCCGACGATCCTCAAACGGCAATTTTTGATTCTTCGCTCTATTGCGGCGCCGCATCCGGCTCTTATTCGCTGAACCGCTTCCCCGACGGCGTTTCAAAAAGCTGGAAGCTCAAGGCAGAGGTTCTCGATGAGCCCGGTGCCGAAATGCGTATAAAAATCACAAGAGGATAAAACAGCAGCCATCGGCAAATCCGATGGCTGTCTCAGTCTGTCGAAAAAAAAACCTCCCGCTGTCGCGCAAGCGTGACAGCGGGAGGTTTTTTTATCATTTACATTTGTTATACGGGCAGACGCTCATGCATATCCCGCAAACCGCGCCTCTGCCTATGTCCTTGTAGGTTTTCATATGCTCCGAGCATTTCCTCGCATCAAAAATCGTATCGCGCGGCGCACCGGGGACATAGATTTCGCCCGAGATTGCGCCTGCGGGACAGGCATCGCGACATATTGTACAGCTGCCGCAAAGGCATTCAAGTATTTCCCTTTTGCTTTCGAGCGGCATATCGGTAAGTACCGTGGCAAGCCGAACCTTTGAGCCGAACTGCGGGGTTATCAGCAATCCGTTTTTTCCGATGAAGCCGAGTCCCGAAAGTACCGCACCGGTCTTATGCGGAAAAATACCGCGATATTCCTCTTTTTTATCGTTAGTGCTCTGCGATGCGGCGATAGGAAGTGCATGATAACCCATGCTCTCGATAAAATCCATCGCATCAAGCGCGAGCAAATCGAGCTTTGTGTTCGTTATGCGGTAATGCTGAAAATACGACATCGTAGGTCTGCCGTTTATCGTTTCCACCACGGCATCGGCAAGCTTCCGCACTATCGTAACGGCATAGCCGTATTGCGGATACATATCGCAGAAGCTTTCGCCGAGCGCCGAGAAGCCTACCAGACTTGCTCCCTTTTCTGTGAGCAGTTTTTCTATTTCGGCTTCAAACATATCACTGCACCAAATCGCCCGCTACATTTTCTCCGCCACGCATCTGCGGATAGTAGCTGCCGCTGCGGCAACGCGGGCTCTTATCAAACTCCAGCTTTATGACAGCAATATTTGCATGCCTGTCAAAAGATTTTTCGGGAAGATTTTTCAGTATGATTCGGTGTCCGTCCATCTCAAAATCTATCTTTTCTCCCGTTGCGAGAGCCGTAATCGTCCTCGGAGCGTCCATATAACCGCCGAGACGAAGCTCTCCGCTCTTCCATATTCTGTTCCAGAGGTAAATTTTCGTACAATCGGGGCTTGCGCTGGGTACATTCAGAGCGCATCCGCCAATATTACTGCCCACAATTGCTTTTTCTCCGTAAACAGCCTCACCGTTTTCCGCAAGCCATGCACCTACAATCTCAAGCGGCTTCACGGCTTCCTCCGGAATGCTTCCGTCTGCCTTCGGTCCGATATTGAGCAGAAGGTTTCCGCCTCCTGCCGTAGCGGTATTGAGCATACGGATTATCTGCTGGGGCGTATATGAATATGGCTTTACCTGCTCCGCATCAAGATATCCCCATGAAATTCCGTTGAAGGTCATGCACGCTTCCCAATATGCGCCGTCGGCAGGATTTACTCTCTCCTCCGGAGTGAGAAAATCCTCCTGCATCTTGCTTCTGTTGTTTATCAGGATGTCGGGCTGGAGCTTCCGCAATCTGTAGTTGCGGTTTACGGAATCCCAACCCTCACTGCTTGTCATGGGGTAAGGCATATCATACCAGAGAATGTCTATCTTGCCGTAGTTTGAGAGAAGCTCCACATTGAGAGCCTCGATATAATCAAGAAATCTTCTTCTTGCCTCCGGGTCGAAAGCGCAACGCCAGCCATCGGGATGATGCCAGTCCATAAGCGATGAATAAAGTCCTATACGCAAACCGTATTTACGGCAGGCATCAACAAATTCGCGAACTATATCACGACCGCAATAATTATATGAATTATACGGATTCACATCGGATTTCCAGAGAGAAAAGCCCTCATGATGACGTGTTGTGAGTACCGCATATTTTGCGCCCGCCTTCTTTGCGAGAGCACACCATTCGTCGGCACAGCCTTCCTTCGGAGCGAACACCTTTGCAAATTCTTCATATTCCGCCTTGGTATAGTCCTGCTGATACATGCACCATTCACCTGTTTCATGCTGAGAGAAAAGGCTGTAATGAATAAACATACCAAAACGCGCTTCTTTAAACCACTGCAGTCTTTTTTCTCTGTCTGCCGCAGTAAATCTGTCATACTCGGGTCTTGAAATAAGTTCCATTATCATATCCCCTTTAATTTTTTAAAATTCTATCACAGCTTCGCTTGCCGTGCCTGCTTCAAATGAAACAAAGCCATCGGCATAAGTGAAATGGGCAGCCTTTCCGTCAACGTAAACTGCCTTCGGGGCAGCGACAGCATAAGCCTTCACGCCGTAGCTTCTCTCCGCTGCCATGCCGTCAAAGGAACCTTCGCGCCTGCCTATGGTAAGTATAGCCTTGCCGCAGATCATGCGGAGCGTAAACTCTGTTTTTGCGCGTTCGCCCGCAAGATAAGCCTGCGTTCTGCCATCGTCCTCATAGAGTGTATAAGCCGTATTGCAAGCCTCAACGGGATAAATCTCGAGAGTGAGATGCTCGTCATCCTTGCAATCGGTAAACTGCTTTTCAGCCTGTGTCGGAATTATCGCTCCGCCTCTGATATAGAGCGGACCGCCTCTGTTTTCGGGAACATCGATATTCACTTCTCTGCCGCCGGATAAAAGCTCGCCGTTCCATGCGTTTATCCACACCTCGCCCTCCGGCAGATATATCGTATCGGAGAATGAGCCGACGAGCATACTGTCGCCGAACATATACTCGCAGGTTGCATTCACGAGTGCCTTGTCCTCAAATTCCAGCGGCATGGCACGGACAACCGGAGTGCCGCTGATATGCGATTCTATCGCCGCGGAATAGATATACGGGAGCAGACGGTATCTGAGCTTATCATAGAAAGTAAAGATAGCCTCAAGCTCGTCACCTGCCCACCACGGATGGCTGTAGCCAGACCAGCTGTTGAGCTGACACCAAGCCGTAAAGAAGCAGTAATGTATCGTGTGCTTTGCGAAAATATCCATATCGCAGGTTATGTTCGACATGCCGGAGAGACCGCTGTTGAGTATCCAGACAAGAGTCTTATGCTTGCCTCCGGAATCGCCCGTAGTGGTTGCGCTGTAGCGCGACATGCTCGTATAGCCGCCGCTCATATGATGCATCGGGCGCAGACCCGTATATTCGCTGTAGCCCTCGTACATTTCCTTGCCGTAAAGCGTACATTGCAGGCTGTGCATATAAGGCTCTCCCTCGCCGTTGGCATAGACGCGCGTCTCTGTTGCCGTGTCTACGACCTTGCACGGATCCATTTTGAAGCCCGAAGCCCCATCGCATACAAATGATTTGAGATGCTTATACCAAGGCTCTATGCCGAAATCCGCGGGATTTCCCGCGCGGTTTTCCTGATTTGCCGTGAAGTCGTATTTACAGCAGAGCCAAAGCAGCAATTTGAAGCCGTATCTGTTCAGTGCCGTGGTAAACTGGCGCTCGCGTGGCGTATGAGCCGCAAACTCCTCATCGGTGCGCCGCATCCAGTCGCAGATATAGAAGCGCTGGGTATACCATTTCTTCTGCGTGCTGAAATCGTATCCGCCCATCCATCCGGGCTCAAGGCTGAAGGTATCGCAGGGTATTTTCTTTTCGCGGAATTTCTCCGCATTGTGCATGACCTCAAACTGGTCGGCAAAATACTGGTCGATGAATGTAAGCCCATAGCCCCATTTCGGGAGAACCATCGGTCTGCCCGTAACATAAGTAAAGCGCTCGAGTATCGCCTTCAGATTGTCGCCGGCGAAGAGATAAAAATCTATATCGCCGTCGGGCAAAAACCAGCATATCTCGTTTTTGTTTTCGTCGCAGACATCTACGCCGTGCCATATCGTGGAATTGCAGAGTATACCGTAGCCCGCTTTTGTCATAAGAAAAGGAATGACTATCTCGGAGCGCACATAGATTACTCTCTCGAGGTATGTTCTGCCGTTGAGCACGATTCTGTCCGTATTGCTTTCGCCGAGACCGTAAAAAATCTCGCCATCGGTTCTTACAGTGATATATTTCGGGTCTTTCTCGAAGTTTACATATTCGATAGGCTCGTCCTCAGATGTGTCGCCGACTATCTTCTTTCTCTCGGGACGGAAATCCGTGAGCTTCTCGTTAAAGAGCTTTGATTTTTCCGCCACAGCGCTGTTGTCAAGGCTTATCGTGCGCTCGAAACGCGGGCTTTTCATCGTTATAACGCCGTTTTCGTATGTGACGGCAAGGTCGCCCGCCTTTATGCCGTTTGTGAGCAGTTCGCCCGCGTTTTCATCGGGCTCATTGTAAATTCCGTATCTCTCAAAGTACGTCGGCTTGAAGTCGCTGCTGATTCTGATTCTGACGGCATTATCCGAAAAAGCCGATATTCTCAGCTTTTTGCCGCCAAGGTCAAATTCTCTGAAGTTCATTTTAATCCTCCGAAATATTGCTTTCATCGGTATTTTCCGTAAAGCATACTTTGCACTTATTATAACCTCTATCGAGGAAATAGTCAATATATTTATACTCTGTTATCAGTTTATTTTTCTCCGAAATTCTCGCGGCGTGTCTGCAATCGGGCATATGAAGCGTCATGGAACCCGTATTTATCACCAGTGTCTTCGTTTTCTCGGGAATTTCGGCATAAACGGGATAGTTTTCGGCTTCACCGGTATTCACGCTGACAGCTTCGCCGCATGAGCACAGGCAAAGCGATACGACAATAAGCAATACAAGAAATTTTCTCATTTTGCCACGACCTTTATTTTCGTGCCGTCGGCGGTTTTCAGCAGGAGCGCACTCATGCCTTCGAGAGCGAAGCTATCGCCTTTCATGCCCGAGAGAAGCTCCTCGGCTTTGCCGTCGGCATACACTGTATGCGCGATGTCTCCGCGGTTTATGAGTGCCGTGATGCGCTCGCCGCCCTTTTCCCGCACAAGTGCGGCAATGTCGGAGTCGGCATATGCGATGTAAAATTCACCATCGGCAAAGATAGCGTTTTCGCGGCGGACAGCGCCCACCATGCGGTAAAAATCGCGTATTTCCGCGTCCTCTCTGCCCCATGGATAGGGCATACGGTTCATCGGGTCGGAATATCCCTGCATTCCCGCCTCGTCGCCGTAATAAATGCACGGCACGCCGGGGAGCATCGCTACCGTCAGATAAGCGAGCATGAGCCGCTTTTTTGCCGTGGCATATTCGCTCTCGCTCATTTTCATATGGGCAAGCTCGTCATTGCTTTTTCCATCGGGAGAAGCACCGCCGAGCGCCGTCAGTGCGCGCACGGTGTCGTGCGTGCCGAGAAAGTTCATGAGAGAATTTGCCACCTCGCGCGGATAATGCGTATATATCCGCTTTGCCTCCGCTTTCAGCGCGTCAGCATTTCCGTAGCGGATATAGGCTATGACGGCGTTTTTCATCGGGTAGTTCATCACGCTGTCAAGCTCTCCGCCCCGAAAATATTTCTTACGCTTTGAATATGCAATCTTATTCGATGCATCCTCCCAGACCTCGCCGATAACGAGTGCGTCGTCGCGCTCGCTTCTTGCGGCGGCGGAAAGGCACAAGAGGAAATCATCAGATAGCTCGTCTGCCACATCGAGCCGCCATCCGCCTATGCCCATGCGCATATATTTGCGGATAACTCCACTCTCGCCGAAGAGAAATTCCCTGTATGAAGGCTCGTCGCTTTTCACGCGCGGCAATATCTTTATACCCCACCACGCCTCATAGTCGTCGGGGTAATTTTTGAAGCTGTACCAAGGAAAATACGGTGAGAGCGGCGACTGATACGCGCCGACATCGGGATATCGCCCTTTTGCATTGAAATAAACGCTGTCGTTTCCAGTATGATTGAAAACGCCGTCGAGGATAATGCGTATTCCGCGCCTGTCCGCCTCTGAGATAAGCGTGCGTAAAGCCTCCTCGCCGCCGAACATTTCGTCTACCGTCATGTAGTCGCCCGTATCGTACTTGTGATTTGAATACGCGCGAAAAATCGGGCTGAGATAAACGGTGTTCACGCCGAGCGAAGCGATATAGTCAAGCTTCGCCGCAACACCCTGCAGGTCTCCGCCGAAAAATTCGTTATTTTCGAGATAAGCCCCGGGATATGCGGGATATTCGGGCATGCCGTGCTCCCAGTCGTCTATTTTTCTCGCGTCATCTCTCACCGGATTACCTCCTGCGGAAAAGAAGCGGTCAACGAAAATATGATACATCACGCCGCCCGAAAACCAACTCGGCAGAGCTTCCCTTTCCTTATAAATAAGAAGCTGAAAGAAATCGTTTCCGTCTCCTCTCGGCTCGCACAGCTTCTCCTCAAGCGTATCGAAATCGCAAAGCAAATCCCTATGCCCGTATTCGGTATTCAGATGGTAGGCATAGTAAAATAAGCCGCTCTCCGCGCAGAGCGATGCCGTATCGGCTTCGAGCGAAAATTCGTTTTCGCCGGAGGCGTACATATCAAAAAAGCGGCGCTCGCCCGTGTCGTCGCAGTATATTTCAAGGCTCGCGGAACAGAGCGAAAACGGCGTTTTCACGGAAAAGCGCATTTTTCGCCCGTATTTCACGGCGCCCGCTCTCTGCTCCCGCCATTCTCCGTCCTCGCGCACCGTGAGCGACTGCATGCCGTGCGCCCGACTTTGAAATTCAAATTCAGCCATAAAATTCTCCGAAAAATGTGTAAAATCGCAAAAAGCGGAAGCGGCGCAAATCACCGCCTCCGCATTTTTTATTATTACTCAACAGGCTTTATGTGCCAGATATTCTCCGCATATTCCTTTATGCTGCGGTCGGAGGCGAAATAGCCCGCTCCCGCGATATTTTTGAGCGACTTCACAGTCCAGCCCTTTCTGTCCGCATAGTCGGATACGGCACCGGAATATGTGTTGAAATACGAATCGAAATCGGCAAGGCACATATACGGGTCGGAAATATTCGGCGAAGAAATGAAGTAATTCACTATTCCCGAGAAATCGTTTCCGTTGAAGCCGCGCGAAATCATATCCATGACGCGGCGGATCCTCTCGCTTGTGCGATAGTAATCGATAGAGGAATATCCTCTGCGCCAGAGCTCGTCGACATCGCTTGCAGTGAGCCCGAAAATATAGATATTGTCCTTGCCTACGGCATCCGCCATCTCGACATTTGCGCCGTCAAGCGTGCCTACGGTGAGCGCACCGTTTATCATGAATTTCATGCAGCCCGTGCCGCTCGCTTCCTTGCCCGCAAGAGAAATCTGCTCGCTGATATCAGTCGCCGGCATGAGTATTTCAGCCATGCTGACATTGTAATCCTCGAGGAATACAACTCTGATCTTCTCTCTTATAACAGGGTCCTTCTCTATCTCCTCGCCGATGCTCCAGATGAGCTTGATTATATCCTTGGCAAAGTAATAGCCGGGAGCCGCCTTGCCCGCAAAGAAGAAGGTCTGCGCAGGGATATCGAGCTTCGGATTTTCGCGGAGAAGCGCATAGTATTCTATGACTTTCATCGCGTTGAGAAGCTGACGCTTATATTCGTGAATGCGCTTTGCCTGAACATCGAAGATAGAATGCGTATCTATCTTTCTGCCTGTCTTCTTGAAATATTCCTCGGCGAAGCGCTCCTTATTGCGATGCTTGATATCGCGCAGGCGGGAAAGCACTGCGGCATCGTCGGCAAACTTTCCGAAAGCGGAAATCGCCTGCGGATTTTTGCGGTAGTCCGCGCCGATCATTTCGTCAAGCAGCTCCGCGAGCGCGGGGTTGGAATAGCAGAGCCAGCGACGGTGAGCGATACCGTTTGTCACATTTGTGAATTTATCCGGGTCAGCCTTGTAGAAATCGTGGAAAACGGTCTGCTTGAGTATCTCGGAATGAAGCTTCGATACGCCGTTTACGGTATGCGAGCCGACGACGCTGAGATTTGCCATTCTCACCTGACCCGATGCCACTATCGACATGCGTGAAATTCTGTCCCAGTCGCCGGGATAGAGATTCCAGAGATTTTCGCAGTATCTGCGGTTGATCTCGGCTACTATCATATAGATTCTCGGAAGGCGGAGACGGAAAAGGTCCTCATTCCAGCATTCGAGTGCCTCGGGAAGCACCGTGTGATTAGTATACGAAACCGTCTTTGTGACAACATCCCACGCCCTCTCCCATGAGAAAGAATAAGTGTCCATAAAGATGCGCATAAGCTCGGGTATGCAGAGTGCGGGATGCGTATCGTTGATATGGATAGCCGTTTTCTCGGCGAAATTATCAAGCGTGCCGTAAACTGCAAGATGATCCGCGATGATATTCTGAAGCGAAGCGGAAACAAGGAAATACTGCTGGCTCAGACGCAGGATTTTCCCCTCCATATGGTCATCAGAGGGATAGAGCACCTTTGTCAGCGTTTCCGCATTCGTATTCTGCTCCACAGCCTGCATATACTGCCCCTGCGTGAAGAGCTTCATATTGAAATTGGTGATATCGTGCGCGCGCCAGAGGCGGAGATTATTGACAGCCTTGCTGTCGCTTCCCGAAATCATCATATCATATGGAACAGCCTGCACCTCGTCATAGTCCACATGGGTTATCGTGCAGTGACCCTCGTTCCAGTTTTCGATTATTCTGCCGCCGAAACGCACGGAAAATGTCTTGTCTGTTCTCGGGACAAGCCATCCGTCGCCGCCGGGCATCCATACATCGGGCATTTCAACCTGATTTCCGTCGATTATTTTCTGCTTGAAAAGCCCGTATTCATAGCAGAGTGAAAATCCCGTTGCGGGATAGTCGAGTGTCGCCAGCGAATCCATGAAGCAGGCGGCAAGTCTGCCCAGTCCTCCGTTTCCGAGACCGGGGTCCGGCTCCATCTCATAAAAATCCTCAAGATTGTAGCCCATATCCGAAAGTGCCTCGGCATATGCGGAGGTGAGTCCGAGATTGCCGAGATTATTCTTGAGGCTTCTGCCTATCAGAAACTCCATGCAGAGATAGTAAACTCTCTTTGCCTGCTGCTTCTTCATATCGTGGCGGTAAGCCGAGCGCTTGTTTGTCAGTATGTCCTTGACAGTGAGTATGACTGCCTTATATACCTGCGCCTTCGTAGCCTCGTCGGCTCCGACGCCGAAATAACGCGAAAGCTTGCTGTCCAGCGCCTCTCTTACATCTGTTTTTTCGATTGTGTTTCCCATAATTGCGGTGTTTTCCCCCTGAGTTAAATGTTTTTTGCTTTTTTATTTTCAATTAGTTTTCCGGAGAAAGCGAGAGAAAAAGCTCCGCATATTTTTCCGCCGAAACATTCCATGAAAAGTCTGTTTTCATTACCTTTTTCACAAGTGCCGTCCACTTCTCCTTATCATGATAGAGAGCTATTGCCTGATCTATCACGCTGAGCATATCGCGCGCATTGTATGCGGCAAAGGTAAAACCGTTGCCATCGCCCTCGTAATAGGGCTTTATCGTGTCATATAGACCGCCCGCCTCGCGCACTATCGGCACGGTGCCGTAGCGTGAAGCTATCATCTGCGCAAGACCGCATGGCTCGCTTCTTGAGGGCATGAGGAACATGTCCGCGCCCGCATATACGAGCTTGGAGAGCTTTCTGTTGTACTCTATCTTCACGCCCGCCTTGCCGCCGCTTCTCGCCGCATATTCGCGGAAGAAACATTCGGTATCATAGTCGCCCGTGCCGAGCAGAACAAACTGCATATCGCGCGAAAGCAGTTCATATGCCACCTCGCGCACAAGGTCAAAGCCCTTGTGGTCGACAAGCCGCGAAACCATTGCTATCACAGGCACATCGGGACAAACAGGCAGTCCGTATTCCTCCTGAAGCGCCGCCTTGTTCTTCCCTTTTCCCGTGAGTCCGCGGTAGGAATAATTGAATTTCAAGTCCTTATCCGTTTTCGGATTGTAAAAGTCAGTATCTATGCCGTTTACTATGCCGCTGAGCTTGAAACTGTGCTCGCGCAGGATATCATGAAGCCCATGCGCAAAGAACGGCGTCTGGATTTCCTCGGCGTATTTCGGGCTGACGGTGGTTACGGCATCGGCACAAAGTATCGCGCCCTTGGTAAGGTTCACGGCTCCGTCAAATTCAACGGTAGAGGCGTCCATCTCATCAAGCCCGAAGAGGTCGCCCATCGTTTCCCTGCCGTATACGCCCTGATATTCGATATTGTGGATTGTATATACGGCTTTCACGCCGGAATATCCGGGGCTCATGCCGTTTCTGCGCTTGAGCAGGATTACGGAAAGTGCCGTCTGCCAGTCGTTTGCGCTGTAGACATCGGGGAAGAAATCAACCATTCCCATGAGCGCGAGTATCGCGTTTGAGAAGAAGGCAAATCTCTCGCCGTCGTCAAAAAAGCCGTAAAGCGCATCGCGCTTGAAATAGTATTCGTTATCTATGAAATAATATTTCACGCCACCGCGTTCGAGTGAGAATATTCCGCAGTACTGCTGACGCCACGAAACGGCAACGGTAGTCCAACATTCAAATTTCATCTCGGCGCGATATTCGTCGCTTATCTTTGAATAAAGAGGCAACACGGCGCGTATATCCCAGTCGGGGCGGGCAGCCTTTAGTGCTATCGGAAGCGAACCCATTACATCGCCGAGTCCGCCCGTTGCCGCAAAAGGCATTGCCTCCGCTCCCGCGAAAAGTATCTTCTTCATAAATATATCCCCCGTTAAACCATCTTGCCCTTTTCTATATAGAAAGGCAACGTCTCGTGACCGGAAAGCGTCACTCCGTCACGGATTACTACATTCTTGTCGGCAACGATATAGCCGAGCGTGACATTCTCGCCCGTAAATACATCCTGATAGAGAATGGAATTTTTGACTATTGCATTTTTGCCTATCTTCACTCCGCGGAAAAGAATGCTGTTTTCCACCGTGCCGTAAATGCGGCAGCCGTCGGCAATGAGCGAATCCCTGACCTTGGCATCCGGACCGTAATATGTGGGCGCAGAGTTACGTACCTTTGTATATATCGGACGGCTCTCTATCTCAAAAAGCTCGCGGTATCCCTCTTCATTGGAGATAAGCTCCATATTGTGGCGGAAATAATCGCTCATAGAAGAGATACATGAGAAATATCCGTCAAATTTATATACCCTGTAGTTGCGATGCTTTAAATTTCGCAGGAAAACATCGCGCGTCATGCTGACATAGTTGTGCGCTATCGCATCCATGACTATCTCCTTGAGATAAGCCGCAGACATGACGAGGATATTCAGATTTATATCGGCTTCTCCCTCGAAATTCGTAGGATAAGCCTCCATATCCGTTATTCTGCCCGTATTGTCGTATTTGACTATGACATTCGCCTTTGCCTTCTCTCTTGTGAGGTGCATACGCTGAACAGCCATGGTGATATCCGCTCCGCTTGCCACATGGTCTGCTATCATGGCACTGAGGTCTATATTGCATATCACATCGCAATCGGAGAGAGCAACATAATCGGCATTTATATTCGATATGCTGTAGTTTACGCTCTTGAGCGCTTCAAGGCGCGTATTGTAGAGCGAATTTACATTGTTGGCATAAGCCGTGATATACGGCGGAAGAATTTTCACGCCGCCGCTTCTGCGTGCCAGATCCCAGTCCTTGCCGCTTCCGACATGGTCCATGAGCGATTGGTAATTATAATGGGTGATGATGCTGATATTGTTTATATCGGAATTTACCATATTCGAAAGGGCAAAATCCACGAGACGGTATCTGCATCCGAAAGGAATCGATGCAAGAGTACGGTATCTCGTAAGCTCCGGAATATTGCTGTCATGTATATTTGAAAAAATTATACCCGCTGTTTTCATGCTCTTATCCTCCCCGTTTTCAGTTTATGTAGTCGCCCGCATTGGCGTCATCTATCATTTCACCGCGCCCTATCACGGCATTCGGTTTTATATTCAGCTCCTCGGCGATAACGGATATTCCGTCGCTTCCGTTGCAGGCACCGATGTGTGCGCCCTCTCCTATCACGCTGTTCTGATCAATTATGGAATATTCAACGGTAGCTCCGCTGCATATATGCGCACCGCGCATGACGACGCTGTTTATGACGGTGGCACCCGCTTCAACGATAACACCCTCGGATAGTACGGAGTCTTTCACCGTGCCGTGTATCTTGCAGCCCTCGGTAACCATCGAATTTTCGACGACAGAGCCCGCATAAAGCTTCTGAGGCGGCTCTGCGCTGTGGCGGTAGAAAATACGCCATGACCTGTCATAGAGGTCGAAGGCGGGATTATCTCCGAGCAGATCCATATTCGCCTCCCAGAGGCTCTTTATCGTGCCGACATCCTTCCAGTAGCCTTCGAAAAGATAAGCGCACATCTTCTTGCCGTCGCCGAGCATTTTCGGAATGATATTCTTGCCGAAATCGTTTGATGAGTTCTCATCGGAATCGTCCTCGGTAAGATATTTTTTCAGCACATCGGCTTTGAAAATGTAAATACCCATGGAAGCTTTATTGCTCTTCGGCTTCTTCGGCTTTTCCTCAAATTCGTATATAGTGCCGTCGGGATTTGTATTCAGTATGCCGAAGCGGCTCGCCTGATCCATCGGAACCTCCAGCACGGCTATCGTGCAGTCGGCATTCGTCGCCTTGTGAGCGGCGAGCATCTTGCTGTAGTTCATCTTGTAGATATGGTCGCCCGAAAGCACGAGAACATAGTCCGCATCATATCTCTCGATGAAATTCAGATTCTGATATATGGCATTTGCCGTACCCTTATACCAGTCGGAGGATTTTTTACCCTGATACGGCGGAAGCACCATAACGCCGCCGCGCGTGCGGTCAAGATCCCACGGCTGTCCGTTGCCGATGTACTCATTGAGTACGAGGGGCTGGTACTGCGTAAGCACACCGACTGTATCTATACCCGAATTCACGCAGTTTGACATCGGAAAATCAATGATTCTGTATTTGCCGCCGAAGGGCACGGCAGGCTTTGCCGTTTTCTCGGTAAGCGCATAGAGACGGCTTCCCTGTCCTCCCGCGAGCAGCATTGCCACGCATTCTTTTTTTCTGTACATAGAAAGAGTCCTCCTTAATATATTTTCAAAAAATTAAAGTCATTTTTTCTTTGCCGGAGATTTGCTTTTCAGTATCAGAGCACCGTAGCTCGGAATTTTCATTTTTATCAGCTGTTCTGTTTTGTCACCTATTTTTTTGCCGTATGCGCGGTAGGTCGTGCCCTCTCCCGCCGTGCCGCTCCCGCCGTACTTTTTATCGTCGGAGGAGAATATCACCTCATATTCGCCGCGGCGCTTCACGCGCATCTCGTAATCCCACTCCACCGGAGCGAAATTAAGGACAATATAAACGCCTCTGCCACGCGTATCGATTCTCCTGTAGGAGATAAGGTTCATCGCGGCAAGGTCGGCATCTATCCATTCAAAGCCTTCCCACGAATCGTCTATTTCATAGAGCGCGGGAGTCGAAAGATAGAATTTATTGAGCGCACGAATATATCCGTGCATTGCCCCGTGTGCGGGATATTTCAGCATGAACCATTCGAGTTCGTTTTCATAATCCCATTCGCGGAAAGGACCGTACTCCGTGCCCATAAAGAGCATCTTCTTGCCGGGAAGCGTCATCATATAAGCCATGAAAACGCGCATCGCGCGGAACTTGTCCTCATATTCGCCGAACATCTTGTCGAGCAGGGATTTTTTTCCGTGAACGACCTCGTCGTGAGAAACCGGCAATATATAATTTTCGGAGAAAGCATACATCATCGGGAAGGTGAGCTTATTATGTATTCCCGAGCGGAAATAGGGGTCTGTCTGCATATATTCGAACATATCGTTTGCCCAGCCCATATTCCATTTGAAATTGAATCCCAGCCCGCCGACATCCGCGGGCTTTGTTATCATCGGCCAAGCCGTCGATTCCTCGGCTATCATCAGCGCCGCGGGAAATTCCGCGAAAACCGCCGTATTCAGCTTGCGGAAGAAAGCTATCGCCTCAAGGCATTCGTTGCCGCCGTGTTCGTTCGGTATCCATTCGCCGGGCTTGCGGTCATAGTCAAGGTAGAGCATGGAAGCCACTGCGTCTATGCGCAGTCCGTCGATATGATATTTTCTCATCCAGAAAAGCGCATTTGAAACGAGGAACGACTGCACCTCGGGTCTGCCGACATCAAAGCATCTCGTGCCCCATGTTTTCTGCTCAAAGCGGTCGTCGCCCTGATATTCGTATAGGCGCGTGCCGTCAAAGTCGGAAAGCCCGTGCTCGTCTTTCGGAAAATGCGCGGGAACCCAGTCCATTATCACGCCGATGCCGCTCTCGTGCAGCTTATCGACAAAATACATAAAATCCTGCGGCTCTCCGAAGCGCGAGGTCGGCGCATAATATTCGCAGATCTGATAGCCCCACGAGCCGTCATAGGGATGCTCTGCTATCGGCATCAGCTCAACATGGGTATATCCCATATCGGTGAGATAAGGCGCAAGCTCGTCCGCTATCTCGCGGTAATTCAGGTACGCGTCGCCGTCGACGTTCGTCCTGCCGTCGCGCGTTTTCCATGAGCCTGCGTGAAGCTCGTATATATTCATCGGAGCAGGGTAAAAATGCCCCTTTTCCGCGCCTTTTTTCAGAATGTCGCCGCGCTTTGCCATATAGGCACCGTCGCCCCATTCGTAGCCGCCGATATCGCAGATTATCGATGCGCTCTTTGCGAGCGTTTCGCTGTAGAGGCAGTAGGGATCCGCCTTCATGCGGAGTCTGCCGTCCGCCCCCGTTACGGCATATTTGTATTTGTTTCCTTCAAGTCTGCAGGGTCTCGTTATCTCGCAGTGCCAGATACCGTTTTCCTCATCCTTCTCCATCGGGTTTTCGCTTTCGCTCCACGAGTTGAAGTCGCCGACGAGATAAACGCTTTTTGCATTCGGCGCCCAGAGGCGGAAGGTATATGTATATTCCCCGCCGCGCTCGGTCATGTGCGCTCCGAGGTAGTCATACGCGTAAAAATTCACACCTCCGCTAAAAAGTACGGGTGCCATATCCGTGTTTTTCTGCAAACAATTCACTGCCCTTCGATTTTGTGATTTTTCCCAAAATAGTTTTATTATTCATGTTTATTATATACTTAAAACGCTCTTTTTTCAAGCGTTTTTCAAGCGTTTTTTGAAAATTCTCCTTAATAATCAAAGAGCGAAGCCCCTCTTGTGCAAAAGTAACAATCTGTTGTGAATTTTATACCAAACAGAAGGTACTTTTTTGCACATCGGAGCTTCGCCGTCATGCGTAAATATTCGTGTTTACATTTTTTCGCAAAGCATACCATCCGAGAGGACAAGCGTCCTTTCGGTGAGCCTTTCCGCTTCTTCCGCGCTGTGAGTTATCATCAGCACGGTTTTTTCGCGCAGTGCCTCCAAAAGATAAGCCATGACCTCATCGCGCATCTGCGCGTCCAGCCCGCGAAAAGGCTCGTCAAGCAGGAAGAGGAGCGCGTCATACGCTATCGCGCGGGCAAGCGAAACGCGCTGTGCCATTCCGGTGGAAAGCTCGCGTGGATATGCATGAAAATCCGTCATCCCGAGAGCCGTGAGTATCTCTTTGGCCCTCTTTTCGCTTACCTTTGCGTCGCCGCGCGGGAAAACGAGCGTCACATTTCCGAGAGCGTCCGCATTTTCGAAAAGGCGCGGCTCGGCAAAGCAATATGATATCCTGCCGTCCGGCGGTGCGGCGGAAACACTTCCCGAGTCCGGCAGCTCAAGCCCCGCGATTATGCGGAAAAGCGTGGTTTTGCCGCAGCCGGATTCGCCCATTATCGCAACCTTTTCCCCATCGCCCACATGGAGAGAAACACCGTTAAGAACGCTTTTTTCGCCGTAGCTTTTGCATATTCCGTCCAGCCTTATCATGCTCTCTCCTCCTTTTCAAAGCGACCGAGTATCAGATTTACTATCAGCTTTTCTATCACTATGCTGAGTATTATCACCGCTGCAGTCCATGCGAACATATCCTCGGATTCGAGATAGATTTTCGCATTGTAGAGTGCGGAGCCTATCGTGCCTTTTGGCGAGCATATGACTTCGGCGGCGATTCCCGCTTTCCATGCCATGCCGACAGCGCTTCTGCAAGCCGCCGCAAAATACGGCATTATGCACGGCAGGTAACAGTATTTCCATTTTTTCACCGCGTCAAAGCGGTATATCCGCGCCACCTCGGATTTTTCACGCGGCACGGAGGAAAAGCCTTTTGTCACATTGGAATAAACTATCGGCATCACGATAAGCGAGGTAGCTATCGGCGGCACCGCCGTTTTGTTCACAAGGAAAAGCAGGAGTATGATAAATGAAGCCACGGGCGTCGCCTTGACTACGGAAAGCATCGGCGAAGCGAGCGTTTTCACTACGGGAATAAAATGCGAGAGCACGGCGAGCACGCCGCCGAAAGCCATGCCGAAAAATATCCCCGCGAAAACAGATCCGAGTGAGCGCAGGCAGGTCAGCACAAAATCCTTTGTGCCGGCAAGCGTGATAAGCCTTTTTGCCACATCGTGCGGCATGGGGAGAATGACCGCCTTGCCCAGCGCCGCCGCCGCTATATACCATATTCCTATCCAGAAAGCGAAGCAAAGCAGGGCGCGTAAAATACGCGCCGCCGCTTTGCTTTTATTGCCTGTATTTGTCTTTTTAATTTTCGGCAAGGTCATTTTGCCCTCCGTCAAAAAGTATTATTTTCCGTAGAAGGAATCTGCGGGAAGCTTGCCGCCGACAGAAGCGGGATTTGCCTCAAAAAGCACGGCGAGCATATCCTGCATGCACTTATTGGCGTCATCGCCCGTGATAAAGCAGATATTGCAGTTCGGGAGCGCCTTCTTCGCCAGAGCCGCCTTCGGAATGATACCGTATTTTTCGATGAGCTTTGATGCTTCTTCACCATTTGCATTTACATATTCTACCGATGCCGCAAGCTCGGAAACAACAGCCTTGTATGCCTCGGGATGCTCTCTCCTGAACTTATTGGAAACGACGATACAGCCCTGCGCGAGCTTGCTTGTGCTGACCTTGTCCCACTCTGACGTGATATCGAGAGCGATGCGCAGATTGCCCTTGCCGTTGATGAGTGCGCTTGTGACATTCGGCTCGGGAAGCACGCCTATGGAAACCTCGCCCGCCGCAAGCTTTGCCGCAAGCTCCGCATGCTCGGAAAGGTACTCTATGGTAACATCCTTTTCGGGGTCGATGCCGTTTTTCTCAAGGATATATTCGAGCACATACTGAGGTGTTGCGCCTGCACCCGTGGAATATATCGTCTTGCCCTTAAGCGAAGCGATATCGGTCACTTCATTGCCGTTTTCGAGAACATAGAGCACGCCGAGCGTGTTCACAGCCACGAGGCTTATATCCGCGCCCTTGTTTATCAGCACTGACGCGAGATTTACCGGCATGGCGGCGAAATCCACCTTTTCGCCGATGACTGCGGCTGAAACCTCCGTCGGAGCGGCAGCTATCGTAAAATTATATTTGTTTTTCGTCTTTCCGTCGTCGTTATCAGCCATGAGCTTGGATACGCCCATGCCTGTCGGTCCTTTGAGTGCAATCATGCGAACCGTTACAGCTTCCTCCTGAACCTTGCCGCAGGAGAAAAATGCAAATACCATTGCAAGCGCAAGCAGTAATGCAAATATTTTTTTCATTTTGTTTTTCCTCCGAAATCGTTTATTTTCTCGTTGCACCATATAAACGAGCTTTATCGAGAACGGTAACCCTGCCGTTCCCGTATGTTATGATACCGTCCTCCGAGAGAGAGGCAAAAGCTCTGTATACCGAAGCCCGCCCTATGCCGAGCGCATATGACATACGTGAAGCATTGACGGAAAATTCCCCGCCGCTTTCCGGCATAGCCGAAAGGAGCGACAGTGCGACGGCACTCTCTGTATCCGGAGTGGAGAAGCCCGTTATTTTCCCATTGAGAAAGCGTATTCTCTCCGTGAGAAAGCGTATATAGGCAAGCGAAACGCCGCTGTCAAGCATGAATATCTCCGAGAGCGTCTCCTCCGGCACAAAAAGCACCTCGCTTTTCTTCTTTGCCGAAACAGTGCTCACATATTCGCCGTTGCCGCCGAAAAGAGCCGCTGCTCCGAAAATCCCCCCTTTGTCTATCGTGCGTAGCAGGATATCTCTCTCTCCGTTCTTTCCGTGGACAGCAAGCGTTCCGCTTATCACCATGCCTATGCCGCGAAAGAAGCTCGCGGGCGAATATATAGTCTCGCCGCCGCGAAAGCCGCGCACATTGCACGAGCAAAGGCGTGCAAGAGTATCGTGCGAAGCACCAGAAAAAACGGGACTTTGCGAAAGTATTTTGCCGAGCGTTTCTTCTTTCATGGTTTTATCTCCAAAACTGTATCATTTGGTACACATTCATGATATCATATCTTTTTTCGTTTGTCAATAAATTTTTGAATTTTTTTGCAAAAAGCTATACCAATATTCCGACTTATGTGGTATACTTATTATGTATAATTATGTTCGGAGGTATGTATGAGAGAGGATTTCCTTTCCGTTATTGCAGCACGCGGCGACACGCAGATAAAGCAAAACGAAGGACTTGCAAAATACAGCACTTTCAAAATAGGCGGAGAAGCGCGCTATGCGATTTTCCCAGAGAACAAAAACGCACTTGTTTTCGCCGTTGCCGCCTGCCGCGAATTTGATATTCCGTGCAGAGTCATAGGTTGCGGCTCGAATGTTCTTTTCGACGACGGCGGTTTTTCGGGTGCAGTGATATTTACAAAGTGGGTCAATAAAACAGAGGTCTCGGAAAACATCATCCGTTCGGAATGCGGGCTTCCGCTCTCGGCACTCAGCACCATCGCAAAAAATGCTTCCCTATCGGGGCTTGAATTTGCCTTCGGCATTCCCGGGAGCGTCGGCGGCGCGGTATATATGAATGCGGGCGCATACGGCGGCGAGATAAAGGATACGCTCACCGAGGTCGAATATTTCGACACGGAAACGGAAACGCTTCACCGCGCGCCTGCCGCAGAGCTTGCGCTCGGCTACAGGGAGAGCATTTTTCAGCACAAACCTTATCTTCTGCTCTCGGCAACATTTGCACTGCATCGCGGTGACCGCGCGGAAATAGAAGAAAAAATGGCTTCCAACATGGCAGCACGAAAAGACAAGCAGCCGCTCGAATATCCGAGCGCGGGCAGTGCCTTCCGCCGTCCCGTAGGGCATTTTGCCGCCAAGCTTATCGACGATGCCGGACTTCGAGGGCTTTCATGCGGAGACGCGCAGGTCTCGGAGAAGCACGCGGGCTTCATTATCAACCGCGGAAGCGCCACGAGTAGCGATGTTCTGGAGCTTTGCCGCATAATAAAGGAAGAAGTTGCGGGGCGCTACGGCGTTTCGCTCGAAACGGAATTCATACATATCAAGGATTAAACAAAACTGAAATTCATCGGAGGGGTAATATGTCGTTTTCATCGCGGGCAAAGGAAGAGATGACCGTAAAGCTGCCAAAGCAGAAATGCTGTGAAAAAGCGCGGATTTTCGGCATATTGCTTTTTTCCGGAGGCTTTACGAGAAGCGGTATTTCCGTCACAACGGAAATAGCGGAAACTATAGAGCTTGTGCGTCGGTTTTTCTCGGAGACTTTCGGCGACGAAGGTAAAACCGAAACGGTCGCCTCAAAAAGCGGCAAGGCTCTGCGCTTTTCCGTAAATGATAATAATACAGTAGAGGCGGCGTTTGCCTATTTCGGCATAGGTGAGGACGATATGATGGATGATATTTTTTCGCTCTCTGCGGAAAATGCCGTCTGCTCCTCACTGCTCTGCACCGACTGCGAGCGAAGCTTCATCGCGGGGGCGTTCATCTCCTGCGGCTTCGTCTATCCTCCCGAGAAAAAGTACCAGGCGGAATTTGTGATGCGCGACCGCGAGCTTACAAATATTCTCGCGGGGCTTCTCTGCCGCCGTGAGCTTGCGCCGAAAAAGGTGGAGAGGCGCGAAAAATGCGTGCTATATCTCCAGGGCGTGCAAAAGGTTTCCGACCTGCTCGGAATGTGCGGCGCGACAACCTGCTATTTCGATGTACTCAATGCTCAGGCTTTTCACATCACGGCAGAGGCGGCAAACCGCTCGACAAACTTTGAGGTGGCAAATCTCAGGAAAACCGCGCTCACCGCGGGCAAACATATAAATATCATAAATGAAATTATCGCGCTCGGCAGATTTGATGAGCTTTCGCCGGAGCTTCGCAAAACAGCAAAGCTCCGCGTCGAAAACCCGTATCTCACGCTTGCCGAGCTTGCCGGAATGGAGGTGCCGCCCGTCTCCAAATCGCAGGAGAGCAAGCGTTTATCAAAAATTTCGGATTTTCTCGAAGCGATAAAAAATAAGTAAAGGAGGGAGAAAAGTGTCTTTCGTTCATCTTCATCTGCATAGTGAATACAGCCTGCTGGACGGAGCTTTCCGCATAGCCGATATACCGAAAGCGGCAAAAGCCTGCGGGCATAATGCCGTCGCAATAACAGACCACGGCGCGATGTACGGCGTTGTCAATTTCTATCGTGCGTGCAAGGAAGAGGGCATCAAACCGATAATCGGCTGTGAGGTCTATACCGCCTCGGAATCGCGTTTTGACAGGCGCGAAGCCGCAGACGGCGGAAAATATCATCTCGTCCTCCTTGCCGAAAACGAAACGGGGTATAAGAACCTGATATATATGGTCTCCCGCTCATATACCGAGGGCTTCTACGGCAAGCCGCGCATAGATATGGAGCTGTTGCGCGAGCATTCCGAGGGGCTTATCGCGCTTTCCGCCTGCCTTGCGGGATATATTCCGCGGCATATCATGGCGGGCGATTTCGACGGTGCACGCGAGCGCGCACTTGAATTTGACCGCATATTCGGGCACGGAAATTTCTATCTCGAGCTTCAGGACCACGGCATGCCCGAGCAGAAAGAAGTAAATGAGGCACTCATCGCCATGTCGCGCGAGACGGGTATCCCGCTCGTCGCCACAAACGATGTGCATTATATGCGCCGCGCCGATGCCGATACGCAGGCGGTGCTTCTCTGCATCCAGACGAACAGCCGCATTGCCGACGGCAGACCGATAGGCTTTGAAACAGACGAATTTTACTATAAATCGACCGAGGAAATGGAGCGGCTTTTCTCTTCTGTTCCCGAAGCGCTGGAAAATACGCAGAAAATCGCCGACAGATGCAATTACGATTTTGATTTTTCCCATATCTATCTGCCGCGCTTCACTCCCGAAACCGGTGAAACACCTGAGGAATATCTTCGCCGTCTCTCCTACGAGGGTTTTGAGAGCAAAAAGTCCTCGGGCGAGATTACTTTCACTGAAGAAAACAGCGAGAGCACATATCGCGATCGCATAGAATACGAGCTTTCCGTAATAAGCAAAATGGGATATGCGCAGTATTATCTCATCGTGTGGGATTTCATCGCATATGCCAAGCGCGAGAAAATTCCCGTAGGTCCCGGCAGAGGCTCGGGCGCGGGCAGCCTTGTCGCTTATCTCTGCGGGATAACCGATGTGGACTCGATAAAATATGACCTCATGTTTGAGCGCTTTCTGAATCCCGAGCGCGTCTCCATGCCCGATTTCGATACCGATTTCTGCTATGACAGGCGCGGCGAGGTAATAGAATACGTCTCGCGAAAATACGGTGCCGACCATGTCTGCGGCATATCCACTTTCGGTACGCTTGCCGCAAAGGCTGTGGTGCGCGATGTCGGCAGGGCACTCGGCATGAGCTATGCCGATGTCGATATAGTGGCAAAAGCCATTCCCTATGACCCGCATATCACGCTCCGCGAAGCGCTCACGGGAAAACTGAAGCGCATGTATGATGAAAACGAGCAGGTTCGCCGCCTTATAGATATATCCATGGCTCTCGAGGGAATGCCGCGCCATGCCTCGGCTCATGCCGCGGGCATCGTGATAACGGATAAGCCCGCTTATGAGCATGTCCCTCTTGCCGTCAACAACGAAATGGTGCTGACGCAGTTCACGATGGATATCATCGAAAAGCTGGGACTGCTGAAATTTGACTTTCTCGGTCTGCGGTATCTGACGATAATCTCCGATACGGAAAAGCAGATACGGAAAACAGAGCCCGATTTCGATATCACCAAGGTCTCACTCGATGACACAGGCGCATACGAGCTTATCTCGCAGGGCAGAACGAGCGGCATATTTCAGCTTGAATCCTCGGGAATGCGCCGCCTGCTCATGAATATGCAGCCTCGCAATATCGAGGATATAACGCTCGCTATTTCGCTCTACCGCCCGGGACCGATGGAATCAATACCGCAGTTTCTGCGTAACCGCACCGGAGAATCAACTCCCGAATATAAGATACCGTCTCTGCGTAAAATACTTGAAAAAACCTCGGGTTGCATCATTTATCAGGAGCAGGTAATGCAGATATGCCGCGAAGTTGCGGGCTTTTCCTTCGGACGCGCGGATATCGTGCGCCGTGCCATGGCGAAAAAGAAAACCGCCGAGATGGAAAAGGCACGCACTGCTTTCGTCTACGGCGAAAAGGATGAAAACGGAAATGTCACCTGCGAGGGTGCCGTCGCGCGCGGCACAAGCGAAGCCGATGCAAACGAAATCTTCGATACGATGTCCTCCTTTGCCAAATACGCCTTCAATAAAAGCCACGCCACGGCATATGCATATACCGCATACCGCACGGCTTATCTGAAATGCCATTATCCGAGCGAATATCTCGCTTCCCTGCTCACCTCGGTGCTCGGCAATGTGACAAAAACCGTGGAATATATCGAAGAAGCAAAAAGCTACAGGATTTCCGTGCTTTCGCCCGATATAAACGAGAGCGAAAAGCTCTATAGCGTCGTCACGGACAAAAACGGCAAAAAAGCCATACGCTACGGGCTTCTCGGAGTAAAAAATGTCGGCGCCAATATCCTCGATGCCGCCATAGAGGAGCGCAAAAACGGCAGATTCACCTCATTTGTTGATTTTGTTTCGCGGATGTGTTCGCATGAGCTTAATAAACGGCAGATAGAGGGGCTTATCAAGAGCGGTGCTTTCGATTCGCTCGGGACAAAGCGCAGCATGCTCCTTGCCGAATACGAGAATGTACTCGATATCTTTGCCAGAAAGAAAAGCAGTCAGGCGGAGGGACAGCTTGATCTCTTCTCTGCAGGGCTTTTTGAGGGTGCGGAAATAGAGCCGCCGAGCCTTGAATATGAATTTAATGAGCGCGAAGAACTCCCCTTACGCGAACGCCTGAAGCAGGAAAAGGAAAGCACCGGAATGTATTTCTCGGGTCATCCGCTCGATGAATATGCGGCGCATATCGAGACTCTCGGCGCGGAATCGAGAATATCGGATATCCTGCTATCCTTTGATGAAGAAGCGGAAGCCGAACCGGAGCGCCGATATGCCGATAACGAACGCATCGCCATCGCCGGAATTATCACCACGAGGACAAACAAGCAGACGAAAAACGGCGGCTCGATGGCTTTCGCCACACTTGAAGATAAAACAGGCGAAATAGAGCTTGTTTTTTTCAGCAAGGTGCTGGAAAAGATTTCATATATGATAAATCCCGATTCGGCAATAGCCGCGGCGGGTAGAGTCTCCGCCAAGGAGGACAGCGCACCGAAGCTGATAGTTTCCGATGTCGTGCTTCTCCGCCCTGCTTTCAACGGCTACGCAACGCCACTGCTTGAGAGCATGGAAGATGTCCCCGCCAAGCCCGCCCGTTATGAGCGCTACGAGAAAAAAGCACCTGCGTCAAATCCCGCTCCCGAGAAAAGGACGGAAGTGCCGCCGAAGAAGCTTTATCTCAAGGTCCCTGATATGAGCGGCGAAATATTTGAGCGCGTATCGACTCTCCTGCAGATTTTTGAGGGCGGCTGTGAAGTCATATTCTATGATATTTCGCAGGGGAAATATATAAAAGCTGTCGGCATGGGTGCTTCTCCCGAGAAAAATATGCTCCTGCTCCTGCGTGAGATTCTCGGCGACGGCGCTGTTGTGACAAGGTAAACAAGATGAAGAAGAAATATTTTATACTTATCTTCATCGGGCTGATTGCCATGATAACAGTATCTTTTATATTGCAGAATCTCTATAGCGAGAAAACACGGTATTTCGGTTTTGCGGCAGGCATGTTTTTCATAGCGGTGTTCGCGCTGTTTTCCTATAAAAACGCGCTGAAACCGACGGGATTAATAAGTGAAAAAAACTCCTCAAAAGCATATTATCAAAAGCGCGGCGAGCTGCCGAAATATAAGCAGATATGCAAAAGCGCACTGATACTGCTCTCGGGTCTCGGCAGCCTTTTCCTTCTCCGCGGTCTTATAGCCATACTTGTGACGCATCTGAAAGCGTGAATAAAAATGTAAAAAGCCCTCTCGCGAGGGCTTTTTGACAGACAAATACGGCACGGCAGATAATCTGCCGTGCCGTTTTGATTTATTTTATAATCGCCGTTATAGCCTGATACCGGCTTTTTTCTCTGCCGAGGCAAGAAATTTTCTGATAGTGACTGACGGAATGGCATAGTTCATAGCGGTTTCTCCGTCTCTGCCGCCGGTAACCATGCCGATAAATTCCCCGTCTGCGCTCAGCACAGGTCCGCCGGAATATCCCGTTGTTACGGGGGCTGAAATCATCATCAGCTTTCTCCCGCCTATTTCCCTGCAGGTGTCGCTGACTATGCCGTCCACTATGCCCAGTCCTTCACCTTTGCCGTTGCCGATGACGCAGATTTTATCGCCCGTCTTGACGGTGCTGTATGAAATCTTCAGCGCAGGCATTTCCTCAGCCTCTGCACAATAAAGAAGCGCAAGATCTGCTGCTTTATCGCTGTAGATAAGCTCTGCCCTGAAAAGAATTTCTCTCGGGCGCCTGCCTGCGATTATCACATCACAATAATTTTTCATATTGCCGACGCCCGTCATTGCTTCACCGGTGATGTGTGCATTTGTAAGCACATATCCGTGCGGCGAAATGATGATTCCGGTACCGGAAGATTCGTTTTCACCCGCTATTGTATTGATTTCAAGCACACATTCGACAGAGGCTTTATATATATCAGCCGTGGTTTTCGCATACGTGACTTCCTTTGTAAATGAGAAAGCATTATCACATGAAGCACACATATATATGCCGTTTGCGGCGGGAGAAACGCGCCTGCTTCCGCAGATGGGGCAAAATAAATTTTCCATATCACGGCGCCTCCTTTATTGTCTTTGCGCTGAAATCGGCTTGCTCCCAACTCTTTCCCCAACCAGCGGGAAGCTCGTCTGCATAAACATAAAAGACTGTATCATGACACCCGAGAAAAGCGTCATCGTCAACCACGATATTCTTCGGGATATATACCGTAACCAAACCATCGCATTCCCAGAAACCGGTTTCTTTTATCATCTTCAATCCCTCGGGAAGCCGTATCTCCTTTATATCTTTGCAGGCGCGGAAACAAGAGCCGGAAATGATTTTAACACTATCGGGAATAGTTACATTTTCAAGGCTCGTACAATAAGCAAAAGTAGAATTCATTTCGCTGAAACTGCCCGCAAGCTTTGCACTTTTCAGTGAGAGACAATGCTGGAAAACATAGCCGTCAAAAACCTTTACCGTGTCGGGAAGCGAAATTTCCGTAAGAGATGTGCAATAAGAAAAAGCACCTGCTTCAATTCTTTCCAAGCCATAAGGAAATGTCACGGAAGAAAGCGAAGTACAATTATTGAACGAAGATCCTCCTATCTCCTTGAGTGAACTCGGAAAACGAACACTTTCGAGTGTAAAATTATTCTGAAAAGCGTTATATTCTATTCTGTATACCGTCAGCCCGTCTATTTTGTCGGGAATATATACATTCGTTTCGCTACCGTTATATTTTTCTATAATGCATCGGATGCCATCTACGCGCACGGTAAAGTCGCCATAATCAAAAACATCGCCGTCCGTGTGGTTCTGCGGCGGTCTTATCGTTGCAGTCGTCTCCGTTGTGGTGGTTGTCGTTGCGGTTGTTTCGGTTGTAGTTGCGGTTGTTGCCGTCGTCTCGCTTGTCGAAGCTACGCTATTCTCCGACGATGTCGTATCGGAAGAAGAAGTACTGCTCTGCGCTGTCGTATCGCTCACAGTGGTCTGCAAAGTTACAGTAGGCGTATCGGGTTGTCTTTTCGGGAGCAGATTATTTATAAAAAAGAAAACGCCCGCGCACATGACAAATGAAAATGCCGCCACGGCAATCAGCTTTGCCGCAGAGTAAGTGCCTCGCGGTCTGACATCGCCGCGCAATCTGTAATTTGCAGGTTCATCGCACCCACACATGATGATATTGTCTATACTAACGGAAACGGCATGCAATCCCATCGCCGAAAAATCCGGAGATTTCTGCAGTTTTTCACAGATTATATCCTGCAGTGCGCGGATGTGCTTTCTCGTATATTGGCGATAGATATCAAAGCTCTCGGAATAATCCATGAGCGCCTCTTCGCCGAGCTTTCTTACTATTGCCACAGTCTCGCTGCGCACCTTTTCCGAAAGCCTGCGCTTTCTGCTGCCGAATCTGCCCGCAAAAGCGGCTTCGTCATTTACCTTGAGCAGATAAGTACCGCTCATTCCGGCAAAAAATGTGCTTTTTGACGAAGCCTCATTTTCAAAAGCCCAGATGCGCACATTGCCGAAGCCGAAGGCAAAATTGAAAGCCGGAGCCGGTTCAATGCTGTTATTTCTCATTTTTGCCCATCCCTCTCACTGTGAAAAATCAGATCCTCTATCCTATCGAGTGTTTCGTTTGCTATATCGTCGCGCGAAATGGCAAAAATAAGCCGCTTCTTCTTTTCTGCAAATTCCGTGAGATTTATCTTTATCGATGTACATGAACCGACGATGGTTTTACGTATTTTCGTAACATCCGTCGAAGAAAGCGGATATGCATCGCAGAGCAGCTTTTCTATATCAGAGGGAATGTTTCTTTTTCCGTTTTCTATAGCCGACAGATAAGAGGGGGAAAGATTCAGCTTTTTTGCCATTGCTCTTGAGCTGTCACCGCTGTTTATTCTGATTATACGCAAAATTTTTCCGAATTCCGTAAGCATTTATTTTCTGTCCTTTCGATGCATTGCTACATTATTATACAAATTATACAGCATTTTTTCAATTATGTCAATCGCCTTTGCAAAAAAGCTGTGAATTTGCTCCACAATGTTGTGAACAGATAATTCAAAATGCCGTTTTCTATTGAAATCGATAGCGTATGAATGTAAAATATACTCATGAATTGTCAATTATACCATATTTTGCGGCAATTGACTCTCTTGTAAATACTGTATATGGAGGATGAAATGATGAAAAAACATTGGAAATTGCTATTGCTTTGTGTTGCAATAGCTACAATTATGTGTGCGCTTTGCTTCTCGCTGAACGCGGTAAATTACAGCGGAAAATGCGGCGGCGAGGGCGACGGAAGCAATATAACATGGTCATTTGATACAGATACGGGCTTGCTTAAATTTGAGGGCACGGGAAAAATGGCAAACTACGGTCCGGACGGTAATTTGCTGTGTCCGTGGCATCGTCACGCAAACGATATTCTTTCCGTAGAAATAGGCGATGGAATAACAACTATCGCCTCATGTGCTTTTTATAACTGTAGGAATATTACAAGTGTTGTCATACCCGAGGGCGTGACTACCATAGGCGACAGTGCGTTTTCCGCTTGCGACAACCTCAAAGAGATATACATTCCCAGCACTGTGGCAAGAATAGGAACGCGTACATTTTCTCTGAATATCGGGCTTGAAAAGATAACTGTCAGCGAAAACAACCCTGTTTTCCACAGTGACGGCAACTGCATCATAGAAACTGCGACAAAAACTCTGCTCTCGGGATGCAACACGAGCGTTATCCCGACAGACGGCAGCGTCACCGCAATAGGTGACTGGGCATTCTCCGGATGTAAAAAGCTATCGAGCATTGTAATACCGGATTGCATAACAAGCATCGGCGAAAACCCGTTTGTTTTCTGTGACAATCTGTCAACAGTCATATTCGGCGAAGGAACCACAACATATTATAACAGAGATTTGAATTGCTTCATAAGTACAAATGAGAGCAAGCTTATCGCAATCTGCAAAAACGGTGTTATCCCGACAGACGGCAGTGTAACAACCATCGGTGCGCGTGCACTCTCGTATGTTCCCGAACTTCCGAGCATAAATATACCGAGCGCCGTAACGCAAATCGATGCGGGTGCTTTCTCGGGCAGCAGTTTTGAAAAAGTTTTCTTCCTTTCCCCTGATGTGATAATAGACGGCGGCGCCGATATACCTGCCTCCACCGTCATCTACGGAGATGCCGGCTCCACTGCCGAGAGCTATGCGCAGGCACACGGAAATACCTTTGCAAAGGTACTCTACAGCGGAAGCATCTACACAATTGAGTGGAGAATTTACGACAATAAGGTTATGCTCTTCAGCGGATGTGGCACTACAGGCAACTGGGAATACAACAGTGAAAAGCCTTGGGATAAATACAAGGAAAGCTTCTCAGATGTAGTAGTCGGCGAGGGCATAACAGAACTTGGTGACAGAACATTCTATGCCTACAAAAAAGTACTCAAGAGCATTACTCTTCCGAATACGCTTGAATATATCGGAGCAAGCGTTTTCTCTGATTGCACCGCTCTCACCGAAATAAAACTACCGAATACTTCGCTTACGGGAATAGGCAACAGTGCCTTTGGCGGATGCACTGGAATAAAGCATTTTCATATCCCCAGTTCAGTGCATTATACGCCAGACATCAATGCAATACAATATAACATTACGAACTCTTTCTCGAGTTGTATGGGAATAGAGTCTATAACAGTAGACTGGATGAATACATATTACCGCACAGAGGACGGAATTCTTTATAATCTTGATAAAAGCGTAATGTTATTCGTATATGCTCTTGACGGCAATACTTTGACAATACCGAAAACAGTGATAAATATCCAGTCATCCGCTTTAGACCTCTGCACAGAGCTTGAAAGATTTGAATGCGAAGAAGGAAGCAAATACTACACTGCGGCAGACGGCGTTCTCTACTCCAACACCAGCCAAGGAAAAATGCTCGTTATGGCTCCGAAGAAGCTTGCCGGAAAACTCGTCGTTCCCGACGATGTAACAATAGTGAGACAAAATGCATTCAACAGCTGTACTCTGCTGACAGAGGTTCAGCTCCCCGCATCACTTACAAAAATAGACGGTGCAACATTCAGATTCTGCTCATCGCTTGCAAAGATAAATATTCCGGAAAGCGTGTCATACATAGGTCAGCGCGCTTTTGAGGGATGCTCCAGTCTGCCGGAAGTTTTAACCATCACGAAATCCGTCAAATATATCGGTGAATATGCTTTCAATGGTTGTACGAGCCTGAAATTCATATATATTGAGCCGGACTCTGTTGAAATAGCTTCTGCCAAAATTGTATTCCCCTACGATGCTATACTCATCTGCCCGAAAAACAGAGTAAACAAGGACGGCGAAACCGTCAGCAGCACCGCAGTAGAGCATGCCATTCAGTACGGACGCAAATATATCGTTCGCGATTATCTCAATAATTCGGCTACTCTCGGCAAGGATTTCTCATATAACATCTATGCGCTCTTCTCCGATAATATAAAGGATGTAGTTAAGGTTCGCTTTACCATGGGCGGCTTTACGGAGGAAGTTTCTCCCGCTCTTGCAAATGCAGGCGAAAACAAATATAAGTTTGTTTTCCGCGGTATAGCACCCCAGCAGCTCGGCGATTTCATAAATGTTGAGCTTGTCTGCGACGGCAATGTGATAAAATCAATTAAAAATGTCAGCCTGAAAAAATATTTTGAAAAGCTTCTCGAATGCGATGCAAATACACTCCAATACAGCGAGAAAAAATATTCCCTGCTCAAGCCGCTGATATATGATATCTTCGACTACTGTACAGCCGCTCAGAAATTCACAGGCTACAAAACAGATACACTGATAAATGCAGGCTATGAGGGCATGGGAACAGCATATTCCGCCGTCACGACAACCGACAACAAAACAACCGGAACAAAGCTTGAGAACGCTCATTTCAAAGGCAAAACAATATACTTTGATTCCACAAATAAGATAGTATTTTACTTTATCACCACCGATGTGGAAAATACGGTTCTCACTATCGGCGATAAGACTTATACAAGCGCAGATTTCAAGAAAGGTACAGCCGCGAACGAATACAAGATATACAGCGATGATGTCTACGCTACCGAGTTTGATAAGGTATTTACCTGCACAATATCCTGTAACGGTGTCGTAGGCGAAAGCGTATCATACAGCATAAAATCATATGCTTACTCAAAGCAGGATAAAAACGATAAGACAGGCGAGCTTGCCCGTTGCACTTATAAATACGGCGTTTCCGCTTTCAACTTTGCAAATGCAGATAAGACAGGCGGTTTCGAGGGTGAACTCGACTAAAATCACGGGAGGAAAAACATGAAAGAAATTTTTGAATCGGCTGTGATAGAGCTGATAATCCTGCAGGATGATGATATAATCCGTACTTCGTCTCTCGACAGCACCGACAAGGGAATAGAGCTTCCCGATCTCCCTGTCTGATGAGCCACCCGCGGAAATATCCCACAAAATAAAATCGTCAATCGAGTAAATCTCTTTTGAATAAAAAGGAAGCGCACCGTCCCCCCTTGGTGCGCTTCCTTTTTGTATATAACGAAAAAGCCCTCCGAAGAGGGCTTTTGGCATAATGATTACAGTTCCCTGTCATATCCATATGTGAGGGTAAGATTGATATTTCTTTCCCAGTTTTGCTTATAAAAATCACTTGCAGTATGCGATGTATAATTTGTAGATAGTGCTTTTGCTGCGTTTGCTGCATTAGTGGGATTTAAATGTGCCTGATAACCATTGAATTTTCCGTACAAGTTCCATCCGCTCGTGGCGGCAAATGTCGCCGTTTTTAAACCTGATGAATAAAAAGCGTAACTGCCTATAAATGTTACTGTCTCCGGTACATATATACTATTCATCGCCACACATCCATAAAATGCACGGGAACCTATCTTCTTCAACTCACTATCAGATGAAATTGATACATCTTTTAAAACAATACAACCCTCAAATGCGGAATTTCCTATTTGAGTAATCCCGTCATGTATTCTGACGGATTTAATATTGGTATTATTTTTAAATGCTTCTGCTGCAATCCTTGTGACAAAAGTTCCATTATATCTTGAAGGAATAACAATATCTACAAGACTTGTATTTGCTAATCCTGTAATAGTGTATGTGCCATTTGAGAGTAATTCATACGTAAAATCATTATTATCTTCGGACACCACTGTTGAGCCAATGCTTATTGTCTGTGTTGTTCCATCCGTATATGTAATAACCAGCTTGTTGCCAGCCTCCGCTGTGATGCTTGCGATTCCTCTTCCTGCATCGCCTTTGTCACCTTTTTCGCCTGCTTCGCCCTTGGCTCCGGCGGCTTTTACGCCGGTATCTGTTGTTCCTATCC
>DODZ01000054.1:7778-10735 GCA_003524145.1 Candidatus Apopatosoma intestinale | reverse complement strand
GGGCTACGCTTATATTGTACCAACAAAGACGATATATCTGCGCGCATGGATATGTGCTTCGCTTCTTCTCCTTATCCCTCTCTTCCGGTATATCACAGGAAAGAAATACAAAAATACCGTATAAACGAAAAAACGGGGAATCCGCAAGGATTACCCGTTTTTATTTAATTGCACTCGGATAAGATTATTTGCCGAAATATCTCTCGAGCAGACCTGCAAAAGCCTTGCCGTGTCTTGCTTCGTCCTTTGCCATCTCGTGAACTGTATCATGGATAGCGTCGAGATTGGCAGCCTTTGCACGGCGGGCAAGATCAAATTTGCCTGCTGTAGCACCGTTTTCAGCCGCAACTCTCATTTCGAGATTCTTCTTTGTGCTGGGAGTGACAACCTCGCCGAGTATCTCTGCAAATTTAGCGGCATGCTCTGCCTCTTCATAAGCAGCCTTTTCCCAGTAGAGACCTATCTCGGGATAGCCCTCGCGGAAAGCAACTCTTGCCATGGCAAGATACATGCCCACCTCGGAGCATTCGCCGTTGAAATTAGCGCGCAGATCCTCAATGATATCCGCGGAAACACCGTCTGTGATGCCGACAACATGTTCGGTTGCCCAAGAAAGTTTTGTTTCCTCTACCTTTTCAAATTTGTCGCGTGAAGCACCGCACTGGGGGCACTTTTCGGGAGCGCTTTCTCCCTCGTAAACATAACCGCAAACCTTACAAACAAATTTAGCCATAGTAATTTTCCTCCGTATAATTAAAATTTTTATTTTTGATTTTTTGCGCATTCGGCGCATGTGCCATGTATCGAGACATCGATGCTTTCTATCTCGCATCCTATCTCATGCTCTGCTTTTTTTGCGATATCGCTCGGAAAAGCAGAAAAAACATCGTAGATTTTGCCGCATTTTTCGCAGTAGAAATGCATATGCGGACTTATATCGCCGTCAAAGTGGTCTTTGTCATGCTCTGTCAGCCGCAGGATAACCCCGCTGTCGGCAAGCATGGTCAGATTACGATAGACTGTGCCGAGACTGATATTCGGATAATCACGGCGCAAATCATCGTAAACCATATCCGCGCTCGGATGGTCACTGCGCGAGCGCAGGTTTGAGAGAATCGCCTCTCTCTGCCTTGAATATCTTTGCATCGTTCACCTCTTAATAACAGTAATCATTACTGATTATATATTATCATATGATTTTCGATTTGTCAATAGGAAAATCAAAATTTATGTTGACTTTTTTTATTTTTTCTGATAAAATGCTTTCGGCTTTTGAAAAAAGCGCATTTCGATGCGATTTCAGTGCGAAAGGAAAAGAAAATGTCTGCTCCAAATTATAAGCGAACGCTTCGTGCCTGCTATCTCGGTTATGTCACGCAGGCGATAGTAAATAATCTTTCACCGCTTTTCTTTGTAATATTCAGAGAAGACTTCGGAATATCGCTTTCGCTCCTCGGCACGCTCGTGCTGATAAACTTTGCGACGCAGCTGCTTATCGACATGCTTGCCGCAAAATTCGGCAACCGCTTTACATACAGACAGCTCATGGTGACGGCGCATTTCACAAATGTCGCGGGGCTTGTCTGCCTTGCTTTTCTTCCCATGATAATGCCGCCGTATGCAGGGCTGATAACAGCGACTATGCTCAATGCCGTCGGCGGCGGTCTTGCCGAGGTCGTCGTCAGCCCGACGGTCGAAGCGCTCCCGAGCGACTGCAAGGAGGCTTCAATGAGCCTGCTCCATTCATTTTATTGCTGGGGACAGCTTCTCACAGTCGCCGTAACAACGCTTATGCTGAAGCTTATCGGCACATCCGGCTGGTGGATAATTCCTCTGCTTTGGGCACTTATTCCGCTTTATAATGCTTTCAACTTTATGCGCGTGCCGATTGTTGAGCCGGAAGCCGATGAAGAAAGCGGAGTGATGAAGCATCTTTTCCGCGAAAAATTCTTCTATATAATAATGATAATGATGCTTTGCGGCGGTGCGGCGGAGCTGACCGTGTCGCAGTGGTCGTCGCTTTTTGCCGAAAAAGGACTTGCTATTTCAAAGTTTGTGGGTGATTTGCTCGGTCCCGGGCTTTTTGCCGTGTTTATGGGCACGGGGCGTATGCTCTATGGCATATTCGGCTCTAAAATAAATCTGCGCGGTGCACTGATAGGCTGTTCAACACTCGGTGTCGTTTGCTATATTGCGACCGCTTTTGTGCCGAATGCTTTTGTTTCGCTTATCGCCTGCGCGATGACGGGACTTGCCGTGAGCCTGATGTGGCCCGGCGCGCTTTCTGTGGCATCGGCGGAATTTCCGCGCGGCGGAACCTCCATGTTTGCCGTACTTGCCCTCTGCGGCGATTGCGGCTGTTCGCTCGGTCCGTGGATTGCGGGCATGGTTTCCGATGCGGCATCGGGAAATAATGGGATAATCTCATTTGCCGCGAAATTCGGCATAGATGCCGAAAGTGCCGCCCTGCGCTCGGGTATCGCTGTCGGTACGGTGTTCCCGCTTCTCCTGCTGATACTTCTCATTGCAACGGGAAAGAAAAAGAAGAATGTGAAACAAGCTGAGGTGTGAGCCTCAGCTTTTTGACTTGGGGGTGGGGATGATTGGAATATTTTGTTGCATGGATTTTTTTATTAAGTAATTTTTTGTTTCTGATACTTTTTCTTGTCGTACTTTTGTGTGACCAAGAGGAGGGTTCAGGGTGGCGAAGCTGCCTCTGAACGGCGTCGCCGAGACGGAGTATACCAAAAGTCATCTTAGGACTTTCCCTCCTTAGAAAATATCCCTGCATCTGCCTGTCTTGCTCTCTGCAAACATCTATCACCCTCCGGTGCAAACATAGCAAGATAAGGGTTATTTTGATAGTCCCGTCAGCGCAGGTACTGGAGTCACGCCCGCCCTGCATTTATAGCGGGCGTGCAGACAATGCGTGCACGAATCTGCTCGGCTTTTTCGTG
>DODZ01000054.1:0-7604 GCA_003524145.1 Candidatus Apopatosoma intestinale | reverse complement strand
CGTGCACGAATCTGCTCGGCTTTTTCGTGTGATATGTTCGCACGCGTGGTATAGCTGAAATTGTGGAGGGTAGCAAAACCGCCGACTTTCACTATATCCTTTGCCGCACGTACTCGCCACGCACTACTTCCTGCGACTAACTCGTGCACGCGGAAGGTGATTTTTAAGAGGATGGAAAATCCTCTTAAATGACTTTTGCCGCGCTTTTGGTCACTCAAAAGCGCGAGAAGAAGAAAAGTCGCTTCATGATTCTTTCGGAATATCAAGAGCATTAACCACTTGAATTTTCATTCAAGATACGGTAAATATCTTACACAATTATGTTGACAGTGTAAAAAAGTTATGATATACTTATAGCATAATATACAATCAGCAGAGGAAATGTGAAAACAGCAAAAACCATCCTCATACATACAGCCGTGCTTGCCGCTCTTTCGGCACTTGTCGTTTTCGGCTGTCCGTTTTTTCGTCTTACGGGCTTTACCTGCCCCGGTTGCGGACTGACACGCGCATATATCCATGCTTTTCATGGGGATTTCGCCACGGCGTTCCGTTATAATCCTTTCTTTTTCACTCTTCCTTTCTATGTATTTGTTTTTGCGCATAGAAATTGCGCTTTTATGCGCAGATTTCGCCGTGCCGCCGACATATTTCTCGCGGTATATACGATTATTCTCGTAGCTTTTACCATCGGGCGAAATTTCGGCTTGATTTCCGGATTTATTCCTTTACAGGGTAAATTATAAATTTATTTGGAGGAACTTAAAATGGACGCTAATGTAGTAAATCAGTTCTTGGTGGCAAACGCAAAGTATTTTCCTGAGGAGCAGGTACCTTTTCTCAAGCAGAAGCTTCTCGATGCGAGCGATGACAAGCTCACGCTTGTTCAGTGCACGGAATTCAAGGATCCCACGACAATCCTCATCATCTCCATTCTTCTCGGCGGTCTCGGTATAGACAGATTTATGATAGGTGACACGGGAATCGGAGTACTTAAGCTTCTCACCGGCGGCGTATGCGGTATTCTCACAATAATCGACTGGTTCACAATTTCCAAGAAAACAAAAGAGAAAAATCTCAATAAGCTCATGATGATTCTTTGATTTGGGCAATTTCCCTATTAAACACATTGCATTTTTGTGAACTTTGTCCGTGACATTTTTCTTTGAAATATGGTAAAATAGAATAGGCGGCGGATAATCCGTCGCCTATTCTGTTTTGTCAAAGGAGGATAGACATGAAATTTATCGCAAACGATTTGCTGGTTTACAGGACAAGCGGTGTTTGCAGAATAGCGGAAATAAAAAATTGTGATTTCGGGGGAAAGCAGAGAGAATATTATATTCTGCGCCCTGTTCACGATGAAAAATCGGTGATTTTTGTGCCCGTGGACAGTCCGCTCTCCGATAAAATGAATCGGTTGCTCACAAAAACCGAGGTAGATAAAATAATCGATTCTTCCATACCGGAAAAGCCCTTTGACTGGATAGAAAATGACCGCGAGCGCACGGCAAAAATAAAAGAGGTTGCCTCCTCGGGCGACCGCAAGCGCATAACCCGCATGATAAAGACGCTCCGTCTGCGCAGAAAAGCGCTCTCGGCATGCGGCAAAAAGCTCCGCGTGACAGACGAAGCGGCGCTTACCTCTGCCGAAAAGGTACTCTATGATGAATTTGCGTATGCGCTCGGCATAGAGCGGGACGAAGTCACATCATATATAGAAGCCAAAAAAGCCGCGGCAGAAAAATCAGAGGCTTGAACAGTCATATTAAACCGTCGGCAAAAAATCCGACGGTTTTTACTTTTTATGTTGATTCGCGGCGGAATTTATGGTATACTGAATATAAAGAAAAGCAGATAAGGAAAAAGAAAAATGCTGAAAAACAACATGGAAGAAAGATATATAAAGGCAAAGCGGGCACTTTTTGATAAAAAATATTCATTTCTCAATGAAAGACAGCGTGAAGCCGTATATACAACAGACGGCGCGCTCCTTGTGCTGGCAGGTGCGGGCACGGGTAAAACTACCGTACTTGTGCATAGAATAGCCTTCATACTCCGCTATGGCAATGCATATTTCTGTCCGCTTGTGCCTTCTTCCCTCTCGGAGGAGGAGCTGGAGGCGCTTGAGAGTGCCGCTGCAGCTGATGAAATGCCCTCCGATGAGCTTCTCGCGGGCTTTGCCACGCCGCTCTGCGATCCGTGGAATCTGCTCGCGATAACATTTACAAACAAGGCGGCAAACGAGATGAAAACGCGCCTTTCCGCGCTCGTTGGCGAAGCGGCAAAGGATATCTGGTGCGGCACATTTCATTCAATGTGTCTGCGGATTTTGCGCACGCATGCGACAAAGCTCGGTTTTTCCTCCTCCTTTACCATATATGATACCGACGACCAGAAAAAGCTGATGTCGGAATGTATAAAGCAGCTCGGCATAGATGAAAAGAGCATCCCGCCGAAAACGGCACTCTCATATATCAGCCGCGCCAAAGGCAAGCTGACGGATATTCACGGATTTGATGCGGAGGCAGGCATGGACTATCGTCTCCAGCAGATTTCATCGCTCTATACGCTCTATCAGGGAAGGCTTGCCGAAGCAAACGCCATGGATTTCGACGATATAATTATGTTTACGGTGAAGCTGCTCCGCGAAAATCCCGATGTGCTCGAATATTACAGGGGAAAATTCCAATATGTTCTTGTGGATGAATTTCAGGATACAAACCCCGCACAGTTTGAGCTGACGAGACTTATCGGCGGCGGCTACAATAACATAATGGCTGTCGGCGATGATGACCAGAGCATATATAAATTCCGCGGTGCGACGATAGACAATATCCTCCATTTTGATGACAAGATACCGAACACCAAAATAATCAAGCTTGAACAGAATTACCGCTCTACCGAGAATATTCTCGGTGCGGCAAACTCTGTAATACACAATAATTTCGGCAGGCGCGGCAAGGAACTCTGGTGTGATGCGGGCGAGGGAGATAAGGTTTATATAAAGGAAGTGCAGACGCAAAATGACGAGGGCAAATTTATTGTAAACAAGATAATGGAGCTTATCGTCCGCGAAAAGCGAAAATACGGAGACTTCGCCGTACTCTATCGCACAAATGTGCAGTCAAACAATATAGAAAATACGCTTGTGCGAAGCGGCATACCGTATCGTGTGCTTTGCGGAAACAGATTCTATGACAGAAAAGAAATAAAAGATGTTCTTGCATATCTGCAGGTCATAAACAATCCCGATGATGACCTGCGTCTGAAGCGTATCATCAACGAGCCGAAGCGTAAAATAGGAGATATTACGGTGGATGCGCTTTCTCTTATTGCCGAAACCGAGAGAAAAAGTCTGTTTTCCGTTATGGAGCATGCCGCAGAGTATCCGTCGGTTTCAAAATCGGCATCAAAGCTCGATGCTTTCTGCCGCCTCATAAACAGCCTGCGTGATATGGCGGAGAAACTCCCGCTTCATGAGCTTGCCGAAAATGCGGTGCAGCTCTCGGGCTATCGCGATATGCTTCTCGCCGCCGAGGCGCACGGAGAAGAGCCGGACAGACGCCAGAACGTGGATGAATTTATTTCAAATATAGTTGAATATGAGGAATCGCACGAGGGAGAGGAAATCAGTCTCGCGGGCTTTCTCGAGGAAATAGCACTCATTGCCGATGTCGATAATTATGACAGCGAGGCTGATGCCGTCACACTGATGACGGTGCACAGTGCAAAGGGACTGGAATTTCCGATAGTATTTCTCCCCGGGATGGAGGAGGGGCTTTTCCCGGGTCAGCAATCGGCAATAGATGAAGCCGAGCTGGAGGAGGAACGCCGGCTCGCCTATGTTGCGATAACGAGAGCAAAGGTACGGCTCTTTATGATACATACGCGCGAGCGCCTGCTCTACGGCAGAACGCAATACAATCCGCCGTCACGCTTCATAAAGGAAATTGATGAGCGATATAGGGAAGATTCGCGCGTTCAGAAGCAGGCATATGAACAACCGCCTTATCCGACAAAAAGGAAGGCGCAAATCTCCGCCGAGCTCTTCTCGAAGCCGAGCGCTATCGGCAATGTCGGAAAAACAAAGCAGATGGATATTTTCTCAATCGGTACAAGAGTCTCTCATGCCGTTTTTGGCGAAGGCACAGTGCTTTCCGTGCGCGAAATGGGCGCGGATACGCTCTATGAGATAGCCTTTGACCGTGTGGGAACAAAGAAACTCATGGCGACATACGCAAAACTGCGAAGGGTATAATAAAAAGCTGAGGCTCACGACCAATATCATTCATTTAAGAAAAGCACTATGCTCAGTGCCGTGCCGAAGGCTATTCATATTTTTCTGCCGGAACGAATATAATCATACAAGAATACATGACAGTGAGGCGAATGAGATGAATACAAGCTTTCTTGATGCAAAGCGGCGTGTGCGCCGTGAGCTTTCTTGCATAAATACGACCCTCGTGATAATATTTGCCGCCGCGGCAGTCACACTCGGCATTATCTTTGCCATAGGCGGCGTGGACGGCGATGCCTGCGATGAAATAATTTTCCCCGAATGTGCGTTTTCACCGTTTTTCATGTGCTTTTTCTTCGGAATAGCAGTGGCGCTTTTTGCCGTGTCGCAGGCAATAATCATATCTACGCCGGCAGGCTGCGTCGCAAAGCAGAAAACGCGCGGGGCAGTGCTTTTTGCCTGCGCTCTGATACTTGTATACGTATGGATTCCGGTGATGTTCACGGCGGCTGAATTTCTGCTCGGCACGCTCCTTGTGCTTATAATAATGCTCGCCTGCGCGGCGCTTTTCTCCATCGCACTGAAAATAAACCGTATTGCCGCCTATGCGATATTTGCTTTTGCGCTGTGGATGCTGTATATCCTCTATTTCAGCTTTGCTCTCCTGCTGCTGAACTGAAAATTTTTATGCGTCTTGTCAAGATACGGCATCGTGGGGAAGTCTGCGCATTTATGGTAAGAATATATTTTTTGGCTGCTTATGTTACAGAGACAGAAAAAAACCGCTTCCCATCGGAAAGCGGTTTTTTATTCTATCGAAATTACTGAATTTCAACAGTTGCGCCTGCAGCCTCAAGAGCTGTCTTGAGAGCTTCGGATTCTTCCTTGGAAGCACCGGTCTTAACAGCCTTGGGAGCACTCTCAACGAGTTCCTTAGCTTCCTTAAGACCGAGACCTGTAGCCTCACGAACTGCCTTGATAACATCGAGCTTCTTAGCGCCGAAGTCCTTGAGGACAACGTCAAACTCTGTCTTTTCTTCAGCTGCGGGAGCTGCTGCGCCGCCAACTGCAACTGCTGCAACAGGAGCAGCGGATACGCCGAATTCCTCTTCGAGAGCCTTTACAAGGTCAGCTACTTCGAGGATAGTAAGTGTCTTGATTTCATCAATGATTGCTGTAATCTTTTCAGATGCCATGATAATTTCCTCCGTAATTTAAATGAATTTTTTAAAGAATTTTGTGCGCCGTCAGGCGCTGTGATGGGTTAAGCAGCGGTATCTTCGCCGTTCTGCTTGTCCACATAAGCCTGGAGAACATAAGCCAGACCATAGAGAGAAGACTGGAGACTTCCGAGAACCTTTGCAATGAGCGCTTCCTTGGAGGGGAGCTCAGCAAGCTCGTTTACGCCTGCGGCATCGAGAATGGAACCATCTACGAAGCCTGCCTTGATTTCGAAGCTTTCAATCTTGTCAGCATACTTTTTGAGTATCTTTGCAGCGGCTACGGGATCATTTTCACTCGTAGCGACAGCAGTCATACCTTCAAGAGATGTAGCCAGAGCCGAATAACCGACATCATCGCAAGCTCTCTTTGTGAGAGTGTTTTTAATGACAGTGTATTCAACGCCGCTCTTTCTCAGTTCGGCACGCATAGCCGTGTCGTCCTCAACGGTGATACCGGAATAATTGACGATAACACCTGCGATAGACTTTTTCAGTCTTTCGGTAAGGTCGGCAACAATCTGCTTCTTCTGCTCAAGAACCTGTACACTTGGCATAATTACACCACCTTTCGTAATAATAAAGCCAAGCTTGAAAATAAAAAATCTTTCCGCAATGAAGCATACGGAAAGACAATAAATCGCTTTATAAATCTCTCCTCGGCAGGATAGCTCAGCTTTTACAAAAACCTGCTGTCTTCGGATTGCCTATATATTATACACACACGATGATGATTTGTCAATAACTTTTTTGAAATTTTCCGCGATTTTCCGAGGAAAAGTCGGAAATTTCCCGCCGCAAAACCGAAAAAGGCGGTCGGGCACGAGCCCTGCCGCCTTTTGTATTATGTTTCAAGCCGAAATCAACCGAGGGTTTCAACATAAGCGAGAAGCTTTTCGGCAGTCTCTCTGTTGCCCAAGCCCTGCGCATTGAAGGGGAATTTCATTTTATATACCGTATCGTCGCCCTCTATCTGATATTCGAGCACAGATGTGCAGAGTATATAATCAAAATCTGTGCCTTTGAAATTTTCCGGATAAGCCGCATTGAAATAAACCGTGCCCCATTCGCGATCCTCTTGCGAACGCTTGCCTATCGGATATAGCTTATCACCTGTCAGCTCTCCGAGATACACTCCCTGACAATACAGCTTTTTACTTGTGACATCGAGAAAATCGGAGAAATAAAAATCTTTTACAAGGATATCGCTTGTATAATTGTGGATATTTGTGGGATACCTCTCAGTCAGACCAAATGTATATACCACGATAGGTCCGTACATATGGTTGCCTTCAATATCATTATAGCCACCGTGATTATAGTGATATTTATATTTCACGGGATTTACAAGCTTGATAGGATATTCCTCACCATCGATGCTGATAACTACGGTGTCTATGCGTATATCCCATATATCCGGCGGCTGCATCTGCTTCGGAGTAAAATAATCTATATCAATATCCGACTTGAAACTGTAGCTATATAAATATTTGCCGTTTATTTCAACATCCGTGACATCTTCCAGCTGTCGTCTTGTCATGGCAGTTTTTTCGAAATAATCTATATTTTCGCCCTCCAGACGAACGAATTTTATTTTATCTTCAGAAAGGAGATTGGCGGAGACAAAGTTGAGTGGAAAACCCAAATCTTTCGAGCCGTATTCCAGGTCGACTTTTACCATTTCGGGATAAACCGATATTCCCGTTGTTCCGAGTTCGTGAGAGCCGGGAACATAATCATCTTTTTCCCCGCATGATGAAAACAATGACATCATCGCAAGCAGCATTGCCACGGTCATTACAAGGGAAATCAGCCTGCCTGTGAGGCATCGTTTTTTCATAATATAGTTCCTTTCAATATTTTTTATTTTTTCGGAAATCGTCTTAAATTCCGCTGTTCAACGGTATCACCTACATTTTTAATTATCCTTTCGTTTGTATTATGCCATAATTTTTATATTTTCTCAAGCATATGATAGCATTTTTATTCTTTCATTTGTGATTTTTACCAAAATAAATTGCCTGAGGCACGCATTTCGGGTCGTCGGGAATCAGGGAAGGCGAGGAAACCAAAGTCAACCAATGGTCTTTCATAAATACATAAAAGAAACTTTTCTTATAGTGTTCTTTTCGCTTGTCCGAAAA
>DODZ01000013.1 GCA_003524145.1 Candidatus Apopatosoma intestinale | reverse complement strand
CCTTATAGGGCTGAGCAAGCCACTGGCTTTGCCGGTGGTTATGACTCGGTTTATCTGCGCAAAGCCCGTCGTTTTCATCGCTTCCGCAGCTAAGGTCAATATAGTAATTTGCCATATCAGAAACCTCCGATTTGCTTTCGGAGATATTCTATCATTTTTTTGATCCGTGTCAACCTATTTCACGGCAATATAATCTATCATCACCCTGTCTATCACGATGGGATTTTCGGAAGAAATCTCGATGGAAAAATAGTTGAATCTCCTGCGGAAAGGGCGGATGAGATAATTCTTTATCGTGCCGTAGCCACCTGTGTTTTCCGCCGTATAAACATCGGGAGACGATATGCCGTCATAGCGAAGCGACAGCGTGAAGCTTCCCGCCGAGCGCGCATATATGCGAATGCCCGTGACCACTTTTTCCTTACCCGATGCGGATAAATCGGTTGTTATACTGCTGTATAAGTTGCTTGATGCGCTCGCACAGTCATGCCTCATCGAGGCGATCATCGGAGTCGAGCCAACCGTCGGGATGTAGTTTATCTCATCGCCCGCCGAGCATAAAATTTCGCGTGCGCTCATGTCCGTGCGCAGATACCAGATGTGCGCCTTTTCGTTTTTCTCCGAGTCCGAGGTTGCGGAGGGCGCATGGGCAAAATAATTCCATATATATGTCTTTGCGCCCACCGCCAGAACATACAGCCCACCGCAGAAATCCGCCTTGGCGGCTTTGCGCTCCGTCTCTGTGCAGGAGAAAAATCCGTAGTCGCCCCATTCGATATTTTCGGATATTTTCCTGTTTGTATCGCGCTCGCCGATGCCGTATCTGTCAAAGCAGAAAATGCCGCGTTTTGAGTTCCCGAATATTATTTTGTCATCGAAGGCGACGGCGCTCCCCGGCATATCGCATCCGAAATCACTTTTCAGCAACGTCGCCTTGCTCTCTCCTGCCGTGCCGCCCGCGCTTATGTCGAGCTTGTATACGGCATATTCAGTCAGCGCGAGATAACCGCCGTAATACGGCAGGATACCGCTTATTTTATACGGCATATTTTTGCTTGTCATGCCGTCGCACGGGAGATAGAGCGCGGATGTGTTCAGCTTATAGAAATAAATCGTTCTCGGTGCTGACGGCACGCCATAACCGCAAAGCACCGTGTCGTATGATGCCTCCGATATATTTTCGGTCAGATACGGATTCATATTGCAGAATACGGCTCTCGCAGCATTGAGTGTATAGAGTGAAATGCTCTTGCTCCCCGTCGTCAGCCTGCAATAAAGCGTATAGCCGCCCGTCGTCGCGGCGGTATTCAGCGTCACGCGGTAGCCGGTACTTGATGTCGTCACGGTATAGTCCGAAGTCGAGAGATATGCTCCGCTCGGATTTTTTACCCTGATGCTGCTCCCGTCAACAGCCACATTCCATGGCGTATTAAAATATGTTTTCGCCGTTGTCTTATATCTGAAAGCGACCTCGTCGGTGAAAATATTTATAGCTTCGTCCGGCGAGCCGAGCGCGGTTCCGTCGGCATCAACATCATCATAAAGAACGGGAATCTTCGGCGATGCCTCGGTGATTCCGCCGTCATATGCGGATATTTTGTAAAGGATATTTCCGTCAGTCAAATAAAAAATGCCGTCACGGAAAAATACCGCGTTTGCCGTGCCCGAGAGCTTGTCCTTGTAAGTTTTGAAAGTGCCGGAGGCAAGCCGGATGACAATACTTTTGCTAAATAACAGCAGGTCTGCACCGTCGCCGCGACAATGCTTCCGGACAGGAGTATTACCGAGTGCCGTGAATACCTGCGCCGTTGCAGTATCGAGCGTGGCGGCGCATGGCTCCGCGAGCGAGCAGAGCCTGCCGCTGTCGCCTATCATATTCAGCGTGAGCACAGAGGCATCGGAGCCGGCATTGCGGCAGAAACGGACTCCGCCGTCAAAATCGCCGAGAGTAAAGGTGCGTACGGCGTTTTCCGAGTTCTCGAAAACAGCATATTTTTCCGATATGAATTTTCCGTTTTTGCTCATTTTCGGATCACTCCTCTTCCGGCTGAGAAAAGAGAGCCGAGCGTATTTTTGATGTTCTTTTCATAGAGACGCACCATCCTGTCGTCATATTCCGTCATCAGACGCATATATCGCGCATTGTCGCCCGGGTATAGCCTGCCGCATAATTCAGCTGCCGCGGCATATGCTGCGGCATCACAGGCATAGTCGTCAAGTTCCGGTTCGTATGTGCTCGCCGTATCACCCGTCACCGCGGTCGGATATACATAATATACAAAAGTATAAGTTCCTGCCTTATCCGAAAAAAGCCTGCCGTCGCAGGCATATATGCCGTCTCTGCTGTCTATGGCAAAGAGACCGTCCGGCATTTCGGCGCTGAATTTTCCGTCGCTTCCCGCGGTGAAAGTCAGCGTCGCTTCCCTGCGCAGACATTTCGTGTCGCGCGCTATTTTGCGCAGTGCCATATCTATGCTTTTTATCATGGCGGCGTCAAGCTTGCTCTCTTCGCTTGCCGTATCGATGCAGGGCGCGAAAATATCGGTTTCAAGAAGAAATCCTATCTTGTCGCATATAGTTGCTAAAGTCATATAACCTCCTTTCGCCGCACCGCATGGAGCGGTGCGGTAATTTTATAAAAGACAGCTTTTCGATTATCAATATCCTTCCTCGCTCGCGGGAGCAGGCTTGGCAAAGATGATAGGTCTCGCATCGGAAATGCCGAAGGCGAAGTCCACATATGCGATATAGTCGCAAACAAGCGGATTTTCTCTGGGAGAGACAAGCACGGTAGGCTCTGTTATATAAACGAGTTTGAATACCTCGCGGAGAAGAGAGCTGTCGGCAACAGCCCATTCCGTAGCGGCAAACTTTGTGGAAGCGCCGCCTATCACCATGTATCTCATACCGTATGCGGGGTTTGCGCCGAGTCCCGTCTCGGGATTTGACTGAGGACATACGCGGGCGTCGGCACCACAGATTGATTTTGCCTTTTCCTCAAGCTCGGGGCTTACGAGAAGCAGATCGAAGTTTGAGAGGAAAGGCAGACCATCTGCCGTCACAAAACCGCCTGCCTGCTCCTGAGCATCGCAGATGGCACTGAGAGAAAGCTCTGCCGTCATGATGTTGGAGAACTTTGTGGTGCCGCCCTTCTTTACGAGATGGTTGGCATTTGCTACAGATACGCCGTCGTAGCAGCCGGTGGTTCTTGCCGTAGAGAAAAATTTATAGAATGCGCTGAGCACCGTCATATAGGCAGAATCAGCGAGACGTATGCCTATTTTTCTCGCCTCCTCGACAGAGTTGTTTTTGATGCTTTTGAAAGACACCGGCAGAGCAAGGGCGTGCTCATCGGGTTTGATTTTTGTTTCGAATGTGCCTGTCGTGTCGGCATATGTGAGAGTATTGCCGGTATACTTCTGGAGTGCGCCGTATCCGCCTATATTCTGTGTGGAATACTCGAGCGCATCCTGCTTTACGATGCCGGCGACGCTGCCGATAATGTTCATTCTGGAGTTGTATCTTTCGTCAAAGCTTTTCTTTACTATAGGATAAAGGTCACTTGACCATGTGTAAATATCATTCATTTATTGTATGTTTCCTTTCTTATTTTATGTTTTATACAGTTGTTATTTGGTTTTATACATCTGTTATTTAATTTTATACATTTGTATTTTCAGATTATTCATTTGTATGATTTTGACGGTATGCCGTTGATTAGCTCATAATATTCCCTGTATGACATACCGTATTCGCGCGCCAGCTTGCGCTGTTTGTCCGATAGGGCGACGTCTCTGTTCACAGCCGATGAACCGGACGGTGTGACCATTCTGCGGCTTCCCGCATTGCGCGTGCCCGCTGTCATTTTCATAAAGTCGCGGCATATCTCGTCAAAAGTCTGACTCTTCCCTCTCGCAAAAAGCGCAAACATCGGGTTTGTCACGACGGCGCGCGTCTCTTCTTCCGAGAGAGGTGCCATGCCGACCGACGGCTCGCTTGAGCCAACGTTTTCGTCTGTTGCTTTTTCGCCGTCATAGCCATCATCGCAGAAGCCGTCTGTTTCGCCGTCTCCTCCCTCATCATCGACGATGGTAGGACCGTCGTCTGAAAGCTCATCGTCGCCGCTGTCCGCTCCGTCGTCTTTTTCATCCGATCCGGCTTTCGCCGAGTCTGATGAAAAAATGTCCGTCATACCTGTTCCGCAGCTCCATGCCATAGCGGGAGATATAAATCTCGCAGGCTTCACTTCCTCGGGGATAAAAGGCTTCATCTCAGCCGCATCGACGTAATCATCGGGCTTTTCATGCGCATATTCTTCCCGCGTGACTTGTCCCGTGCTTCCTGCGTTCGCTTCCTCTGCCGCTTCTCCGGCAGAGGCTTTCTCCGCGTCATCGGTTCTCACCTCTGCGGAGTCTGAAAGTTCCATGCCGCTTTCGGTCTCGGCGGCAGGCGGATTTTCTTCGTTTATATCGGCCAAGGCGGTCGCCTCGGCATTATTTTCGATTTTCATTTCGTTTTCGTTCATGCTTCCTTCTCCTCTCCTGCTTTCGCAAATCTCTCATCGAGCTTTTCGCATATTTCGGCACCGTAGGGTATGCCGAGCGACTCGATATATGCGCGTACTATCGGGTAGTTTTCCTCTGCTATCTCGGTTTTCATCAGCTCGGAAATTGCCGATATCGTAAACGAACGCGAGTTCTCCAGTCCGTCGCCTGTGTTTATCTTTACATCCACTGTGGGAATATATCCGAGAAGTGCCATGCAGTGGTCGCATCTTTCAAAGGCACCCTCGCAGCCCGTACCGATAGCCGCAAGTCGCTCATGGCTGTAAACCTCCAGCGCAAAATAGTCAAGCAGTCGGTACAGCCTCGAAAAGCCCGCCTTTTTGCATACCTGCTTTGCGGCTACGCGTTTGCCGGCGAAATCGCTGAGGAGCGCGAGCCCTGTCGCCGTCGTGACCTGCGTTGCGCTGTCGCCCTGCATGAAATCATAGTTTCCGAGTGCTTCTTTCATCAGCGCACGGTATTTGTCCGCTATCTCGTAGTGGACGGTGCTGTCGCCCGCAAGTCCGCCGAGGCGTGAAACCTTGTCTATCATGCCCGGGCGTAGCTTCCAGACAGCTCCGGGATGATTCTGCGGATAGCTGTCGGGAGCGAAAGCATTTTCCTCATAGAGCAAAATGTCGTTTGCAAAGAACGCAGTGTTGAGCTGTGCAAAGGCAAGCTGCCTGTCGGCGGCGTCGATAAGCGGCAGTACCGCCTCTATTTCGCTTCTGCCCCAGATGCTGTTGTCGCTCATTATACGGCTGTATATAACGAACGGATAATGAGTGCAGGAGGTCTTATTCCAGAATTTCGGGATATAGCGCACCTCCCTGCCGCAGAGCAGAATGCAGAGCGCGATATCTCCCGCACGATAGTCATATGTCACTTCGGTTATATTTCCCGCCGCGTCCACAGTTTCGCAGGAACAAGAGCCGTCATAAGGCTGGCGGAACCACCATTCCGTCACGTCAATAAGCGGTGCGGCATCGGAGGAATAAATATCCGTCTCTATGCCGAGCTCGGCATCGCGCTCGGAAAGAATCCTGTCTATGCTCGTCTCCATGATTGCGAGATCGTCGGCAAAAATGCGCTGTGCGGCAAGGCGGCTGAGCTTATATGTGTAGCCGATGTATTCGCACCCGTCGACGCTTGTGCTGTTCGGATCGGGATAGATATCCTCGGGTGAGGGATTTTCTATCGCTATCTCGTCAGTACCGTTTTCGCCAGTCGTCAGCGCGAGCTTCCATACGGCACTGCCCATAATTCCGAGTCTGCGCTCGTTTACGGAGTTCTTTATTTCCAGCTCGTTTCTGTCGCAGATGTAGCGGACGACGCTTTCTCTCGCTTTCGCCATCTCCGCCTCGTCGCCGCTTCTCGCGGAAAATTCGAAATCGGGCATTTTCGCCTCTATCTGACTCTCCACATGGAGATATGCGTCGGGTACGGTTGCAGGCTTCCACGGAAGCTCGGTTCCTGCAAGGAAATCACCCGTCTGCTTTGCCGTATCATGTGCGCCGCCGTAATAATTTGCCATCCGCTGCCAATAGCCGTCAGTATTCGAGCGCGCTATTTTCGCCTCACGCAGAAGAAAAGCAATACTCTTTTCACGCAGTTCGGCTGTGTCATATGCTATGATATCTTCATCGTATTTTTTAAATAAATTCATTTCTTGTGAAAGTTCCTTTCTTCTATAATGTTTTTCAGCCTCGGTGCTTCGCAGGCGCGGTCGCCGGACGCCATGTCGCGCATATATGAGGCAAAATATCTCAGCGCATCGGGCGCATGCGTTATCTCATGAGGGAAAACGGCAACATCTGCGGGGTTTGCTTTGTCGTGCATGAGCAGCGGAAGCGAACGGATAAGGTTTTCGCACCCGCGGAAAATGCGCAGGCGCACTCCGCCGTTTGCGTCGGGCTTAAGCCATTCCTTGAGCGCCATCCAGCCGTCGGTTCTGTTCGGGCGGAGCTTTGTTAAGAAAACCCCGTTTTCGGCAAAAATCGAAGCCATATCGCGCCCGCTGTCCTTCTGCCGCGACCATAAATCCGAGGGTGCTATAAATACTGTCCCCTCCGAAGCGCGGGTGAGAATCTTCCCCGCGGCTTCGCTTATGATAAGCGAGCTTTCGTATATCTCGGAGACAACATATGCGCGCCCGTCGCGGCAGACATCTATGAAGAGTGCCGCCAGCATATCGAGCCCGTAGTCTATCGCACAGAAATGCATCGTGCCGTCGCCGAGCGCAAAAGGCTCGCATGTATGGAGGCTGTAGTCAAATTCCGAGAAAAACTGCCCCGAGAAAACATCCCAGCTTCCGTAGAGCCATGCCTTTTTCAGCTCCTCCGGCAGATTTTCGAGCTGCCTTATGTAGTCGGGATTTTTTTCCGTCAGTGCCGCATTGTCGTAGACTCCGGCGGGGATGAAAGCATAATCATCGGGATTTTCGCTTTTGCGGAAGCGCCGCTCGATAAAGAGCCGTTTCACCCAGCCGTGACCGATGCCGCCGGGATTGCAGGTGAGATACATACGCTTGGGAAAATCGTTTGCACCGCGGAGCGAAGCGCACAGCACCGTAAACATATGCTCGCTTATCTGTGTTGCCTCATCTATCGCTATCACATCAAATTCCTGCCCCTGATAGCGGAGCAGGTCGCTCTCCCGCGCGAGATATCCGAACTGAAGCCGCGATCCGGAGGCAAATGTTATACATTTGTCTTTCTCGGAATATTCACTCAGCCTCGGCACTGCGGCAAGAATTTCCCGCAGTGGGCGTATGTGGTTTTCGGTAAGCTCCGGCAGGGTGCGCCGCACGAGCAGTATTTTTATTCCGCCGTAGCGCAGACACATCAGGAGGAGCTTGTATCTCAGCGCCCAGCTTTTACCGCCGCCGCGCGCCCCGCCGTATGCGGTATATTTGGCAGCGGAAAGAAAAAATTCTTTCTGCTTTTCGCTCGGAGCGATATTCAGGGAGAAACCGGTGCTAACCGGCATATTTATCCGCCTCTCCCGAGAGCGAAATTTCTATTTTCCCCTCTTCGGAATCGTCCTTGGCGCCCCAACCGAAATTCTCTTTCAGTATGGCGGTAGCAAGAGCGCCGTTTATGCCTCCGCTGATGCTGTTCTCTTCTATATACGCTTCTATCTTCAGAAGCGCCATTTCGACATCGTTACAGAAACATTTGTTCGCCTTGAGGGCTTTAAATTGCCGCTTTGTTATCCCCAGCGCCAGACACAGCCCCGAGAGGGTGTACGGCTTGGTACGCCTCTTCGGGCAGAGCGCACAGCTTGCCTCGTCCTTTGTGCAGGAGGCGCACGCAGGCGAAACTATTTCGCTGTCGCACTCGCGGAAATATGCGGTGACGCGGCGGGCAAAAGCGGTTGGTGTCAGCTTGTCCTTATCTATGGTTTTACTCATTAAAAAAGAGCTTGAATATTCAATATGCAGCGGAAAAAGATGCCTTTCTCACAAAATCGAGCATATGCTCCTCGGCATATTCGCACCAGCAATCCTTGTGGATAATGTCGCCGTTTCCCTCTATCTCGAACGCCTCGTCGGTAGAGTAAATGGCGTATCCGCAATGGTCGCAGTAGGCAACGATTCTTGCGCGTGGCTTTTCCTCCGCCTCTTCATAATCCAAATACCTGCTCGTATCCATCACTCTCCTTTTTTTACTTCGGTTTTGCTACCGTGGCTATATTATACCACACATTTGTTCTTTTGTCAACGATTTTTCAGAACTTTTGTTCGTATTTTTAAAAATTGTTCGTTTCGGCGCGATTAGTTATCTAAAGTTGTCAAAAGTCTGCCAACATTTTTGGTCATTTGCACGAACACATTATTGTTGACTTTTCTGTATTTAATGTTATAATATCTATTAGAGTAAACACTCAAAATATAATCTTTTACAGCAAAAAAAGGAGTTACTATGAAAAGGATTTTATCCCTTCTTCTCGCTGTGGCTATGGTAGTGTTCGTTCTCGCGTTCGCTGTTTCCTGCGGAGACAAGCCCGAGAATACCACCGCCTCCACCACTACCGAAAAGACTACGGACGGAACCAAGTCGACAACCTCATCTTCAAATGGCGGCGACAGCACTACAGCTTCATCAGTGACACCCTCCGGCTCCGATGTTTCCACATCGGAAACAGACGGCACAACAGGAACTACGGTGTCATCCGAGAGCGACGGCAGAACAAAGCATCCCGACTATCAGGATGTAAACTTCGGCGGCAGAACCTTCAAGTTTGCCGCTTCCGTCGGTCAGCTCGCAACATGGGACTTCTATGAGATTACAGCGGAGTCCACGGGCGATGACAACATCATCACAGAAGGCATCATCGCAAGAAACGCAACTGTCGAATCCCTCTACAACTGCAAGATAGAGTGCGATTATACAAACGATGCGCCCGCCTATGCCATGAACGATATGCAGCAGGGCAAGCATACTGTTGACTTCATCCTCTGGCTCTGGAATAATGCCGTTGACTATGACTGGACATACAACATTGCCAATATGGATATCGACTTCTCTCACAGCTGGTGGGATCAGAATTACCACGAGTCATTCTCCTATACCGTAGACGGCGTTGACAAGTGCTACAATATCTCCGGTAAATTCAACCTCCTCAGCTATGACGCAACATGGTCGCTTTTCTTCAATAAGGATGTTTACGAGAGACTCGTATCCGCCGGCAAGACTTCCATAGATATCTATGATGAAGTACGCAAGGGCACATGGACAATGGACAAGATGATCTCCCTCATGGATGCCGCGAAATCCGATGTGAACGGCGACCAGAACATGAAATATGAAGACGGCGATATATTCGGCTGTGTTACCATAAACAACCAGTATTTCGCAACCTCACTCATCACGGCGGCAGGTCTCCGCATGACAACAAAAGAAAACGGCACACATCATGCTATCAGCTCGCAGAATACCGATGTCAAGGCATACAGTGCCGCTATAGATAAGGCTATCGAGCTCTGGCAGTCACCTGCTTTCCTTTCCACAAGCGGTTCAAACACGCAGAGTTCTCTTACAAACGGTCAGGCGCTCTTTGTTTCCGAGGTTCTCACGGTAGCACGCCGTATAACCGATGAAAACGCGCGCTTCTCCATAGTTCCCATTCCGAAGTATTCCGAGGATCAGGAGAACTACGCACAGCTCGTCTGCACAACAGGCGCGGGCCTCAAGGTTTCCGCTTCCATCACTGATATCAAGGCTACGGCAGACTTCCTCGAGGTATTCGGCTATCATTCCGAAAAAATTCTCTACCCCGCTTACATCAACTATTATAAGACACAGTGCTTCTGCGAGGATGAATCAGGCGAAATGCTCGATATCGTTCTCCGCACAAGAGTATGGGAATATGACAACTTCAGAAACGGCGGCATGATGAGCAGACTCACAAACTTCATTACAACAGGCAAGAACCAGTTTACAAAGGCGCTCGCAAGCATGAGCAACTCTGCAAACTCCGTATACGATGCCCACATGGCAACACTTAAGAAACTCAAATAATCCTCAATAATGCAAAAATCCCCGTTCCGACAAGCCGTCGGAACGGGGATTTTTTTGTATAGAGAACTCCGACGAAGGAGGAGTTCT
>DODZ01000030.1:16993-17142 GCA_003524145.1 Candidatus Apopatosoma intestinale | reverse complement strand
TCGGCGAGAGAAAAAGTGAATACGATAAAACGCAGGCAACCCGCCGCGCGGATTGCCTGCCTTCCTTAAAATCGATATTAGTGAAAATTTTAGCTTTCATAAATGTCTTTTGCCAAAAAAGTTACTTACCCCTTCACTTTTTCGGTCTG
>DODZ01000030.1:0-16819 GCA_003524145.1 Candidatus Apopatosoma intestinale | reverse complement strand
CTGTGCTTTTTTAGCATTCCGGAATAGATAAAAATGCGCAGAGTCGTCGAATATCCGTTTCGTCGCCGTACAACTGTACGGCAGAGACGGATTTCGGCGAGAGAAAAAGTGAATATGATAAAACGCAGGCAATCCGCCGCGCGGATTGCCTGCCTTCCTTTAAATCGATATCAGTGAAAGTTTTAGCTTTCATAAATGTCTTTATCAAATAAAAACATTTACCCCTTCACTTTTTCGGTCTGCACTTTTTTAGCATCCCCATAATTAAACTATTATCGGCAGAACCATAGGCTTGCGCTTTGTCTGCGAATAAATATATCTTCCGAGTTCATCCTTGACCTTGCTCTTTATCGAGCTATAGTCGCGATGATGTGCCGCAAGGCTTTCGCGAACGGCATCCTCGGCTATCTCCTTCAGACGGTCGAGCAGCTCCTCGGATTCCTTTACATAGACAAATCCGCGGGAAACAACCTCGGGATGCGCCGCAAGGTCATCGTTTTCCATATCTATCGGTATGCAGACGACTATAATGCCGTCCTGTGAGAGAAGCCGCCTGTCGCGAAGTACGATATTCCCGACATCACCGACGCCCGAGCCGTCTATCATAACGATACCTGCGGGCACAGTGCCGTTGAACTTGGCACCGTCCGTGCCTATTTCAAGCACCTTGCCTATCTCGGAAACAAAAATGTGATCCGCCGTCATGCCCATATATTCGGCAAGCTCCTTGTGCATATAAAGATGACGTGCCTCGCCATGTATCGGCATAAAATATTTCGGCTTTGTCAGCGCGTGCATTATCTTTATTTCCTCTTGGCAGGCGTGCCCCGAAACATGCACCTCGGCAACGGAATCGGAAAGCACACGCACACCCTTGCGATAGAGCTCATTTATGATATTGCCGACAAGCTTTTCATTGCCGGGGATAGCCGATGCGCTGATGATTACAACATCATGCGGACCGAGATCCACTCTATCATGCATATTATAAGCCATGCGGTAGAGTGCCGACATAGGCTCGCCCTGACTTCCCGTGGAAACCACGGTCATCTTTTCCGGCGGATAATTCTTTATCGTCGAAATATCGACAAGCACACCGGCAGGCACATTCATATAGCCGAGCTTGATAGCCGCGCCGATAACATAAAGCATGCTTCTGCCCGTTATCGCGACCTTTCTGCCATAGCGCGCCGCAATATCTATTATCTGCTGAACGCGGTGAACATTTGAGGAAAAAGTGGAGATAACGATTCTTTTATCCTTATATTCCTCAAAGAAACGCACAAGCGAATGCCCGACCTTCTTTTCCGAGGGGGTGAATCCCGGGCGCTCAACATTCGTCGATTCGCACATGAGAAGAGTAACACCCTCGCGTCCTATCTCGCCAAGCCTTGTGAGGTCGGTCATTTCGCCGTCTACCGGCGTAGTATCTATTTTGAAGTCTCCCGAATGAACGACGATACCGACAGGTGTTCTTATCGCGAGACATACGGCGTCGGCAATGGAATGGTTCACACGGATAAATTCCACCTCAAAAACGCCGAGATTTATCTTTTCGCCCGCATTGACGCAGTTGAGCTGCGGAACAAAATCAAGCGAATGCTCCTGCAGCTTGCGTTCAAGTATGCCGAGCGTGAGCCGCGTGGCATAGACAGGCACATTTATCTTCTGGAGCAGATACGGAACGGCACCGACATGGTCCTCATGCCCATGCGTTATGACAACGCCCCTGATTTTCTCTTTATTATTGACAAGATAAGTGAAATCCGGCACCACAAGATCTACTCCGAGCATATCGTCATCGGGAAAACCGATGCCGCAATCCACTATGAGAATATTGTCGCTGTATTCGAGCGCGGTGATGTTTTTGCCTATTTCGCCGAGTCCGCCGAGAGGGATAATACGGAGCTTTTTCAGCTTGCCTTTCGGTGCATTTCTGCGCTCCGTGTTTCTCGCGCCGAGATTGACCGGAGTGGAAACGGCAGGTGCCATAGCCGCCGTAATGAGGTCGGGCGAGCTTTTTGCCGCTCTTCTCCTCGAGGGCGCCTTTGACGGCAAGACTGCCGCAGGGGCTTCGTTTTTGGGATGGTTCTGGTTCTGATTTTGATTCTGATTTCTCTTTTTCTTTTTCTTTCCGGAAAATTCCGCCGTTGCGGGCTTCTGCTCCGCTTCCTGCTCGCTACGGGGCTTTTCGGCAGATTGTGTTTTCTGCTTCTGCTTCTTTCTCTTCTGAGGCTTTTTGCCCGCGTTTATTACAGGCTCCGAATCGAAATCGGAAGAAAATGTGCTTTCCTCCGTTCTCGGGGGAAGCTTTATATCGGGGGTGAGCGCATCTATCGATATCGGCGATTTTGCGCGATGTGATGTAACGGAATTTATGATTTTGTCTATGGCGTCTGTGCCTGCGGCATTTTTGCCGCGATTTTTGTTATATGGCATTCTTATCCTTCCTTTCATAATATTGAATATGCCGAAAAACCCGTTCTCCTTTGCAAAAAAAGTAAAGTGAGCGGGAAACAAACGGTTTTCCGCGCTTTATCCGAGGCAGGCGCAAAAAATATGCACCGAAAAAGCCATGCGGACAGCACGGAAAAAATAATCTGATTACAATATGTAGGCGAAAATATATGGTATATGCCGCAACACGCGGATATTTCGCCCGCTTTTCCGAGTTACAGCCCCGATACGCCGTACACGGAAAAGATGAAAATATTTTTTTGGCGGACAATGCGCCTGTGCAAACTTCAGCCCCGACACGCCGAAATTTACATTTTAAATATATATAAAATCAAATTACTTACGACCAAGAGGTACGGCAAAGCCGTATCTTTATTCTGATTTTACCACACAATTGTGAACATATCAAGATTTTTTGAAAAATTTTTTATTTTCGTGTGATTTTGTGTGGGGGGAGTATCTTTTATTTTATCTTTTGTTGACTGTACTTTGATTTCGCTCTGTAGTAAATCAACTTTTCTTTCAGAGTTCTTTTCGCTTGTCCGAAAAGAACGAAAAGGACAAAAAGAGGAAAGCTTTGACTCCCGTCTCGGCGACCCCTACACACATGCTTCGCATATGTGTTAATTCCCCCTACCATGCGGGTCGTCGATGGCGCCGACCCCTACAAGATAAAACCCCAATATAGCCAAAATAAAAAATGTGCTTTCCATTCCGTCAGCGTAGGTATCAGACCCACGCCCGCCACACATTTATATGCGGGCGTGCAGACAATGCGTGCACGAATCTGCTCGACTTCTTCGTGCGCTATGTTCGCTCGCGTGGTAGTATGAGATTGCGGGGAGCGCAAAACTACCGATTTTTGCTCTGTCCTTTGCCGCACGCACTTGCCACGCATGGCTCGCGCGACTAACTCGTGCACGCGGAAGGTGTTTTTTAAGAGGGAGGAAAATCCTCTTAAATGACTTTTGGTACTTTTGGTCACGCAAAAGTACGATAAAAGAAAAGTCGCTTTATCTAAAAAAGACACCTCATCCGTCAGCCTACGGCTGCCACCTTCTGCCCCAGTCTCGGCGACGCCGACCGCGTTTGCTCCGCAAATCGGTCAATTCCCCACTGGAGAAGGCTGGCAAAATGTCCTGATTTCGTCAGCGCACGGGCTAAATTCACGCCCGCCTTGCACTTATAGCGGGCGTGCAGACAATGCGTGCACGAATCTGCTCGGCTCTCTCGTGTGATATGTTCGCACGCGTGGTATGGTTAAGATTGCGGAGAGCGCGAGACTCTCGGCTTTCGCTCTGCCATTTACCGCACGCACTTGCCACGCACTACTTCTTGCGACTAACTCGTGCACGCGGAGTGAGTTCGCAAAGAGAGGGGAATGCTCTCTTTGCTGACTTTTGGTACTTTTGGTCACGCAAAAGTACGATAAAAGAAAAGTGGCTTTATCTAAAAAAGACACCTCATCCGTCAGCCTACGGCTGCCACCTTCTGCCCCAGTCTCGGCGACGCCAACACACATGCTCCGCATATGTGTCAATTCCCCTACAAGATAAAGTCCAAGTACAGCCAACAGCCAAAAGAAAAAATCAGATGCTCTTCTCGCTTTTTCTTTTGCAGAAGCAGGCGCAAAAGAAAAAGCTATCAAAAAGAAAACGCCAGAAGGAGATTTCGCACTCTGCGGAGTGCTTACCCAGTCTCGGCGACGCCGACACACACGCTCCGCGTATGTGTCAATTCCCACCGCTGTCGGTGGACGACACCGCCTTTTAAGAAAAAGGCGGGCGAAAACTTTAATTGCGGCTCGGCAAAACTTTAATCAAGTGCTGTCAAATGTGAAATGAGGCGGTGCCTCATTTCACTTTTATCACCTCGCGGATACCGTTTTTCGTATATTCCATCGTGAGGTGAGCGGCATTTTCCGTTTCTGCCTCGGCGCGCAGAACGAGTTCATTCTCGCCTGTCGCGCACACATATGCCGTGCCGCTGTCATAGCGCAATGTGACCGTGCCGTTTCTGCGTCCGGCTCCGTGTTCGCAAAGCGAAGCGATTATCTCCGCCGCGCTCTCATTTCCGCAGTCATAGCTTTCTTCCGCCACAAAAAAGCTCTCATCCTCTCGAAGTTTCGGGAAAACCGTATTTTCATCGGCAAGCGAAAGATAAGAGAGCGCAAGCAGCATATCATCCTGCCAGAGCTGTCCCGCGGCGCGCATACGGTCGTTTTCGCCGGCATTTTCCCCATGCAGAAAATCGCCATATTTTTCCGCGTGAGCGCCGAGCCTCTCCGCCATATCAAAAAGCGAACGCGGCGCATCCGACGGCAGATAAATATTCGTCTCTCCCCTTGCGATATCATTCTGCATAAGTGCCGCCACGGCATGCCACCTGTCGATAAGCACATATGTGCCGTCGGGCGAGGCATATGCTATCTCAAAGCCCATATCGTCATCCGCATCAACGAAAATCCGCCCGCGCGCTATCTCGTTTTTTATGCCGAAGCCGACGGAAGCACCGAGCCTGCCCGCCGCCATGGCAAAAAAACGCATTGCCGCCGTATCCGGCACGGTTATTTTCATTCCCTCGAGCGTTTTACAGCTTGCCGAGAGAAAAGCCGCATATTTATCGCGGTAATCGGCGGCAAGATAAGCGCCGACGGTCACGCCGAAATCGGAAGAAGCCATCTCGCGCATGAGCGCACGCGAATTTTTCATTCCGATAAGCGTGCCGAATTTATCGCAGACATAAATTCTGCAATAGCCGTCGCCGAGATGCTTTGCGTACACGCCGAAGTCAAATCCGCCTGACGAAGCGGCAAACGAAAGCAGCGAAAGAAAGCCCTCTCCGCAGTCGGTGACTGTAGTGCCCGTCGCCTGTGCGCCGCCCATGATAAAGCGATAAGCAAGTCTTCCCTCGGCGCTCCCGTCACTGCAAAATACGCCGCGGTCACCGAAATATCTGCCCAGTGCCGCCCCGTATGCCGTGCAGAATCGCGGGCTTATTTCCGAATGTATACTTCCCGCAATGCCCGATTCCGTGAAAAATTTATCACTGCCGGAAGAAAAGATCTTTTCATCCATTATTATATTCTCCTTACTTAGTGTGCTTGCACGAGGCAATTTTGTTTTTTCGGGAACGACTGTCCCCTCTTTTATCACGGCGCCCTCTCCTATGACACAGCCGCGGCTTATCTTTGCGCCTGCGCCTATGAAAACGCCGCGGCAGATTATCGCATATTCTGTCACGGCGCCGGCTTCGACAGTCACGCCATCCATGAGTATGGCTTTGTTTATCACGGCACGCTCGCCTATACGGCAAGCCGAGCCTATAACGGTTCCGTCGGTAATTGCGGCACTTTCGGCAACATGCGTTTTTTCTCCGATATAATAAGCCGAGCCGTCAATGCCGCCTATTTTGCCGCAGAGCGCATCGCGGTTGCAGGCATAATATCTGTCGAGGCTTCCGATATCGCGCCAGTATCCTTTTGCTTCATAAGCATATATTTTTCCGAGAAGAAGCGGGAAAAGATCGCGCGAAAAATCCGTTGCCACACCTGCGGAAATCATGGAAATAATATTTTTTTCAAGAATATATATTCCCGTATTTATCTTGTTGTCGGTCACATAGCGCCATGTCGGCTTTTCGGCAAAATGCGTTATCAGCCCGTCACGTCCGTAGCTGACGCAGCCGAATTCCGTTGGTGCTTTGCTTTTTGTTGTGAGAAGAGTCGCCGCGGCTCCCTTTGCACGGTGAAAATCCATTGCCGCCGAAAGATTAAAGTCACATACGGCATCGGCACTTATTACGATAAAGGTATCATCGAGCTCATCGGCTATGGCGGGAAGTGCGCCCGCCGTTCCGAGCGGCGTACTTTCGCGGAATATCCGCAGAGAAACGCCTTCTGCGCCATGCTCCGAAAAGTATCTTTCCATATCGTCCGCCATGTAGCCGAGCGTTACAAGCGCGCTTGTAATGCCGTTTCTGCGCAGGAGCGCAAGCGTTCTTGCCACGGCAGGCTTACCCATGATGGGAACAAGCGGCTTCGGCATTGCGGCGGTGACGGGAGAAAGTCGCGTCCCTGCGCCGCCCGCAAGTATAACCGCCTTTATTTTATTCATGAAATCATCCTCCTTTTTTCTGTAGTATATTTTTCCTCGCTTGGGGAAGCTTTTATTCAAGAATTTGCCCGCACGCGAAAAATCTCTTTGCGCTTGCCGGAGAAACGTGTATTTGGAGCGTGTTGATTTCGGAGGAATAAAAAGCCGTGCGTCTTTATGCTTTTTTTCTGCCGTAATTTTCATCACCGAAAAGCACTCCGCCTTGTCATGCGCGTATGAACGCTATGTTAACTTTCTTGATTTTTTACATTAAAGCTATTTACAATTCCGATTTTGTGTGATATAATCGAAAAGTAATTATAAGGCGGAAGATTGGTTTTTTGCAAAATGATAACCCGCCGAGGAGGAAATTATTTATGAGAGAAATCGAACCCATTGAACTCGGAATAGCCGGCGACGGCAAGGTTTATCGCAACCTCAGCCCCGCGGCTCTTACGGAAAAGGCTCTTGCAAACGGTGAGGGCGTTCTTTCCGATACAGGCGCGCTTGTCGTTAAGACAGGCAAGTATACGGGTCGTTCCCCCGAGGATAAGTTCATCGTTGATACTCCCGCAGTACACGACGATATCTACTGGGGCAAGATAAACAGACCGATATCAAAGGAAAAATTCGATGCCATCAAGGCAAAAATGCTCGCATATCTCCAGAATAAGGAGCTCTATGTATTTGACGGTTTTGCAGGTGCAGACCCTAAATACACAAAGAAATTCCGCATAGTAAACGAGCTTGCTTCCCAAAATCTCTTCATCCACCAGCTTCTTATCCGCCCCACAGAGGAAGAGCTTGAAACATACACTCCCGATTTTGAAATAATCGCGGCTCCGGGCTTCAAGTGCATCCCCGAGGTTGACGGTACTCACAGCGAGGCGCTCATCGCCATCGACTATGAGGCTCACCTCGTTCTCATCGCGGGAAGCCAGTATTCCGGCGAAATAAAGAAGAGCGTATTCTCCGTTATGAACTATGTTCTTCCCAAGCAGGGGCTTCTCTCCATGCACTGCTCCGCAAATATCGGCGAAGCAGGTGACTCCGCCGTATTCTTCGGTCTCTCCGGCACGGGCAAGACAACGCTCTCCGCAGACCCCGCAAGAAAGCTCATCGGTGATGACGAGCACGGCTGGTCGGCAGACGGTATCTTCAATATCGAGGGCGGCTGCTATGCAAAGTGCATCAACCTCAAGGAAGAGCATGAGCCTGAAATATACAACGCTATCAAATTCGGTTCTCTTCTCGAGAATGTTATCATCGACGAAAACGGCAAGCCCGATTACGATGACGGCTCTCTCACAGAAAACACACGCGCAGGCTACCCGATAAACTATATCCCCAATGCCGCTATCCCCGGCGTAGGCGGTCAGCCCAAGACGATCATCTTCCTCACGGCAGATGCTTTCGGCGTTCTTCCTCCCATCGCAAAGCTTGACAACGATATGGCTATGTACCACTTCGTTTCCGGTTACACCTCCAAGCTTGCGGGCACAGAGCGCGGCATCACAGAGCCTGTTACAACATTCTCCACGCTCTTCGGTGCTCCTTTCTTCCCGCTCAATCCGAGTGTTTATGCTACAATGCTCGGTGAGAAGCTGAAGGAAACAGGCGCTAATGTATTCCTTGTAAATACCGGCTGGTGCGGCGGCAAGGCAGGCGATGTTCCGAGAATGAAGCTCAAATATACGCGTGCCATGGTTTCTGCGGCACTCGCAGGCGAGCTCGACGATGTTGAATACACACTCGACCCCATCTTCAACGTATATGTTCCCAAGACCTGCCCGAATGTACCCGATGAGATCCTCGATCCCAGAAATGTATGGAAAGACAAGGCAGCTTACGAGGCTTCCGCAAAGTCTCTCGCAGAGAAATTCCACGAGAACTTCAAGAAGTACAAAGATATGCCCGAGAACATCGTAAACGCAGGTCCCCGCGCATAAGCGTATACATAAGCGTATAAATAAAAAATAAATCACGGCAATGAACAGGAAAAAGTCGGATAAAAGCGATATGCTACCAAAAGAGAGCGGAGTCATCGGCTGAAAGCTGCGCGCGCATATCACTGCCGGCGGCTGCGCCTGCGAGCCGATGCGTCAAAAACGCATCCGTTTCCCGCGTTAAGGGAAAATGAGCTACAAAAGCAGAGTGGAACCGCGATTTTTCGCCTCTGTCGGCAATAATGCCGGCAGGGGCGTTTTGCTTTTCTTTGCAAAAACAGAAAGAGGAAGGAAAAATTTTACCATGAAGCTCTATAATACACTTACAAAGCAGATAGAGGAATTTATCCCGCATGACGGAAAAACCGTCCGCATGTATACCTGCGGACCCACAGTCTATCACTTCGCGCATATAGGCAATCTGCGCACATATATCATGGAGGATGTACTCGAGAAATTTCTCGGCTACTACGGCTATGATGTAAAGCGCGCCATGAACATCACCGATGTCGGTCATCTCTCAAGCGACGGCGACACTGGCGAAGACAAAATGCTCAAGGGCGCAAAGCGCGAGCACAAAACCGTGCTCGAGATAGCAAAATATTATACCGACGCATTCTTCTCCGACTGCGACAAGCTCAATATAAAGAAGCCGGAGATTGTCGTCCCCGCGACAAGCTGCATTGATACATTCATCGAGATGGTGCAGACCCTGCTTGACAAGGGCTATGCCTATCTTGCCGAGGGAAATGTCTACTTCGACACATCGAAGGCAAACGATTACTATGCCCTCTCCGGTCACAATAATGAAGAACTCAAAGTAGGCGTGCGCGACGATGTGGACGAGGACACAAACAAAAAGAACAAGAGCGATTTCGTGCTGTGGTTCACAAAATCGAAATTCGATTCGCAGGAGCTGAAATGGGAAAGCCCGTGGGGAGTCGGCTATCCCGGCTGGCATATCGAATGCTCGGGCATCTCGGCAAAATATCTCGGCGAATATCTCGATATCCACTGCGGCGGCGTGGACAATATATTCCCGCATCATACAAACGAAATAGCTCAAAGCGAAGCCTACTTCGGCCACAAATGGTGCAACTACTGGTTTCATGTTCAGCATCTCAATGACGAAACGGGCAAGATGAGCAAATCCAAGGGCGAATTTCTCACCGTTTCTCTGCTGGAGAGCAAGGGCTACAACCCGCTCGCATACAGGCTTTTCTGCCTGCAGTCGCATTACCGCAAGCCGCTCACCTTCAGCTATGAGGCGCTGGACAACGCAAGCGCCGCATATACGAAGCTGCGCAAGAAGGTTTCCTCGCTCGGCAGAGACGGCGAGGTGGACAAAGCCGTTTTTGACGCCGCGAGAGCGGATTTCATCGATAAGATGAGCTATGACCTGAATACATCGCTCGGGCTGACCGCCGTTTATGACGCGCTCAAGCTCGATACCGGCGACGCGACGAAATTTGCGATAATCGAGGATTATGACCGCGTGCTCTCCCTCGACCTGACGAAGCCCGAGGAAAAGGAGGACGAGGTTTTCCCCAAAAATCACGGCTTCATACTCGATAAAATAGCCGAGCGCGCCGAGGCAAAGAAGCAGAAGGATTATGCCAAGGCAGACGCTATAAGAAACGAGCTTGCCGCGATGGGCATTACGCTCATCGACAGTCCTACAGGCACAACCTACAAAATGAACTGAGGCGCAAAATGGAAAAGAAGAATATAAAAGTCGGTTTCGCCTCGCTCGGATGCTCCAAAAACCTGCTTGATACGGAGGTCATGCTCTCCTCCCTTGCCAAAGCGGGATATGAGATTACCTCCGAGGAGACGGAAGCCGATATAGTGATAGTCAATACCTGCGCTTTCATCGAGAGCGCAAAGCAGGAATCCATAGAGAGCATTCTCGATATCGCATGGCTCAAGGAGCACGGAAAGCTCCGCGGCATAGTAGTCACGGGTTGCCTTGCCCAGCGCTACGGCAAGCAGATTTTCGAGGAGATGCCCGAGGTGGATGCCGTGCTCGGAGTCGGCAGTATCGCCGATATAGTCAAGGCTGTCGATGCCGTTGCCGCGGGAGAAAAATTCTCCGCTTTCGGCGACAAGGAAAAGTCTCCGCTCGGCGGCGACAGAATAGTAACAACGCCCGAATATACTGCATATCTTAAGGTAGCCGAGGGCTGTGACAACCGCTGTACCTACTGTGCCATTCCGCTCATACGCGGAGGCTTCCGCAGTCGCCCGATGGAGGATATCATCGCCGAGGCAAAGGAAATGGAAGCACTCGGAGTAAAGGAGCTGAATATCATCGCGCAGGATACCTCGCGCTACGGGCTTGACCTCTACGGCGAATACAAGCTTGCCGAGCTTGTTCACCGCATCACGGAGGAGACGGCTATCCCGTGGATTCGCCTGCTCTATTGTTACCCCGACAAGATAACGGATGAGCTGATAGCGGAGATACGCGATAATCCACGCGTGGTAAAGTATATTGATCTGCCCATACAGCATATCAGCGACAGCGTGCTTTCCCGCATGAACAGGCACGGCGACCGCAAAATGATAGAAGATACGATAGCCCGCCTGCGCAAAGCCATTCCCGATGCCTGCATCAGAACGACCGTTATAGTCGGATTCCCGGGCGAGACGGAAGCGGATTTCATCGAGCTTTGCGAATTTGTGAAGAATACAAAATTCGACCGCCTCGGCGCCTTTACATATTCGCGCGAGGAGGATACGCCCGCCTATGATATGCCCGACCAGACAGACGAGCAGACCAAGCAGGACAGATATGATATCATCATGCGCACCCAGCTTGAGGTTGTTGACGAAAAGAACAAAAAGATGATAGGCAAAACGCTGAAGGTGCTCTGCGAGGCATACGACCCCGTAGCCGAGATTTATTACGGCAGAGGATACGGCGACGCACCCGATATCGATACGAAAATTTATTTCAGAAATAAACTCGGCAAGAGACGTATTCACCCGGGTGAATTTGTCGATGTTAAAATAGAAAACACCGTCGATTATGACCTTATCGGCTCGGCGGAGGTTAAGTAAAGAAGGCAAAAAAAATGGAGATTACCGTAAGAAAAGCGGAAATGCGCGATATACCGAGACTTACAGAGCTTCTCTCTGAGGTTCTCGAGCTCCATGCGAAAATAAGACCCGATATTTTCATCTCGGGAAGCACAAAATATACCGGGGAGGAGCTTTGCGGCATTCTCGCAAACGAGAAAACACCCGTCTTCGTCGCGGCGGACGAAAATGACGCCGTGCGCGGTTATGTTTTCTGCCAGATGAAGCGTCAGCCCTTTTCGACGAATATGCACGATTTCAAAACGCTCTTTATCGACGACCTCTGCATAGACGAGAGCTGTCGCGGCGAGCATATCGGAACAAAGCTCTTCGATTATGCGCTCGCCTATGCGAAAGCGCAGGGCTGCTATGACCTCACGCTCAATGTCTGGGAGGGCAACGACAGCGCCCGCGCATTTTACGAGAAAATGGGGATGTTTGTCAAAGAAACGCAGATGGAAATCCTCGTAAAATAAAAAGGGGCAAAATTTCACATAAATCACTTGAAATATTGCCGCGCAGATGATAAAATATCAGCATAAACAAAAACAGCGGCAAAACCGCGGAGGAAAAAATGAATCTACCGAACAGATTAACCGTAATAAGAATATTTCTCGTACCTTTTTTTATCGCTTTCATGCTGATAGAGCCTTCTTCGGCTTTCGCATGGAACAGGCTCGCGGCGCTTCTTGTATTCGTCATTGCTTCGGTAACGGACTTTGCCGACGGCAAAATAGCGAGAAAATACGGGCTGATAACGGATTTCGGCAAATTCCTCGACCCGCTCGCAGATAAGATTCTCGTGCTCTCGGCGCTTATCTCGCTCTGTTTCCTTGCAGATAACGACATTTTCGGCAAGCTTCTGCTTATATCGACGGTAATCGTCATTTTCCGTGAGCTTGCCGTCACAAGCATGCGTCTTGTAACGGCGGGATGCGGCGTTGTCGTTCCCGCAAATATCTACGGCAAGGTGAAAACCGTTTCGCAGATGTTCTTTATCATTCTTTCGCTTGCCATGCCGCTCTTCATGCTTGCGGAAGGCTCCGCCGGCGCAATAGTCCTGCTCATTCTCCAATATGCGCTGATGGCAACTATGAGCATAATGACCGTTATTTCCGGCGCTGTCTATATGAAAAGCTACTGGAAATACATAAATCCCGCAAAATAAGCTTTGCATATTGACTTTTTTGCGGATTTGCTGTAAAATATAATTGCAGAAAAGAATCGGCGCGCCTCGGCGTGCGTGCCGCCAAAAAACAAGCCGGAAAGGATTTTTACCATGGCAGATGAATTCTACGGAGACGAAACCATAACCCTCACCGATGAGGACGGAAAAGAAATAAATTTCTCGGTTCTCGGCATCAGAGAGCTGGACGGCGTGACATATTATGCGCTTCTCCCGCTTGAGGACAACGAGGAAGGAGAATATGTAATACTGAAAATAGAAGAGGATGAAAACGGAGATGAAATTCTCGTCACTGTCGATGATGATGACGAATTTGACCGCATCGCGGATGTTTTCGAGGATGAACTCTTCTCGGAGATTGACTACGACGACGATTCCGACGGCGAATAATCGCACACATAGGGACATATAATAGGGAGTGTAACTTAATAGTTTTGTAACGGGTCGTCGAGGGGAATTGACACATACGCGAAGCGTGTGTGTCGGCGTCGCCGAGACAGGGTAACACCGCCCCCTACAAGATAAAGCCCGAGTACAGCAACGAAAAAACAAAAAACACGCCTTTTCCGCACCTTGGAAAAGCGCGTCATAATGCCTGCTTATCGCGTGATATGCTTAAATTAAACCTACACCTTACACTTGGAACTCAATACCGGATGTCGGGATGCAGACCTCCCGTTATTTTCCTGCTTTTGACACGATTATAACGGACGCTGGGAGCGCAAAGCCTTCGGACGAGTACCGCCCTTGCTTACGCAGGGTCTTAATTCTGGCGTACACGGATCGGCGGGTATTTTTTTGCCCTTTTTAGCCGCTTTATGTTGACAATCGGCGAAAAAACATGTATAATAGAGATAACAAAATCACCTTTCGGAGGATAAAATCAATGCTTGCAAAAACACCGCCTATGGGTTGGAACTCATGGAACACCTTCACAAAAGATATCAATGAAGAAATGATAATGCAGATGGCAGATGCCATGGTTGATACAGGGCTTCTTGATGCCGGCTATGAGTATCTCACCATAGATGACTGCTGGTCGGAAAAAAAGCGCGATGAAAACGGCAATCTCGTAGCCGACCATGTGAAATTCCCGCACGGAATGAAATATGTTGCCGATTATGTTCACTCAAAGGGACTTAAATTCGGCATGTATACCTGCTGCGGCGTCATGACCTGCGCAGGCTATCCCGGCAGCTTCGGTCATGAATTTGAAGATGCAAAATATTTTGCCGAGGTCGGAGTCGATCTGCTCAAATACGATAACTGCTATCATCCCTCGATGCAGAACCAGCTTTCCTATAACAGAATGTCTCTCGCACTCAAGGCAAGCGGCAGAGAGATTCTTTTCTCCATGTGTAACTGGGGCAATGCGCAGGTATGGACATGGGCAAGAAGCGTGGGCGCGCATATGTACCGCTCCACAGGCGATATTTTCGATAATTTTCCCTCCATACGCAAGCTCTCCGAAAGCCAGCTGCCAAATCTCGGCTATTCGGGAACAGGCTGCTTCAATGATATAGATATGCTCGTATGCGGGCTCTCCGGCAAGGGGAATATCAGCCCCGGCGAGGGCTGCACACTCGGGCAGTACCGCTATCATTTTGCGCTCTGGTGCATGCTTATGTCGCCTCTCATGATAGGCTGCGATATACGCAATATGTCGCCCGAAATAAAGAGCCTGCTCCTCAATAAAGAACTTATCCGTATAAATCAGGATGCGGAGGCTCGCCCGCCGATGTTTATCCGCGATAACAGAGGCGCTCCCGAAAACATAATCTGCTTCCGTCATCTTTCGGATGGCGAATTTGCAATAGGCTTCTTCAATCCGTATGAATCGGATAAGGATATCATGCTTCCCTATTATGAAATAGGTCTCGACCCTCTTTGCGGCTACGGCTTTGATGTGACGGACAGCTTCACAGGCGAAAAGCTCGGCGTGCAGAAGGAATTCTTTAATGTTCAGGTTGCAGCACAGGATTGCCGCGTATTCACCGCAAAGCTCGTCAAATTAAAATAATGGCGGAATGTAAAAAATGCGGTGCGCATCTCTCATGCGATGAGATGGCAATATACCGCAGACTTGTTTACCGCGACGCGGAGGAATTTCTCTGCAAAAAATGTCTCGCCGCGGAATTTAAAATAGACGAAGCCGAAATAGATAAAAAAATAGCCCATTTCAAAAGCATAGGCTGTACGCTTTTCGGTTAAAAATATGTATGGAGGAGGAATGTGCCTTGGCGGAAAAAGATGAAATTTTAAGGCAATACAGCGAAGATTTTGAAGATAATTTCAGGATCTGGCACGCAAGAAGCGAAAACGGCAAAACGGGAAATTTCCATATCCACAAGGTTTTTGAGATAACATTCATCCTCACACCCGGCGCGGAATGTCAGATAGATAATCTGACTATCGAGCCGAAAGCGGGCAGTCTGCTCATTTTCAATGATATGGATTTGCATCGCGTGCGTTGCCCCGCCGACCTTCCGTACGAAAGATATGTAATGTATTTTACTCCGGAATATATCGAAAAGCTATGTACAGAGCAGACGGATCTGCTCCGTTGCTTCTTTTCGCGCACCACACCGGAGACAGCATATCTGCCGCTTTCCGTTTCCGAAGCAAAGCGCGTGCGCGAATATATGGATAAGACAATAGAATACAGCGGCAGCCTGACGGATTACGGTTCGGATTTACTCAGAAGATGCGCTATATGCGAGCTTTTGATATACCTGAACAAAATATTTTTCGCGCATTATCCGATAGATATGCCGCGCCGCCATGCGGATTATCGCCGCGCATATATGGCTATGCGGTATATCCATGAAAATCTCGGGGAGGATTTGACGCTTGAGAGCATCAGCGCGAAAATGTTTGTTTCGAAAAATCATTTCTGCAAGCTTTTTTCGGATATTGTCGGTTGCACTCCGATGAAATATGTGCGCCAGTGCCGCATAATGAAAGCAAAGGAATATCTCTGCAACGGATTTTCCGTCGATGATACCTGCCGCCTGACAGGCTTCAATAACCTTTCGCATTTCAGTTATATTTTCAAAAAAGAAACGGGACTGAGCCCGAAGAAGTACGCAGAGGAACAAAAGCAATAAAAGGAAAGCGTTGCCTTTTGTAAAGGCAACGCTTTTGTTTTTGCCGAATTGGATTTCACCACCATCAAAGTTTTCGCCCGCCTTTTTCAATTAAAGTTTAGGTCAAGCCTTTTGAAAGGCTTGCGCAGTCGGGGGATTGACACATATGCGAAGCATGTGTGTCGGCGTCGCCGAGACGGGGGCACGCGTAGCTCTTGTCGCGCTCCGCAGAGCGCGAAATCTTCTTCCGGCGTTTTCTTTTTGATAGCTTTTTCTTTTGCGCCCGCATATGCAAAAGAAAAAGCGGATAAAAAGCCTTCTCCTGCGGGGAATTGACCGATTCGCGCAAGCGAACGCGGTCGGCGTCGCCGAGACAGGGGCAGAAGGTGTCGCGCGAAGCGTGACGGATGAGGAGTCTTTTTATAAAGAGACATGAAGTAACTTTTCTCTTATCGTACTTTTCAATGACGAAAAGTACCAAAAGTCAGCAAGGAGGACTCGCGCCGTCCTCCTTCCGAACCTCGTGCGGCGTGCACGAGTTAGTCGCAGGAAGTAGTGCGTGGCAGGTGCGTGCGGCAAAGGGGCAGGGCGAAAGTCGATAGTCTCACGCTCCACACAGCTTCAGCTATACCACGCGTGCGAACATATCACACGAAAGAGCCGAGCAGATTCGTGCACGCATTGTCTGCACGCCCGCTGGATAATGTGCCGCGGGCGTGGGTCTGGTACCTGCGCTGACGGGATAAAGAGATAAGCAGTATTTACACCTCATCCGTCAGCCTACGGCTGCCACCTTCTCCCACTGGAGAAGGCTTATTATCCTCCGTTATTGCAGACGGCATTTTTCACTTTGTATTGCAAATGCAGTGTACATTTTTACTTTGAAAATAATTCGGCGTTTTGCCAGCCTTCTCCAGTGGGAGAAGGTGGCGCGGTTTACCGCGACGGATGAGGTGTTACATGTGTATT
>DODZ01000032.1:5065-14458 GCA_003524145.1 Candidatus Apopatosoma intestinale | reverse complement strand
ATGTGTTAATTCCCCCTGTCTCGGCGACGCCAACACACATGCTTCGCATATGTGTTAATTCCCCCTTTCTCGGCGACGCCAACACACATGCTTCGCATATGTGTTAATCCCCGCCAAAAAATAATGGCTGGGTATTGCTTTTTAAATGCGACTGTGTTATAATACAGACACATATATTATAAGGGGGATCAGCATCTTGTTATCATTTATCAATTTTTCGAAAACCTACAAAGGCGGGAAGAAGGCGGTAGACGACCTTTCTCTCACGGTGGAGGCAGGCGATATTTACGGCTTCATCGGTCATAACGGCGCGGGCAAAACCACCTCGCTGAAAGCCGCCGCAGGTATACTCAGCTTTTCCGAGGGCGAAATCAGAATAAACGGAATGTCGATAAAGGAGCATCCGGTGGAGTGTAAAAAGCTCATGGCATATATTCCGGACAATCCCGATGTATACGAATTTATGACGGGCATAAAATATCTGAATTTTATCGCGGATATGTACGGTGTCGGTGCGGAGCGCAATGCCGATATCGAAAAGTATGCCGCCACATTCGAGATAAAAGAAGCACTCGGTTCCCCGATTTCGTCTTATTCGCACGGCATGAAGCAGAAGCTTGTCATCATCTCGGCGCTTATCCACCACCCGAAGCTCCTCCTGCTTGATGAGCCTTTTGTCGGTCTTGATCCGAAGGCGGCGCATATTCTCAAGACGTTGTTCAAAGAAATGACCGAGAGCGGCGCGGCGATATTCTTCTCCACTCATGTGCTTGAGGTGGCGGAGAAGCTCTGCAATAAAATAGCCATTATCAAGGAAGGCAGACTTGTTGCTTCCGGCGATACGGAATCCGTAATCGGCGGCGACAGCAGTCTGGAGGAGCTTTTCCTCGAGTTGAATGCCGATGAGTAAATTTTTTCTTCTTCTGAAGGCACAGCTTGCCTCGGCACTCAATCAGGGAAGGCAAAACAGCTTCGGGAGCAAGTCAAAAAAGGTGGCTTCCTTCGGCGGCATGATGTTCTTTTATGCTCTGATGCTTGCCCTCGCGGCTTTCTATGAATACATGTTTGCCGGCGCTTTTTACAGCGTTGCGGGAAATTTCGAGACTTTTACCACCGTGCTTGTTTTCGGCGCGTCGGCGCTCACGCTTTTCTCCTCCGTTTCATCGGTGAAAAACGTCATATTCTGCTCGCGCGACTATGATATGACGCTCTCTCTGCCGATAAGCGCGGGCACTGTCGTTGCGGCAAAGACGGCGACGGTATATATTTTTGACCTCATAACAACGGCGCTGATATTGCTCCCGCTTTATTTTATGCCGCTTGTTTTCCATGCGCAGATGCCCGTATCATACTGGGTGATGTATCCCCTGCTGATGCTTTTTGTTCCCATGCTTCCCATCATGATAGGCGCACTCATTTCGGCACTCGTCAGCTTTATCTCGGCACATTTCAAATATATGCGCGTCGTCAGCATGCTGATATATGTCGCCTTTATCGGCGGTATTTTCTACCTTTCGCTTTCTTCCTCAAATATCGATGAAAGCGAGGTGGCGGCGGCTCTCGATGCCGTTACGAAATCCGGACTGATGCGCTATTATCCCTTTGCGGGAATGTTTACGGCGGCGCTCTCGCTTGACCTTAAGTCCATCGCGATATTCTTCGGTGCGGGCATAGCGGCATTCGCTCTCGTGTGCTTTGTTTTCGGCAGATTTTACGGCGAACTGCATGATTTCTTCAATAAGAAGCAGACGGGCGGCAGATATAAGCTTTCCGCGGGTGCGGGAAATGCCCGCTCGGCTCTTTTCAAAAAGGAAATATCGAGAATTTTCTCATCGGGCATGATTCTCATGAATTCCTGCTCGGGTGTACTCATGCTTGTCATCGCCGCGGTGCTGGCTATGGTGAAGATTTCATCGCTTGACGCCGCGTCTTTTGAGGCTGCAGCTCCGGTTTTGAGCGCGATGGCACCTTTCTTCATCGGTATGATGGCGGGAATGAGCTGCACTACATATTCCTCGATATCTCTCGAGGGCAGATGTCTGCCGCTTCTCAAGAGCCTGCCTATCTCCTACGGTGATATCATAAAAACTAAACTGAGAGTGCATTTCACTCTGCTTTTTGCACCGATAGCGATTGCCTCGGCACTCATTGCCGCGGCGATAAAAGCCGATATAGTGACATTTATTTTCACGCTTCTTATTCCGCTTGCCTTTTCGTATTATTCCGGTGTTTTCGGCATGCTGCTCAATCTTAAAAAATACAATCTCGACTGGACAAACGAGATTGCCGCGGTCAAGCAGGGCTTTGCCGTCATGGTTACGATATTCACAACCATGATAACGTCGATGATAGGAATGTTTGCAAGTATTGTGCTGGTGGCGGGACTTTCCGTGCCTCCGCTTATTATTTTCTCGGCGTTCTTCACTCTCCAGCTCATCGCCTGCGGCATAGTGACATACCTGCTGAAGGCAAAGGGCGAAAAGCTGTTCACCGCCGTCGGTGAATAGAACCCATCTGAAAGGAACAGAACCATGACAAATCAGCCGAAACTGAAGCTGCGCTATGACAAGCCCGCGCCGACTGTCTGCGACTACGACTTCGCACGGCAGAACGACAGCCCCGAGGCAGGCTGGGAAAAGTGGTCTCTGCCGCTCGGAAACGGCTTTTTCGGCGCGAGTATTTTCGGCAGGGTCGGCAGAGAGCGCATACAGATAACGGAAAACAGCCTCTGCAATCCGCCGCTTCGAGGGGCACACTGGCGCGACGGAAGCGGCGGGCTTCGCTCCTTCTGCGATGTGATACTTGAGTTCCCCCATGACGATGTGACAGACTACAGCCGCGGGCTTGACCTTGACGTGGCGCTCGCCGATGTGAAATACACCTGCGGCGGCGTGCGGTATGAGAGGGAATATTTCACCTCGTATCCCGACCGCGTGCTTGCCGTGAGGCTTTCGGCGAGCCGCGCCGGCGCACTTTCGTTTGACTGCTCGCTCTATGACCCTTTTCTGCGTGATTACTGCATAAAAGAGGGCGACGGCTGTGGGAAATCCGCTACCTTCTCGGGAGAGGGAAATATCCTCTCGGAGAGTGGCGTTTCGCATTATTACAATATACTTTTCGAAGCTCGGCTTGCCGTTTTGAACTTCGGCGGAGAGCTGAAAAACGAAAACGGAAAGATATCCGTCTCGGGCGCGGACAGCGCGGTGCTTCTCTTCACATGCGGCACGAATTACAGGCTTGAGAGCCGCGTTTTCACCGAGAGCGATCCGAAAAAGAAGCTTGCTCCGTATCCGCATCCGCATGAGATGCTCTGTCGCATACTGCGCGATGCCGAGGCACTCGGCTATGACAAGCTCAAAAGGCGGCACACGGCGGATTATACGGCACTTTTTTCAAGGGTAAAGCTTGATTTCCGCTGTGATATTCCCGATATGACGACGGACAGGCTGCCCCTGCGATACAAGAGCGGAGAAGCCACGGCAGAGGAGAGGCGCTATCTCGAGCTGCTCCTTTGCCAGTACGGCAGATATCTGCTCATTTCATCCTCGAGAAAAGGCACGCTTCCGGCAAATCTTCAGGGCGTGTGGAATGCTTACGACAGCTCGCCTTGGGGAAGCGACTACCATCACAATATAAATGTTCAGATGAACTATTGGTGCGCCTGCGCGGCGAATATGGCGGAGACTTTTTCCGCCTACAGCGATTATGCCGCGGCATATACGGAGGAGGCCCGCGCCTGCGCCGATGAATACATAAGAAAAATCTCGCCCGAAAAGGCGCTGCCGGACGGCGAAAACGGTCGGATAATAGCGACGGGCGCTTCGCCATATCATCTCGACCATGGGCTCGGCAATCCGAATAATCATTCCGGTCCCGGCACGGGAGGCTTTACCTCGCTCCTTTTCTGGGATTACTACGATTACACGCGCGATGGGGAATACCTCGAAAAAGTCGCGTATCCGTATCTTCGCGATATGTCGCGCTGTCTGCTTCTCGCTCTTGAGGAGCGGGACGGGAAATACCTTGCCAAGGTTTCGGCTTCGCCGGAGCAGCAGGGAAGTGACGGGAAATATTATGTTACCGTCGGATGTGCTTTTGACCAGCAGATGATATATGAAAATTTCAGGCGCACGCTTGAAGCGGCTGAAATACTCGGCGCACACGAGCCTATCCTCGATGAGATAAGAGAGCGGATAGATATGCTTGACCCTGTGCTCATAGGAGCGGACGGACAGGTGAAGGAATTTCGTGAGGAGGAGCATTACGGCGATATCGGCGAATATTGCCACAGGCATATTTCTCAGCTCGTGGGGCTTTACCCCGGGACGCTCATAAACAAGACCACGCCTGAATGGATGGAGGGCGCAAAAGTGACGCTCACGCGCCGCTCCGATAAATCGACAGGCTGGGCGGCGGCACACAGGCTTTGCCTTTGGGCAAGGACGGGAAACGGCAACCGCGCGCACGACCTGCTCGCCTCCATGCTGAAAAACAACATCCTGCCCAATCTCTGGGATACGCATCCGCCTTTCCAGATAGACGGGAATTTCGGCGCCTGCGCCGGCATATGCGAAATGCTCCTGCAAAGCCATGCAGGCTATGCAGATGTGCTTGCGGCGATTCCCGATGAGTGGGAAAGCGGAAGCTTTGACGGGCTTGTTGCAAGAGGAAATTTTGTGATTGGTGCCACTTGGAGCGGCGGAAAAATCACCGAAATCCGCGTAAAAAGCCGCGTCGGCGGCACGCTGACGCTCCGCGCGGGAAGTCTGCCTGCGGCGAAATCCGAAAAGAAATTTACCCGCACCGCAGACGGCATGATAAGCACAGAAACCGCGGCGGGAGAGGAATTTACCATTATTTTCGCAAATGATATAAACACATAAAAATCAATCGCGTTACAAAGGAGGGATAAAATGGAGCTTGAAAAAACAGTTGCCGCAAATATCACGGAGCTGAGAAAAAGTCGACAGCTCACGCAACTGGAATTAGCGGAAAAGCTGAATTATTCGGACAAGACCATTTCAAAATGGGAACGCGGCGACGGGCTTCCCGACCTGAAAACAATATGCAGAATGGCGGAGATATTCGGCGTTTCCGTTGACTATTTTGTCACGGAGGGTGCCGCCGAAGAAATCAAAACCTACTCCGCGCCGAAGGAAGAAAGGGGATATCATATTCTCATTTCGCTCCTCGGCACAGCTGGCATCTGGATAGCCGCGGCGATATTCTATGCATATACACTCTCGTATCGCGGCAGAAATATATGGACGGTTTTTATCTGGGCTGTTCCGCTCTCCGCCGCCCTGCTCTATAGGCTGAATCTCAAATGGGGCAAGACGAAATACGAGATAATTTATACAAGTATATTCTGTTGGACACTCCTGACCTCAATATTTCTGCAATTTCTCAAATATAATATGTGGCCTATCTTTCTGATAGGCGTTCCCGTGCAGGTGGCGTTGATTCTTCTGACGATACTGCGCGTGAAATATCATAAATAATCAAGGAGAAGATATGCATATATTTTTGATAAGGCACGGCGAATCCGAGGCGAGCGCGGGCGAAAACTATATAAAAAGAACGCCGGACCATCTTGTCCCGCTGACGGAAAAAGGAAAACGCCAGTCTGCGGAAAGCGGAATGTGGCTCTCGGAATATTGCCGCGAGCGCGGGATAGATCTCTCTCATGCGCGTATATGGCGCAGTCCGTATTTACGCACGCGACAGACGAGCGAGGAGTTCAATAAGCATCTGAAAATCGCCGATATCCGCGAGGATATCACTCTTGTGGAACAGCAATACGGACTTTTTGATTCGCTCCCCGAGGAGGAATGGAAAAACAAATATCCCGTGGAATACGATGAATATCTGCGCCAGACGCAAAATCAGGGCAAGTTTTATGCGCGGCTTCCTCTCGGTGAAAGCCCCTTTGATGTGGCGATAAGGATACATCAGTTCATGGGCACGATTTACCGCGATTTCGAGCGCGAGGGCGTGGATACGCTTTTTGTCTTCACTCACGGGACGGCACTGCGGACATTTCTCCTGCGGTGGTTTCACTACTCGCCGGAGTGGTATCAGGAGGAAAAGAATCCGACATACTGCCGCATACGCGAAATAGACGGCGCGAAAGACCTCGGATATATCAACTGATACAAATGTATAATATAGCAAAAAGCAAGGCGGCATGGGAAAAATCCTCATGCCGCTTTAATGCGTTGTTGTGTTTTTATGTGAGAGCGGTTTTCCGCGTTTTATCCCCTTTTCGCGCCTATCATTGTTTTGAACATGCGTGGAAGCAGGGTGAAGAAGCTTATCTTTTCGATATCTTCATCCGCCACTATATCGGCGCGACCGAGCTCGACTCCGTCTGTTTTGTAGATTATTTCGCCTATTTTGTCGCCTTTTTTCACAGGTGCCGCCACACTCTCGGGAAGAACGGTTTCCGCCGTCAGTTTCTTGTCCGCGCCTTTGTCTATGACCTGAGAGAAGCCCTCGCTCACGGTGGAAAGCGTGTTCTTGACGCCGCCTTTCACGGGGATACCGGCTTGTGCTTCGCTTTCCTTTTGCAGGAAGGCATAGTTTGCAAATCCGAAATCGAGCAGGGAAGCCGCGGCGGCATTGCGCACATCTCTCGTGGGCGAACCCATTATCACGGCGACAAGCCCCAGTCCCTCTCGCTCGGCGGAGGCACTGATGCAGAATTTTGCTTTTGAGGTGGAGCCTGTTTTCAGCCCCGTCGCGCCCTTATAGAAGCGGATGAGACGGTTTGTATTCGTCAGACCGAAGGCACCGTCGCGTATCGTATCCATCCATATAGTCGTGTAGTTGTAAATCAGGTCATGCTTGAGAAGCTCACAGCTCATGAGAGCGATATCGCGTGCGCTCGTGACATGATTTACGGTCGTGTCGTCAAGACCGTTTGTGTTTTCAAAATTAGTATTCTCCATGCCGAGCTGTTTTGCGCGCTCGTTCATTTTGGCTACAAACGCCTCCTCGCTTCCGCAGAGATGCTCGGCGAGAGCGACTGCTGCATCGTTTGCGCTGGCAACGGTAAGGCTCTTGAGCAGCTCATCGACGCTCATCTGCTCGCCCTCCTTGAGAAATATCTGCGAGCCGCCGATCTTGCTTGCCCGCGTGCTTGCCGTCACCATATCGGAAAGCGAAATCACGCCGTCGTCTATCGCTTCGGTAATGAGAAGCATCGTCATGATTTTCGTGACGGAAGCGGGCGGCAGAGGCTCATCCGCATTCTTTTCATACAGAACGCGTCCGGTGCTTATCTCCATCAGTATGGCACTTTTGGCATCAAGCTCACCTGTGAAATCGGCGGCGCATATGCCGCCCGAAAAAACCGAAAGCAGAATTATTATGCAAAGCGTCACGGCAATTTTCCTGTAAATCATACATTCCTCCATGAAGTATCTTTTTGTATATACTTATATGCATGGCGCTCGACCGATATGCTTTATTGCATAAAAAAATGAAAAATAAATGTCAATATTTCACAAATGAATTAAAACTATACTAAAACTCTTGTATTTTTTGCACAGATATGGTATTATATAATAAATCGCATTTGCGAAAAAATTTTCAAGAGGAGATACTTATGAAAAAAATTGTAGCGCTTATGCTCGCAGTTATAATGCTTGCGTGCGCCGTAGCGGGTTGCGGTGAGAAGGAAACACCCACCACCGAAAGCACAACCACGGTTACAACAGCAGCGACAACTACAACAACAGAAGAAACGGTAGCCACCACAACAACAGAGGCTACCACTACCACGGAAACCACAACAGAGGCTACCACTACAGCGGAAACGACAACCGAGCCTCCCATAGTAGTTCCCGAGGTTCCGAAGCCGCTCATACATATCACATTTGACGAGCTCACCGATGACCTCATATTCGCCGATGACTCCGGCAACGGATATGACGCGAAGGCAAATAAGAAGCTGAAGCTCACAGAGGGCAAATTCGGCAAGGCTGTAAGCCTTGAGTCAGTAAATCAGTTTATTGAGATTGCAGACAACGAAGCTTTCAAATTCTCGAAGAATGACAGCTTTACTATAGATGTATGGTTCAAGTGGTCCGGCAAGAAAGCCGGCACAAACTGGCCCTGCATTATCCAGAAGGGTCTCGTTCAGAGCAAGAACCTTTATAAGTATGCAGGTTTCTGGATAAACTCCGGCGACAGCAAGCTCAATCTCGGTATTACATCTTCAAATTCCCAGAGCAAGTACAGCAACAACCCCGTAAGCGATGCTATAGATACAGAGTGGCATCATGCAGTGGCTGTTCAGGATGCAGAGGCAGGAACAATCAGCGTTTATTTTGACGGTAAGCTTGCAGTAAAGCTTCCCGCTATCGATGCTTCCTCCGCAGGCTGTCCCTTTACTATCGGTTATAACGGCAGCGACGGTCAGTTTGTCGGCGCTATCGACGAACTCAATATTTATGATTTCGCTCTTGATATGGGCGAAGCAAGCAAGTCTGTAGACGATATGCTTTTCAAAACATACAACTACACGAGCGAGACAGGAAAAACTGTCTCGCTTCCTTATAGGTTGTTCCTTCCCAAGGGCTATGAAGAGAGCAAATCGGCTGAATATCCCGTTCTTCTTTTTCTCCATGGTTACGGCGAAATAGGAAGCGACAATACCAAGCAGATAAGAGTCCTCGGCGGAAGCAATGCATTGCTTGACAAGCTTGTATCGGACGGAAGCTGTGTAATAATCGCTCCGCAGTGTAATGACCCTGCGGAATACAACTGGGTTCCGATAAATCACCAATGGAAAACAGGCTCCCGCGAGCTGACAGCCAAGCCCACGATAACACTTGAGGCGGCAACGGCTCTGCTCAAAGAGTACATCGCGGAAGGCAAAATCGATACAAAGAGAGTTTATGTTTCGGGTATATCCATGGGCGGATACGGAACATGGGAAATAATAGCGCGCAATCCCGAGCTTTTTGCAGCGGCAGTACCGCTTTGCGGTGCAGGCATTCCCTCCAAGGCAGCTGAGCTCAAGGATATGGCAATATGGGCTTTCCACGGTCTTGCAGACCCGACCGTACCCGCAAAGGGAACGCAGGATATGCAGCAGGCTATAAAGGCGGCAGGCGGCACGAAATTCAAGGCGACATATTTTGAGGGCGTAGGTCACAATATATGGACGCAGGCATTCGGATATCCGGGACTGGTGGAGTGGATTCTTTCTCAGTCGAAATAAAATCCGGAATGCTAAAAAAGCACAGACCGAAAAAGTGAAGTGGTAAGTAACTTTTTTGGTAAAAGAGGTTTATTGAAGATTAAGTTTTTCAGTAATATCAACTCAAAATTTAAGGAAGGGAAGCCTGCGGCTTCCCTTTGATTTTTATCGTATTCACTTTTTCT
>DODZ01000032.1:0-4772 GCA_003524145.1 Candidatus Apopatosoma intestinale | reverse complement strand
GCACAGACCGAAAAAGTGAAGGGTAAATGTTTTAAATAGGCTAAGAGGTCTATGCAAGACTAAAATTTTTAGTAACATCAACTCAAAATTAAGGAAGGGAAGCCGCAGGCTTCCCTTTCTCAGCTAAGACAACAGGCAGTTACCGATTTTTTGAGTTCCGTCAAAGATATTCTTTCATCCGGTTTATGCTGTTTTCCTCAAATGTGACGACCTCGTTTGCGAAATTCACGATATGCTCCGGTGCATTTTCGTTTTTTGCGGCGGTTATCTGCTTTTTAAGCTCCACTATGCCCATCGTCGAGCCTTCGATTATCAGCTCCGCGAGCTTCTGTGCCGAGCTGTCGGTCATGGTGTTCACAGCCATTGAAATTTCACTCGAAATTTTGGCTATGGGACTGAGCTCCTTTGCCTTGACATTCATATCTGCGAGCTTGTTTTTTGCCGTTTGTGCATAGCCTGCATATGTGTCAAGCTGACAGGTGATATCGCGGCGCAGCTTTTCATCCTTTACCTTGCCGATGAGCATACATAGCGAATCCTCACCCATATTTGCATTTTTGTAAATCTCGCAGAGCAGCTGCTCTCCGGGATTTGTCATTTTGTTTTTCTCCATAGTAATAGCTCCTTTTTTGCTTATTGTTCCGAAAAAAGTTGTTTTTTATGCCCGAGAGGAAAATGAAGATGTGAAAAAATAAAAAAATTCACATTTTCGCAAATATTTTTTTGAAAAAGGACTTGTATATTTTTTCGAAATGGGTTAGAATAAGGATTGTATGGGAATTTATCACCCCAATTCCACTAAATTTATCTAAACGGAGGATTTTATCATGTCAGTTAAAGTTGCTATTAACGGTTTCGGCAGAATCGGTCGTCTCGCTTTCAGACAGATGTTCGGTGCAGAGGGTTATGAAGTTGTTGCCATCAACGACCTTACAAGCCCCGCTATGCTTGCTCATCTTCTCAAATATGATACAGCTCAGGGCGGCTACTGCGGCAAAATCGGCGAAAATGCACACACAGTTTCTTCTAAGGAGCCCGTTCTTGCTGAAGACGGCAAGACCGTTGTTACTCCCGGTTCTATCACGGTAGACGGCAAGGAAATCACTATCTATGCTATGCCCAAGGCTCAGGACCTTCCCTGGAAGGCTCTCGATGTAGACGTTGTGCTCGAGTGCACAGGCTTCTACTGCTCCAAGGCTAAGGCTCAGGCTCATATCGATGCAGGCGCAAAGAAGGTTGTTATTTCCGCTCCCGCAGGAAATGACCTTCCCACAATCGTTTTCAGCGTAAACGAAAAGACTCTTACAAAGGATGATACGGTTATTTCCGCTGCTTCCTGCACAACAAACTGCCTCGCTCCCATGGCGAAGACTCTCAATGATTATGCTCCTATTCAGAGCGGTATCATGAGCACAATACATGCTTACACAGGCGACCAGATGATCCTCGACGGTCCTCACAGAAAGGGTGACCTCAGAAGAGCAAGAGCAGGCGCTGCCAACATCGTCCCCAACTCCACAGGTGCTGCCAAGGCTATCGGTCTCGTTATCCCCGAGCTCAACGGCAAGCTTATCGGCTCCGCCCAGAGAGTTCCCGTTCCCACCGGCTCCACAACAATCCTTACGGCTGTTGTCAAGGGTACGGATGTAACAAAGGAAGGCATCAATGCCGCTATGAAGGCTGCTGCTTCCGCCTCCTTCGGTTACAATGAGGATCCCATTGTTTCTTCCGATGTTATCGGTATGAGATACGGCTCGCTCTTCGATGCTACTCAGACAATGGTATCCAAGATTGACGATGACACATATCAGGTTCAGGTTGTTTCTTGGTACGATAACGAGAACAGCTACACAAGCCAGATGGTTCGTACAATCAAGTACTTCGCAGAGCTTAACTGATTGCTGCCCGCTTGTATCTGAATTGAAAAGGGAGTCCGAAAGGATTCCCTTTTTGCGTGTTCGGGCGGCATGTATCGGTCGCAGGAAAAGGAGAGCGGAGAGATACTTTCCTCCTTTTTAATTTTGGTATACCACGTCTAATGCACAAAGTCCGAGTCCCCCCAAAAAAATAAAAACCTGCCAAAATAAAATATCCTTCCTGTGAGCATTGACTTTTCCGGCAAACTACTGTATAATTTAAAGTGAAAACAAAATTAGGCACGGAGGGAAAAATATGAAAAAAGTATCAGCACTTATCCTTGCGGTGTTAGTTCTTATCTCGGCGGTCGCACTCGTTTCCTGCGGCGGCAAGCCTGACGCGACAAGCGGTTCCTCTTCCTCTTCAGTAACAAAGGACACAGGGTTTTCTTCCGAGGTAACAGAACCCACTCAGTCGACGGCTACCACAGCCACAACCGAAACCACGATAACGACCACCGGAACCGAAACCACTGCCACCACGGCGACAACAGAGGAGCCTGTGCCCGAGCCGATTCTTCCCGAGGGCAAGAGCCTGAAGGTGCTCGCCATAGGCAACAGCTTTTCCGTTGACGCGATGGAATATCTCTATGATATCGCCAAGAGCGCGGGCTATACCGACATCGTGCTCGGCAATCTTTATATCGGCGGTTGTACACTTGAGCAGCATGTTGGTACTCTGGCAAAGAGCACCCCATCATATGATTTCTATTTAAATAAGGGCGGAAAATGGACAAAGACAAGAGGCACTATACCTGATGGTCTCCGCTATGCTGACTGGGATGTTGTCACACTCCAGCAGGCGAGTGGGCTCAGCGGTGTCGAAGCCTCATATGAGCCGCATCTCACTACTCTTATCGAAACCGTAAAAACCTCCTGCCCCGATGCAAAGCTTGTATGGCATATGACATGGGCTTATCAGGGCAATTCCTCGCACAGTGATTTTGCCAAATACGGCAGAAATCAGAAAACCATGTACGACAGCATTCTTTCCGCGGTGCGCGAAGCTGTGCTTACGGGACATAAGGATGATTTTGCGGGCGTGATACCGTCGGGCACGGCTATACAGAATATCCGCACGAGCTATATCGGCGATACTGTCACGCGGGACGGCTACCATCTCTCATATGATATGGGCAGATATACCGCGGCGCTCACATGGTTCAGGGCACTCACGGGTGCCGACCTTTCGACGGTGACATATGTTCCTGATGAATACAGATACCTGCTCGGCACAAGGGCGACTCTTGCCGCAAAGGAAGCGGCGGAAAATGCCTGCCGTTATCCTTTTGAGCCAAAGGCTTCAACTTATGTAAACGATATGGATGCCGAAACAAAAAAAGCCGATCTTGAAAAGCTCGGACTCAATCCCGATGATTACATTATGATAGAGCTTGATATCGTGCCCTACGCATATTATAACTCCACTGCGGGAATGCTTCTTACAAGCAAGGCGGGCGGTTCTACCGCATCAAATATAAGCAACTTTGCCGCTTCGAGACTTCTCTCCAAAAAAGAGATTCCCACAGGCTCGGTCATCGTGCTTGAAAGCGGCTGGAAATACCGCCCCGAGGGCTGGCGCTATGCCGGAGCGAAAAATTCCGACAAGATACGTCCCGAAAACACAAGCGAAGAGGTTGTAAGGGTCACTGACGAATGGTGGGGCAGATTTGTTTTCCGCGCCTTCAATCTTTCAAAGACAGACGGCACGGCACTCACGGCTGAGGAGGCGAAAATCGCCGCCAATGCACTGCGCATTTATGTTCCCAAGGCGGGAAAATAATTATACGGAGAAATAATGAATTTATCTGGTTTTTATACTGTTGTCATAACGCTTTTTATCCTCATGGCAGTCGGATATTTCGCCTATCGGCTGCATATTGTGGATGATACGGCGGCGAACAGGCTCTCAAAGCTTATCATCTGCATAGGTCAGCCCTGCATGATAATCAATGCTTTCGTAAAATATCAGTATACGAAGAGTGATTTTATAAACGGGTTTACCGTTGTCGGGCTGGGAATATTGCTTCATGTGCTGATGGCTGTTGTCGCCTTTGCGGCTTGCAAAATTTTTCGCTTCCGCAGTATTGACGAGGCAAAGGTGACTGAATTTGCCATAATTTTCGGCAACTGCGGATTTCTCGGCTTTCCGCTCATGGAATCGCTTTTCGGTGCCGAAGGGCTTTTCCTTGCCGCCTTTTTCAATATCAGCTTTCAGATAGGCGTATGGACATGGGGTATTGCCATCATGGCGAGAAAACGCGATGATATCAGGCTCACACCGAAAAAGATACTGCTCAATTACGGCACGGTGCCATGCCTTATCGGGATAGTACTTTATCTTGCCAGCCCGTATTTTATATGTCCTGCACCGCTTGCCTCGACATTTTCGTATCTCGCGGCTCTCTGCACGCCTGTTTCGGTCATGGTGACGGGAGCACTGCTCGCCACGAGAAAGCCAAAGCAGATTTTTGCCGACCCGCAGATATATTATCTCTCGGCGGTGAAGTTGCTTATCATACCGCTTGCCGTGTGTCTTATTGCGCATTTCTGCGGGCTTGGTGACAATATGACAGTATTTCTCACGATAATGGCGGCTGTTCCGAGTGCCTCCACGGTGACTATGCTCGCGGAGCTTTACGGGATTTCTCCGGGATATGCTTCGCAGGCTGTCGGAGCATCGTCTCTGCTTTCCGTCGCGACTATGCCTGCCGTGATAGCGCTGGCAAGTCTTATAATAAAGATATAATGTGATATGGTAAAAAATCGGCAACTGTTCGTTGCCGATTTTTTGATGGTATTAAAGTTTTTATCCGTCTATTAAAGTTTTCGCCCGCCTTTTGGGGAAGGCGGCGC
>DODZ01000045.1 GCA_003524145.1 Candidatus Apopatosoma intestinale | reverse complement strand
CTGAAAGTTTTTTTACTTTTTTCGAGGTTTTTTCTATAAACGTCAGAAGAAGGGAAAACAGTCGAAAAAACTCACGCTTTTTCGACTGTCAGTCTGTATTTTACATTCTGAATGACTATTCCGCGGGACTCCATCGCATATTTGAGATATACTTCGCCGCCTTTTTCATAATCAACGCTGTTGTCGACACATTTTGCGGAAACCACCAGTTCAAAAGCACCGAACGGCAATTCATAATTGCAGGGATACCTCTTGCCGCGTTCAAACACGCACGACATTTTTGCGTCACCGATTCGGGAAAGCGAAATCACATCACGCTCTCCGGTATCGAATGACATCGTATTTTCCACGATATCGCCCTCGCCGGAGATATCTTCTTCATATTTTATATATATGCGTCCGCCGCGCATTTCCATCGTGCCATCGCAGGCTATGTTTATATCGAGCTCATCGCCCTCCGGATCGCGCTGTATCGATTTTATTTTCAGCCTTATCTGCTTCATTTTACATCTATAAGGCTTTCCTTCCACATGGAGGGAGCCTCGTAGCCGAGCAGATTTACCGTCGTGGCGGCAACATTTGCAAGACCGAAATCAGCCTGCGGCTTTACCGTGTATTTATTTTCCGTGAAGTTGTCATAGATAATGCAGGGTACGGGATTAAGCGTATGGCTCGTCTTTGCCTTTGGCGAACCGTCGGCATTCTTCTTGAAGGTCCCTGTCTTCTTATCGAGCTCGTACATCTCATCGGCATTTCCGTGGTCGGCGGTAATTATCGCAACGCCCTTTGCTTCGTCAACGGCGGCGATTATTCTTGCGAGCTGGAGATCGAGTGCCTCCATGGAGCAGATAGTCGCCTCGTAATTGCCTGTGTGACCCACCATATCGCCGTTCGGGAAGTTGGCGCGGATATACTGATATTTTCCGGATTTGATGGCTTCGATAAGCTTGTCAGTGATGATAGCGCATTGCATCCACGGGCGCTGTTCGAAAGGAACGATATCGGAGGGAATCTCCTCATATGTTTCCGTCTTGTCGTCGAACTTTCCGCTTCTGTTTCCGTTCCAGAAGTATGTCACATGTCCGTATTTCTGCGTTTCGGAGATAGCAAACTGCGAAATGCCTGTTCCGGCAAGGTATTCGCCCATTGTATTTGTGATATGAGGAGGAGAAACAAGGTATCTCGAAGGAATATGCAGGTCGCCGTCATACTCAAGCATGCCGGCATAAACAATTTTCGGCACACGCACGCGGTCGAATTTGTCGAAATCGGCACCGCCCTCGAACGCTTCGGAAATCTCTATCGCGCGGTCACCGCGGAAATTGTAGAAAACAACGCTGTCGCCGTCGTTTATAGTGCCGACAGGCGTGCCGTTTTCGGCAATGACAAATGCGGGAAGGTCCTGGTCTATCGCGCCGGTTTCGGCTCTGTAAGTCGTGATTGCCTCTTCGGCGGAAGCAAACTGTCTGCCCTCGCCGAGCACATGGGTATGCCAGCCCTCCTCTACCATTTTCCAGTTTGCGCCGTAGCGGTCCATGGTAATCTTCATTCTGCCGCCGCCGGAAGCTATCTTCACATCGAAGTCAGCCGAGCGGAGTGAAGAGAGAAACTCCTCGAAGGGGCGGACATATTCGAGCGCCGATGTTTCGCCCACATCTCTGCCGTCAAGCAGGATATGTATGCGAACGCGCTTTATGCCGTCCTCCTTGGCATGAGCAATCATCGCCTTGAGATGGTCGATATGGGAATGTACATTTCCGTCGGAGAAAAGACCGATGAAATGGAGCGTGGAAGCATTTGCCTTCACATTTTCCGTTATCTCGCCCCATGCCTTACCGGCAAAGAGAGCGCCGCTCTCGATAGACTGTGAAACAAGCTTTGCGCCCTGCGCAAAAACCTGACCGCTGCCGAGCGCATTATGCCCGACCTCGGAATTTCCCATATCATCATCGGAGGGAAGCCCGACAGCCGTTCCGTGTGCCTTGAGCTTGAGGCACGGATATTTTGTCATGAGCATATCGAGCGTGGGGGTATAAGCTTTGGAAACGGCATCGCCTTCCTTACCGTTTCCGATACCCACGCCGTCCATAACAACAGTTACGACAGGACCCGCAACTCCGACGGGATTTTTCATTTTATCAAGAATAAGACTCATTTTTATTTCCTTTCTATTATATAGTGAATATACAGCGAATTTTCTTTCCGATTTATTATATAACGAAGAGCGGCTTTTGTCAACGGTATATGTGATTTTTACAGTAAAGTCACATTTGCTTCTTTGCTCCGCGCTTCGGATAGAGCGGAACATTTTCGCCGCCGTTTTCGTTGAAGCCCTCGCCTATCGCCTGCGTCACTTCCGTAAGAACGACAAATGCGTTTTTATCTATGCTGCGCACTATGGTTTTCAGCCTGTATATCTCATTTTTCTTGACAACGCAGACTATGGCACGCCCTTCCTTCTTCGTATACCAGCCCTCGCTTTCAAGCAGGGTTATTCCGCGCTCCAGCTCTGCCGAAATAGCCTCGGCTATCTCATCGTATTCAGCCGAAAAAATGAGTGCAAGGCGTGCCTTTTCAAATCCGCTCACCGTCATATCGAGCACTGTGGTAAAAAGGAAAACCGCAACAGCGGAATAAAGCACCGTCATATAATTGCCGGCGAGCACGGCGGCAAAGGCTATTATAGCGCAGTCACAGGCAAATATCAGCTTTGAGGGAGAGAAATGCGGATATTTAACCTTCAGGATAAATCCGACGATATCCGTGCCGCCCGTAGTATATCCGCGCGAAAATAATATTCCCAGCGAAGCGCCGAGTATGACCGCACCGAGCACCGCGCAGAGAAATCCGTTTTCCTCGGGCGCATTGACGCCCGGCGGGAATATGCCGATAATATCCGTGATATCTATGGCAAGAGAAGAGATAAGCATTCCGAGTATGCTCTTGATGCTCGCGCGGATTCCGTAGAAGTATGTGAAAATCAGCATAAGCGGGATATTGATGATGATTATCATCGTTCCTATCGGCAGATGTACAAGTCCCGCATTGTAGAGTGCCGTGGCGATGCCGGAGGCACCGCCGACATATACGTTTCCGGGTATGAGAAACATATTGTATGCCGCGCCGTATAGTATTCCTCCGAGGAGCAGATATGCGGTATCCGTGAGGACTTCCTTCCATTTGATTTTTGTCATGGCAACCTCCTTCATATTTTCCGCCCGAGCGGAATATAAATTTATAAGTACGAGCCCAAAAAAGATTCGGGGTGATTTTTTGAATCGGGTAAAAAAATTTTTCATGAACGCACTGATAATGGGCACATCCGCCGTCTTCATGCGCACGGTTTCCGTCTGTTGGAGCGCATATGTGGCAAACAGAATAGGCGCGGAGTGCTCGGGGCTCTTTTCGCTCATCATGAGCGTATATGCCTTCGCCGTCACATTCGCCTGCTCGGGAATAAATCTTGCCGTCATGCGGCTCGTCTCGCAGGAAATAGGTCTGGGCAATGACGGCAATGCCGTCATAATAATGAAAAAATGCGTGGGCTATTGCCTCTTTTTCGGCATCGGTGCAGGGCTTTTGCTCTTCTCCTTTTCGGGCGCGATAGCAAATAATATCCTCTGCGATGCACGAACCGAGCTTTCACTGCGTGCGCTCTCGGCAAGTCTGCCTTTCATAGCACTCTCAAATGTATTCTCGGGATATTTTTCCGCCGTGCGCCGCGTCTGCAAAAATGCCGCATCGGGAATCGCCGAACAGTTTGTGAAAATAGGAATAACCGTTGTCTTTCTTATTATTATAGCGCCGCGCGGCATGGAATATGCCTGCCTTGCGCTCGTTCTCGGCTCGTGCATAGCCGAAGCGCTCTCGTTTTTCTATATGCTCGCGCTTTATATTTTCGATAAGAAAAAACATCTCTCCGGGAAAAATGCTTCGGATGAAAATAAAAATTTCCTGCCGCAGATAGCCGGCATCGCCCTTCCGATAGCACTGAGCTCATATCTGCGCTCGGGGCTTGTGACGGCAGAGCATATTCTCATACCGATAGGACTGAAAAAATCCGGAGCCGACACCGCAGCGGCTCTTGCCTCCTACGGCACGATACACGGCATGGTGCTGCCTCTCATTCTCTTCCCCTCCGCCGTCTGCATTACCTTTGCAAGCCTGATAATCCCGGAGCTTTCCGAGCTTGATGCGAAATACAAAACCGTCTACGGAAACACTCATATCTGCTATATCGTGAAGCGCGCCGTGAAATTTGCGTCGGTTTTTGCCATAGGCACGGCGGGAATTTTCATCTGCTTTGCCGAGCCGCTCGGAAATCTGATATATCCGGGCACACAGGCAGCAAAATACATCGGCATTTTTGCCGCCGCCATTCCCATCATGTATACAGATACCGCAGTAGACGGTATGCTCAAGGGTCTGGGGCAACAGCTCAGCTCCATGCGCTATAATATAATCGATGCCGCAGTCAGCGTCGCTCTCGTATATACGCTCCTGCCGAAATTCGGTATATACGGATATGTGATATGTGTTTTTGTCTGCGAAATACTGAATTTTTCGCTCAGTATCGGCAGGTTGATAACCGTCACGGGTGCTGAAATTTCCCTGCCTGCCATAACCGCAGCCCCCGTCTGCTGTATAGCCGGCGCCGCTTCGTTCTCTCTCATATTATGCCGCCTTTTCGGCTTTGCGCTCGATACCGCGCCGAAATGCGCCGCCGCCATAATCGCGACAATTATCCTGTATCTGCTCCTGATGGCGGGTGTTTCCGCCGTGAGCCGCGAGGAAATAAGCTGGTTTCGCTCAATTTTCAGAAAAGAAAATTGACTCTTATAATAATTGTACCATATTTTCCGAAAAAATCCATATTTTTTACGCAAAAAGCCGGAAATTTCTCATTTTTCCCATAGAAGCAGATAACAGAACAGCTCGGGCGGAAATTCGCTTACGCGTGCGTCTCTCTTATGATATATACCGAATAATTCTGTCGGTATATCAAAGAAATGCGCAGGAGGATATTATGAAAGGCCCCATCGTAGTAAAACCGCGGCGCGGCGAGCATGCATTTCATATAATTATCTTTGGATTTTCTTCTTTTTGCCGCATTTGCCATGACGGATAGTTTGCTGTCGTGCAAATAAAGACGAAGTGCCGTCAAAGCTTGCGGAATGGGGCATTGAGCCAAAAACGGAATGAGGCGGCATAATATCGCTTCATATAGTCAGCCGCCCTGCTCGGATGAGCAGGGCGGCTGTTCTATATTCTTTTCAGTTACCTTTACTGTAGGCATCAACATACATGTGGTAATCTACCATATATTTCAGCAGATCCTTCTCCGCGCCGAGGCAATCATCCGCGCCAAGGCGCATTTCGATAAGCTCGAGCATCGAATACGATATCGTCTTTGAATAAAGCTTTTCGTCTCCGCCGTCAAGTTCTATCGCTATGCTGATATATTTATCAAAATCATAAATATATATCCCGCGATAGTCGCAGAAGAAACCCTCAGTATCGGCTTTTCCCGAGATGTATTCCGAACCTGCGGCATTCTTTATCTCTTCCGCAGAGGCGTATTTTTCTTCACCTATGGCAAACCATACGCCGCATCTGATGTTTTCCATTGCATAATCGGCAGGAGCTACAGCCACGCCGTCCTTTGTCACAGCGGCACTGACTCTCACTCCCCATGGCTCCAGCATCGCTATCTGTACGGCGGGGTTTACTATCTTGTATGTTCCTCCCTCGGAAGCACAGGATATGACTTTATATGTCGTTCCGTTGATTATCTCATCGGTGAAAACAGCACCTTTTACTATTCCCATAGTCGGCACTTCAGGAAAGAACGAACCGCCGACTACACTGATATTCGAGTACGCTCCGCCGACAGCATCTGCATTTGATGAATAAAACACTCCACCGATTATCTTTAGCGAAGCACCCGCCGATGAAACGGCACAGCCTGTATTCTGCGCCTTTCCTTTGCTGCCCGTGGCTGATATGTGTCCGTCTCGGATTGTCAGCTTGCCGCCTATGCTGTGAATACCTGTCCCGCCGGAGATAAGTCCGCCGTACATCTCAAGCGAAAAGCCGGATTCTTTGTTGTATATTCCCACATCGGTAGCCTTTATCTCGCTTCCTCCGTAGAGATTGATTTTTACTTTGCCTTTTGATATATTGTATATGGCACTGGCTTTTTCCGAATTTATCTTACCGAAAATGTCGAGTGTGATATTCTCGGAGGCATCTTCCGAGCCCAAGTAAAAGCTCGGTTTTTCCGAATCTATCACAGTGCCGGAATTTACCTTTATATATGTATCTCCCGCGCTCTGCACAAACACTCCTCTTCCCGAGGTTTTGATTGTTACATTTTCGAAAATTACATTTGAGTTACCCGATACTGCCACCGCAGAGCC
>DODZ01000050.1 GCA_003524145.1 Candidatus Apopatosoma intestinale | reverse complement strand
CAGAAAGAGATTAAAAGAGGAATACTTTCCTCTTTTTGTCCTTTTCGTTCTTTTCGGACAAGCGAAAAGAACTCTGAAAGAGAAGAATCATAAAGAAACTTTTCCTTTCTGGTACTTTTCAGTGACGAAGAGGAGGGTTCAGGGTGGCGAAGCCACCTCTGAACGGCGTCGCCGAGACGGAGTATACCAAAAGTCATCAAAGAGAGCATTCCCCTCTCTTTGAGAACTCTTCCCGCGTGCACGAGTTAGTCGCGTGAGTCATGCGTGGCAAGTGCGTGCGGCAAAGGATAAATCGAAAGTCGGCGGTTTTGCCGCTCCCCACGATTTCAGCCATACCACGCGTGCGAACATATCACGCGAGATAGCCAAGCAGATTCGTGCACGCATTGTCTGCACGCCCGCTAGAAAAAGATGGGCGGGCGTGAATAGAGTGAGTGCGCTGACGGGATAAAGAGTATATTTTTTATTTTGTCTGTGGCTGCACTTGGGCTTTAGCTTGCGTTGCTCAATTCATTGACACCAGAAATCATTCTCCGGTCGATATTTTTTTCACCACGCGGCGGATTATTTCAGTGGACTTTTTCGCCGCGGAGTGCGCATATTCCTCATAATTTTCGGGCGCGCTGCCGTCCGCCTCATCCGAAATTACGCGGATAACGAAAAACGGCACTTCGTTTATATAGCAGGCATGCCCCACGGCACCGCCCTCCATTTCACACGATATCGAGGGGAAAACAGAATTTATCTTCTCTTTTTCCGCGGCGTTTGCGATAAAACGGTCGCCTGTCGCTATCGTACCGACGCGATATCCGAGCTTCATCTCGCTCACTGCCTTCACCGCGGCGGCTATCGCCTTTTCATCGCAGGGGAAATAAACCATATTCACTACCGATACCATGCCTACAGGGTCGCCGCAACCCGATGTATCCATATCATACTGGCAGACCTTATCCGCTATCGCGACATCGCCTATATGAAGCTCCGGCGAAAGCGAACCGGCAATGCCGCTGTTGATTATCAGGCTCGGCTTGTAGCGCAGAATCATCGCCTCGGTACATACTCCCGCAAAAACCTTTCCGGGTCCGCAGGTGACGACCACAACATCAATTCCGTCCAGCTTTCCCGAGATGAATTTCATGCCCGCGAGCACTTCTTCTTTTGTTTCGGTCATCGCCGAAAAAAGCTCGGCTGTCTCTATTTTCATAGCACCTATTATGCCTATCATTTCATTCCTCCGCAATGTGCGACTTCCAGTCTATATATTATCACAATCTTATAAATAAATCAATAGATAAGCGAAATCTCATCTGTATATCTTCGCCGTGTCGTTATAAAGCTCCGTTATCGAACGGATGATGTCATCATGACCGAAATCTTTGTGATAAAGCAGATTTATACCGCGTATCATACTGAGATTTTCTATAGGCAGGGCTGTGATTTTGCCCTTTTTCAGCTCGTCCATGCAGGCGCTGTGCGCAAGGATGGAAACACCGAGATCCTTCCGCACAAGGTCTTTTATCGTTGCTATGTTGTCAACCTCAAGCACGATATTGAAGTCATCTATACTCATGCCGATGCTCTCGAGATGCGAAACAAAAAGATTTCGCGTGCCCGAGTTCGGAAGGCGCAATATCATCTTTTCCTTTTTGATGTCGGCGAGCGTGACGGTGTTCTTTTTTGCGAGCGGATTGTTGTTGGACATGACGCAGACGAGATAGTCTGTATCGAGCAGACGCGCATTTATGCGCGAATCGTTGATATTCCCCTCGACTATGGCGATGTCAAGCTCATAATTTATCAGCATATCATAAAGATTATTTATCGAATCAGTAATAATCGTTATGCTAATGCCGCTTGTCTGATTTCCGTATTTAGCCAGAACTTCTGCTATGATATTACTCTCGGAGGTGTGCGTTATGCCGACGCGTATCTTTGTCATCTGCTTCTCTTCATCGGCTATTTCCTGCTGCATTTTGGCATAAAGTGCCTTGATGCGCTTCGCGTATTTTACGGCAATTTCGCCTTCCGGCGTGAGTTTTATCTCTCCTCTGCTCCTGTGAAAGATTTTTATTTTCAGATCCTCCTCGAGCATGGCAATATGATGGCTCACGGCGGGCTGGGTCAGCGAAAGCTCCTCCGCCGCTTTTGTAAAGCTCTTTTTTTCATTCACGGTGAGAAGGGTTTCGAGTTTTATATCAAGCATGGTTTTCTCCTTTATAAATGATTTTTATGATTATCCAAAAATAAATAATTTGCATTTATGTAAAAAGTATTGTATCATATTATCAAAAGAAAGTCAAGACCATATTATTTAAAACAGATTATCGTCTCATACCGTTTTCGGGCGGTATGTTTTTGATTTATATATAAGAAAGGCATATTCCAAAAAATGTTTGATTGCATACTCGAAAAATTGCCGGACGGAACGGCAATTCTTTTATCTTTAGCCATACTTTTGCTCGCGGGCTTTCTGATGACACGAATAACCAAGCTTCTCAGGCTGCCGAATGTCAGCGGATACATAATAGCCGGAATCATCATCGGTCCGCATCTGCTCAATCTCATACCAATGCGCATAATAAACGGCATGAGTTTCTTCAGCGATATCGCGCTTGCTTTCATCGCGTTCGGTGTCGGCAGATTTTTCAAGAAGGATACTTTGCGTGAGACAGGCTGGGGCGTTATTGTTATAACGGTGCTGGAGGCTCTGCTCGCGGGTGCGATAGTTTTTGCCGCGATGTATTTTGCCTTCGGGCTCGACCTCGGTCTTTCACTCCTGCTCGGAGCTATCGCGACGGCAACGGCTCCCGCAAGCACGATGATGACGATAAATCAGTACCATGCAAGAGGAAAATTCGTAAGCATACTGCTTCAGGTCGTGGCGCTGGACGATGTTGTCTGCCTGCTTGTTTTCAGTGCCGCCGCATCCGTTATCGGAGCTATGGGAGAGGGAAGTGTTTCCGCTGCGGGCATATTACTGCCTTTGGCATATAATCTTGCCGCGATAATACTCGGTGCGATTTTCGGGCTGGTTCTTGCAAAACTTCTGTCACACAGAAGCGATGATAACCGTCTTATTCTCGCTGTGGCATTGCTTCTCGGTCTCTCCGGTCTCTGCTCGATTTTCGATATCTCGCCGCTTCTTTCCTGCATGGTATTCGGCGCGGTATATATGAACATGACGCTCGATAAGGAGCTTTATAAGCAGATAAACAGATTTACTCCGCCGATAATGTCGATATTCTTTGTAATGTCGGGTACAAACCTCGACGTCAGCGCACTCGGAGCTTTCGGTGTGGTCGGCATAGTGTATTTTCTCGTGCGGATTATCGGAAAATATGCGGGAGCATATCTCGGCTGTCTTATCACGCATGAAGATAAGCCGATACGCAATTATCTCGGTCTTGCGCTGATTCCGCAGGCGGGTGTTGCCATAGGTCTTGCTTATCTCGGAAAGAGAATACTTCCGGATGATATCGGCAGTCTGCTCATGACGATAGTTCTTTCATCCTCAGTGCTCTATGAGCTTATCGGTCCCGGATGTGCGAAGCTTGCAATATTCAAAACCTGCACGCTCCGCGGCGAGGAAAAGCGGACGATAGTCCCGCCGAAAAAAGCCGCAGAGGCAGTTGCATCGGGCGAAAATACACAGTCTGCTTCCGATGAAACGGAAGAACTGCCGATAGTGAAAACGGGTGAAAAAAAGGAATAATGAAAAGCGGCGGTCATCCGTCGCTTTTTTCATTAAAGTTTAGGTCAAGCCTTTTCAAAGGCTTGCGGGTCGAGGACGCGGAGTCCTCGTCGCGCTCCGCAGAGCGCGAAATCTTATTTCGGCGTTTTCTTTTTGATAGCTTTTTCTTTTGCGCCTGCATATGCAAAAGAAAAAGCGGATAGGCATAAATCTTTTGTTTTGGCTGTTGAGGGGACTTTGAGATTGTGTGGTAGGGGCGAACATCGTTCGCCCGCGAAGAAACATAAAATAACTTTTTCTTCTCGCGCTTTTGAGTGACCAAAAGCGCGGCAAAAGTCATCAAAGAGAGCGTTCC
>DODZ01000024.1 GCA_003524145.1 Candidatus Apopatosoma intestinale | reverse complement strand
TGAATGGAGGTGATACCCTTGTGTGTGCCGGCAACCTTGAAGTCCATATCGCCGTAGAAATCTTCGAGACCCTGAATATCAATCATCGTATCCCAAGAGCCGTCCTCTGCTGTGATAAGACCGCAGGAAATGCCGGCTACAGGAGCCTTTATCGGAACACCCGCATCCATGAGTGCGAGTGTAGAGCCGCATACGGAAGCCTGCGAGGTAGAGCCGTTTGAGCTTACAACCTCGGAAACGAGACGCATTGCATAAGGGAATTCTTCAACGGAAGGAAGCACGGGAACGAGCGAACGCTCCGCGAGCGCACCGTGACCGATTTCTCTTCTGCCGGGGCTGCGCAGGGATTTTGCTTCGCCTGTGGAATAGCCGGGCATATTGTAGTGGTGCATATATCTCTTGGAAGTTTCGTCATCCAGTCCCTCGAGCATCTGGCTGTCGGAGAGCGGACCGAGTGTAGCCACGGTGAGAACCTGTGTCTGACCGCGGGTAAAGAGTCCCGAGCCGTGTGTTCTCGGCAGGAGTGCAACCTCGGCATCAAGAGGACGGATTTCGTCCATTCTTCTGCCGTCCACACGCTTTTTGTCATTGAGGAGCCAACGGCGGACAATCTTCTTCTGAATCTTGTAGATAAGCTCGGGGAGCATCACATCAAGACCCTCGTATTTCTCGGAGAATTTCTCGAGGATATCGTCCATTATAGGCTGCATCTTTGCATCGCGTACTGTCTTGTCGTCTGTATCGAGAGCTTCCATGACAGCCGCCTCGCAATATGCGAAAATCTCATCAAACATATCATGGTCAAGCTCGCAAGAGGGATATTCAAATTTCGGCTTGCCGACTGTGGCAATTATCTCGCTTATGAAAACAAGAAGCTTCTTTATCTCTTCGTGCGCCTTCATGATTGCATTGAACATCGTGTCGTCGTCAACCTCGCGGGCACCCGCTTCGATCATGACGACTTTCTTTTCGCTTGCCGCTACGGTAAGCTCAAGGTCGCTTGCCTTGCGCTGCTCCGCCGTGGGGTTGATGACAATCTCGCCGTCAACAAGACCTACAAAAGCGCCGCCGATAGGTCCGTTCCACGGAATATCGGAGATGGAAAGCGCGATGGATGCGCCTATCATGGCTGTGATCTCGGGTGAGCAGTCGGGATCAACGGACATAACCGTCAGAGTGAGAGCGACATCGTTGCGCAGATCCTTCGGGAAAAGAGGACGTACGGGACGGTCGATAACACGGCTTGTGAGTATAGCCTTCTCGGACGGCTTGCCCTCGCGGCGAAGAAATCCGCCGGGGATTTTACCTACCGAATAGAGCTTTTCGTCATAGTCGACGGAAAGCGGAAGGAAGTCGATACCGTCTCTCGGCTTTGCGCTTGCCGTAGCACAGGCGAGAACGACTGTCTCACCGTAGCTTACCACGCAAGAGCCGTTTGCAAGGCCGGCAACCTTACCGACCTCGACCTTGAGAGGTCTGCCGGCGTAGTTATACTCGAATACTTTGTAATTTTCAAATACTTTCTGCATTTTTTTGCCTCCTGAAAATAAATTTTTTTATTTCTTATCCGCAAAAAACGCCCGACCTGTTTAGCACTTAATGAAAAGCCGGAAAGCTGCCGCATTCGGGCTCTTTATTAACTGCTATACAAGACAAAACGGAATTTTGCGGGATAATTCAATCTGAAAAACCGACTCGGACAAACACTGCAGGGACGCGTTTTCGAAAACGCGCCCCTGCCGCAAAATTACTTTCTGAGACCGAGCTTCTTTACTATCGCACGATAGCGCTCGATATCCTTTTTCTGGAGATAACCGAGAAGGTTTCTTCTCTTACCTACCATTTTGAGAAGTCCTCTGCCGCTGTGGCGGTCGTGGGGATTCTTCTTCATATGCTCTGTGAGTTCGTTGATTCTCGTTGTGAGAATGGCAATCTGAACCTCGGGAGAGCCTGTGTCTGTCTCATGGGTTTTGTACTCGGCGATAACGCCCTGTTTTGCTTCTTTGTCAAGCATGATTTTCACCTCATAAAAATTATTTTATGCAGAAATCGCACAGCAGAGCAAGCGGCGGGTGAAGCGCTTGTAAAAAGCCTTATATCCGCAAACCAAGCAGGCGACCGCATACGGTTAGAATTATACCATAGTTTTTCCCGATTGTAAAGAGTTTTTATGAAAAAATCCTATATTTTCAAAAATTTTCAAAAATCTGTTGCAAAAAACGCGAAAATAGTATAAAATAAAGGACGGTAAAAATTTTATTTCGCGGGTATTCGGAATAAAAACCACTCCCGCGGGAAAGAGGTTCAGAAAATGGCTATAGTAACAACAAAGGAAATGTTCAAAAAGGCTTATGAGGGCGGCTATGCCGTAGGCGCCTTCAACATCAACAATATGGAGATAGTTCAGGCTATCACCGAAGCTGCGGCAGAGCAGAAATCTCCTGTCATACTTCAGGTTTCCGCCGGCGCACGCAAGTATGCAAAGCATGCTTATCTCATGGCTCTCGCTCATGCGGCAGCTGAGGACAGCGGCGTAGACTTTGCTCTCCATCTCGACCACGGCGCGGATTTCGATATCTGCAAGGCGTGCATCGACGGCGGCTTTTCTTCCGTCATGATAGACGGCTCCAAGCATTCTTTTGAGGACAATATCGCCCTCACAAAGAAGGTTGTGGAATATGCTCATGCACACGGCGTTGTCGTAGAGGGTGAGCTCGGCAAGCTCGCAGGCATCGAGGATGATGTTCACGTTTCCGCCGAGGATTCCACATATACACGCCCCGAAGAGGTTGAGGAATTTGTAACAAAGACAGGCGTTGATTCGCTCGCAATCGCCATCGGCACAAGCCACGGCGCATATAAGTTCACGCCCGAGCAGTGCACAAGAAATGCCGACGGCATCCTTGTTCCGCCCCCGCTCCGCTTTGATATTCTCGAGGAAATCTCCGAGAGACTTCCCGGCTTCCCGATAGTTCTGCACGGCGCTTCTTCCGTTCCTCAGGAATATGTAAAGGAAATAAACGCTCTCGGCGGCAAGCTTCCCGATGCTATCGGCATCCCCGAAGATGAACTCCGTCATGCAGCTCAGATGGCAGTCTGCAAGATAAATATCGACTCCGATATCCGTCTCGCCATGACAGCCGCTATCCGCCGTGTTCTCGCAAACGACCCCTCCGTTTTCGACCCGCGCACATATCTCTCTGTTGCACGCGACGAAGTAAAGAAGATGGTCACACACAAGATGGTCGATGTTCTCGGCTCCAACGGCAAGGCGTAATCGCACAGGAAAATGAAGTGGCATAAAACAATAATCACCGATATGCACGATGCGGACAGCATGCGGGTCATCCGACCCGCAGGTCTGCTGAAATATCTGCATGCCGCCTCAAACGAACAGCTCGCCGTAAATTACGGACTCACCGAAGATGAGCTTCGCCGCCGCGATACCGCCTTTATCCTCAGCGCCATGAATGTCGATATTTATAAACCGATATATATGGAAGAGGAAATCGAGGTCACTACCTTTGCGGAGATTTCGCACGGGGTAAAATTCGGGCGTACTTACGAGGTTCGCCGCGGCGGGGAGCTTGTGGCGCTCGCACATGCGCAGTTTGCGCTCGTGCGCATAAGCGACCGCTCTTTTGTGCGCGTTGACGAGCTCGGGCATACATTTGACGCAGAGGAAAGATCCTCCGCCACCACCTTTGACAGCAGGATAAAGCCTGTGAAAACAGAGGAAATGACGGCTGCGGGAAATTTCACCGTGCCATACAGCTTCATCGACAGAAACAGGCATATGAACAATACATGGTATGCCGATATGCTTCTCTCAGCCGTGCCGGATTTCTCGGCAGAGCGCGTCTCCGCCTTTTGCATATCATATCTGCATGAGGCAAAGCTCGGCGAGGAGCTTTCGCTCAGTTATTCTTTTGACGGGGAGAAATATACCGTCAAAAGCACCTTTGCCGACGGCAGCGTGAATGCGCTCGCCGCAGTGATAATGAAATGACAGTCAGGCTGTCGCCTGCATCCTCCTTTGATATTTCGCAATCGGGATATCAAAGGAGGCTTTTTACTTATATGAATATGAAGTGATTTTCTTTGCACCGTCCCGCTGACAGCAAAATCAAACTTCCCTGCCAAGTCATAACCACCGGCAAAGCC
>DODZ01000017.1:7884-38111 GCA_003524145.1 Candidatus Apopatosoma intestinale | reverse complement strand
TCTGAAAGATAAGTATCATAAAGTAACTTTTCTTTTGTCGTACTTTTCAGTGACGAAAAGGAGGGTTCAGGGTGCGTAGCCACCTCTGAACGGCGTCGCCGAGACGGGGCATCGTGAATTTAGCCCGTGCGCTGACGGGATGGAAAGCGCATTTTTGTTTTGTCTGTTGGCTTCCCTTTGTTTTTATCTTACTTCAACCATACCGACATGCACAAATCCGTCGGCGCTTTGCCGCTCCTCTTTCATCGCAAAGTAAACGGGGCGTTCATCCTCAAAAAGCCCGAGAGAAAGCGAATATTCCCCTGCGTCTCCCACGGGGACAAAGCCGATATCCGCCTTTGTTTCTCTTCCCGCGAGCCACGCGGTATTGCCCGAATCCGCTTCGCAGATGTGCTCATAGCCGCTTTTTGCCAGCCTTATTTTCAGCTTGTAAGGGAAATATGCACGCGCAAAACCACGATTTTCGACATAGAGCGAAAGTGTGTTTTCTTTTCCGCGCTCAAGCACGGGAAGCACGCCATCGCTTTTTTCAAAGCCGACGCCCGAGAGAAAATAGAAATAGCCGAGCCTGTTTGCCGCATATTCCGTCAGATAGGGATTATCGGCAAGCCAGACGCGCGGATACCCGTGAAATCCCGCAAAGGTCGCGCCTGTCTCGCGCATAGCCTCGAGAAAAGGAAGCCCCGCACGGAAATTCTGCGGTTTTATCATATGATAATGCTCAAGCTCGAGTGTTATCGGTGCGTTTTCCGCTATCGGTGCAAACATCCATGGTGAGCGCAGGGTAGTATATCTGCTTTCTTTGCCGCAGTAGCACGAAACGCAGACGGAATCGTCATCCAGCCCCATTTTGTGTTCTATGGCATATTTCCATATGCGCATATTTTCATCTGCACCGCGCTCCCAGCAGGAATTTATCATATCATCATTGAGCATGAGGATGGTTTTCGGGAAATATTTCTCATGCAGCTTTATATGCTTTATTATCGCGTCGGCACCGTATTTTATATTGGTGCCGCCTGCCGTATGTCCCTCGCCCCATGTGCCGAAAGAACCGACATCTACTGTTTCTATGTACTTTTTGCCGGCAAATTTTCTGCCTGCCTCCGCAAGAAAGCGCTCAAGATAGAAGAGATAAACAGGGTCTGTATAGTCCGGCTCGAGCCTGCCGCACGGCACGCGATAGCAATGTGCGCCCTTTTCGAAAACGAAGCGCGGCGTGGCAAATCGGATGCTGTCATAGCCTTCATATGTGCAGATGCGCAGGGCAAAATTAAAGCCGCGTGCACCCCATTTTTCTATCACGGAGTCGATATACGACCAATCGAAAACGCCGTCCTCACGCTCTATATCGCCCCAGTCGAAGCGCAGATAGAGATGATTCATGCAGGGAAAATCGGCGAGCGCGTCGTTTTCGTCGCAGTCGGCGCGATATTCGCCGCGGGGGAAGCCGTTGTCTATATAGTGCCAGTACCAGCCCTTGTGTGGGTTTTTCAGGATTTTTGCATCGTCGGCAAAGAGCCGCAGGTCGACGAAATTTTCTATATCGCGCGGTGGGATATAGCGGCAGGGCTGTATTGCCGTGTTTGCAAGCGAGATGAAATATTCTTCATTTGGAAATTCGGGTTTCATGATTTATTCTCCTTTCGTTTCACCTGTGGGCACGCCGAGAAACTCTGCTGCGGCGCGGTTGAAATCACGCGGGTTTTTCTCCGCGATGAAGTGATTTCCGCGGATTATTTTAAGCTCGCTTTTCGGTATACTCTCGGCGATAAGCCGCGTGTGCGAGGCTTTTATCATATCGCGGCTTCCCGCTATGACGAGGGTTTTTGCCTTTATTTCCGACAGCTCCTCTGAAGTAAAATTCGGTTCGTTTACCATAAGCGAGAGAAGCTCGGCGTTTTTTACGGCGTCGGGATGCTTCTTTGCCGCACGCGAGGCTAATTTATAGCCGATTTCTATCGGTATCTGATAAAAGCGTTTCACTCCGCGCGGATTCATGTTGGCACCGTTCAGGATGAGGCTTTCCGCATATTCGGGATAAGCGAGCGCGAAGGCAATGGCGATATTTCCGCCGTCGGAAAAGCCGAGGATATGCGCCTTTTTTATGCCTTTTTCATCCATGAAATCATGCAGGTCGCGTGCAAACTGAGCTATGGTAAAGGGCGCATTTCCGCGCGGACTCCCGCCGTGCCCTCTTGTGTCGGGCACTATCACGCGGAAATACCGGCAAAAATATTCCTTCTGAAAATGAAAATACTCGCCGCTTTCGCCGTTTCCGTGCAGGAGAACGAGCGGAAACCCCTTGCCGGACTCGGTATAGTGAAGCTTAATATCCATTTACATCCTCCGTATGCTGATTTTATCTAATGATACCATCTTGCCGCGGCAAAGTCAAGATACAAAAAGAAAAAGCATTGAAACACTGTTGTGCTTCAATGCTTTTCGAAAGGGAAATTTATTCCACTGTCACGGATTTTGCGAGATTTCGCGGGTGATCCACATCGCAACCGCGCAGGATAGCTGTTTCATAAGCGAGTATCTGCGAGAAAACGACTGTGGCAAGCGGCGAGAAATATTCCGATATCCCGGGAAGCATAAATATCTTCTCACCATATGACGCAGGCTCCGGAAAATCCCTGCCGCATACGAGCACGGAATATCCGCCTCTTGCGCGAACCTCGCGGATATTGCCTGTCATCTTGTCATAGTATCTTTGCCATGTGGCAAGCGCTATCACGGGCGTGCCGTCTTCAACAAGGGAGAGTGTGCCGTGCTTCAGCTCGCCTGCGGCATATGATTCGCTGTGGATATACGATATCTCTTTCAGCTTGAGAGAGCATTCGTGTCCGGCATGGTAATCGGGACCTCTGCCTATGAAATATATATCCTCATGCGTATATATGCTTTTTGCTATGTCGCGGATTTCATCCTGCCTTGCTATGATATTTGCTATAGCTTCGGGCGCGCCGTACGCGATATCATGGCAGAATTTCCGCGCGAAATCTTCGCTCACCCTGCCGCGGACAAGCGCGAGCTTTATCGCTATCATGCAGAGCAGGGCAACCTGTGTCGTATAGCCTTTCGTCGTGGCGACGGCTATCTCGGGTCCCGCGCCGGTATACATGACATAGTCGGATTCGCGTGCCGCCGCACTGCCTACGGCATTGACTATCGAGGCGGTGACGAGCCCGTTTGTCTTTGCAAGGCGAAGCCCTGCGAGCGTATCCGCCGTCTCGCCGGACTGTGATATCGGCATGGCAAGTGTTCTGCCCACCGTGGCGGGCGGGTCGTATCTGTATTCCGAAGCGGTATTTACCGTGACGGGGATTCCTGCAAGCTTCTCTATCAGACTTCTGCCGACAAAGCCCGCATGGGTTGCCGAGCCGCAACCGATTATCTGGATGCTGTCGATGCTTTTCCAAAGCTCGTCACCGATGCCGTCCGCAGAGAAATCGGGAAGTCCCGCTTCGTTTATTCTGCGCATACATACGCGGCGCACTGCGTCCGGCTCTTCATGTATTTCCTTTAGCATGAAGTAGTCGTAGCCGTCCTTTTTCGCCGCACCGACATCGAGGTCAAAGTGCTCTGTTTTTGCCTTTTCCATCGTGCCGTCCCCGAAAACGGAATATATCCCCTCCGCTGTGGTGCAGAAAAGCTCGCCCTCCTCCGGACGGATTATCTCTCTGCTGTGCGGCAGTATTGCGGGGATATCCGATGCCGTATAGCAGCCGTCCTCGGCTATGGCAAGAATCAGCGGGCTGTCCTTGCGTATAGCCCATATTTTATCCGGAATATCGGAAAACATCACGGCTATCGCATATGAACCGCGCAGTAGCGAGCAGGCACTGCAGATAGCCTTTGCCGCGTCATGCGTCTTAACATACTCGCGGTCAATGAGATGGGCGATACATTCCGTATCCGTTTCGCTAATGAAGCTGTAGCCGTTCTCTTCAAGTGTGCGGCGGATATCAAGGCAGTTGTCAATGATGCCGTTGTGAACTACGGTTACATGATGCGAGCTGTGCGGATGGGCATTTGCTTCTGTAGGTGCGCCGTGAGTTGCCCAGCGCGTGTGACCGATGCCGCTCTTTCCGCTGAGTCCCGCCAACGTTGCTTTCTCTTCCAGCTCGCTTACTCTGCCGCCGCATCTGACGGAAACTATGCTTCCGTCATCCGCTCTTATTGCAAGCCCCGCGGAATCATAGCCGCGGTATTCGAGCGCGTGCAGTCCCTCGATGATAATCTTTTCCGCGTCCTTTTTGCCGATATAGCCTATTATTCCGCACATTACCGATTTCCCTCCCTATCGGAAATTTTCCTTACCACTGTTTCGTGCGATGATTTTACGATACAGCCGCAGGGAATGACGCCGCGCACCGATGTGAGCGGATAGACGGAGCTTTCCCTGCCTATCACCGTGCCCGGATTGAGCACACTGCCGCAGCCGATATCCGCGCCGTCACCGAGGATTGCGCCGAATTTGCGCAGTCCCGTTTCATATATTTCGTCGCTTTTGACGACGACATTGCCCTTGTCGGATTTGAGATTTGAGCATATCGCGCCTGCACCCATATGCGCACGGTTTCCGAGCACGGAATCGCCGACATAGTTATAATGCGGCACCTGCACGTGCGAAAGCAGGATGCAGTTTTTCAGCTCGCTTGAATTGCCTATGACGCAGTTTTCGCCTGTTATCACATTGCCGCGGATATATGCGCCGACCCGCACCTCACATCCGTGTCCTATTACGGCGGGCGGCTCTATAACGGCGCTCTCGTGTATCTTAACGCTTCTTCCGACAAGCACGCCTGCCTTTATCTCGGTAAAGCCCTCAATGCCCTCGGAGACGAGCTTTTTCGCAAGCTCCTTTATCTCGGGGAGCATTTGCCATGGGTACTCGTGCGCAGAGAAGAAATCGCGCAGATAAGGTACCTCGCAGGAGAAAAGCTCTGCGGTTTTCACGCATTTATTCACAGCAGTACCCCCTCTTGTGTATTGCCTCAAGAAGGCGCGCAGTGTATTTTTCGCAGAGCTCCTCGCTCTCGCATTCGAGCATAATGCGGACAACAGGCTCAGTCCCGCTTGCACGGAGAAGCACTCTGCCGTTGCCGTTTATCTCTTTGTTTATCGCGTCAAATTCCGCCTTTACCTCGGGGTCGGAAAGTGCCTGCTCCTTGCTTGCCACGCGGATGCTCTTCACTGTCTGCGGATAGAGACGGACAGGCTCGGCAAGCTTGGAGAGCGGCAGCTTTCTGTCGCGCATTTCTTCTGTCAGCATTATCGCCGTCAGCAGACCGTCACCGGTGGTGGCGTATTTTTGCAGTATGATATGTCCCGATTGCTCGCCGCCGAGCCTGTAGCCGTTTTTCTGCATACATTCGTAGACAAATCTGTCGCCTACGGCGGTCAGCTCATATTTTATGCCCGCGCTCTCAAATGCCTTAAAGAGCCCCGAATTTGACATCACCGTGGCAACTACCGTATCACCGTCGAGTATGCCGCGGGATTTCAGACGTGTGCCGAGTATGTAGAGTATGCAGTCGCCGTCGACTATTCTGCCGTTTTCATCCACGGCAATACATCTGTCCGCATCGCCGTCAAAGGCAAAGCCGGCATCGAGCCTGTTTTCACGCACGAACTCTATCAGATTTTCAATATGAGTAGAGCCGCAGTCCTTGTTTACATTGAGTCCGTCGGGCGAGGCGCCGATAACATATGTTTTTGCGCCGAGTGCATCGAAAACGGCTTTGGCTATCATCCATGAGGCACCGTTTGCGCAGTCGAGCCCTATGCGCAAATCCTTATATGAATGCGAGGCGACGGATATGAGATAGCCGACATATCTGTTTCTGCCTGCGACATAGTCCACTATACTGCCTATGCCGTCGCGATGGGCAAAGGGAATATCGTCGCCGTCTATACCGAGCTTTTTTATATTGCCGTCGAGATATGCCTCCACAAATTCCGTTGTGGCATCGTCCATCTTTTCGCCGTAGCGGTTTATCAGCTTTATGCCGTTGTCATAGTATGGATTGTGCGAGGCTGTTATCATTATGCCGCAGTCAAATTCATCTGTGCGGGTAACATAGGAAACGCTCGGCGTCGTTGTCACATGCAGCATATACGCGTCAGCACCCGAGGATGTAATTCCCGAGGCTATGGCGTATTCGAGTGTGTAGCTGGAGCGGCGCGTATCCTTGCCTATGAGTATGCGCGGGCGGTAATTCGGCATATGAAAGCCCGAGAGCGGGGAAGAGTAATACCAGCCGAGAAAGCGCCCTACTTTATATGCCTGGTCGGAGGTGAGCGTAACATTGGCTTCGCCGCGGAAACCGTCGGTGCCGAAATATTTGTTTTTTGCGCCTGTTTCATTTATGGCGGATTTTTTACCTGCCACATCGCCGAAGAGCGAAACATCATCGCGCAGGAGCGCATCTGCCGTCACGCGGAAAAGCTTGCAGAGCGTGAGTACATTGTCTATCTGCGGGAGCGACTGATTTATCTCCCATTTTGATACAGACTGTCTGGAGACAGAAAGCTTCTCTGCGAGCTGCTCCTGCGAAATATGAGCGGCGGCACGCAGATTTGCTATTTTTTCGCCTATTGTCATCATTTTCCCTCTCTTTGATTTCAGCCACCACAAAAATGTGCACACCGCGCAAAATAAATAAAATAATAAAAACTCAATAACTGCTGACAAGAAAAATGCACTATTTTCGCGGCGGCTGTTTATTTTTTGAAATGCGTAATAATATCATATACAATTTTCTCGGTATTTGCTACCAAGAGCGCATGGAACTTTCCGCAACCATAGGGTGCGAAAATAAAATTTTACAGCTTGTGATTTTTTTATTTTTGCAAAAAATATTTTGTACAGATATATTATAGCGTAAATCGCGGAAAAAGTCTATGATTTCCGGCAAAAAGGCGCACAAAAGTTGCGAAAAAGGTCGAAGCGCAATAAAGAGGCGGAGCCGCAGGCTCCGCCTCTTATCGTATTATTCTTTGATTTTTATTTTCCCGCACGAACCTTATCGGTGAGCGCATGGATTCTGTTTATGGGGTTGAGAAGCTCTGAAATGGAGCGGTCTCTGTTCAGCGAATCTATGATATAGGAAACATACTTGCACATATTTACTTCCGTATACCATGGACGGTTGATTATTTCATCGGGGCGATAATTGAGATTTGTGGTGAAAATTCTGTCTATCTTGCCTGCCTCATATGCCGCGTCGAACTTTGCGCAACCATTGCAGAAGAGACCGAATGTAGAGAAAACAAATACTCTGCGCGCGCCCTTTTCCTTGAGCTGCTCGGCGATATCAAGCACGGATTCGCCGCTGGAAATCATATCGTCAACTATGATGATATCCTTACCGTCAACGGAATTTCCGAGAAATTCATGAGCCTCTATCGGATTCATGCCGTTGATGATGACCTTGTAGTTTCTGCGTTTGTAGAACATGCCGAGCTCTACATTGAGCACGCTGGAAAAATACATCGCGCGGCTCATCGCGCCCTCGTCGGGAGCGACAATCATCGTCGTCTGCGGGTCAAAGGTTATATCGGGATATTCTCTCGAGAGTGCCTTGAGCATCTGATAGGAGGAGCGGACATCGTCGAAGCCGTTTCTCGGGATGGCATTCTGCACTCTCGGGTCGTGCGCATCAAAGGTGATGATATTTGTCGCGCCCATGTATGCTATTTCCTGTAAAGCAACGGCACAGTCGAGCGATTCTCTCGCTGTTCTTCTGTGCTGTCTGCCCTCATAGAGCATCGGCATGATGACGGATATACGACGCGCCTTGCCGCCGATGGCGCAGATGATACGCTTCAGATCCTGAAAATGGTCGTCCGGACTCATGGGAACCTGCATGCCGTACATATTGTACTTCACGCTGTAGTTGAACGGATCTACGAAAATATAGGTATCATGACCTCGCATTGTTTCATGGATTATACCCTTTGCCTCGCCTGTGCCGAAGCGGGGGCAATCCGCATCGACGAGAAATGTTTCTCTTTCCTCGTCTTTTCTCCACTGCTTCAGATACCAGTCTACATTGGAAAGAAATTTTTCCGTGCCTTTCATTCCAACAATACTGAGTTCGCCGAAATATTCGCTGTTCATAAGTCCTACCGTACCCTTCCTTGATTTATAAATTTGTTTTCCCGTACTTTGCAAAAACGAATTAAAGGTTGAAAGCTACCTCTATTTCCTTCACTTCCTCGTCGTTTATCTTTACGACCTCGCCGCCGATAGCGGCTGTTTCGACCAGCGATTTTGCGCTGTACTCCATAACCTCGAGTCTGTCGAAAGCATTGAGGAGGGAAGTGCCTGCGGCGATAATGCAGTCATTTTCGATTATCACCACGGGGTTCTTTATCGAGATTTCCGCAGCAAGCATGTCGGGCTGCATGAAGGATGAGCCGAAAGGATACTTGCGCACGGTCTTGAGTGCTATATAGCTTTCCGGAATGAGTCTCGCGTCAAATTCCGCATCAGTGACCGCAAAAGCCATGATGTGCGGCGGATGAGCGATGATTACGGATTTTATATCGGGGTCTCTCTCATAGAGCTTTGCATGGAGCAGAGCGGAGCGTGAGGGCTTTTTGCCTGCCTCGCGCATGCCGTTCTTCACATGGACCAGATCTTCCGGCTCGAGATACTTTCTGTCCTTGGCATAAGGTGTGATGATGAATGAGCCGTCGGAGAGCTTGCAGGAGAAGGTGCCCTGATCGCTTGTGAAGAGCTGATTGCCGTATGCGCGATGGATAAGGTCGCACATCTCGCGGCGAACCTGTCTCTCCTCGCTGGAATACTCTGTCTGGATGAACTCATCCATCTTCGGCATGGTTTTCTGCTTATATATCTCCATATACTTGTCGGAGATGCCGTGAGCCTTGCGTCCGAGTGTGCTTGCATTGATCTGAATTCTTGCGCAGTAGTCAAGTGTTTCAAAGCTCATGAAAGCGGAGAAGAGGCTCTTTGCACCGATAACAACGCCGTGGTTTTCGAGCATTACGGTGTTTATGCCGCGTTCAAATTCGGCAGAAATATTGTCGCCCAGCGTCTTGCTTCCCGGGAGAGCGTACTTTGCCATTGAAACCTCGCCGCAGAGCATTTCCGCATTCGGAACGAGAGATGTATCGGGAATCTTACGCACTATGCTGAAGGCTACGAGCGCCGGCGGATGTGCATGAAGCACTGCACGCAGGTCGGGACGCTTCTTGTAGATGGCACAGTGGAAAGGATATTCCACAGAGGGGCGGTGAATACCGACTATAGTTCCGTCGGGCTTTATCTGCATGATATCCTCGCGGCGGAGGTTGCCCTTGTCTATGCCGCTGGGGCTGATCCAGACTGTGCCGTCGGAATCGCAGATTGAGAGGTTGCCGCCGGATGTCGTTGTCATACCGTAGTAATAAATACGGTTCATAATCATGACTATCTGGTCGGCAGGATGCAACATATCAAAATTCATTTTCCTGTCCTTTTCCCGGCGGCTCTGAAATTTTCCCTTGCGCTGCCGCCGAAGCGTATATATTTACTCTTTCGAGCGAGAATCAAACCGTAACGGTAACCTTTTTCAGCGTTTTTGAGGCGTCGGGGTCAATACCTCTTGCCTCTGCGAGCTTGCATGCAAAAAGCTGAAATACCACAGCCGCCGTAAATACATTCAGTGCGTCGGAAGCGATGCCCTCCTCCGAAACCGCGGGCACCTTCAGTACCGTCACCGTATCGTCGTCGCAGTATTTGTCGCTGTCGGTGACTACGATGATATCGGTGCCGAGAGCCTTGAGTCTGCCTATCATCATATCGGCATCGTCGATGACGGGACCGTCGAGCGCGATTACAAAAGCGGGGTCGCCGGCATGAAGCTGAGCTATAGGTCCGTGCTGAAAATCGGATATGGCATAGCCGCGCATCTTTATATTGTTAGTTTCGAGTATTTTAAGTGTACCCTCGAGCGCTATCGGATAAGCAAAACCGCGACCGAGAGTGACGGCGGAGGTCATGCCGGTATATTTCTTTGTGAGAACGGAGAGCGTCTCGGGCATATAGGCGAGAAGCTCGGCAACGGCGGGAGCTACCTTGGCAAGACCGGCTTTCAGCGCGGTGCTGCCGGAAACCTCGGCGGCGAGCAGAGCGAGCAGCATCATCTGAGAGGTAAATGTCTTTGTGGCGGCGATGCTTGTTTCGTCTCCGGCATTGCAGAAGAGTGTATAGTCAACGCTTTTCGCGAGATGCGAGCCCTCGACATTCGTAATCCCTGCCGTGAGCGCACCGCTTTTCTTTGCGTCGGCAATGACGGAGATAACATCCTCAGCCGCGCCCGACTGCGATATGCCGATAACGAGCGAATCGCTGTAGTCGACAGAGGCGCCGTATTTTGAGATTACGGACGGCGTGGCAAGGCCGCAGGGAATACCGGCTGCGAGCGCAAAAAGATACTGCGCATATGTTGCCGCATGGTCGCTCGTGCCTCGTGCCGCAAAGTAAATCTTGCGGATGCTTCTTTCTTTTATTCCGGAAGCGAGAGCCGCTATTGTACGGCTGTTTTTATCGGCGAGACCCGCGAGGACAGCAGGCTGTTCTCTTATCTCTTTTTCAAGATTCATCATGATTTTTTGCTCCTGATAATACGCCGTGGCTTATCTGCGCACAGGCATAGGGTAAAATTATATTCTTTCATCTACAGTATAATATGTATTATCCGCCGTGTCAATGGGAAATCTGCACAAAATTGAAAAATACGACAGATTTTTTGTGTATTTTGTGTATTTTGGGACCGAATGTTTGTAAAAAGAGCCTAAAAATATTGCCGCCACGGGAAGGTGACGGCAACAGGCGGTTTTTTATACTTTTGTATTATTTAATTCTTGCGCAGTTGAGTACGGCAAGCAGTGTCACGCCGACATCGGCGAGCACGGCAAGCTCCATTATCGGATTCCAGATGAGGCAGACTGCCATGATGAGCGCTTTCACGCCGAGAGAGAATACGATATTTCCGATGACTATCTTTCTCGTCTTTTTTGCTATCTTCACAGCCCTCGGAACATTTTCGATATCGTCGTTTACAATGACTATATCAGCCGCCTTTGCCGAGAGGGCCGCGCCGCCCTTGCCCATGGCAAAGCCGACATCGCTGCGGATGATAACGGGCGAATCGTTGAGTCCGTCGCCGACATAGGCGACGCTTCCTTTTTTGCTGTTTTCTTCGTATATCTTCTCAAATCTGTCAAGCTTATCCTGCGGGAGGAGCTCTGCGGAATATTCCGTTATGCCGACCTTTTCCGCAAGGCGGCGGACAGCCGCGCTCTTGTCGCCGCTGAGTATCTCGAGGTGAGAAGCGCCGAGCGAGCGAAGTTCGGATATGGCTTTCGCCGCATTTTCCTTGGGCGTATCGGAAAATGTGATAACGCCGATATACTTGCCGTCTGCCGCACCGTAGATGCAGGTTTCGGCTTCTTTTTCAAAGGTGATATCGGGATATTCCTCATGGAGATATCTTGCCGAGCCGAATATGGCGCGGACAATGCCGGAGGGCGTTTTCAGCAAGGCTTCCGTGCCCTTGCCTGCCGTTTCATGGCTTTCCTCGGATTCGTAGCCCGCTGCACCCGCCATGTCGGAGCAGAATGCGGCTGCGAGAGGATGAGATGAACGGGAGAGCACGCCGAGCGCCACTCTGATAAATTCATCGCGGTCGATCTGCGGCTTGATTTCTTCTGTTCTGATTTTTGCTTCCGTGAGCGTGCCTGTCTTGTCAAAGGCTATGGCGCATATCTTTGCGGCGCTGTCAACAGCTTCGCCGCCTTTATACATGATGCCTTCCTTGGCACCGACACCTATCGAGGTAAAATATGCAAGCGGGATAGAAAGCACAAGTGCGCAGGGGCAGGAAACAACGAGAATGGTGAGTGCCTTCTTCAGCCATTCGGCGATATTTCCGCTGATGGCGGCACCGAATATGAAGATAACGAGTGCCAGACCCATCATCGCGGGAGTATATATCTTCGCAAAGCTGCGGATGAATTTTTCATTCTTTGATTTGCGCTTGCCTGCTTCGGTAACGGCATCGGCAAGCTTGGAAGCGACACTCTCACCGTAAGGCTTTGTGACGGTCATCTCCACGGCACCGTCGATGCAGATATAGCCCGAACTTACGGCGTCGCCTTCGCCTGCCCATACGGGAAGGCTTTCACCCGTGATACCCGATGTATCGAAGTTTGCGCCGCCCGAGGCTATAACGCCGTCAAGCGAAACCTTTTCGCCTGCGTGGAGCGATACGCGCGCACCCACGGCAACATCGTCGGGGTCTTTTTCCGCCCATTCGCCGTTTTCACGGACGCGGACCGTCTTTTCCGACATATCGAGCATGAGGGATATTTTCTTTTTGGAATTATCGAAAGCGAGATCGGAGAGATATTCGCCGAGCGAATAGAGGAACATGACCGCCGCCGCCTCGTAAAATTCACCGAGGCAGAGCGCGCCTATCGTGGCGACAGCCATAAGCGTATTTTCCGTAAAGAAGCTGCCGTTGATGAAATCCTTTATCATGTTTATGATAATCGGAATGCCGTAATATGCGTAAACGGCAATGGAAGCGACTATCCATACGGCGGGATGCAGATTTTTCAGCATGATGCCATGCGCGAGGAGAAAGGCAAATATCATGATGACGCCGGCAACGGCAAAGATAATTATATCCTTTTTGCTGTGTTCCTCTTCTTCGCCGCCATCATCGCCGTGGCAGCAGCATCCGCCTATTTCGTAGCCGCCGTGCTCATGCTCGCCTTCATCATGGCAGCAGCAACAGCCGCAACCGCTCTGGTGTTTGTGCTTATGGCTATGCTCATGCTCATGCTCGTGGTTATTGTCGTGACGATGCTCGTGCTCGTGCTTATCATGTCCGCAGGCATCACAGGAGCATTTCAGCTCTTTTTCTTCGTTTCCCATAATTATTTATCCTCCCTTATATGTGCAATGGCAAGCTCCAGAAGAAGCTTTACATGATCGTCCGCGAGAGAATAAGTTATATTCTGACCCGAGCGCGTCTGGCGTATTATATTTGAGCGGCGAAGCACCGCAAGCTGATGCGAAACAGCCGACTGGCTCATTTCCGCTTTTTCGGCGATGTGCTTCACACAATGTGCGCCCGAAAGAAGCACGAAAAGAATCTTTATCCGCGAGCTGTCCGAAAAAAGCTTATAGAAATCGGCAAGCTCGAAATATTCGTCCTCTGTCGAGTGCATTATGGTGTCCTGAAACATAAGGGGAGCCTCCTTTTGTGAAGATATGAATATATGTTCATATGTTTTATACCACAATAGTCGGATTTTGTCAAGCGGTTTTTGAAAAAATCGGGAGATTTTTTTGAAGTTTGCTTTCATATGCGAAAATATGCCGGACAAAGCTCACCTCAATTTTCGTATTTCTATAGACTTTTTCGGAAAAAAGTGATATTATATATACAATAATACAAAAATGACATAAAAACGGAGGACAAAGCTTTGCAAAAACGCAGAACTTCCTTTTATATTTACCTCGCGGTGCTTGCCGTGCTGACGCTTGCGCTTTCCGCATACAGGAGCGTTGCGCTCATGCGCTCGGTTTCGGAATGTGATTCCGTGAAGGTCTTTTCCGAGGGTTTCTACACCTCGCATACCGTCTATAAAATCTCTATACCCGTATTCGCCGTGATTTCGGCACTTGCGTTGATTTTCGCAAAAGGGAAGAAAACCGTTACATTCTCTCCCGCCGAGGGAAAGGGCAGCAGAATAGCGGCGCTCATCTGCGGCATCGGCTTTGCGGTTTGCGGAGTGATGATGCTTATCACTCTTATTCCCGAGATGAGCACGGGCGGCTTCGGTCTCTTTAATTTCGCGCGGCTTGTATGCGCGCTTCTGACTATCCCCTGTGCGATATATTTTATAAATGTATATGCGGGCTTTCTCAGGGAGGGGAAAATATGGATTTTCGCTCTTTCGCTCCCCGTCTGGGCGACGCTGATGATAGTGACGGAGTATTTCGATACCTATTTTGCCTTCAATAATCCGCTCCGCGTCTCGGGAAATGTTGCATTTGCCGCCGTGATACTCTTCATGCTTTTTGAGGCGAGGGCAAATCTCGCTTATCCGTGCGGCAGATTTTACATGGCGATACTTGCCGCTCTGCCTTGCATGGCAGCTCTCCACATTATCCCGATACTTGCCGCTCTGCCCGGTATACTCGGCAGCGGACTTGAATTTTTCTCATTTGAACTGCTTTCGGATGTAATATTCCTGCCGCTTCTTGTTTACATGGCGGCAAGGAGTGTTTCTTCTCTCTTGAGGATTGCCGAAAAATAATCCGTAAAAATTTTAAAAACCTATTGACAAATCGCATTTTTGCCTATATAATAACTGCATAATACAGCAAGGGCGCTGTGGCATATGCCATAGCGCCCCTTTTTTTAAAATTTTTCACTCTAAGGAGAATATTATCATGAAGGTTTCTGAAGTTTACGGTTCTATGGTTTTCGGAGACAGCGCCATGCGCGAGCGACTTCCGAAGGAGGTCTACAAGCGTCTGCGTAAAACGATAGACGACGGAAAAAGTCTCGATCCCGAGATTGCGGGAGTTGTGGCAAATGCGATGAAGGATTGGGCGATATCGCTCGGCGCGACACATTTCACACATTGGTTCCAGCCGATGACAGGCGTCACGGCAGAGAAGCATGACAGCTTCATTTCGCTTTCGCCCTCGGGAATAATAATGGAATTTTCGGGCAAGGAGCTTATCAAGGGCGAATCCGATGCCTCCAGCTTCCCGAACGGCGGTATCCGCGCCACATTTGAGGCGAGAGGCTATACGGCATGGGACGCGACTTCATATGCCTTTGTAAAGGATAAAACACTCTATATTCCTACGGCGTTCTGTTCATACGGCGGCGAAGCGCTCGATAAGAAAACTCCGCTCCTGCGTTCTATGGAAACGATAAACAAGCACGCGATGCGCATAATGAAGCTCTTCGGAAACGAGGATGTGAAACGCGTTTATACGACGGTCGGCGCGGAGCAGGAATATTTCCTTATAGATAAGGCGCTCTTTGATGCGAGAAAGGATCTTTCTTTCACAGGGCGCACGCTTTTCGGCGCGAAGCCGCCGAAAGGACAGGAGATGGAGGATCATTACTACGGTTGCATCAAGCCGCGCGTAAAGGAATTTATGGATGAGCTTGATGAGGAGCTCTGGAAGCTCGGCATCCCCGCAAAGACCGAGCATAACGAGGTCGCACCCTCTCAGCATGAGGTTGCCGTCGTCTATACCACGACAAACACCGCGACAGACAACAACCAGCTCATGATGGAGATGATGAAAAAAATTGCTCCCAAGCACGGGCTTGCCTGTCTGCTTCATGAGAAGCCTTTCGCGGGCGTAAACGGAAGCGGCAAGCACAATAACTGGTCTATCGCCACAGATACAGGCGTGAACCTGCTCGAGCCGGGTGAAACGCCTTATGAAAACGCGCAGTTCCTGCTCTTCCTCTGTGCTGTTATCCGCGCTGTCGACAAACATCAGGATCTGCTCCGCATCAGTGTTTCAAGCGCGGGAAATGACCACCGTCTCGGTGCAAACGAGGCTCCTCCCGCAGTTATTTCCATGTTCCTCGGCGATGAGCTGACAGCTGTTCTCGAGGCTGTAAAGACAGATGCCGGCTACTCCAAAAAGGAAGCGGATATCATGCGTATCGGCGTTCATACCCTGCCGAAATTCCCGCGCGATATGACAGACAGAAACCGTACTTCGCCTTTTGCTTTCACCGGAAATAAGTTTGAGTTCCGTATGCCGGGCTCTTCGCTTTCCATAGCCGATGTGAATACCGTACTCAATACGATAGTAGCCGAGTCGCTTGATGATTTTGCCACGGCGCTCGAAAATACGGATGATTTTGAGAGATTGCTCCATACGCTCATTCAGGATACAATAAAAGATCATGGTAATATCATTTTCAACGGAAACAACTATTCCGCCGACTGGCTTGAGGAAGCCAAGCGCCGCGGACTGCTTAATCTGCCGTCCACGCCCGATGCGCTGAAATATTTTGTTTCCGATATGAATAAGGCTCTCTTTGAGAAATATCGCGTCCTCTCGGGAACAGAGCTTGTCGCGCGCCATGAGATACTGCTCGAAAATTACTGCAAGACGATAAATATCGAGGCACTGACCATGCTTGAAATGGTGAAGAAAGATATCATTCCCGCGATAAGTGAATATACCGGCTCACTTGCTTCATCCGCACTTGCAAAAAGAAATGCCTGCGAAGGAATCTCGACGGAAGCAGAGGAGAGCATTATCCGCAAGCTCGGCGCACTGCTCAATTCCATTTACAGCAAGACCGAGGCTCTTTCCGCTGCCACTATCGAGATGAAAACCGCGGCAGGCACAGAGGAAGCCGCAGACTTTGCGAGAAGCACCGTATTTGTGGCAATGCAGGAGCTGCGTGCCGTCGTTGATGAGGCGGAAACATTCGTTGGCTCCGAATACTGGCCTCTTCCCACATACAGCGAGATGCTTTTCAGCGTCTGATAGTTGAATATCTTGAAAATATCCACCCGCCAAGGGTGGATATTGTCTTTTAAGAGGGTGAATTATACTATCAAGGGCAACACTATCGAAAAAATAGGAACTGATAACAATCCTGTGTTATAATGGAGCTATAGTTATAGAATTCAAACTGCCGCGTTTGTTTGCTGCCGGAATCCACGTCCCCGCACGGGGGACGACCGCAAAAAGGATTCCTCGATTCTTCTGGCGTCTCAATTTCAATCCACGTCCCCCGCATGGGGGACGACTTTTTCCGCACCCTCGAGTTTAAAGTAGGATTATTTGTCAAAGGTGATATTCGTGTTTCATTACGCGATTTACATTCTGTTGGGGCAATTCCTAATTGTTTTTCTATTGAGTGCACATCAAAATCATTGTCAAAAATCATGTGCATCTCTGCATAAATTGTACAGTGATTACTCACGGATTATCTCCTCCATATTTTGTTTTATAAATTGATTACCGAAAAAAGAGCATTGCTTTTCGCAATGCTCTTTGTTTGGCTGTTATGGTCTTAAAAGATGCTTCGCAAGGATCTCAGCAAACCGGAAATCATCTGTGATTATCGTCAGATAATCAAATCCTTATATTTTGGGCAATGAAATACAACCGCATGATATACGCACTTTTTGACATTTTGATTTGCCGATATTTTATTCCTTTTTTTCCTCGCCTTTCGTCTTTTTCTCCGCCAACAGTTTCTCAATTTGCGACTGCTTGGCAAGGATCGAGTTCACCTTATCGTAAAGATCCTCAATCATGATCTCGGTTTTCAGGTTGACCTTATAATCGTTTTCCGCACGACGACGATCTTTTTCCTCCTGACGGTTCTGACTCATCATAATCAGCGGTGCCTGAATGGCTGCAACACAGGACAAGACAAGATTCAGAAGAATAAACGGATATGGGTCAAACGCTTTTGTCGCAAGAATTGCGTTGATGACCATCCACAGAACCAGCACACCTGCAAACGAAAATATAAACGCCCAGCTGCCCGCAAATGTCGCAATGGTGTCAGCTGCCCGTTGCCCGAGTGTGTATTTTTCCTTTTCTTTTTCGGGACTGACGGAAATTTTACTGTCCGACAAAAGATTCAGAACCTCCTCATCTGTCATATCTTGTCGGATCTCATTCAGTACTTCCTGTAATAACTTTCTGTTTTCCTTCATAATTTCTTCCCCTTATTCAATAAATTAGTATTCATCATCCGTTTGCGGCATTGTCCGCAAAAAGAATTCCGCGCCTTTATTTTGAAACAGCAGAATCGCTACGCCAAACAGCAACTCGACGTGCCGTTCCGGATCGTCCAGCGGGATAAGAAAGTCATCCCGTATTCTTTCGATACGATACAGAACTGTGTTGCGGTGGGTAAACAATGCGTCGCAGGTCTTTTTGAGCGAGCGGCTGTAAATCAGATAAAAGTACAGTGTTTCACAGTATTGCGTTCCTTTTTTTCGGTCGTGTTCGGCGAGCGCTCTGAGCTCCGGTGAGATAAGATCGTCGCGGGATTCCAGATTTTTAAGAAGCAACGGCGTCCGCAATTGCGCCACAGAAGAGACGTTTTCACCGTGATAATTGCTTCCCACAATCATATCCAACGCATCGTGTGCGGCACGGTAAAGTGACGGAAGGTCATACAGATCGCGAATCGCCTCTGAAACAATTACCTTCAAATCGAATTCTTTTGCCAGTTCTGTGAATATATCTACATCACTGCCTCTATGCAGAAACAGAAATACGTCACCCTTGTAGAGAAAGGGATGAGAATCCGGAAAACGTTCACCGATTTCTTCTTTCAGGTGATGCACCCCGGGATACCGACTGTGGTAAGCAGTCAGATCCATCAATGCAAAAGCGGACGGGTGAAAGTCCGCAAGAAAAGTGCCCACTGCCCGTAGTCGAAAATAGGAGGCGGACGGAAATCCTCCGTCAAGCAAATGCATCAGAATATCTTCGGTCGTTTCAAATGGCTTGTCCTGACGGCTTGTTTCGATAAAAAGCTGTTTTGCGAGGATCATGTCAATTTGTTGCCAGACTGCCTCCTGAATTTTTTGAAAATGACCATCCGTGTCCACGCAGACAAGATATCCGAGTAGGACACCGGTACAGATGAGCGGTGCAAAACGCCGGCGAAAGGGACTTTCTCCCAATTTGATCATATCGGCACATCCTTTGCTGAGCGCCGGGCTTTTACTGATGACCGCACTTGACTCATAAGTGATTGCACCTTGTGAAACTGCGCAACGGAACAACGGGTCGGAAAACCCGGCGGGGCAGAAATGCGCCACGACACGATAAGCATCGTCGAGAACAAGCAGAGGACAGTCCAAAAAAATGCCGACATCAAGCGCAAGCTGGTGTAGATCATCCTGCTCAAAAAATTCTGTGATCAGAGCTGTTATATCTCCGGATCGCCATTGCGGTTGAGACAAGTTTTCACCTTCTTTCAATGATTATTGTGCTGCAAGCACAACTATATCTGCATTTATTATATCACTAAAACATTGTTTTTTCAAGAGAAAACGAATACAATATAGATGTAAAAGAAAAAAGGAAACGGAGTGGTTCCGATGGGTGCTTTGACAATGTAGCCCGAAGGGCGAAGCGAAAACAGTGCGTTAACGCGGGCTGACCGCGGAACGCTGAAAATAAAAACAGTTTATATAAATGGAGGGATTTATTATGGTACCGAGCATTTTTGGTGAGAATATGTTAGATGATTTCTTTGATGAGAGCTTCTTTGGCGCACACAATCCGCTTTACGGAAAGAACGCAAGAAATCTGTTGAAGACCGATATTCGTGAGATGGATGACAGCTATGAGCTCTCCGTCGATCTGCCGGGCTTCAAGAAGGATGAGATCAACCTTGATATCAAGGACGGGTATTTGACCGTCAGCGCAGAAAAAGGTCTTGACAAGAAGGAAGAGGACAAGAAAGGACGCATTCTCCGTCAGGAGCGTTACGCAGGTGTTTGCTCGCGTAGCTTCTATGTCGGCAATGTAAAGCCCGAGGATGTCAAGGCAAAATACGAATCCGGCGTTTTGTCGGTCGTTCTGCCCAAGGTGGATCAGAAGAAACTTGCTTCTGCCAGCAAAATTGCGATTGAATAATCCGCATAAATACGGCTCCGGCATCTGCTCTTACAGATGCCGGAGCCTTTTTGTGCTTTTGATACAGGTTTTAATCTGTTATTTCTGCATGAGTTTCTTCCTGATCACTATCATGCCGGAGAGTATTTCGCCAACCGACAATCCCATAAGCAGACCGGAAACAAAATACATAACACCCGATCCGTCAATGGTAGCCGGAAATTGCATTTGCGTCTAAAATAACGATATTCGCCATTTGAATTGTCGCCCTTATTCCACCGTCTCATTCCACTCCGCCCCGTCCTCATCGGTCCGGATATCCGTACCGTTTATAGGTAAAATGGAATATTGGTGCCGCCAGCCGATTTATATACCGTAGTCGTATCCCCGTGATGATTCAAAAGCTCCATCGCATCCGCTCCCGGATAGCTCGCTTCAACCTCATCTTCTCCGCCATTTCCCGTTTCGCCCTCGCCGCGCGTGACTCTTTCCACATCAATGTTGATGTTGCCCTTTGCCTTCTGCCCCACGACGAAGATCGCGTAGGCACCGTCCAAAGGCGCCGTTACAGTGAATTCCGTCACGGTTCCGTCTCCCTGATAGAGCGCAGTCCCATCCGGCGCCGTGATCTTCATCTCCAGCGACCCTTGCACCGTCTCGAATATAATTTTGAGCGTGTCACCATGCTTCAGCTCCAGCGTGTGCGTGTCTGTGCAGTTCATGGTTTTGATATCTAACCGGTAGGAATCCGCATTCTTTATCCTGTTTCCCTCAAAGCTGGGTGCGCACCCGGCAAGAATCAGCAGGAGGGCGCAGACAGTCATGACGATGCCTAATAGTTTTTGCTGTTTCATAATGGTTTCCTTTCCGAATTCAGATTTGGTTTGATCGAACACGATTGCGTTGCTATTTCTTATCCATATTCATCCGAATCACATAAAAAAGGTTTGATAGCAATATACACGCCAATGCGATCACCAATGGCATCGTGGTCTCATTTCCATCGAAAATGCTGACGCACAGGAAGATTGCACCCGCTGCGATCAAACCTAAACTTGCTATGATGAAAAGTGTATTCAGTACTTTTTTCATTTCATTTTCTCCTTCCGATCGTTTTTAGAGAATGCGTCAAAATAGATGCGCTTTATGTGTGGCTACTTAACTTTACTTTCTTAATATCAAGCTGCATAAATCGTTCCTCCGGAATACCTTAATCACGATATATTTTCGCAATATTCATAATGACTGCTTGTTATCCGCAACAAATCTTTCTTCTTTATCGCCACCCAAGATAGCGGAATGTATGCCGCTTGTATTCTCGGTACGCCTCGCCGAATGTTTCGTCCAGGTACCGTTCCTCCTGCAAAATTTGTAAATGTAGCATCACAATGGCAAACACCGTAAGCGGCACTATCAACAAATTACAGTACATCAGCATCATACCGATATACATGAGGTCAAAGCCGAGAAAAGCCGGATTGCGGCTGAACCGATAGATTCCGGATGTAACCAGCTCTGTGTGATCCTTATCCGGGATACCCGCCCTCCAGCTATCCTTCATACAGAGAACGGAAAGAAGAAAGATCAAATCACCGAGCATCCCGGTGCAGAAGCCGGTAAAGCGCGCATTTGTCGGGAGGCAGCTCCAGCCAAACGCTATGGACACAAGCTGTGCAATCACAACGCCCAGCGTGGCCATGCTCATCAGCAGTTCTACTGTTTGAATGGACTTTTCCTTTCGCTGTCTGATTTGCAGCGTCCGTATGCCGCGGCGCTTCTGCGCCAGCATCTTGACAAAATAAATGCCGTAAAACACCGCCAGCACAAAAAGAGCAAGCAGGGGATAAGAGAGAATTTCTTCCACCGGATATTTCATAATGCAACTCCTCTAAATGAATTTTGTTTTAGCCATTACTTTTTCTATTCTTCCTTGTGGATGCCACCCGGATAAACGGTACAAGCAACAGAACACATACCAGAACAGAACCGCCGAACTGCCCGTAGGACATCCATACGTTTGATTCCGGCGGGCAGGGATAAATCACCGCCACAACCACCTGGAAAATCCAAAGGGCCAGCAAAAAACCGTAGAGATAGAACGCCTCCGGGTTCTGAGCAAACACCTTTTTGCCCCACAGAATGACGGTAAGGATCACCCCGACAGTAAAAACGAAAAGCATAGGTTGACATAATTGATGGGGACCACCAACGTTTCATACGGTATATATGACGCCCAGCCAAACATCCACGGCACGGTAAAGTGCCACAGCCCCACCAACAGGCTGATTGCCGCTCCCGAATAGTACATGATTTTATACTTTTTCATCGTTTTTCATCTGCCTTCCTAGCCCGTTCCCTCTCGCTTTTGTGAGCAGTCATTCGGAGAAGATAGATAAAATATACCAACAGTACGATAAATTGTACCGCGCCCAGAACAACCTCAAATTGCGCGGAGCCCTCCCCGCTGATGAAGGAGCAGAAGTCGTGCAGGGCGTGGAGCAGTACGCATGGAAGAAGGCTACGCCCCTCCTCAAAAATCAAGGCAAATACCATTCCGTAGACCAGCGCGAAGCAGATTTGAAGAAGTGTCTCGAAAAGCTTCGCGCCGCCTGCTATATTCAGGATATGGCTGAGCCCGAAAAGAATGGAGGAGATCATCATCGCCTTTACGGTGCCGTGCTTGAGCCACAGGCCACAGATAATGCCCCGAAAGAAAATTTCCTCCGCCATTCCGATGCCCAGTGTCAGAAACAGGTTGGCGAACAGAAAAGCCGCTCCGACCTTCCAATCGATTCCCGCCGCAAAATGGAAGAGGGCAATGAGCAACAGCGGCGAAAAATAAAGCATTCTCTTTGCCGCCCCTTTTTCCGCACTGCGAAATCCCAGCTTTGAGATTCCTTTGTATCGGATGATGGAATACGCCAATGTGATAGCAACAAGCCCCCAGATAACAGCGCCCCTGATCAGCGCGGAGGGAACGCCATCTATCCCCATGATCACAACGATCGCGCCCTGCGTGAAAAAGAATAGCAACAGCACAAACGTTGCCAGAGCTGTTTTCAGTACGATTCTTTCTTTCCGTATCATGTCCCGGTCACAAACATATGTCTTTCCAACAATCGGACTTTGGTTTTTTAAATCATTTTCAGCAGAAATCATAGATACCGCCCCGCTGCGTTGGCAAACTTTTCAATCAGCCGATTTACGGTCTTTGGCTGGTCTGTGTTGGAGTTGTGCCCCGCATCTTTGATCCACTCCAGCGGTATGCCCGTATTTTTATGCCACGCCTTGTTGTATCGAACACAAGATCCCGCATGATCCTGTTCGCCGCATATGAGCAGGGCTGGGCATTTGATTTCATACGGCAAATCACGCTCCACCGCCTCGGCAAGGATTCGGAAGCCGTGACCGGCAATCTTTGCGTAGCGCTTCTGGTCGCCGTCATACACCAGCATCATGTCCCGCATCAGGGTCCTTCCGTATTCCGACAGGGCAACGCCCTTTGTCCCGGACTTTAAGAGGGCCTTCCACGGATAGTAGCGATAGACTGGCTCCATTCGTTTCAGCAGCCAAAGCTCCGGCTTTGTCATATACTTTCGTTGCAGCGGCGCGGAGTCAATGGACACAAAGCCCTTCAGCTTTTTGTGGTAATTTTGCGCATACACCTGTCCCACATAGCCGCCCATAGACTGCCCCACGATAACGGGTTTTGTGATCCCCTCCTGTTCCAAAATTCCGTCCAGCCACCTTGCCTTGTCCATCAAATCGAAGTCAAAGGCAAAGGGCCAGGAGGCGGCGTGGCCGGGGGCGTCCCACACAAGGACATTGTATTTCCCCTCAAAATACACGATTTGTTTGTCAAACAACCGGTGATCCGCCGTCAGACCGGGCAGGAACACCAACGTTACCCCGTCCGGTGAAATCATATGCACCCAATAATGGATTTTGCCCAATGGTGTCGAATATGTTCTCTCGTTCATATTTCCTCACTCTCCCTTTTTGCACCAATCCTTTTCTCCCAAGGAGAGGGCATAGGGATTCGCCCAATCCTCGGTGTCGTAGAAGGTGGCGGTCAATTCCCGCTGGTTGTAGACGCAGCTCCAGCAGGTCTTCTCCCCACCGTTCTCGCCGGGGAAGTTGCTCTGGGCCACAGCCGCCAGCGAGGCGCGGACTTCCTCGGCGGTCATCACGCCCTTTGCCGCATCCCGCCGCTGGGTGAGTGTGTTAAACCGCACATAGGACTGGCCGCTGCCGGAGGTGCCGTCATCCCCGTGGAGATAGAAGTTGGTCACCACTGGGGTGTCCGTCACCACCATCTCGCCGTTTTGCCACTCCACCGCCACGCTCCGCCCGGCAGCGTCGGAGAGGGAGAAGTGCTGGGCACGGCCCAGGGAAAAGTGCATATCATACTGCGAAAGCAATTCCAACGCTTCCTCTACATTCGCCGCCTTGTCCAGCAGCAGCCGCAGACCGGAGACAATGGTAATGTCGGGCTTATCGGTATTCTGGTCGACACCCTCCTCGTGGCTCACCATGAGATCAGCCACACACAGGCCCTTTTCGTTCATGCCGTCCAAGATAGCGTAGACGGAAGCCAGCGCCATGAACTTATCGCCCATGCTTCCATCGGGCTTCCAGTCCTCCCCAAAGCCCAGGAAGTTCAAATTGCAGGTGGCGATGGACTCATAACCATTTTTGGGGATGGTATGTACCAGCATTTTGTCACATTCTTCCCAGTCGAAGTTGCGGCCAAAGAGGGGTGCGCCGTCGGGACTTGTCACCGTGACGGTGGAGCAGCCGTAGTTTCCCCCGGCGGTGGAGGTGTCCGGCTTCCAGAAGCCGTGAGAGAGGAATGAGGCGATGTAGTCTCCCATCTCGGCGTCGCTTTTTGCCCCGCCCTGCTCCAGAAATCCATCGAAGCCATAATCTCCCTTATATTCCATAGACCACAGATGATCATCCAGCTTCTCGATGGTCATGGCCGCCGTGAGCTGGGTGCCGAACATGGCCCACGCTCCCGCAAGGGCTGCAATCAGCACAGCCACAATAACAAGAAGCGCGATTATCGCCTTTCCAAGTCTTTTCGAGGAGGAAGAGCCCGCTTTATTCGATTTACATAGCTCTTTTTCCGAAACAATCATTTTCATATACTCCTTCCTTGCCCATCGGGGCGCGTTTATCAGTTTAGTACCTACTTATATCGTAAGTCATTGTCGTGTAAACGAGAATTTATATTACCCTTGCCATATAGTAATCCAATTGGTTCATCAAACTCCAGAATTGTTCTGCTTCATTCACGGATAGTGTTCTATACACCATTTTCATATCCTCGCAAATTTTTGATTTTCCGGTGAGCCACTCATCTCTTGAAATTGCAAGCACACCGGCTTTTCATTGTCTTCATCCGAAAACGCATCTACCATCCCAATTTCTCTATCCATAAAGCCGCTTTCCGCCCTCATGCACTTTCACTCCCCAGAGCCGTATTTTTCAAACCGGCACTGCTCTATTACCTCGTCCCCGAGTAGCGTGATGGCCTTTTGGGGACAGCGGCTGATACAGCGGTAACACATGGTACACCTGTCTTCCGCAGTGGCTTTCCCGTCTCGCAGGGAGAGATTTTTCGTGGGGCATAAAGAAACGCACAGCCCGCAGCCCACGCATTTTTCGCTGATTTTCAGCTTGTCCGTGTATCCCGCCGTCTTGCCGTAAAACCACAGCCGCTGTCCAAAAAGTCCCTTCAGGTGGGAAAAGAAGGACAGCCCGTCCTGGGGGTAGTTTCCTTGCTTGATCTGCCGTGCGGCAGCTTCTATCTTTTGGTCGGCCTGACGGACGATCTCCCGGTTTTCCTCCGGCGTTTTCTTCAGCAGTTTGCTGTCGCAGACGGAATCCGGCATTTTGATCTGCAAACCGCCGAGTATTGTTGCCCCGAATTTCCTTAAGATTCGAGCTGTACATCCTGTTCCATCACCGCTGAAAAGCCCCATCGTATTGACGCAAAAGACCTTTTTCCCATTCCATAGAGAAGAATGATTTTTAATAAAATCACGCACTATGATAGGGGCATTGGAAAACTGTGTCGGGTAGCCCAGCACAATGATGTCATGCTCTTCCAATATTTGAATCATCTGTGTATGTTCTAACGGAAAACTCTGAGCAGATACATCCAACAGTTTGACTAACTTTTCGACACAATGCTTTGTATTTCCGGTTCCGCTGAAATAGATTCCAATCATGGACGCATCTCCTGCTTCTTATTGAACTATTTCGGTTAATGCTGTATATTCTCTCAAATACATTCCTCTTCTCATTTTATCTGTCTTTGCATATGTATGATGTTTCGAAAAGATATCTATAATTTCATGTATTGAAAGCCATTTGGGGATCATTCCTGCTTCCTGCTCTCTTTGTGTCAGTTTTATTTCTGTAGTTCCAATTACCTTGCCTGTGAAGTACCTATTGATCCATTTCCAGTCCTCATAATATTCATCGATTTCAAGGATACATTCCGAAATATCCGCCACCATACCTGTTTCTTCTGCAATTTCTCGTATGCAGCACGCTTTTTCAGATTCATTATCTTCCAAACCGCCGCCGGGAAGCATCCACTGGTCATTTCTTGTTTCATAGGAAAGTAATACTTTTGTATCATGAATTATGATGCCTCTGCAAGCCGTTCTTGTTTTATCCCATTTGCCAAAATAGTTTTCACCGACAATATCTATCACTTTCATTATGATAATCCTTTTCTCAAAAGTTTCCGGTTTATTAATTATTCATTTCTCTGACTGTTCATTGCAATATTACTTATTTTCTTTCTAACGGCACAATAAAAATCCGATCATTGGGCCTAAAAAGATCGCGAGATAAATCAGCGTGAGCCACGGCTGATAATCAATATAGAATTCCCGGAATGTCAGGCTCCACGGATGCTTGATCAGCACCCAGCCGAAAACATCAAACACGATACAGATCCCAGCCCACAGAAGTCCGGTCAGCAACGCCTCGCCAATTGTCGGCGCGGTAAGACCGTTCATATACAGATAGCCAAAAACGGAAAACAAAATAATATTATACAGAGGATGCCACGGCTTTGTTTTTTCATAGCCTTCGCCCATTCCCTGGCTGTCCATCGGCTTCATATGCAATACATAAATATTGAATACCGTGTGCAATATGCCGATTACCGTGACGCACACATAGGCGATCCAGAACCACAGCATAGACATGCCAAAGTTTTGCATCCGCATTTCCTCCTATCCACCTTCATATTCATCTTTTCATCTCCTCAGATTTCGATTGATCGACTTGGTTTGAAAACTCCCATCCGAGTTCATGTAACGCCTTGATCCCCAGCACCGTGGCAGGGATGCGGTAACTGGGTGGAAGATTGGAAAGCACCACCACAGCCGTTCCCGTTTCCGGCTGAAATCCAAGATAACAATTATAATTTCCCGTACCGCCGTTGTGCCATAGGATTCCGTTCTCCTTATCAATGATCCACGCCATCCCGATCTCGTCCATATTGATGCCCATGGATTTATAGTCCTCCGTGGAAGCGTTGATCACGGCGAGGCTCTTATGGCATTCAGAAAAAATGGGATTGTCCTCAAGCTGTATCCGCGCGTAGGCAAGCATATCCGTTATATTTGATGTGACCGCCCCCGCCGACAGATAGGCATCGTCCGATTTCCAATCCCAATTGTTTCCCAGGTCGCCGCTCCCGTCTGAAATTTTCGTATCCGCCAGCCCCAGCTCATTCTGAACAAAGTCATTCAAGAGCGTCGTGTAGTCGGTATCGTATACCGCTTCCAGCACCAAGCCCAAGACCGCATATCCGTAGTTCGAATAGGTAAAGCCGTATTCTTCTTTCACCATGTTCAGTTCGCCCGTCTTATCCAGTACCATCTCTTTCGTGATGCCATAAAAGTCATTACGTCCCTGAAAGAAGTTCCCGATCATCGGGCTTTCAAAATAATAGCCCTTATAACCCGAGGTGTGGGTCAGCAGTTCCCTGATCGTCGGATATTTCTTGCCCTCGGGGAGCGATAGATACTGATCTATCGTGTCGCTCAGGCTGATTTCTCCCTCTGTGACCGCCTTGTTTACCAGCGCGGCGGTAAAGGTCTTGGTCAGGGAGCCGATTTCATAGGTGTGAAGTTCCTCCGGCAATATTTTCCCGTCCTTGCCATATACCGTGTACCAACTCTCCCCGCCCTTGATAATGCCCACTGTGATCGTAGCCTCGGGGGTGTCCTTCGTGGTATACGCCAGAGCTTCCTCAAAGGTAAGCCCCGGTATTTTGTTCATCTGATGTTTTCCGTAGAGCATCATGCCGATGAGAGCAGTGCTCACGCAGCAGACCGTGGCTACGGCAATCAGAAGACCCTTTTTTGTTCTTCTTTTCATTTTTTATTCAGATTCCTCCCTTTGGCATTTCCTCACAATGACGTAAACCTCTCACAGCCCCGCTTTTTCAGCCACAAATTGATTCGCTATTGCCGAATACAAAACAATAACGCAGAAGCGTATTTGACCGCACCTTTTTCCGGGTGTTTCAGCCGCAGACAGAACAGGACACCCATTTTATCTCGATGGCTTGTTTCATTAAGCGTTCCTCCTGCACAATCACGGCTCATTTCCCTTGTATCAAGCTCCGAAAGGTGGCGTCCCGGTCAAATGTCCCCTCCGTAAAGCCCGGAATCTCTTTAATTGCCTTGAAAATGCTGACGCTGAAGCCGGTCAGGATCTGCCCAATCTCACTGTCGGAATAGGGGCAGTCGCCGGTTACGATCAACGTAGCGAGGCTGTGAACCACCAGCCAGAGGTCGCGGAAATAGCGATCCGCCTCATGTTCGCCGATATAATAAATATCTATTAGCGAGGGGCGGACAAGTTCCTGCATATGCCGCATGGCAGCAAAGGCGTCACTCCCCCTATCGTCCGACCGCATCAAAAACAGCAGACGGTACAGCTCTGGCTCTTCTCTGGCAAAACGGATATATTGCGTTCCAATGCCAAAAAACGGAATCTCCTGCTTCAGTCCTTCTGTCAGATATTCATCAAACGCCTGCTCCGCCGCGTCATATACCTCCGCTTTTGCCGTATCCATCGTACCGAAGCAGGTAAAGACCGGCTGAGTCGAGGTGCCCAGTTCTTCCGCCAGGGATTTTGCAGTTAAAGCCGCAGCTCCCATTTTTTGCACCACCCGAACCGCCGCAGCCACCATTTCTTCCCTTGTAAATTTGTTCTTCGGAGCCATATTTGTCATCCTTCCGTTTTTTCAATAGTTTGTAATATATATCGCACAATGTATATCGATAACTATTATAGCGCTGTTTCTGCGGTTTGTCAATAGGGTATTTGTAATGTGTTGGATGTGGATTAAGTAATTTAGCACGCTTGGCAAGGTCGATGTTCCATTCGTGTCCTTCCATGTATTTGAGTGACTCCGGTTCAGAGACCTCAGATACAGTTACAACTGAATCCTTTTCGATAATGTCGGGAATGAGTTGATCGGGATAAGGCAGTGTGAGGTCTCGAACAGTACCATTCGTTTTGATTTTTAAGTTGATCATGTTGCTCCTTTCTGCGTTTTATTATTATTTTCATGTTTGAGGTAAAGGGGGACCCCGTGCGTACTTTGTCCTGATAGCAACAGCACCACTGCCGTTTGCATTTTCCTTTGGAATAATACAGGCAGTAGCTGCAGTCGCAGTCTTCTTTTTTATATATGTAGACGATCCGAAGCACCTCCTTTCTCAGACACAGAAATTTAACAATGTTTTTTTGAGAAAAAATGAAAAAGGGGGGTTTTCTTAAGAGAAAAACTCTCTGAAAACCGCCCTGAAATAGCGTTCCACCGGTCCGATTCCGTGTGAAAGATCGATGCCGGCGTTTGGTATTGCTACTTCGTACCATTCTTTGTCGTGTTGATGGAAGAAATGAGAATCCGGCGAATCGTGCCGCAGTCGGTGTATACTTTCTTTGCAATATCACGGTCAAGAAAATCTGACTTCACGAACAGCTCCAACCAGTATTCGGTTTCGTAGCACTCTTTCAATGCGATTTGCAGCTTGGCAACAAAATCCGCTTTGCTCTGCGCATAATTTGCCTCGTGAATGTTTGCACCGATTGATGTTGCCGAGCGTTCCAACTGATTCACGATTGAAGAATGTCCCTTTATGCCATCACAAATTCTCGATATTTCTACCAAAAAATCCATAGATAAACCTCGAAGCTTCGATTCAGCCATATTATCACCGCCTTTTATAACATTATATCAGACAATTCTCATTATGTAAAGAAAACGAGTGAAATATCTCGCTGGCGGGTGAAATACTCGCGGTCGAGCGAAATACTTGCTGTCGAGTGAAATATCTCGCTATCGCTCGATGTGAAATAATGACCTTCGGTCATTGTGAAATATCGGCTTCGTTTCACTACACCGATGTGAAATGAAATAAATCCCCACCACGCCCGCAGGCATTTCACACGCCGCAGGTGTATTTCACGCACGAAGTGCATTTCACAAATCCCGCAAGGG
>DODZ01000017.1:424-7619 GCA_003524145.1 Candidatus Apopatosoma intestinale | reverse complement strand
GCTGTTATGGTCTTAAAAGATGACGCTTTGCTTTTGTAATATTTACAAACCGGAATTTATGTTTCTATATAAAAATATTGCATAGAACTAAAACAATATTCAATAAAATGAGCAAATGCAAAATCATATGATACAAATCCGGAATGAGTTTTGTTTTACTGGCAGGGATAATATGGACGGTATTTTTGAAGCAGTCATTATATCCTTTTAACTTCTTCTCCGAAGCGCCAAAAATAGTATAATACCAATGGCAAAAAAACTGAACGGTAAACCAAAAAAGCAATACTCCCAAAAGGAACCACTTTCCCAAAAAAGGCACTATCCAAAAGGAGATACTTCCTATGCTGAATAAGCATAACATAACAAATTCTGCGCTTTTTATCCCCATGCCATCTACTAAAATGTATTTTCCGAATTTGTACGTGCAAACACACCCGAAAAACCAACAAAACAATATAATTTGAGCAAGAACTGTTGCTGTCGTCACATTTACACCTCCGTAAACTCCGATTTATTGATATAAATATTATACTAATAAATAGGTCGAAAGTCAACCCCACCGGTCCGATTCCGCGCTAAAGGTCGAAAACGGCGTATCGTTTTTCAATATTTCTGATTTTGTGAGGCAAAATCAACTACACCTTTTCACTATTCACTATTACCTATTACTTTCCAAATCCCCGAGCCTTTAGTGAAGAGTGAAGAGGTAATAATCCCCGGAATCTCGCCTGCGGCGAGAATTCGCACGCCCTGCGCCTGACAAGCGAGCTTGTCGATCTTCGGGCGGCGAATGCGAACCGGATCGCCGCGCTACTGCGCGACGAGCACGCTTCGATGAAAGGAGTGGCGCCTCCAACGCAAAAAGGACACCCGAAGGTGTCCTTTGCGTTGAGTATAGACTCCTTAAAAGATTTTTTCGGTTTGCTCGGCAAACTGGAGTTTGTCGATCGCATCACCTTTTGTTTCGTGTTAAAAATGCACCTACGACTGTTCCGCAAAAAATCACCGGTGCTACTCTGACAAACAGCCACTCAAAAGCGTGGAAACCTCCCCCAAAAACCGCAGTTTCAGGATCATTATAATCCCATCCCAAGTATGGACTGTTTAATATGGCTAAACTCGCAAAAATGATTAATATAACCGCACCGAATCCAATAAAAAACCAATGATATGTTTTTTGCCTCGTTGTTTTTCTTTGCGCAAGTTGAAGATTTATAACCTCAAGCTTTTCGGAAATCACTTTTAAGTCATCGGGGTGGGACTCGACAACCGTTTCTCCAAGCAAAATGCTTACGGGTGTTTCCAACACTTCCGATATAGAAATCAACATATCAGAATCGGGGACTGACAAACCGTTCTCCCACTTAGAAACAGTTTGTCGTACCACATTCAGTTTTATTGCAAGTTCTTCCTGTGATAGCCCTTTGGATTTTCTGATTTCTTTTATGTTTTCACTTAACATAAGATTCGACCTCCTTTCGTCGTCACCTTAAATTATATGGAAAACATCCCGTTGCTACAAGCAATGCATATTAACATTCTTGTTTTTGTGCAAAAAATTCTGCTAAATTCCGATTTGTCGACACAGATATTATAGCAAGAAACCAATCGAAAGTCAAATTCTCCGGTACAATTCCGCGCAGTAGGTCAAAATCGGCTAAAAATATCTTTTTGTTTTGAGACTTTTTGAGGCATGAAAAAAGCCCGAAATTCCTTGTAGAATCGGGCTTTTTGCCTCAAATATCTTTTAAGAGGCTTATACATGAGTGTTGTGGTCTTAAAAGATGCATATACTTTTGATTGGCACTTCATTTTCCCCAAATCTATCTGTTACCCCTCGTTTTGTTATAACCCATTGAGAATGAATTGTATTTTCTAATAGTATCTCTTTCAAGATCATTTAAATTACCATATCCACTATTTTCCAATGAGATCATTTTAATTGTAAATCTATCTCTATATTTGTAATCGGCATAAACATCGCCATTTCCTCTCCCTGTGAAGTGATTATTCACTCTATCTAATATTTTTTGAGCCTGACCAACGTAATACATATCCTTTGTATGATTATATATTATGTATACCCCTGAAAAATTTTTGCTCAAAGCGTATTTAGGGGTTCCTCTTCCGCCAAATGAATAATTACGTAATTTAAAGAATTCCTCCGGTGTTAATTCCTCTGCTCCTGCCGCCAACGATTCTATTTTGTTATCTATTCCCTTTCTTTTTGCATATGACCAGATTATTACTCCAATCATAAATATGCCCAAAAGTAACCACAACAGAATCATATGTGTTTCCATTTTAATACCTCAAAATCATATTTATTTTTATATATCAAAAACTTATCTAAATAATAAAAAAGTCAATCCGTCCACCAGTCCAATTCCGGGTGAATGGTCAAAATCAGCCCTTTGCATCTTTCATTTTTCAAAACATTTTTGTTAGCAAAAAAGTCCAGAAACCGTTGTGGTTACTGGACTTTTTTGCTCTGCATCTTTTTAGACCAGAACACTTGGCTGTTATGGTCTTAAAAGATGCCTGCTTGTTAGGGCAGGAAAGCATCCCGATACGGAACACCTTCGTATTTTTTCTTCAAAGTTTCAAAAGTTTGTTTTTCAGTGTGGTTACTTCGAGTATTATCATTTTGCCACTTTCACCAATTCTGGCACCGCATCGGTTTTCTCCCAAGGAAAGTCAGGAGAGTTAAAGTGACCGTAGGCTGATGTCTTCTTGAAAATCGGCTTTGTAAGATCGAACTGATCAATGATCGCTGCGGGACGAAGGTCAAAAATTTTTGTCACGATCTCGGTAAGTTTCCCATCTGAGTAGCTCGAAGACCCAAATGAATCGACTGAAACAGCGATAGGTTGTGGATTGTTTACATCAAATCCCATGACAATAAAAGCACTGGAAAATGCAACTTTTCGTCATGTCGATGAAAGAAAAATACGTAGTAAAATTGATGTGATACGAGCGGCGGCATATGATATTTTTGAAGATACAAAATGGATAGACGAATATAAAGATGGAATTGTAGACACTAATTTTCCAATAGATCATTCAAAAATATATGATAATATTCAGAAAGTTTATAAAGAAAGAGAATTTCCATTAATAAAGGATCTTCCCGAAGGATGTGAATGGCTGGCCTTCACTTTTAAATCTCAAACACCTATGATAGATAATCAAGAACAACTTGATATTCTTAATGATTATTCTGACGATATAATCAAAAAGTCATACTCTTATATGAACTTAAAAAAACAAGCATACATAACTATCAGACAACCCAAAAATTGAATGTATTAGTTTTGTGCCAATTTTTTGCCCTCTGTAGTTTTTATCAACTACTAATTGCAAAATCCAAGTTATTTTTTGGCTTTTTTTAACTGTTCTTCGCATATAAAATGCGTGACCAATTAAATTCTTATCGTCAAACACCATAGCCACATATCTATCTGGCTTTTTTACAAAAGAATTAATTACTCGTTCAGTAGAAAACTTTATAGGGCAACCTGGGTTAAAAGCTGAATTACAAGACCATATACCATAATTATTTGAAAATAATCGAGAAGTATTTTTAATATCACTTTCCGTCATTTTACTACATTTAATATTTCGATATGTATACACGTTTTCTCCTTTTAAAATAAATAATTGTTTATCGCTATATTTTCATCAATCTTTAGTTCAATGCTTGATAACACACTTACAATTCTATTTTGTGTGTCTTTGTCCGGTAAATGTACTTTCATCGGAGCAAGTTCAGATGAAAATGTTATTTGCGGAAATGTGCCCGAACGAGTTTCTGCCAAGTGCTGTAATTCAGCAATCACATAGTTGGATTTTAGCAAAGCAAAAAGGTATTCAGGCAATACTTTATCGTTATGTCGCAAGATCATAAGTTTTGTTGATGCTATATAAGATAAATGCTTGTATTTACACAATTTAAGAGCATAACATATTAAAATACACCCGAGAATCACGGGGATAACTAAAAATGCCACCCAATCTGAATGTATCATTTCGGACAATTGGTTTATTAGTCATTATCCCCGATTCCCGGATTTACTCAGTTATCAATGAGACAAAATTGCTTTTACCTCAAATAAATAGGTTTTATTATGTACGCACAAATGTTATTGTCTTGTATTTGTAATTGAACAAGTCGTCAGAGTCTTCAGTCACCGAAACAATTAGTTCATCAGGACTGAACTCACAACTACCTCTTAATCCCCTCTCAAGCGAATCGCTCCATATAACGATTTCGTCATTGTAATTGAAAGAAACGCAAATATCATATTCCTAATTGTCCAGAGTCAAGGTGCCCAAAATATCCTGACCGATTTCCCTGACAAAAAAGCATATGTCCGGGTTTTCTGAGCACCATCTCGAAAAATGATAGTCGCTCGGACGTTCGCCTTGGTGAGACATACATCCGTCTGAGGATATCAACAAAGACGAAAGCACAAATACAAAACATAATAGTTTAATTAAATAATTATATTTCTTAACCCTCATTTTTCACCTCCCTATATTGAATTTTCGCCGAGTATATACAACGGCGAGCTAACGCTTCCGCTCCCATGAGCGGCATAGATATGCCATACGTGATTATAAAGTTACTGGTTTTCAGCCCCAGATTTAGGGATTGATTTCTCCGCCATATCTACTGCATACGAAAAAGGTAATACCGCGTTTAACTTCACCAAAGTCAATATCTGAGCTATGGGTAGCTAATACCAATAACCGCAGCACCGGAAAGGATTATACCGCGCGGCGGTAGACGCGCCACCGTTGGAGTATGATGTAGTTACATTTCCCCATGCGTCGTAGGTATAAGTGACAAGCCGAGTGCCGCTTGTGTTGTAGATATAGAGGATATCTCCCTGAATGTTTTTGGCAAACAGATAGAAGTCAAAAGCTCCGCTAACATAAGTTGAATCGCGGTACGCCATACCAATAGGAGCACCGGAAACATCGTAAATGTATATCAACAGATGCTGTAACGTGCCCTCGTTCCACTCTTCGGAAAGTACCTGCGTCCCGGAGAGATGGTAGATGTGTTCGACTCCGTCAATCGTCTTGCTCGTTCTGCAATATCAGTATTGCGGTTGACTCAGGCTGACGGAAGGAAAAAACACCTTCCGTCAGCAAAAAGTCAATAGTCAATGTTCAACTCCGTCAATCGTCTTGCTCGTTCTTATTCCGTCGGAGGTGCTTTCGCCGTCGGGCTTTTGAATGTCATTTTAATGGCTTCCCCAAGCTATTATTTTGAACCAATCAGTCCATTCATCAAACGCACACGCTGAAACCGATACATGGTTATACGAACGAAAACTACCCGACATATTTTTCATAATCCATCGGATACCAGAATTCTTCGTCGGTATCAATATCATACTCATATATTCCCATAGGAGAGCCGCAATACAGCTTACCGTTCAGCTTTACCGCCGAATTGGCATAGATATGCTGCTTAAGTATACGCGACATCTTTACCGTACTCAGAGTTTTGTCTTTTATGGAAAAGCACTCGATCCCCTCGTTTGTGAAGATATATATGCACTGCTCCTCTGAATCAAACAGGTATGTGTTTATTCCATCATCAAAAGTCGCTTCGCAATTCCACATCCATTGCTTCTCTGATTCGGAGTATTCAAGACTGTAAAGGTGCGCAACGCAGCTCATAAACGATGAATCATATGTAAATACATATCCGTTCTGTCTGTCGAGCTTTATAAAACCGGCGCAGTTTTCTCCCACAACAAGCTGCGGTTCTTGGGCGTACGCCGGCAAATACCACGCATACGGATAATAGCAGACCCAGCCTTCTTCAAACAGGTTGACCCCGACAAAATAACCGTGATCCCCCCACATGACGCTGCTTTCCTCATCCGGAATATAGTTTTCAACCTTCAGCTTTCCGTTTTCAACCGTTATGTAGCAGGAGTAATCAATGTACGGATTATCCACCAAATACCACGAAGCAAGTCTCGTGCCGTCAATTTCTCCTGCTTCAAGCTGCTTCAGACCATGATAATCAGGAGATGTGACATCAAGCGTTCGCTTATCAGACGTGCATGAGGGACACATAAGTAAAATAACCGCCAACAGAACCAACAACGCTGTTATTTTCATTTTCATATTCTTTTTTCATACTCCTCTCATTTTATTTAATTTGATGGTAATCGTCATAATCTCTTGCGGTCGGATATAACACAAAAATACATCCGCAAGGGTCTACGACATAAACATTGAGCGAGTTCTCTCGTGCAAATTTTAATTCACTTGGACCAAACATCGCTTCGCCGTAGTCTTTATGAATCAAATGCGTATGAATAGTTGCATGGATCGTAGAACCATAAGGAGCCCCTGAAAAATCAATTGTACATTTTTGATCGGTTGCATTTATTTGCTGTACATTGGAAAAAAAGAATTTTTCGTTTATTTCATATATATATCCTCCACTTTCTTTATTATCATTAGTATACTCACTTAATTGTGAGACTGCCGTCTCAAATGCTTCTTCAAAAGAGTCATTACCTCCTGGTACTAGTTCATTTATCAATTCTGGATCGGCATTACCCGACACGATTACATGCGAAGAACTGCTGCAGCTACTTAACGTCGCGACAAGACCTATTCCTGTTGCAATAAGCAACAGAATTCCTATTAGTGATTCTCCATTAGGGTCAACATACATCACTGGGTTATTATAGCAGTATGCAAACAGATTGTATCCCAGCAATCCTGTATTCAGTTGTCCGTCCGCATTTAGGAATCTGCCTACTGACGGGTCATAGTATCTGCTGTTCAGATAATAGAAGCCGGTTTCGGTGTCGTAGTAATACCCTCTGTAACGGAACGGGTTATACCGTGCAGCGGTAGACGCGCCACCGTTCTGGTATGTCACGTAGCACTTGCCCCATGCGTCGTAAGTATATGTGACAAGACGAGTGCCGCTTATGTTGTAGATATAGAGGATATCTCCCTGAACATTCTTGGCAAACAGATAGAAGTCAAAAGCTCCGCTGCTGTAAGTTGAATCACGGTACGCCATGCCGATCGGAGCGCCGGAAGCGTCGTAAATGTATATGAGCAGATGCTGAACGCCGTTTTCCGTCCACTCCTCGGACAAAATCTGCGTTCCCGACAGATGATAAATATGCTCGACTCCGTCAATCGTCTT
>DODZ01000017.1:0-122 GCA_003524145.1 Candidatus Apopatosoma intestinale | reverse complement strand
CCGTAGTACGAAATCAGCAGGTCGCCCCATGCGCTGTTGCCGTACCCGTACGATATCGTGCTGGGGGCAGAACCGAGCGTTCCGGTCGTATATGCGTAGGTCTTCTTTGAGAGAATATTTCC
>DODZ01000038.1:594-22305 GCA_003524145.1 Candidatus Apopatosoma intestinale | reverse complement strand
GCACGCCCGCTATAAGTGCAAGGCGGGCGTGAATCTAATATGTACGCTGACGGGATGGAGCGTGTATACTTTGGTTTGGTGCAAATTGCTCTTTTTACAAATAAAAAATTAAGGCAGGAAATCCGAGGATTTCCTGCCTTATATTTTCGCCTTTATAACTTCAGCGCACCATATACCAAAGCTTTCGCTTCACTAAACTTCAGCGCGCCATATACCAAAGCTTTCGCTTCACTAAACTTCAGCACACCATATACTAAAGCTTTCGCTTCACTAAACTTCAGCGCACCATATACTAAAGTTTCTTTTGCCTACTTTTCTTTTCAAAGAAAAGTACGGTCAAAGAAAAGTAGGTTATTTCATTGCTTCTTCAACAGCAACGGCAACAGCAACGGTAGCACCGACCATCGGGTTGTTGCCCATACCGATAAGTCCCATCATTTCAACATGCGCGGGAACAGAGGAAGAACCTGCAAACTGAGCATCGCTGTGCATTCTGCCCATTGTATCCGTCATACCGTAGCTGGAAGGACCTGCTGCCATATTGTCGGGATGAAGTGTTCTGCCTGTACCGCCGCCGGAAGCAACAGAGAAATACTTCTTGCCGTTTTCTACGCACCATTTCTTGTATGTGCCGGCAACGGGATGCTGGAAACGAGTCGGGTTTGTGGAGTTACCTGTGATGGAAACGCCGACATTCTCAAGCTTCATTATAGCAACACCCTCGGGAACATTGTCTGCGCCATAGCATTTTACAGCCGCGCGGGGACCCTTGGAATAAGCTGTTTCGGAAACAACCTTTACGGTTTCCGTATAGGGGTCAAACTCGGTCTTTACATAAGTAAAGCCGTTGATTCTCGAAATGATGAAAGCGGCATCCTTGCCGAGACCATTGAGTATAACGCGCAGGGGCTTTACACGAACCTTGTTTGCATTGAGGGCTATCTTGATAGCGCCTTCTGCTGCGGCAAAGGATTCATGACCTGCGAGGAAGCAGAAGCATTCCGTCTCCTCGGAAAGAAGCATCTTGCCGAGATTACCGTGACCGAGACCGACCTTGCGGTTTTCCGCAACGGAACCGGGAATACAGAAAGCCTGGAGTCCGATACCGATAGCGGCGGAAGCATCAGCTGCCTTTTTGCAACCTGTCTTGATAGCGATAGCGGCGCCTACAGTGTAAGCCCATATAGCGTTTTCAAAACAGATAGGCTGAGTTTCTCTTACTATTTTATCGCAATCTATACCTGCGGCAAGTGTGATTTCCTTGCATTCCTCGATAGATTTGATGCCGTAATTTGCGAGAACGCCGTTGATTTTATCAACTCTTCTCTCATATCCTTCAAATAATGCCATCTTGCTCCGCCTCCTTACTCTTTTCTCGGGTCGATATACTTGGCAGCTTCAGCAAATCTGCCGTAGGTGCCCTTGGACTTTTCATATGCTTCATTAGGCTCCATGCCCTTCTTGATGAAGTCTGTCATCTTGCCGAGAGAAACAAACTCATAGCCGATAACCTGATTGTCCTCATCGAGAGCCATTCTTGTGCAGTAGCCTTCCGTCATCTCAAGATAACGAACGCCCTTTGCCTTTGTGCCGTACATGGTACCTACCATGGAGCGCGCGCCCTTGCCGAGATCTTCCATACCTGCACCGACTACGAGACCGCCCTCGGAGAAAGCGGACTGTGTGCGTCCGTATACTATCTGGAGGAAAAGCTCTCTCATAGCGGTATTGATGGCGTCACATACAAGGTCTGTATTGAGAGCCTCGAGGATTGTTTTGCCGGGAAGGATTTCAGCTGCCATGGCGGCGGAGTGAGTCATACCGGAACAGCCTACAGTCTCTACGAGAGCCTCTTCGATAACGCCGTTTTTGACATTGAGCGAGAGCTTGCAGGCGCCCTGCTGAGGTGCGCACCAGCCCACACCGTGAGTATAGCCGGAAATATCGGTGATCTGCTTAGCCTGAACCCATTTGCCCTCTTCGGGAAGGGGTGCGGGACCATGGTCGGGACCTTTGGCTACACAGCACATGGAATCTACTTCCGTTGAATATACAATATTCTTGTCTTCCATTTGTTTATTCTCCTTGTTTTGATTTTCTTATTTTACTATCTTGCCGTAGCAGGTGCCGAATGCGCAGGCGGCATTCGATTCATCGGTATCGATGTGCATGGCGGGAGCGAACTTGTCGCTTACGCGGATTACAACATCGCCGAAAACGAGACTGCGCTCGGTATCGAGAGCAACGCTTACGATTTCCTTGTCGGCAACGCCGAGGTCGGCGGCAGCTTCGGGAGTGAGATGAATATGACGCTTTGCGGCGATAACACCTTCGCTTATTTCATATTCTCCTGCGGGACCTACGAGCTTGCAGCCGGCAGAGCCTGCAACATCGCCCGATTCGCGAACAGGCGCACAAACACCGAGGGTTCTGGCATCCGTGAGTGATACCTCAACCTGACAAGCCTTTCTTTCCGGACCGAGGATTATAACATTTGCAATCTCCTTTTTGGGACCCACAACGGTTACTCTCTCCTCGCAGGCATACTGACCGGGCTGACTGAGGGGTTTCTTCACAGTGAGCTTATAGCCCTTGCCGAAAAGTGCCTCCACAGCCTCTGTTGTAAGATGAACATGTCTTGCCGAGGTTTCAACCAAAATTTTATTTTCCATAGAATTTATCCTTTCCGCGTCCGTGCGACGCTGATTTGGGTTCTCGCCCGTTTTGCGGGCAATTTACCTATATATTATAAAACAATTCACGGCAAAAGTAAATGACTAAAATCAAATTTTTTTGCAAAAATCGCAAGAATTGTTCTTTTTCCTGAAAAGCGGAGCCATACTTGGGAATAATCAAAGCAAAATCAATGAAAAAGCGAGGGATATTTCATGTCGGAGGACAAAAAAGAGACAAAAGAAGCCACTGCCGATGAAAAGCCGGAAGAAAACGGCTCGGTGGTGACGAAAAACGGCGATTTTACGCTGCATTGCATAACGATAATCGGACAGATAGAGGGGCATTATGAGCTGACGGGCGGCGGCAAAGCGACAAAATACGAGCATATATTGCCACTGCTCGTTGCCGTCGAGGAGAGTGAGGCGGTGGACGGACTGCTTGTGCTGATAAATACCGTCGGCGGCGATGTGGAGGCGGGGCTTGCCATAGCCGAGCTTCTCTCGGGAATGAGCAAGCCGACGGCTTCGCTTGTGCTCGGAGGCGGGCATTCCATAGGCGTACCGATCGCGGTTTCATGCAGGAGGTCGTTTATTGTTCCGAGCGCGACGATGACGCTTCATCCCGTCCGCATAAACGGCACGGTGCTCGGCGTACCGCAGGCTTTTGAAAATCTTTCCCGTATGCAGGAGCGGGTGACGAATTTCATAGTTTCACATTCCCGCATCGAGCGGGAGGTGCTCACGCGCCTGCTCATGAATACAAACGAGCTTTCCACTGATATGGGCACAGTGATAGACGGGGCGCGCGCGGCAGAGCTGGGACTTATCGACGAGGTAGGCGGACTGCGTGAAGCGATTGCATTCCTGCGTTCGCAGGCAAAAGGGAAGCGCGGCAAAAATGAGGAAAGGGCAGGTGAGGCGTGATGAAAAGAACGGGCGGAAAATTCCGCTTTCCGTCGCCGTATGCGCGGTTTGACGGGGAAATCGGTCATTTCGGCAAGAGCATGGTGATGTTTCTTTTCGGCGGCTTCGGCTATGGACTTATAGAGGTGCTCTGGCGCGGCAGAACACACTGGAGTATGGTGCTTTGCGGCGGAATTTGCTTTCTTGCAATGCATCTTGTGAATACGGGAATGAGGCGGCGCAGCATTTTCCTGCGTGCTTTTGTCTGCATGCTGTGCATCACCGCCGTGGAGTTTGCCGTCGGCTGCATAGTCAATATCGGTCTGCATCTCGATATATGGGATTATTCGGAAATGAAATTTCAGCTTCTCGGGCAGGTATGCCTGCTCTATTCGTTCTTCTGGTATCTGCTTTCCCTCGCGGTTTCTGCCGGCAGTAATTTTGCCGCGCGGATTTCGGGAAATGCCGCGACGCAAACACGGTGATACTGACTTCATATGCGAGGAAAAGGACGCATACCGTATCGCATACGTAAGGGGGAGGCGGAGAAAAAGGAAAATGCGTAATTTTGCCGCCGTCGGCTTTTCGGGAAAAATATCACAAATTTTTTTAAGAGGATTGACAAATCTCCGGCGGCTATGATAATATATAATATACGGGATAACCGGATCAGATTGATAAGGAGGACTACTGTCAATATGAAAAACTTTTTTGCATTTATAGGTGCGATTGTATTTATCGCGGCACTGGTGTTCGTGGGCATTTATCTCTATAACAAATACGTAAAGACAGATGCCGGCGAGTTTGAAATCGTATATGCTTATGAAAAAATGGTGGAGTCGTCGTCAATCGACAATAAGCAGATGTATGTCAAGAAATACAAGGGCAAGTCGCCGGAGAACATTGTGATACCCGAAAAAGCGAAAGACCAGAACGGAACGGAGCGCATGGTCACAGGCATCAGGGCAAGGGCATTTGCAAATAACAAAAATCTGAAAACGATTGAAATTCCGAGCGGCATCGTTTATTTTGAGGGCTACATTTTCAAAGGCTGCGACAATCTGGAAACGATTATACTGAAAACGGACGACGTTATCAAACATTCCTCCTTCGACACCGCATTTGAAGGGGTCGACCTTGCAAAGGTGACGTTTATCGTTGAGAGCGAGGACGTCAAAGAAACGCTGCTGAGAAATTATCCGCAAGCAAATATTCAGATTAGATAAATAAAGAAACGGCAATCGCGGTTTGCTATTGCCGTTTTTTTACCCTTTTTTCAGGAAAATTCCGACGCCTTAAAATCGGGAATGAGCTGAAAATTGCCGGACGACTGTATCGGTGCCTGCCGCGGAGCAGCCTGCCGACGTTCGGTTTTTACAAGACGGAGAAAGAGAGGGCTTTGCCGGTGAAACGAAACACAAAGCAACTGTTTTCGATGATATTTGTTTTTGCGGTCATTGCGGCGACATATTCGTGCCGTATGCTCGCAAAATTCGATATCGGCGGCGTTTATCCGAGCTATATACGCGCGGCTCTTTATCTTTTGCTGTTTTCGCTCTGGGGCTTTTCAATCGACCGTCGCATTATTCACAAGCAGACACAGCACTGTCTGCGCCTGACGGCACTTCTGATGCTGATATGGCTCATCCTGCGCACGCTCAAATATGAGTTTGTAACCGATACGACCGCCGCGCGGTACATATGGTATCTCTATTACCTTCCGATGCTGTTTATACCGCTTCTGAGCGTGTATATCGCCCTTTCTCTCGGCAGGTATGATAACCGCCTGACAGGAAAATCGGTTGCCATGGCAATTATCCCTACCTTACTGTTTGCCGCTGTAATGACAAACGATTTACATCAGCAGATGTTTGCCTTTGGGGGCGGCTCGCCGGAATTTTCGGGGGAATATTCTTATCGTCCGCTGTATTTTGTGTGCCTTGGCTGGATGATTGCCTGCATGGCGTTTTCGCTTGTCCGCCTTTTCAAAAAAAGCCGTGTTGCGGGCGGCAAAAAGCGGATGGTGCCGCTTATTATGGGATGCGTGGCTGTTCTTTACAGCGTTCTTTACCTTTCCGGAATTCCGGCTGTGCGCTGGTGGCTCGGGGATATGAACGTGACGTTCTGCCTGCTGTATGCGTCGATTTACGAAAGCTGTATACGCTGTCGGATGATACAGTCGAATACGGGCTATATCGAGCTTTTTGAGGCGACGACGCTGGCGGCGTGTATTGCGGACAATGAAGGAAACATCGTTTTGCGGTCACGCGCCGCGGGTGACGATATGGTTTGTCCGCCGGAGGGGCAGAAAATTATCCGTCCGGACGGAATGCGCATATCTTCGGCACGGATAAGCGGAGGCTACGCCGTCTGGATGGACAACGTCCGACCGCTTACGGAACTTCGTGAAAAGCTGAGTGAAAACAAGGCGGAGATGGAAAAAAACAAAAAGAAATTGCAGGATGCTTATCTCGTGCGGAAAAAGCTGCACGAGCTGACCGAAAAAAATCGCATCTATGACGAGCTGGAGGCGAGAAACGGAAAGCAGACAGATCGCATGCGGCAGCTGCTCGGGCAATGCGAGAACGCATCGCCCGCAGAAACAAAAAGTCTGCTGAAAAGGATATTTTTGCTCGGAACATACGTCAAGCGCAGTGCAAACCTTTATTTTTTAAGTCGTGAATACGAGTTTTTGCCGCAACAGGAGCTAAGGCTGACGGTTGACGAGGCGGTGCGTGCGCTTACCGCCTGCGGAACGGAGTGCGGCGTGATTTACCGCACGACAAAGCCCATGCGTTCGGACGAGGTTGTGCGGATTTTCGGGCTTTTGAAAATCGTCGCGGAGGCAACCGTGGACGATCTGCGATCGCTCTTTATTTCCGTTTCGGACAGCGAAATGGCTCTGTCGGCGGAGTGCTTTTCGGATCTTTCGCGGATTGCGACAGATGAGGTGACGGTCTGCTTTGAGGACGGGCTGTGGCTCATTCGTACAAGGATAGGAGGCGGAGAAAATGCGCAGGCTTAAGCATTTTGCGTTCAACGCCATAAAGGAAAGCTTCGATATGCTTCCCACCGCCGTCTGCTTTTTCGACTGCTCCGGCGGCATTGTGCTTTGCAACCGGCAGATGTATCGGCTGAGCCGATACCTGCTGGACAGCGATATGCAGTATCTCGGCGAGGTCGAGCAGGCACTCCTTGACCCGCCGGACGATATTCTGCAGGTTTCGCCGGAGGGAAACATCTATAGCTTTCCGGACAAAACCGTATGGCGATTTGAAAAAACGGTTGTCACCGACCGTTACGGGAAAGCGTATATACAGCTTACCGCCGCAGACGTCACCGGTCTGCATTGGGCATTGGTACAGCTTTCAGCCGACAACAGGAAGCTCGCGGAGGACGCGGAAAAAATGAAGCGACTCTCGGAAAATGCGGAGGCTGTCGCGAGGGAAAAGGAGGCGCTTGCCGCAAAGTCCGCCATGCATGACAGCCTTGCCGCATGCCTCACCATCACAAAGCGGTATCTTGCGGGCGACGCGGAGGGCGTCGATGCCGGCACTGTATTGCACGAATGGGGAAAAAGCATTGCCTTTCGTGATGCTGTTCCGCTGTCGGCAAGGGACAGCCTGTATGACGCCGCAAAAAGCAGCGGTGTCGCCATAAGAATGAGGGGCGATGAGCCGAAGGGCGACGCGGCAGAGCTGATGTATACCGCCGTGCAGGTCTGCCTGAACAACGCCATTCAGTATGCGCAGGCAACCGAGCTTTCCGTGACGATATGGGAAGGCGGCAGCAGCTATACCGTTATGATCCGCAACAACGGCAAGCCTCCGGAAAAAACGATAACGGAGGGCGGAGGGCTTACAAATCTGCGCCGCCGTATTGAAAAATCGGGCGGAAAAATGACCGTGCAGAGCTTGCCGGAGTTTTCTTTGGTGATCGATATACCGAGGTCTGAAAATTCGGGAGGAGGCTTATGGCTTTGAAAAAAATACTGATTGTAGAGGATCAGGCTCTGGCGAGAATGTACCTCTGCTCGTGCGTGGAAAAAAGCGCGGGTTGCGAGGTGGCGGGAACGCTGACCGGAGCCGATGCGGCTCTCTGCCGGTGCGGCGACGGAGATATCGACTTGGTTTTAATGGATATATGCACCGAAAACGATTCCGACGGGCTTGCCGCCGCGGAAACGATCAAAAAACGTTATCCGCGGATAAAAATAGTGATGGTGACCTCTATGCTTGAGGGGCGCTTTCTAGAAAGGGCAAGGAAAATAGGTGCGGACAGCTTTTGGTATAAGGATTCGCCCTCAGAGGATCTTGTCGGAGTGATAGACGGGACGCTTTCGGGAAAGCACTTCTGGCCGGACAGCGTGCCGGCGGTACCGTTCGGAAAAGTGCTTTCAAAAGACCTTTCCATTCAGGAGCTTGAGACCCTGCGCCTGCTCTGCGAGGGAAAAACGAACGCTGAGATTGCCGAAAGGCTCAATGTTGCGGAGTCGTCGGTGCGGACGTATATCAATCGTATGCTGGAAAAGACAGGTTATCCGAACCGCAACCGTCTGATGGTTGCCGCCGTCGGCAAGAGGCTTGTTGTGCCGGAAAGCCGTCGCGATGAAAACGAAGAAAAATAATAATTATGCAATGATTATGTATTTTTATACATACGGTTACAGCCGCTCTGTTTTTTGAAAAACAGGGCGGTTTTTCTTTTTGCCGATGCAAGAAGCCTTGTTGTTAACAATTTGTTTACATCTGGCGGATTATTTGTCCACACTTTTGAGGACAGACAGAGGCGTTATTATTTGATATAATTATATCGTAAAACAAATTCGGAAAATTTATAATGAAAGGAAAAGAGGAGGGTTAATGAAAAAAATAGTAGTGAATATACAGAACTTTCTGTTTGCAGATTCCATAGCTGCCGCCTTCAAAAATTCGGACTACGATATTGATGTGGTCCGCGCGGAAACTCCGAATGATATTCCCGAGCTTTGTCAGATGTATAAACCGTCTGTTCTCGTCATGGAAGTGACGGGGTACACTCCGTGGCTTCTTTGCGACAGACTCCTGTTGCGTGACGAGGTGAAATCGATTTGTCCCAATTGCAAAATTGCCCTTCTTGTAGACTCCAATACCGAAAAACAGGCGGCAAAAGACATACGCGACGCCAAGAAAAACGGAATTATCGACCAGTTTTTCTACGGCTCCATGACCGCCGAATATCTGATGGATCAGATATATGCCATGTAGCCGCAGAGAAAGAACGGAACGGAATACCGAACGAAGCGGCGGCGTTGCGGCAGATTATTTCGCTGCGCGCCATATAAACAACGTAACTGTGCGGCTTTCGCCTGATGCGGTTTTTCCGCATTTTGCGCGGCGGCAAAGTATAATTTAAGGAGGAAAATCAAAATGAAGAAAAGAAATCTGATCATGGTGGGAATACTGTCTTTCCTGCTTGCGATCACCGCATTGTTTTTTGTAGTCGGTGCGGCGGACATCAATGATTATCCGGACGAGGTCCTGGGACTCAAGGACGGAAATGTCAGAGTGATATACTCCGCAACCAGTTCGGAAAAACTGCATACAAAAGAGCTGAACGGAGTATTTTCCTATACAAAACAGTATCCGAAGGCAACCGAAATATACGGATACAAGGACGGCACTCTTTATTATTGGACAAATAACGAAAAGAACGTTCTTTATATTCCCGGGATTGCGGGCAAGGATCTCAAGCTCAGGGTTGAAGTCGATATGACGATTGCGGCGATATACGCTCCCGGCGTCAATCTGACGATCGATACCGGTGATCGCACGCTTACGCTGACGCGCAACTCAAGATATAAACACAAAGAGGCTGTCGGCGCTTCGATTGACCTTTCGCGCCCGAATACCGTATCGGCAGAAAGCGGAAATCTGGTAATCCGCGGAGAAGGAAAGATCGCAATCGACACGACAGGCACAGGCGCGGACGGCGCGGAATACGGCCTGTACGCAGGGAATGTGCAAATTCTTGAGTGGGCAAGCCTGGATGCGCGCATGGGCAACAGGAAAAAAGAGGTTTCCTTTGTCATTCTGACAAGCGAGCTGACAATCGACACGCTGGGAGCCATTTCGATCAACGTCCGGAACACGAAAAACATTGCATATGTGTGGAACGTGAAGATGCGCGATGAACAGAGGTTCCATCTCATCAATGCGAGATACCTGGAATTTGAATTCCAGAATCACAATCTCTGGGGCGACTTCGGCACGGATGAAAACAAGAGTGCAAAAACCATATGGACCGAACTGACGGTATACGACAAATTGCCGAACAGTCTGCCTAAAGAATGGAACGTCGACTATTACTCATCCTCCAAATCAAGGGATGAAACCCCGTATAAACTGAAGTTTTCACGACTTGGTTCATTAAAGTCAAGTGATTATATGACAGTGAAGGTTAACGGAGCCACCATTGACAGCAACGGAATGACCGCGCTTTATGCCGGCAAATCTTATGATATAGATATCGAACAGGAGCTGCCGGAATGGTTCCTTAAGCTTGAAAAAGAAGGACGCCTTGTACAGTCAAAAACCGTTGAGGTTTACGAGGGAGAAAAGATGATCTGGAATTCCGACTTCAACAGCGGTAAGTTGGAGATAGCCGAAACGGGAACGTATACGCTTCTTTTTGAATGGAGATACCGGAATCCCGGAAGTCTGGTTGTATGGCGGTCGGGTGCGAATTTCAAAGAGGTGACGGCTCTTGTCCTTGAAGAAGGAAAGCAGATTTCGGGCCCTGTCCGGTATGACAAAGGCGCGGTGAGTTTAGGCAGCTATCTCAAGGCAAGCCTGCCGAACATGAGCGACCTTGACGGAGTTGAAATCATCTGGCGATGCGTTGATAAAGACAGTAAAAACGATGTTCTCATCAAGGGAGAGACCGGACTCAGCATTAAGCTCGACAAACCGGAATACGTCGGCAAATATGTCTATATGATTGCCAGAGGCAAGCCGGAAGGCAAATATTACGGAGTGGTCTTCGGCAAGGAAATCCTTGTGGAAAAGGCGTATAACCCCTCCGAACCGCCGAGAATAGACGTTGTTGCGACCAAGTCCAAAAACTTCTACGACGGCTTCAAAATATTGAACTTTGACAGAGCCAAGTTTGATTATTTTGTCAGCAAGACGGAGTATAAAAATTTGTCGCAGATTGACTGGAGCCAGAAGCTGACGTCGTCAACCGGAAGCGGATATTACACGGGCGACAGGATCTATTTCTATTATCGCTATGCCGAAACGGATACGAAACGCGCGGGCTTTATAATAAAATCGCAGATGCTGCTGATTGACGATATCGTAAGGCTGGGCAGCATAACCATTCAAGGAACCGATAACGGCACCATATTCATAAAGCCCGGTGAAACAAGGACTTTTTTGGTGAAGCTGAATCCCTCAACGGCAAACGACTGCAACACTTTCACCGTAAAATCACCGTCATCATACGACGAACAGTTCTTTGAAATCGTCTCCCCGTCAAAGCCGGTTTCCGATCTGAAGGGCTTTGCGATGATAACCATCAAGGGTAAAAAGGTGGGCTACGGAAGCTTTGCAATGTACTATGCCGGACCGTCCGGTCCCATGCAGAACACTTACGGCGGCGCACGGGTTGTTGTTTATACTCCCGATGATATGGGATCGTCAAGACCGCAGCTGAGCTATACTCCGTCCTATGAGGATGTTACGCTCGACGTGGGCGATACCTTTGATCTTCCGAAAGATCTTCCGGATCTTGTTCCGTTTGACGCAAAGGGATACTCTCTTAAATGGGGCGTCGGAAAGAAGGCCAAGGACAAACTCGGCTATACCACATATATTTATGACTACGAGAACGAGTATGTAAAAATCGAAAACGGCAAGCTGACAGCAAAGCAAAAGACAAAGGACGGCGAGCCCGTGCAGATTGTGCTCTGCGTTCTCAAGAGCGGAGAAAAGCCTTACGCCGGATACAACACGTCATTCTTCCTGACGGTCAATGAAAAGCCCGTCATAAAGGCGACGGGCGTCTCGCTGAGCGAAAATGTGCTTGCTTTGCACGTCGGAAACGTCGCAAAGCTCAATGCGGCAATCATGCCTGCCGACGCCGCCGGAACATATACGATAAAATTCACCAGCAACAACCCCGATGTTGTAAAGGTTGATGAAAACACCGGTTTGATAACGGCTGTCGGCATCGGAAACGCAATAATATACGCAAAGGCAAACGACGATCCCTCGCTTATCGAGTCCTGCTCGGTATCGGTCGGCGAACACAGCTTCGGCGAATGGACGCCGTCCAAGGCATCGGAAAGCAACCATCAGAGATACTGCCTCTGCGGAAAAACGGAAACGGAGGAGCATGCCTTCGGCATCTGGATAAACGATGATGCTGCCGGAAAGCATTGTCATGAATGCACCGTCTGCGGACACAATGCATACGGCGAGCACAACGAGGGACCGTGGATAACCGATACGGAAGCGGAAGTCGGCGTTGAGGGCAAAAAGCACACCGAATGCTCCGAATGCGGCAAGATAATGAGAACGGAAACCGAGCCTGCGCTTGTCGACTATGCGATAAACATCGTCGGCGGAAAGGCGGTTGACTCCGCCGGAAACACGGTGACAAGAATCGTTGCCGGCGAGAGCGTTACGGTAAAAGCCGATCCCGCTCCGACGGGAAAGGCATTTGCCAGATGGAAAGCAGAGGGTATCACGCTTGACGACGAGTCTGCGGCAACCGTGGTATTTGAGATGCCTGCGGGAGACGTAAAGCTCGAGGCCGAATACAAGGAATCTGTCGTGCCGCACAAGCACGAGGCGAACACAGAGAAATGGCTCTTTGACGAAACGTATCACTGGAACGCCTGCAAAGACAAGACCTGCTCCGAAAATCTGAACAAAGCGGAGCACACCTTCGTATGGAAGACAGACAAACCGGCAACCGAAACCGAGGACGGAATCAAGCATGAGGAATGCTCCGTCTGCGGAAGAAGACGAAGCGAAAGCACCGTAATTCCGAGCACGGGAAAGACTACCGCCGGAAAAGACGACCCGAAGGGCACAACGGCACCAGTCACGCCCGAAAAGCCCACAGATAAGAATAAAAGGATACTTCCTGCGGTAATTACCGTTGCTGCTATTGCAGGCGTGGGAGCGGGAACGTATTTCATCATTAAAAGCAAAAAGAAAATCACGGGCGACGGCGGCTCGGGAAACGCCGGAGACGCTGAATAAGTCAACAGGCAGCTCCGTGCCGCAAGGGAAATACCGACGGCACAGAGCTGACCAAAATATATTTTGGAGGTTAACGAAATGAGTATTTTTGACAAACTGAAAAGCAAAACACAGCAGGCGGTAACAACCGCGGTAAGAACGGCGGGAAATAAGAGAGAGACATTTACATTTGCGGCTCTCCCCGAGAGCCTTGCCGAAATGCAGGCTCTGCCCGAGGCAAGCCTTGACACTCCCTTCAAGACGGCGGCTCTCACTGTTCTCGCGCTCTGCGCTTATGCGGCAGACAAGAACATCGGCACGGAAATGCTGAACTGGCTGCGCGGTCCCCGTCCTCTCAACGGTCAGGAAATTTCCTTCCTCAATGACCGCTTCCGCGACGGAAAGACATATCTGCCGTTCACTTACTTCGTCGGCTCTACGCCGGACAACAATTATACTCCCACAGAGCCATATACAATTGTTATTGAAAGCAATCACGTATCGGGCGAAGAGCAGGGCTATATGAAGCTGTTCATTCCCTGCGGCGGTGCAGATGACCCCCGCCCCATCAAGATGCGTCAGCGCGGCTCCGACGGCAAGTGGTTCCTCTGGGAACAGTACCTGCTGCCAGGCGTCCGTACACCCAAGTCCGCAGACCCGTGGGCGTAATTAAGGAGGCACAGAAGAATGGATATTCGCGGAATCTGGAAAGTAAAAGAAGTTCACGTGCCGACTCCGGACGGAGAAAAGGTGTTCACTCCCGATAATCCGCCGGAAGACGAAATGTTTGAAGAAATGGCTGCAATGATGCAGTGGTGCACGGAGTTTGCCGACGACGGTATGCTCAACACGCTTATTTTCGTGCCGGATGAAATGAAGGCGGAGGCGGCAAAGCACGGAGTTGATGTCCGTGACGACGGATATGCCGTTATCGATTCGACAGAGTGGGAGGAGAGGGACGGAAAGTTCTTCTACAATACAAAAATCGAGGGCGAGGTTTTCGGAGAGAAGGTTGACCCGTTCATCGAAATTCCCGTAATTGACGGAGACTGCCTTGAATACAGTCACGGAATGATAATTCTGGAAAGAGCATAATCCGAAAAAATACGTCGGCGGAGCCGACCGCAAAAACGGACGCCGGGGGCGTCGCTCCGGGCGATTCCGCCGACAAGGAAAATCGGACTGAAAAAGGAGTGGAGATACCTGTGAGCAAGGAAAACCCCTATAATATTGATATAAAATCAACAGAGCCGCAGGCTATGAGCAAAAAGCGGGCAGGAACGGCAATTCTTGCGGAGACGCTGAAGGATTATTTCGGCGGTCTGAACTTTTTTGCGGGCTCCGACAAGGAAAATCTCACCTATGAGAACGTAGTTGCGCATATAGGCGTCGACCCTTCGGAATACCGTTATGATGCCGAACGGGATATACGGATTTATTCGTGGTATGCCGCCGAAAGCGAGGCGAGCGTTTTGAACGTATGGTTTAAGGACGGCAGGCTTTATGCCTGCGGTGCATACAATCTCGGCTTTCCGATAATGTAACCGTATACACGCAAAAGGCTTGCTGCGGCAAGCCTTTTTACGAAGAGAAAAGGAGCGCTTCCGGCGCTTTTCTAAAAAAAGAAAAAGTGTTTTGCGATATTTTCCATCACTTACAAAAAGGTGGCAATCCTATGGAAATCATAAGCTTTAATTTGTGTGAAAGCGGTATGTCTGCACAGACGCACACATACAAGGGTCACAGAACGGCAGACGGAATTCATCTGGAATATTACATCGGCACAAATTCGTGGGACAGAGACGGCTGTACTGAAAGCCGCAATGTCATACGCAAAATCGACAGAGGAGAGGACATGCTTTGCAGGCTGAACGACCTTTTTGAAGCCTGCCAAATCCAAAAGTGGGCAGGGTTTCGTGGCTCAAATCCTTCCGGCGTTCTTGACGGAAGCTCTATGAGCTTTGAAGCGGTTTTAGCCGACGGAACGAAAATCAGTGCCTTCGGAACAAATAATTTCCCGAAAAACTATCACGAATTTGCAAAAGCTCTCCGCCGACTGATAACATCGGAAAAAATAAGCGATACCGAATTTACGGAAGGAACGTATGCCGTCACCCTGCCGGAAAGTTGGGTAGGCAGGGTGACGGCGGGCTTTTCGGAAGGCTGCGTGACGTTTTCCGTCGACCGCGACGGCGGCGAGCTTACATTTTTTATAATCGATAATGACAGCTGCGGCTATTCTTCGCCGTCGTACAGAGGAAGGGAAGAGGTCGGACGACTTGTTTCGGAGGATGACGTCAGATTTATCACCGCACGAGATCACGATTCAATCGCGTCGTATGCAAGAGGGGCTTCCGGAGACGCGCTTGCACTCATGGAAAGCTATAATGACGACAAGTCCGCCATAATCAAAAGCATAAGAGGCGTAAACGGATATAAGTTCTGTGCGGAGGACGGAACGGTTCTGTATATGTCCGAAGCAATGACGCTTGCGGACACGGCTCGGAGTCTCTGGCTCTCTCTGAACTTTGCGGGCGACTATCCCGGCGGCTCAAAGCCCATAATGCTGAAGCGCCGGCAATACATACAGATGTTTCCGTCATACACCTATACGGGCACAATCGACGAGGTGCGCCGCAAATTTCTGAAGGTTTTTTCGGAGGAATTTACCGACAGGACGCTGAAATGCGCCGTTGCGGAAAAAAATCTTGTCGAATACAAAGGCAATGTATACGTTCTGTGCAAGAAAAGCAAGGGAGAGGTCTCCCGCAACAGCTATGTTGACAGCATATCGGACGAAGGCAACGGAAAATTTACCGTTGTGATGGCTGTAAAAATGCCGTCTGCGGAGGATGCTGTTTATGTCGGCTTGCCGGTTGGCAAAAATGCAGAGGGAAGATTTGTATTTACTGATTATCCCTACTGGGACAAATCCGAATGATGCTTTTCACTGTTCATCTGTGCGATATCAACGAAAAAAGGAGCGGATTTTTCCGCTCCTTTCGATTGCCGAGAAAGGATTCCGAGCTTTTGTCCCGAACCGTTTGCAGGTAATCAGACCGAAGTCATTCGGCTTTTTTTGCATAAACTTTTTTGAGAATAAGCCGCACGGCTTCCGTCGCGGCAAAGGAAATATAAAATCCCACCGTTATATCCGAGAGAAAATGCGCACCGATAAAAATACGGCTTATTGCCATCGCGGCAGTGCATATTCCTATCACAACATATGAAATAACAACAGTTTTTCTGCTTTTGCCTGTCGCCGCAAGCCATAGCGGAAAAGCGAAAATTATAGCCATATTTGCCGTATGTCCCGATGGAAACGAATTATAGCCCGAGAAGAAATCAATCTTATACCACGGCACAAAGCGCGATATATCTTCTCCGAAATCGCGGAAGCGGATTCTGCCCCAGAGCATTTTCATAAACTGCACCGTAATAAGCACGGCAAGCGCGGCAAAAAATGTCACGAGTGCGGGAACAAAAAGCTCCGCGAGAGTTTTTTCGGGGATTATCTCTGTCAGACGCGTTATGATAAGCGCAAGCGAAGAGGGTATCATGATGCATGATATCAGAAATGCCGCGCGGTATTCTTCAAAAGGCTTCAGCGTCGCACGGACGCAATAAAGCATGAGTATGTATTCGAGAGCAAAACCCGAAAGCCACCACGCGAGCGCACGGTGCTTCTCTGTCCTTGCCGAGAGAGACCGCACGATTATCGCCGCGGCAAACGAACCGAAAACCGGCCCCGGCCATTCTCCGATAACCTGCAACGCATAGCTTACTATGCGGAGTACCGTCGAATTTTCTCTTGCACCTACTGCCGCCACGGAAATATCAAGGTCATATACCGTTGCGATGCACATAAGTATTACGGAAAAGATACCCGTCGCGCAAAGCGGGAAAAATCTGCTTTTCAGAAGCTTTTTCATTTTGTTTTTATTTCTGCTTCCGCGAGAGCCGCGGCACCGACTATAGCCGCATCATTCCCGAGTGCCGCTATGCGGAGATCGGTGACGAGAGTATGCGTCGCGGAATAAACCTCTTTTTTCGTTTTTTCTATGACGGGCTTCATGAGATAATCTCTCTCGTTTGAGATGCCGCCGCCTATAAGAAATACCTCCGGCTGAAAAATATTGATGAAGTTTGCGATGGCGCAGGCGAGATACGAGGTGTATTCATCCACTACCTCGGTTCCCGCTTTGTCGCCGGCACGCATTGCGTCAAAAGAGGTTCTGCCGCCTGCATTTTCTATATTTCCGTTGCAGAGATTCCACATGAGGCTGTCATGACAAGCCTCCATTTTTTCCTTTGTAATATTGACAAGCGCCGTCGCCGAGCAGTATGCCTCGACGCAGCCTTTTCTGCCGCAGGAGCACTGTCTGCCGTCCATCACCATGACCGTGTGACCCAGCTCTGCTCCGCCGAAGGCACAGCCCGTGAGCACCTTGCCGTCGATTATAACGCCTCCGCCGACACCTGTTCCGAGCGTTATCATAACGGAGGAAGAAGTACCCTTTGCGGCACCGCCGACGGCTTCGCCGAGCGCGGCTACATTTGCATCATTGCCGATGGCTATCTTTTTCTCCGGAATACCCGAAAAGCGCGAAAAGATTTCTCTCATCGGGAAATTGCGGAAGCGGATGTTGTTTGCATATTCCACTATGCCTGTCGAGCAATTGACCGTACCGGGAATGGCAATGCCGACACACGATATGTCGGAAAGCGAAATACCGAGCTTGACGCAGAGGTCCTTGCAATGCTCCGCCATATCGGCGGCTATTTCCTCGGGCGGGCGCTTTGCCAGCGTCGGGCGCGAGCCTTTTATCAGAATATTATAATTTTCGTCAACTATACCCGCTGCGATATTTGTACCGCCGAGGTCTATGCCGAGCGTATATTTCATAAGAAATCCCCCTTGAAACGACGCTTTTTTGTACTTGCCGTTTTCATTTTTGATTATACAATCAAATTCGTCTCATGTCAAGCGGTTTTGCGCATTTTTTGCAAAGGGCAGAGGGAATGCTCTGCCAACTGCACTTTGCAAAAGCTCTGACGCCCACGCTTTGCGATAACGGATTTTTCTCCCCGCTTTTCTTTATACAAAAGCATGGGAGAAGAAAAAGAAGTATATTGCGGGCGAAAATTCTGCTTATGGGTGCAAAATCGCAATTCCGGCGCACAAAAGAGAAAACGACCGGAATGCGGTCGTTTTCTCATGATTTTTATTCTTCTTTTTTGAGTTTGCGCTTTTCGCCGTCGGGCGTTTCGATATAAGTATTATCGAGTTGCTTCTGAAAATTTGCGCGGAAAGCGGCACGAAATTCCTCGCGGAGTTTTTTCTGCTCGGCTTCCTCCTCGGGGGTAAGCCCTACGGTTTTCTGCTTTCTCGCAAGCTCATTTATCCTGTCTGTTCTCTCGCTCATGTTTATTCCTCCACCACAGTGATATGCTTTATCTTCTGCTCTTCTCTCGGGCGGTCGCTTCTGTCTGTTGCGACGGTTGCTATCGCGTCAAGCACATCAAAACCGTCTGTCATCTTGCCGAAAGCGGCATACTGCCCGTCGAGATGCGGCGCATCCTTATGCATGATGAAAAACTGCGAGCCTGCGGAATCGGGCATCATTGAGCGTGCCATGGAGATAACGCCGCGCGTATGGCGCAGGTCGTTTTTCACGCCGTTTGAAGCAAATTCACCCTTTATCTGATATCCGGGACCGCCCATGCCTGTGCCTGTCGGATCGCCGCCCTGAATCATAAAGCCCTTGATGACGCGATGAAAGATAAGCCCGTCATAAAAGCCTTCCTTTGCCAGCTTTATGAAATTTTCCGTCGTGACAGGCGCTTTATCCTCATAGAGCTCGAGCGTCATCACGCCGCCGTTTTCCATTTCTATAGTAACCTTTTTCATTAAAATCAACTTCCTCTCGCGGATATTTTTTTCAGTATAACACAAAAACATTAAAAAATCTACACTCTTTTTTATCTTTTCCGTAAATTTATCGCGTGAGAGAGCCGTCACGCTTCATTATTATAACGGCGAAAAGATAAGCGAAAAGTATCAGAAGAGAGGCATTTTCCGAGCTGTAAAAAAATATGTAGACGGCGATAAGAAAGAAAAAGCCGAGGATAACGGCATCGAGCACGCGCGCCGTATTGTCCGCCGCCGCTATGCCGAAGCGCATGGCAAGCACGGCACCGAGCGCCGAGCCGCCGTCGAAAAACGAAAGCGGAATAAGGTTCATGGCGGCAAGCGAAAGCGAAAAAGCCACGGCATATGCGGCAAAATCCGAGGAGAGCGGAAGCACGCATGCCATTGCCGCCGTAAGCAGGTTGAGAAAAGGTCCCGCGAGTGCCGCGAGGCAGATATCGCGATATGAGCCTGCCGCGCCGTAGTCGATGGAAATGCCTATCGGGAGCACGGTTATTTCCCGCGGGGCTCTGCCGAGCAGTGCCGCCGCCGTGAGATGTCCGCATTCATGAAGCACGGCGGAAACGGCAAGGGCGACAAAGCAGGATGTCGGCATGGCGGCAAGCGATACGGCAAAACCGAAGAACGCAAAAGGATGCAGACGGAATTTTATCGGGGCGCGTGTTTTTTTCATGCCGGCTCTCCGTTTTTTGCCCCACCATCGTGTGAAAATGCCTGCGATAGCTTCAGCGCCAGTGCCGCAGCTATCGGAAAGACAATCATGCCCGCAGCGCCGGCAAGCCTGAGCCCCGAATACATACACATCAGTGTGAGCACGGGGTGAAGTCCCGTCACGGAGCCGACTATTCTCGGCTCGGCTATCTGACGGACTACCGTTATCACGAGATAGATTGCGGCTATCTCCAGTGCCTTTTTGCCGTTTCCCGCGAGCAGAAGCCCCGCCGTCCACGGCAGGAGCACCGTTCCGACGCCGAGCACGGGCAGAATATCGACTGTCGCTATGACAAAAGCGAGCATCGGTGCATATTTCTGCCTGATAATAACAAATCCGAGGAGCAGCTCAGCAAAGGTGAGCAGAAATATGACAAAATACGATTTCGCATAGCCTGCCGCCGCGACAATTCCCTCTTTTCGTATGTGCAGGGAATATTTTTTCAGCCTGCCCGAGAGCTTGCCTGCGACAAAAGCGCGTATTTTCGGATAATCGGCGCAAAAATATATACCGGAGAATACAAGAACGATAAAAAACACGAGCGCGCGCGGCATGGCTGAAACGGTATGAGCCACCCAGCGCGAGACGGTTGTCGCGGCGGCTGAGAGTGCCGAGAGAAAGAGCGAGCGCATCATGCCGGCGGTATCAACGCCCTCCGCGGCGGGGAAAATATCTCTTATTATGCGGTCGACAGCACCGCCTATTTTATCTGCCAGCGCAGAGATTTCCGCAAGATAATCGGCATCTCCCGAGGTCAGCTCCGAGATAAAATCCGCGCTCTCGCGGATAAGCACGGCGAGTAGCGCCGCTATCCCACGGCAGAGCAGTCCGAGCAGGAGAAGCATGAGCAGTGCGGAAGAAAGCGCACGCGGCACGCGGCATTTTTTCTCGAGAAAATTCACGGGTTTCTGCAAGATAAGCGCAAGGATAAACGAAAAAATAAACGGCGCGAATGCGGGAAGAAGATAGCGCAAAAGAAGGAAAAGTGCCGCCGCGCCGCCTGCCGCACAGAGAAGATACATCCCGAATTTCCCCGCTTTTTCACGAAAAGCCATGACTGTTTTCTCCTTTTCTGCCGATAAACGGAATTTGAACAAAATTCAAACTTTTTTGCAATTTTCGTAAGGTGATTGACAAATCGCAAAATTTATGGTATAGTTTATGATATGTAAAGTTAAACATTTTTATTCGAAAGGATAATTCACTATGAAAAAGATAATTTCGCTCTGCCTTATTATAGGTGCGCTTTGTGCATCGGCGGCTGTTCTTTCCTCCTGCGGAAAGGAACAGGTTCCCGGCACCGTTTCCACAACAACAAGCGCTTCCACCTCTTCGACAACTGAGACAACGGAAACAACAGAAAGCACGACAAATACTCTCCCCATCACAATGACATTTGAAAATACGGATATTGTAGACAGCCTTGAATACAAGTTTTATGCCCGTCTGCTCAAGGATGAAAACGGCAGTATCACAGGCGTTGCCGTTCAGGAATGGAAGAATGCCGAGGCTACACTTGATATACCTGCAGAATATGTTTACAGCGGCAAGAAATATCCTGTCACGATGGTCGGCTTTTATGCAACTCTCGTAAAGAACGATGCCTCCGGCGTCAAGGAAGTTATCATTCCTTCCTCCGCGAGAATCGTTTCGCAGAAGGTATTTACAAACTTCCCGAATCTCGAAAAGGTTACCATAGCCGAAGGTCTTGAAACAATCGAGGCGCATGCCTTCTGGAAATGCTCCAAGCTTTCCGATATCACTCTGCCCTCCACGCTCAAATCTATCGGTGCATATTCCTTTGCAAACTGCTCATCGCTTGTTTCGATAACAATTCCTGCGGGCGTTACCGAAATCGAGCCCTGCGCTTTCTCGGGTTGCACAGGACTGAAGAGTGTTACTATTCCCGCGGCTTTCAAGGATCAGGTTGATTCTATCTTCAAGAACTGCGGCGATATCACATTCAATTTTTCATAAGTTAAGTAAATAAGCAGAAAAAGGGGCTGTCAAAGCCCCTTTTTTGACTGTCGGCATTATGGTGGTTTTTTGTGGACTCTCGGCGATATTGACACGAAAAAAACATAAAGCAACTTTTCTTTTATCGTACTTTTGTGTGACCAAAAGTACCAAAAGTCAGCAAGGAGGACTCGCGCCGTCCTCCTTCCGAACCTCAGTGCGGCAAGGGATAAATCGAAAGTCGCGGTTTTGCCACTCTCCGCAGTCTTAACCATACCACGCGAGCGAACATATCACACGAAA
>DODZ01000038.1:0-350 GCA_003524145.1 Candidatus Apopatosoma intestinale | reverse complement strand
GTCTGCACGCCCGCTGAAAAATGTGTGGCGGGCGTGAGTAAAGTCTGTGCGTTGCCGGAAAACTGAGGTATAGTTTTTATTTTGTTTGTTGGCTATATTTGGATTTTGCGAGTAGGGCGGTGGCTTGCTGCCGCCGTAGAGACATAAAGATACTTTTTCGTTTATCGTACTTTTGTATGACCAAAAGTACCAAAAGTCATATAAGAGAGCGTTCCCCTCTCTTATATATCTCTTCCCGCGTGCACGAGTTAGTCGCGCGAGCCGTGCGTGGCAAGTGCGTACGGCAAATAGCTAAGAGAAAATCGGTAGTTTTGTCTCTCTCCGCAATCTCATACTACCACGCGTGCGAA
>DODZ01000044.1:18236-18368 GCA_003524145.1 Candidatus Apopatosoma intestinale | reverse complement strand
GCGCCGTCCTCCTTCCAAACCACCAGCGGCGTGCACGAGTTAGTCGCGCGAGCCATGCGTGGCAAGTGCGTGCGGCACATGGCAGAGTAAAAGTCGGCAGTATCGCTCCCTCCGCAATCTCATACTACCACG
>DODZ01000044.1:17782-17958 GCA_003524145.1 Candidatus Apopatosoma intestinale | reverse complement strand
ATTGTCTGCACGCCCGCATAATAAGGTGGGCGGGCGTGGGTCTGGTACCTGCGCTGACGAGACTATCAAAATAACCCTTATTTCGCTATGTTCGCACCCAGACCCGCACCCAAACTCAAACCGCGAGGTTCGCCATAGCCCAACATGGCACAACAGTAAATCCGAGTCGGCGCTTG
>DODZ01000044.1:0-17530 GCA_003524145.1 Candidatus Apopatosoma intestinale | reverse complement strand
ACCTGTAGCCGTGGTTAAGCTATAGCGGGACGGTCGGGCACTTTGTTCGCACCGGTCGCCGCAAGGCGACGGAAGAAGATTTTTAAGAGGATGGAAAGCCCTCTTAAATGACTTTTGGTACTTTTGGTCATACAAAAGTACGATAAGAGAAAAAGTATCTTTATGTTTCTATACGGCGGCAGCAAGCCCTACCCTGTCTCGGCGACGCCGTTCAAAGGTGGCTTCGCACCCTGAACCATCCTCTTGGTCATGAAAAAGTACGATAAGAGAAAAAGTATCTTTAAGTATCTTTCATCGAGGCGCCGACCCCTACAAAATAAAAATCCAAGTATAGCCAACAGACAGAAAACTGACTTAAACAAATATAAAACAGGGAATCCGCTCAGATTCCCTGTTTTTCCATACTTATTTTATATTCTTCCCTGCCGTTTTGGCGATAAACTCAAGTATGCGGCAGGCGGATTCTTCCACGCGCCCGCGCGAAAGCTCGCCGCTCCTTATCGCATCGGCAACAGCGGGAGCGTTACCCGATGCCATCTTCAGGTCATGTCCCGCCGCAAGCTCGCGTACATGGACGGAATTATTTTCCCAGTCGGTGACGAGCATGCCGCAATATCCGAATTCATCGCGCATGATTTCCCTGCATATCGTGCCGTATTCGGGCACTTTTGTTCCGTTGATGAAGTTATACGAGGTCATTATCGCGTATGGCGATGCTTCTTTTATCGCTATTTCAAAGCCGCGCATGTATATTTCGCGGAGTGCTCTCCCCGAGATATAGCTGTCGGACTGGAGACGGCGATATTCCGTGCTGTTGGCGGCAAAATGCTTTATCGTGGCACCTACGCCGCATTCCTGCACACCGCAAACCACAGAGGCAGCTATCTTGCCCGTCACAAGCGGATCCTCGGAATAATACTCAAAACTTCTGCCACAGAGCGGATTTCGATGGATATTCATGCCCGGGGCGAGCCACATATCTATATTATAGAGCAGACACTCGGCACCTATCGCTCTGCCGAATTCCTCGGCAAGCGAAGTATTCCATGTGCAGGCGAGCATCGTACCCGAGGGATATACGGTAGTATTTCTCTCGAGACGAAGCCCCACGGGTCCGTCCGCCCAGTATGCCTCCGGAATACCGAATTTCTCGCTGTAGCCTATCTGTCCTTTTTCGTTTCCGCAGGTGAGAGCCGCAAGCTCGTCATCGCTCATTTCGCGCACGATATCCTCGGCACTGATTTCTCCGCGCACAAAGCGGGCAAACATACCGTCGGCATAGCCCTCGGGAATGCGGCGAATGTATTCCTTTTCCTCTGTTTTTGTCTCGTCCGCACCGCCGTCAGCATGGCGGACAGCCTCAGCGGCATCGGCAGAACTCGGCTTCACCTCGATATATGCTATCTCGGGCGAAGTACGTGTGGCGGAAACTATCTTCAGATAGCATTCTCCGTGCGGAAGTGCAAGACGGAAAGGCTCCGAAGTCTTATAGATAACAGCACCATCCCTCTCCGCTGTCTTTTTCAGCACGACGGAGCCAAGCTCGCGGCGAACATTTGAAACAAGCACCGAGAAGCAGTCGGAGAGAAGCATATCGTCATAAGGATTATAATATCGAAGCGAAAAATCATATATTCCCGCCTTTTCCACCTCGAGTCTGTAGGTGGCATAGCGCCCGGGCGTGTGCATCCGCGCAAGCGAAAATCCGTGCGCCATATCGGCATCATCGGAGAAGGCGCGCGGCACGACATAAAGCGCACATTCGCAGAATCTGCCGCCCTCGATAAGCGATTTTTCTCCGCTTATCACCGCCGGCGAATCGTCTTTTGCAAGGACAAGCGCGGCGGAGGCGCACGCCCTCTTCGGCTTTACCGAAAGCGTCACCTTTCCTGCGGAAAATACGGCGTTTCCGCCGAAAATCTCCGCTCTGCCCGCTCTTATTTCAAAGTCATCATAAGGAAGCGGCAGTCCGTCAGCCCCTTCAAGAAGAATGTGATATGTTCCGTGCACGGAAATATTGAAAAGCGTCTCCGATGCGCCGCCCGCAAAATCGAGCTTTACTCTCGTTTTGCCCGCAGGCGCGACGATTATCCCGTCTGCAGGGTCCGGCGCAATGTGTTCAATGCTCTCGCGGCTTCCGTCAAGTCGGAGCCTCTCGTCGAGACGCGTATCGAGATGCACACATCGCTTTATCACGCGCATCTCCGGCAGGTCATATGTGCCGCAGGGCTGAAGCTTTTCTGCATTATTTCCGCAGAAAATACCGTACCGCCCCGCTTCCATCACCCATGCGTCGCGCTCGCCGGTCTTTCCGCTGTCGTCGAAGCACGCCATATCCGCCGTATTAAAGCACAGGCGCAGAGTCTCGCTCTCACCCGCCTCAAGCAGGCGCGTTTTGGCAAAGGCGCGAAGCTCATATCTCGGTTTATCGATGGTGCCTGCAGGCGAGGACGAATAAAGCATCACCGTCTCCTTGCCCGCTCTCTTTCCGATATTGCGCACATTTATCTCGGTGCATATTTCCGTGTCGGTCGCCGAAAAAGACAAAGGCTCGGCGGCAAACTCCGCATACGAAAGACCGAAGCCGAAAGGATAGAGCACACTCTGCCCAGCCGAAGCGAAGCTCTCATAATATCTGTAGCCGACGAAAATATCCTCTTTATACTTTTGTATAATACCTCCGCGCGAGCCGAAATCCTGTGCCGACGGGCATTTTTCATATGAGGTTATTGCCGTATCGGTCAGCTTGCCGGAGGGCGAAACCGCACCCGAGAGCACGCGTGCGAGCGCATGACCGCCCTCCATTCCCGGCATGGAGAGAAGCAAAAGCGCCTTCACATACGGACGAAGTGAAAAAGACATATCCATCAGGTTGCCCGAGTTTATCACCACTATCACATCGCGAAAATGTCTGCCGAGCGCCGAGAGCATCTCCTCTTCTCCATCGGAGAGCAGATAATCGCCGACCGTAGGAAAAGCATCATCATTTTCGCCCGCCGTTCTTCCTATTATAAATACGGCTTTCTCTGCACCTCGCGCGGCGCAGGCGGCAATATCCTCCTCTGATAGCGGCATTTCCTCGTTTATATGCGAGCCGCTTCCCCAGACGTCAAAGGTGCGTATGGGATTTTCCGCAGTCCATCTGCGGTATTTTTCGGCAAGGATTTCATCGCAGGAGATGCCCTCCGCTTCCATGCCGTCGAGAATCTCGGCGCAGTGCTCGCATGTGCAGAAAGCGGAGCCTGTCCCGCATTTGATAAGGTCGAGCTGTGTCCTGCCGAAAACGGCGACTTTTTCGCTGCCGAGAGGGAGAACACCCTCATTTTTGAGCAGGACTATTCCCTCCTCCGCGATTTTCCGCACGAGCGCATAGCGTTCGTTTTTATCAGTGTAATTGACCATATTCCCCTCCGTCACAGTTTTTTCACGCTCATCTTCGGCGTGACATACGCCGTGTAATTTGAGTAATAAACCACCTTGCCGGGCTTGGCGCCGCTTGGTTTTTTCAGATTTTTTACAAGTGTGTAATCAACAGCCGCATTCTGCGTATCGGATATGCTCGAGTAATATGCGGCAAGCTCCGCCGCCTCTGTGAAATCACGGGCATCCGGCTCCTCACCCTGCTCGCAGAGCATTATCACATGAGCACCCGCGCTGTTTTTTACATGAAACCACCAGTCGTGCTTTCTCGCCAGCTTCATGCTGACATAGTCATTCTGAATATTGTTTTTTCCGCAGATAAGCTCGCGCCCGCCGGAGGTTACAAACCGTGCCACCTTCGGCGTATGCTTCTCTGCGGCTCTCGGACTGCATTTTTCTGCGGTCTTATGCAGATATCCGCCCAGTATAAGCTCGCGGCGTATCTCATCAATATCCGCTTCCGTCTCGCACATGGAAACGGCATTTTCCACCGTGGCGAGGTATTCGATATCCGCCTCTGCTATCCTTATCTGCTCGGCGAGAATCCCCTTCGCCGTCTTTAATTTGGTATATTTCCTGTAATATTTCGCCGCGTTCTGCGCGGGAGTCAGCTTTTCGTCCAGCGGCACACGGACAGTCTCTATCGTGTCGCCCTCGGCGCTGTAATAATCGGGGACATCGGCAAATTTTGCCTTCTGCCTGAGCATATAGGCGGAAGCTGTGATGAGATCGCCCCAGCGCTTGTATTTATCCATCTCATCGCAGTCGGCAAGCTCTTTTTTCAGGATATTCAGCTTCTTAGCGAGCTTCTGACGGTTACCCGAGACAGCCGTATGTATATCATGCGTTTTCTGCCGCAGGATAGCTGCCGTATCCTTGCTCTCAAAATAGAAATCCAGCATTTCCGAAAAGCCGGCGAAGTTTTTCTTTTTCGCGTTTTCGCCGTACTGCGTTATATCGACAAACGAGAAGTCAAAAGGCTCGCCGTTTTCCCGCATAACTACGGTCGGCACGGCGCCGCTCCCGTCTGCCGCCCCTGCAATCTCCGAAAACGAAGCCCAGAGGCTCTCCTTTTCTGCGTCAATGCAGAGCCTGCCGAGCGCACCCGCGCGAAAGGCAACCTCCCGCGCCGCTATCGGGGCAAAGCCCGCATAAGTCGACAGGATAAATTCCTCACAGGGCTTCTCGCCGGAAGCGCTCATGCGCGAGATAAAAGCGTCATGCGTCTCGCCTGTCGGCATAGCCTTGTCCTGTGACGGCGGAAGTTCATATTCCGCGCCCGAAACAAGCGGGCGCTTGCCCTCGGTAATATCGCCCGCACGCAGAAGCCCGAGTATCTTCTTTTTGCCGTCGATATCGCCCGCATAGATGATATTGCTGTATTTTCCCATTATCTCGACTATGAGATATCTTTTGCAGGCAAAGCCGAGTTCATCATATGAATCAAGCGCTATTTCCACCGCGCGCTCAAAGCCGAGCGTGTATATACCCGAGACGGCAGCACCGGAGATATGCCTGCGCAACTGCTGACAAAAGGACGGCGGCGTCTTGGGATTTTCGCGCACTGTCTCCGTTATACCCACGCGTGAAGCCCCGGGAGTGGCGCAGAGGAGCAGGCGACGCGTCTCCCCGCCCTTGCGGCAGAGAAGCACCATGCAGTAGCGCGACGGCTGATATATTTTCTCTATTTTCGAGCCGCGAAGCGCCGAGTCAAGCTCGCGCGAAACGAGGACGGCTGTAAATGTATCGAAAGACATTTTTTATCCTTTCAAGAAAAATGCGGGCAGGACAAGGGAACATAAAGCCCCGAGCCTCCCCGCTTTTTCACCTTTATTTCATTGATTTTACATTTATTTTGTCATAAATCTTCTGATTGTATGCATAGCAGACGAGGTTCTGAGTATATGCGCCGACCGTCGCCTTGTATTCGCTGTACTGCGGTGTATATTGCGAAGAGCCTGCCGCATAATAGCGGAATATCGTTTCGCCTATTGACGTGTCGCCATATACAAAACTTTCGTCAAAGCCGAGGCGCTTGATTATGCAGAAATATCCGAACTCCTCATCGTAGTCGCCCGTGAGTATATCGCTCGTATCACCGATATTGAGTCCGTTCACCGTTGTCGAAACAAAGCTTGATACGGAAGAACCGTTTGTATTTTCCGAGCCGAGAATGACCGACGAAGCGTCAAAATAAATCTCGCTTGATGAGACTCCGCTGTCGTATTTCTTTATCACATCGTTTATCGAAGTGCCCGCATCAAGCTCTGCCTTTGCCGCATTTATCTTCTCCCAAGCGGCTTTTTCCGAAGAGGAATCACCCTTTGTAAAGAGAACAAGCACCTGCTTGATATGGAAATAGTACTTCTCTGCGTGTGCAACGGCGTCAGGCGCGATATGCTTTTTCACTCTCGATGAAAGCAAGTTGCGCAAATAAGAAAATCTGACATGATCCTCTGACGTTCCGAGGCTCTTGAAAAGCTTCTGATACATCTCATCGGTATAGCTGTCGATATTGTCTATTCCCTCGGTCTTGCCGTTTGCCTCGAGATATTTGCGCAGGTTTGCCTTGTATCCGCTCTCAAACGAATCGTAATCCTCCTGAGTAAGCCCCACGCCGTATTTTTCGGCTATGGCATAGAGCGCATAAAACTCCATGAGGTCATCCTCTGTCATTTCCTTTACAGCCTTTGTCTGCTCGTCTACCGTGGTGAAAAGCAGTTTCTTGTTTTCATCCTCGAGAATGCCGTCGCCGAGCAGGGATTTATAATACATGAAAACACCATAATATTCGTCAAAGGGAACGAGGTATTCCTTCTTGCCGTCGCCTACATCGAGAACAAGGCGAAGCGCATAGTCAACCTTTACTCTCATGCCCAGCCAGTTATAAAGCCCGGGCTTTCTTGTGCACGAGGTGAAAACTCCGAGTGAAAGGATGAGCGCGAAAATCACGCAAATTATCTTTATAAATCTTTTCATTTTGAACTCCGTTCGCTTTTATATTTTTAAATCAAAAGTGTCCGACTAAGTTATTATAAAATATATTACCACTATATTACCACAAATCATCTCAAATTTCAACTTATATTTTGAATTTTTACATATTATCGGCAAAAATATCGCGAAGTATCGCATCTCTCTGTAATTCCACGGCGGAAAAATCGATATTTTCGCCGTAGATTGCCTCAAGAGCCGCATGGGCGCGGCGCACTCCGGCAAGGTTTTCCTCTGCCGCACGAATGAGGCAGTCATAGCACCTGCCCGAGAATTTCAGCTTGCGGCGCATGGCGGAAAGCCTGCCTTTATCGGCAAAGCGAAGAATATTTATATTCCTGTCGCTCGCTTTCAGTTTTTCTTCATCGCGGCATATGTAAAAAAGCGTGTCGGCTTCCTTTAAATAGAGAGATTCCGTCCTGTCTCGGCGAAGCGGAGACGGGCATTTTACAAGCGAAATGCCGAAGCTCTCGCAAAGTTCGCAGAAAGAGGTGAGAAAATATCCGCCGAGCCCGTATTTGTCGGAAACGGTATAGACCGTACCCGCAGCTTTTTCGAGAGTCGGCAGATGCACGTTTCCGGATGTTCCTATGGCATCGACATATCGAACCTCGCTCCTGCCGGCTTTTCCCGTCGGCAGCTTCATCGCGCGCAGGAGCCGCCGCTGTGCGCCTGCCGCCTTCTCTCCGTTATATGCCGAAAGTGCACTCTCCTCTATTTCGCGGTGCACGCGCCCCGCCGCGGAGAGAAAGCGGTATGCCGCATGGTAAAACTCCGAGTTTTCGGTCGCAAGCCCGATTATCTCCCCGCGGCGCTTTCGCAGCGCCGCGATGTCAAAGGCACCGTAGAGGCTGATTATCGTCTCGCATGCTCCGGGATATTTCGGGTCGGTCATATGCGGTGCCGTGCCGTCTATCACGGCACAGGAGCGCTCGGGTATCACTATCCCGTCCAGCGACGAGGTATCAGACGAGCAATAATAAAGCTCGGGAGAGTATCCGCGCCCGCAGGCATACTCCGCTATCTGCCGCATGAGGGTAGATTTGCCTGTTCCCGGTCCGCCCTTGATGATGAAAATTTTATCGAGTGCGCTCGGCGGAAATACGCTTTCGAATATGCTGTAAAAGCCCTCCTCCGTATTTGCCGCCGCAAAAAATTCGCGTATCCCGTTTCTCATATGTGCCGCCTTTCCGCCGTCATTTTCTTCACATATTCGGGAAGAAAAGCGGCTTGTGGTTTCTTTTTGTTTTATTTTCAATGCATTGTATGCCGCGATACGGGCAAATGACAAAGATTTTTTTAAAGAATCGGAATAAATTTTGTAAAATCATATTGACATACGGCTATAACTTGTGTATAATGATAAACGAGAATTTTTGTTCTGAACGCTTTGTTTTATTTGCGGGGGGAGGGATTAAGAATGGCTGAGATAAGAGTTAAAGAAAACGAATCGCTTGACAGCGCTCTTCGCAGATTCAAAAGACAGTGCGCTCGTTCTGGCGTTATTGCCGAAGTAAAGAAGAGAGAGCACTACGAAAAGCCGAGTGTTAAACGCAAGAAAAAATCTGAAGCAGCAAGAAAGCGCAAGTTTAAAAGCTGAGAGCTGATTGCAGCACGCCCCGCGAGGCTTATAGCTTTCGCGAGGCGTTTTTCATTATCAAAATAATATAAGGTGTTTTTATGCGCGAGCTTAAAAAATATATAGAAATAGGAAAAATAATCAATACGCGTGGAATCCGCGGCGAGGTGAAAATAGAGCCTTGGAGCGACAGTCCCGATGCTCTTCGCGGTGTTCGGTGCTTTTATTTTGCCGATGGGAGCAGTATCCCCGTGCTCGGCAGTCGCGTGCTCGGCGGACGCTTTCTGCTCGCCACGCTTGAGGGGATAAATACACCCGAGGCGGCGGAGAAATTAAAGGGCAAGGTTATAAGCGCGCGCCGCGAGGAAATAAAAAAGGCGGCGGGAGATGTTTTTATCTGCGATATGATAGGGCTTCCGGTGATAGACTGCGAAAGCGGCACGGTTTACGGCACGCTTCGCGAGGTGACAGACGGCGTGGCGCAGAAGATATATTCCGTGAAAACGGAAAAGGGCGATGTGCTGATCCCCGCCGTTCCCGAATTTATCAGGGAGATAGATGTGGAAAAAGGCATTTTTATAAAGCCGATAGCGGGCTTTTTTGATGAAAGCGAGGAAGTATGATGCGCTTTGATATAATGACTCTCTTCCCCGAGCTTATAGAAACGGTGCTCTCCGAGAGCATAATCGGCAGGGCGCAGAAGGCGGGCATACTCGAGGTTCATGCGCACAATATCCGCGATTATTCCAAGGATAAGCACCGCAGGGTGGACGATACTCCCTACGGCGGCGGCAAGGGAATGCTCATGAGTCCCGTCCCGATATACGACTGCTTTACTGCGATAACCGCGCCCGAGGTTAATTTTTGCAGTCGGCGGCGAGTTATATATATGTCGCCGCAGGGCAAGGTGCTCACGCAGGCGAAGGCGGCTGAGCTTGCCGCGGGCTATGACAATCTCGTCATTCTCTGCGGGCACTACGAAGGTGTGGACCAGCGGATAATAGACGAGATAATAGATGAGGAGATATCCATCGGCGACTATGTTCTCACGGGTGGCGAGATACCTGCGTGCATACTCACAGATTGCGTCGGCAGGCTCGTGCCCGGCGTGCTCTCCGATTCCGAATGCTATGAGAAGGAGAGCTTTTCCGATAGGCTTCTCGAATATCCGCAGTATACGCGTCCGTATAATTTCCGCGGCAGGCTCGTTCCTGACGAGCTGATAAGCGGGCATCATGCCAATATAGAAAAGTGGCGCGCGGAAAAGGCTCTCGAAAAAACGCGCCGCGTGCGTCCCGACCTGCTCGGTGAAAAATAAGGCGGCATATGCTTTTTCGGTTTTATATATTTGTATATAATATCGGATTTGCGTCAATAATCAAGCGATAAAATTTTTTGAGGGAGGGAAAAGCATGGTAAAGACCCGCAGTGCCGTAAAGACAGTCGGGGCTATGATGGCGGTAACGGCGGCTTCAAAGTTGCTCGGCATGGTGCGTCAGATGCTTTTCGGCTCCGTTTTTGCCGAGAGCGTCGAAGCCTCGGCTTTTCTTGCCGCATCTTCCGTTTCACTCTCGCTTTTCGATATTCTCTTCGCCTCCGCCATAGCAGGATGCTTTATTCCCATGCTCGGCTCGGCAAAAAGAGAGAGCGGCGAGCGCGCGGAAAAATTTGCCGCATCGTTTACCTGCGCCGTTTCGCTTGCGATAGTGCTCACCTCGGCGCTGGGCATCATCTTCTCGCGGCAGGTGACAGCTCTGCTCTCTCCCGCTCTTGACGAAGCGACTGCCCTGCTTGCGGCAAGGCTTCTGCGCATTATGCTTCCCGCATCGCTTTTTGCGGGGCTCGCACATATCGCGGCGGGCATTCTCCAGTCCTACGGATTTTTCATACTGCCCGCCGTGGCTTCTTCCGTATCAAATCTTCTGCTGATAATTACGCTTCTGTTTTTCCGCGGCACACCGGACGAAAGAAGCATCGTCATTCTCTCTGCGGTATATACGCTCTCGTGGGCTGTTCAGGCGGCAACACTTGCCATACCGGCGACGGCAAAAAAAATTCTGCGATTTAAGAAGCCCGATATGAAAAATCCCGATATGCACGCGGCGCTGAAAAAGGCACCCGCGATAACGGCAGGCTCGCTGATTCTTCCCTGTAGCCTGCTCGCAGTGACGTTCTTTGCGCCTTTCATCTCGGCGGGAGCCATCAGCGCATACAACTACGCATACAATATATTTATTATCGTCTCCGGCATACTGACATACGGCGTGTGCAATTATATTTTTCCGAAGCTCTCCGATGTAAACGGAGAGGAAAACGGCGAAGCCTTCCGCCTGCTCACGCAAAACGGTATAAAAAGCGCTCTGCTTCTCGTTCTTCCGTTTTCGGCGGGCAGTCTCGTGCTTTCGCAGAGGATAGTGGAGATAATCTATCTTCGCGGAAATTTCTCGCAGGCGCTTGCCGCCGACTGTGCCTCTCTCTTTTCGGTATTTGCGCTTGCCATGCCGTTTTTCGCTCTTTATGAAACACTTCTTCGCGCATTTTATTCCAAAGGCATCGTGCGCCTGCCGACCGTGGCGGCGGCGGTGGCAGTCGCCGTCTGCATAGCGGCGGAGCCTGTTTTTTTCGCAATAACGGAAAAGCACATCATCTCCCTCGCGCTCTCTTTTCTCGCGGCGCAGATCTGCGCGGCGGCTATTCTGCTCTTCGGTGGTGCAATAAAGCTCGGATTTTTCACCCGCCGTACAGCACCCGATGTGGCAAAAGCGGTGTTCTCCGCACTCGTCTGCGGCATCTCCATGTACTTTCTCGACACTTTTGTCGGCAAAATATCGATAAAAAACACATTTTTTAAAAATTTCTTCGTCTCTGCTATTGTTTTTTTGGCAGGAAGTGTGGTATATTTAATATGTATATATCTTTTCGGGCTTCTGCCGAAAGGAAAGCATAAAGCACGAAGGGAGGACAGCTGATGACGGTACAGAAAAATAAGAAAAGAGCCGTCCGCATAAAAGACAGCTTCATCGTGACATATGTCATGCGGTTTGCTTCTTTTATTTACAGCAGAATTCTCAAAAGCATTTTCGCCTTTCTGATGACATCGTATGATGCCGCCGAGGAAGCCGCGAGAAATTCATTTGCCGCCTCGGTCTACAGAAAGGCTGTAAAGAAATTTTCCATGCGCGGCGCAAAGCAACGCGCCGCAAGAGAGATAGAGCGCAGCGTCCTGCTCGGCTTTTCTTCGAGGCTGAGAGATATGTTCCTCTCGGCACCGATATCGGTATTCGGTGTATTTTCCGCTTCGTTCGGGCTATACAGCTCAGTTATATATATAATGAAGGCGGTCGCCTTCGATTATGAGCGCAACTTCACCGACCCCGCGGCAGGCGCGGTTTTCCTGCTCCTTTCCGTCTGCTTCTTCTCATCGAAGCTCTCGGTTTCGCAGGCTTTTGCCGGAAGCAGATTCTTCTCTTTTCTGATAAACGATTTTCTCGGTATAAGAAGAACCGAGGCTCATGAGGAGTCCGAAGAGGGGCGTCGTGCCACAAACATAATGTTCATGCTCGGCATGATACTCGGTCTCTGCACGATATTTGTCCGCCCGCTCTATATAGTTGCGGCGGCGGCGCTTATCGCCTTTGCGATGTTTGTCATGACTTATCCGGAGGCAGGCGTGCTCCTCGTTTTTCTCCTGCTCCCCTTCATGAAAACTATGTCTCTCGCCGCAACGGTGATACTCATAGCGATATCATTTTTTGTAAAGCTGATACGCGGCAAGCGCGTGGTAAAGCTCGCGCTCGCCGATATCCCCGTGGTGATGCTGGCGGTTTTCTTCTTCCTCGGCGGTGTAAACTCCGTGGACAGAAGCTCGAGCATAAAAAAAATGCTCTTATACATTTGTCTTATTTCTATGTATTTCATAGTGAGAAATCTTATCTGCTCGCAGAAAATGCTCGTCCGCGCAATCTCGTGCTGCATCGTTTCGCTCGGGCTTGTCTCGCTTATCGGCATAGGCGAATATTTCATCGGAACTCCCACGCTCGGCTGGATTGACACCGGCACCTTCGATTATATCCGAGGGCGTGCGGTCTCTACCTTTGAAAATCCGAATGTGCTCGGCGAATTTCTTATAATGACCGTGCCGACGGCGCTTGCCTTCGCCCTTGCAAAGCAGAGCGACGAAGCAAGCCCTCGCAGGCGCTTTGCCTCCGCGATATCGGCTCTGCTCGGATGCGCCTGCCTGATACTTACATGGTCGCGCGGGGCATGGCTCGGCTTTGCCGTTTCGCTTCTCGTTTTTGCCCTGATAGCAAGCAGGAAATTTTTTGCGGCGCTGATAATAGCCTCGCCGCTCGCTTCCCTGCTTATTTTCGCAAAAGATACCGCGATATTTGACAGGTTTACAAATTTCACCGATTCATCAACCTCGTACAGACTCAATATATGGCGCGGCTCTCTCGCCATGATACGCGACAATCTGATATCCGGCATCGGAATAGGCGAGCAGGCTTTTTCCTCTGTTTATCCCGCTTATTCCATAGGCGGTGCCGAGGTGGCATATCACAGCCACAGCCTGTATCTCCAGCTCACGGCGGAAATGGGCATATTCGCGCTCGTATTCTTTCTCATATTCATGCTTTTCCTTGCGTCGCGTTGCTTCTCCTATCTGCGCAGCTGCACCGCCGTAAAGGAAAAGATGATGTGCATGGCTCTCTTCTCCGGAATTTTCGCATTTCTTTTTCAGGGGCTGACAGACTTTGTTTTCTATAACTACAGAATATTCCTTTTCTTCTGGATGATGGTCGGGCTTGCCGTTTCGTATACGGATTTTGCCGCAATAAAGAAGAAGGAAGATGCGGAACACTATTTTTCCGAGCTATAATTCGGACTGCAAAATAATCTGAAAGGTCAAGGTACTGAAATGGACAACAAAAAACAAAAGGCTCGTTTCGGCTTTGTGGATGCTGTTATAATAATATTGATTCTTTCCGTGGCGGCGGCTATAACATATCTGATACTTCTGCAAAACGGTAATGTGAAGCCGGAGAATAAGCCGAGAACCATCGAATATTCCGTCAAGCTGACAGCGATAAAGGAGGAATACCGCTCTGCTCTGGCGGCGGGAAATGAGGTTTTTGATTCGGCTACGGACATGCCGCTCGGTTATATATCGAATATCAGATGGGAGCCGACGCAGTATTATGACAGCAAAGCCGATGAAAACGGGAATATTCCCGTTTATGCCTACAGCGATGTCTACGATGCGTATGTCACGATAGTATGCGACAACGCGACGGTGGACGAAACAGGCTTCTGCAACATAGGAAATACGAGAATTCTCGTGGGCTCGCAGATATATTTTTCATCCGGATATCTGAATCGCGTCGGTTATTGCACGCGCTTCGAGATAAAGAGTGCAGGCTGATAAAAGGGAGGGTGCCAAGTGAACGACAGCAAAAACAAAGTCAGATTCAATATATTTGACATAATAATAATACTTGCCGTCATCGCGAGCATTGCCGCAGTGGTACTGAAAGTCGCGTATTTCGACAAGCGCAACGATATAAGCGAGCATGTAATCGTGAATTTCACGGTATATGATATCATGGATAATACAGCGGCAAGCGCAAGCAAGGGAAATGTTTACCTTACAAACGGCGACTCTCTCATAGGGGAGATAATATCGGCAGAAGTCGAAACAAATAAGATTTATATCGAGGAGGACGGCGTCGCCAAGCCGCACGATAATCCTCTCGGAAAGAAAAATCTGCACGGCAGGATAAAATTTGCCGGCATTTCCTCGGAAACGGGCTTTTTCATCGACGGCAAAACAAAAATAACCGTAGGCTCAGTTCTCTCCGTATATATACTTGATCCGCTGACGGGAAACGGCGCCGCTGTGGAAATAACGGTAAATTCGATAGAAAAAGCCGAATAACAGCAACGGAAAATCGTATTTTTTACATTTTTCACAGGAAAATTTACTCAAAGCTATTGATTTTATGCAAATAATTTGATATAATACTGTTTAGTCCAAGGGAAATGACGGCACATTTTCGCATTATCCCCGATAAAAGCACAGGAGCGGCACATGATTTCAAGAGAAGTAGTAGTAAAAAGTAGCGTAGGTCTGCATGCAAGACCTGCAATGTTTTTCATTCAGAAAGCAAATTCGTATAAAAGCTCTATATGGATTCAGGACGGAGACAAGCGTTCCAGCGCAAAAAGTCTTTTGGGTGTGCTCGCCATGGCTATTTCGGGAGACGCCACGATAACTCTTATCGCCGACGGTCCCGACGAGGCAGAGGCGCTCGACGGTCTCGAGGAGATTCTCCGCACGACCGAGTGAGCCGAAAGTTAACGAAGTGAATGACAGGCGGCAGATGGCTCGTTTTGAACCCTCTGCCGTTTTTTGTCTGTAAACCCATTTTCAGATCGGAGGGATTTATCACGGTACGCCAAGAATACGCAAAAAGACTGCGGGAAAAGGCAGGCAACCTGCCGCTCTGCCCCGGCGTATATATAATGAAAAATTCCTCGGGTAAGGTCATATATGTCGGCAAGAGCCGTGCACTCAAAAACAGGGTCTCTCAGTATTTCCATGACAATAATTTCAACAGCAAGACCGACGCCATGACGCATAATGTATACGATTTTGATTATATCATCTGCGAGACGGAGATGGAAGCGCTCACGCTGGAAAACAGCCTGATAAAGCTCTATCGTCCGAGATACAATATCCTGCTCAAGGATGATAAGTCTTATCCTTATCTCGTGGCTACGCTCGGCGAGGAATATCCCAGACTCATAATGTCACGCAAGCGCGAGGCGGGCAAAAATAAATATTACGGTCCGTATTCGGGTGCAAATACGGTTTATTCCGTTATCTCGGCTCTGCGCAAAACCTTCGGGCTTCCCTATTGCGAGAAGCATTTTCCGAAGGACAAGGGCAAAGTGAAGCATTGTCTCTATCGCCGCATGGGGTGCATCGCGCCATGCGAGGAGAGCGTGACGGCAGAGGAATATCGCGCGAGATTTCTTGAGGCGATATCGTTTCTCGACGGAAACGAGGACGATATACTCTCCTCTCTCACGGAGAAAATGAATTACGCTTCGGAAAATCTGATGTTTGAGGCGGCGGCAAGCTACCGTGACAGGATAGCGGCGATAAAGCGTCTGAGCGAAAAGCAGCGCGTAATATGCTCTCCCGATGTCGATCGCGATATCATCGGCTGGTATGCGGGTGATGATATATCTGCAATATGCGTTTTCTATGTCCGCTCCGGAAAGCTGATAGATTCTCAGAGCTTTCTTTTCTCGGGTGGCGAAATTTTCGATGATGCCGCTATATGCTCCTTCATATATGAGCTCTACAGCGTGCGCGATTATATCCCGCGCGAGATAACACTCGCCGATGAAATAGCCGAGGAAGAACGGCAGACAGCGGAAAACTGGCTTCGCGAAAAGGCAGGAACGGCGGTCAGACTGAAGATATCGCGCAGAGGCGAGCTTCATAAATTCTGCCGGACAGTCAAGCAAAATGCCGAAACACGCGCCGACGAATACAGAAAAAGCAGTGAGCAGACGGAAAAATCTCTTGCAAGGCTGGCTTCTCTCTGTGCGCTTGAGGTTCTGCCGGAGCGCATAGAGGCTTTTGATATTTCAAACTACGGAAACGAAAACATAACGGCAGGCATGGTAGTTTTCGAAAACGCCAAGCCGAAAAAGAGCGAATACAGGCTTTATAAGATTCGCACGACCGACGGGCAGGATGATTACGGCTCCATGAGAGAAGCTCTCTCGCGCAGACTCTCGCATCTCTCCGATGATGGGGCAAAGGCGCCCGACCTGATACTGCTCGACGGCGGCAAAAATCATGTTCTCGTGATACAGGCGCTCATGCGGGAAATGGGAATAAACATTCCCGTGCTCGGCATGGTAAAGGACGAGCATCACAAGACGCGTGCGCTTGTGAGCGAATACGGCGAGGTCTCCATAGCCGCGGAGCAGGCGGTTTTCATGCTGATATATAAAATTCAGGAGGAGGTTCACCGCTTCACCGTTTCGAGCATGACGCGGGCAAAGCGCAAAAAAGAAAAGACCTCTGTCCTCGAGAAGATAGACGGCATAGGCGCGGCAAAGGCAAAGGCTCTGCTCTCGCATTTCGGCGGACTTGCGGGCGTAAAGAAAGCGAGCGCCGAGGAGCTTGCCGCAGTTAAGGGAATAACACCGGAAACAGCCGAAAGAATAATAACATACTTTGACAAAGGCGAAAGGAATAAAAAATGAGAATAATCACAGGAAGCGCACGAGGCATAAATCTGAAAACGCTCGAGGGCGAGGACACAAGACCGACTCCGGAGAGAGTGAAAGAGGCTGTTTTCAGCTCTATTCAGTTTGATATAGCGGGAAAAACGGTACTTGACCTTTTTGCCGGCTCAGGTCAGATGGGGCTGGAGGCACTCAGCCGCGGTGCGGAAAAGGCGACGCTTGTCGACGCTTCGCGCGATGCCGCAAATATAATTACGGAAAACGCAAAGAAAACAAAACTCTATCCGAAAACGAATGTGCTCTGCATGGATTGGAGAGCGTATATCAGGGCGGCGGGCGGAAGAAGCAGTTTTGATTATATCTATCTCGACCCGCCGTATGCCATGCGCCTGCTGCCCGAGATACTCGCTGCGCTATACGATGCAGATATGATAAACACAGGCGGAATGGTAATCTGCGAGGATGAAAAGCCGCTCGACATCGAAGAAAATGTAATGCTCGCCGCGCGCTACGAAAAAGTAAAAGGCGTGAAATACGGCAGGGTCCATATAACTTATCTTAAGCCGAAGGCAGGAGAATAAAAATGGAAAAAATTGTTTTGATTGCGGGCACCTTTGACCCGATAACAACAGGTCATCTTGACATAATAAAAAGAGCTGCGGATACTTTCGACGGAGCAGTAGTTGCGGTTTATACAAATCCCGCGAAAAAGCCCTTGCTCAATGAGGAAATCCGCCTCTCTGCGGTAGCCGCCGCCACATCGGATATGGCAAATGTCCGCGTGGTAAAGGGTGAGGGGCTTATCGCGGATTTTGCAAAGAAGCTCGGTGTCTGCGCCATAGTCAAGGGGGTGCGCAATCTCTCGGACTATGCATATGAAGAGGATATGGCTCGGGCAAACAGAGCCATATCGGGCATAGAGACGTTGCTCATGTTCTCCTCTCCCGAGGTGCTCCATGTCAGCTCCACACTTGTGCGTGAGCTTGCGCGGTGCGGCAAGCCGTACTCGGAATATATTCCGGAGGGCGCAAAAGGTATTATTGCCGCAAAACTCGGAGAAAAGGTTTGATTTCGCAAAAAGGCGGGAAAAAGCTTGGCTTTTTCCCGCCTTTTTGTGTTTTGGCAGATATTGTTCTATCGCGATTTTGAGTAGGATAAAGTAACTTTTCTTCTCTCGTACTTTTGCGTGACGAAAGTCATAACCACCGGCAAAGCAGGTGGCTTGCTCAGCCCTATAAGGGCATGGTGCTGGCAGGGCTGAAAGCCCTC
>DODZ01000042.1 GCA_003524145.1 Candidatus Apopatosoma intestinale | reverse complement strand
CTTGGATAGAAGCTACCTTCCCAAAGGCTGTCGTTAATCTGATAGATGCAACCCGTGCCGGGCTTGCGATATTTGGGTTGCCACGGCTCGAAATTCTCGTTCACGTCGTTCGTTTGCACTTGCCGTGGTTCTTCNNTTGACTTTTCTTAGCAGGTTTACTGCACCGCATTTTTTGAGGGCTGACCGTTTGTTTTGGTCAGCCCTCTTGACGTTTATGCGGTTTTTGTATTTGCCTTTTCGGCTGCGATCTCCGATTTCTTTTCAGCTATCATCTCTGCGAGTAGTTTTTCGCATTCTTCTCTCGTCTTGGCGTAGACGTTAAACTTCTTTCGCTTGCCATCGGCGAGTCTTGGATAGAAGCTACCTTCCCACAGGCTGTCGTTGATCTGATAGACGCATCCCGTGCCACTCTTGCGGATTTTGGGCGTATACGGCTCGAAATTCTCGTCCACGTTGATTGTTTGCACTTGCCGTGGTTCTTCCTTGGCTTCGGGCATTGGAGCGTCTGTACCGCCGATTTTGCGGTCGATCTTCACCGAGGCTTGTGCTCTCATCGTATCCGTGATATGCGAATAGATGTTGAGCGTCGTTTCCGCGCTGATGTGTCCTATCATATCGGATAGGGTTTTCACGTCCATACCATTTTCAAGTGCCATGGTTGCGAAGGTGTGCCGCAGGTCGTGGAAGCGGATGTTCTTGCATCCCGAGCGTTCCAGTATGAGCTTGAATCTGCGGTGTATCGCCGTAGGATTTCTTGGCTCTCCCTCTTTCACGGGCGATGGAAATATCCACTCACAGGTCTTGCTTTTCTCCATATCGGCGAGTTTGGCTACCATATAAGGCGGTAGCACGACGGTTCTTATTGAATTCTTGGTCTTGGGTGGCTGTATGACGATCTTGCCGCCTGCAGGCACGACCTCTCTTGCTATCCGCAGACTGCCACCCGAGAGATTGAGGTCACTCCATTTGAGTCCGAGTATCTCACCTCGGCGCATTCCCGTGGAGAGCTCGAGAAGGAACAATTCATAGTATCCTTCCTCTTTGGCACGTGCGAGGAAGCGACTGATCTCGGCAGGTGTCAGCACCTGCATCTCTCTTCCTTTCTTGGGCGGTAGCTTACAGCCAAGGGATGGATTCCTTGTGATCAGGTTTTCTGCCACCGCCTTTTCAAGAGCCGAACGGCATCTTGCGTGACAGGCGCGTATCAGTCGGTTGGATACCCCTGTTCCGCAGGTTTCGGAGTATTGAAGCCTGCCGTTCTTCTTGAGGTTTGCGTAAAACTGCTGCAGGTCGTTCTGCGAGAGCTTACAGAGCGGTATCGTGCCGATGGACGGGATAATGTGCTGATAGATGCAGTTTTCATATCCTGCCCTTGTGGTTTCCCTTAGCGCAGGCTTGCTGAAGTTCTGATACCAGAAGTCCAGCCAATCACCGAAGGGCATGTCCGGCTTGATTCGCTCGGCTACCTTGCCGAGCTCTTCTTTTAGTGCTTTTAGCTTTTCTTCGCACTCGTATTTTGTTTTTGCGGTTACATTTTTTGTTCTGGGATTGCCTTTTCCGTTGTAGCCTACAACGATCCTGCCTTCCCAGCGACCGTCCGTTCTTTGTCGGAGAGTTCCTTCTCCTTGTTTTCTCTTATTCTTTGCCATCTGTTTCCTCCGTGATTAAGAATTGTTGCATCATATTGTTGACCACCGTCATGGCGTTGCGTTGCATATCGCCTGTCACGTGGGTGTAGGTGTCGAGCGTGAAACTGGCGTTCGTGTGCCCGAGAATGCCCGCCAAGGTCTTTGGATCGACTCCGCCGTCCGTTGCGTGAGTGGCGAAGGTATGCCGGAGGTCGTGGAATCGCATCATGGGAAGCTCGATTTTTTTGAGAATGGTTTTGAGCTTTTTATAAGCAGAGCTGGGATGCAAGGGGTCAGATGGATTCGTATAATGTGGGAAAACCCATTCGCTGACCGCATCCGCTTGCTTTGCTTGGAGGAGCGTTGCCACGCTTGGAGGCATGGTGATGGTTCTCACACCCGCGCCTGTCTTGGTTTCGCCGATGCTCACGCCACCGCCTGCTTTTGTACCGACCGAGCGTGTGACACTCAGCGTTCCTTCTGCGAAGTTGATATCGCTCCACTTGATTCCGCATATCTCGCCACGGCGAAGTCCTGTCATGACCTCCACGTAGAAGAAGTCGTTCCAATACGGTTCTTCCTTGATAGCTTCCATAAATCTTTCAAGCTGACCGTCATCAAGCACCTGCTTTTCGGTGGTTGTCTTTTTCGGGATGGTAGTGCCGTCCGTGGGATTTCGCACGATAAGCCGTTCCTTGACCGCTACGTCCAATGCCTGATGCAGTAGCATGTGTACCTTTCGCACCATCGTATTGGACAGCTCGTAGCCATAAAGCGGATGGGACTTGGCTCTACCTTCCTTTTTGACCTTGTTGTAGAATCTCTGCACGTCAGCCGTGGTAAGAGACGATAGCTGTTTGTTGCCGATAAAGCGTTTGATCTGATGCTCTGCCATACAGCGGTATCCCTCTATGGTACTCTCACGGAGGGAGAACATCATATATTCATCCAGCCACTTGTCCATCCACTCGCCGAGTGTCATTCGGCAGTCCTCGGTGAGATCAACGTCACGGTACAGCTCTATGAGCTGGTGGAGCTGCTTCAACGCGCTTTTCTGCGTTTTGGCGAATGCTGACTTGTACATGGGCGAGCCGTCATTCTTGTGCCCGACAATGATTCGGGCTTCCCATCTACCGTCACTACGCTTTCGTATCGTGCCGTCACCCTGCGGTCTGCGTTTATTTGCCATTTAATTACCTGCCTTTCTTTCGATATTGATTCTCTCAAAGGTGTATATACTATTTTTCGTTGTCAGCGTTATGCGGTTTTTACACTCTACCAAATCACCTGTGCCGGTTTTCAGATAGTTTTTCGCTATATCGTATATCACGATATAGTGCTTTCCGGGGGATTTGTGTTGGCTCTGATAAATATGCATGACACCGCAGAAGCCTTCAAATTCCTTTCGCCAATTCCTCTCTTGGCATATTTCCGACGGATTGCGTAGTTCTACCGACACAACTCGTCCATACTGCTTTTTTATTAACTCTGCCATATCATTCTCCCTTCGCTTGCGTACCCCAAACATATCACACGTTCGAGACAATATCCAGCGTTTTTTTGAATAGTTATCAAATTGTTATCAAAGCTCCTTTCGGTTAATACATAATGATTCCTTGCCTTTTGGCTTGGTTCTCACGGCGTTGCTTCTTGTCAATACCGTGGTAATCGATCTGATGCTCCTGACTGTACATAGCGGTATTCATGCCCTCAAAATGAGGGCATGAAGCGTAACTCCGATATTACGGTTCGTTTTCAAGTCCTCAAAATGAGGACTTGCTTTTTATCTCTAACCGCAATCGAACTGAGTATCTCTGCCATTTATCCGAAATCACATTTTTGCACCAAACGGCACAAAAGGCTTGATTTTCAAGGCTTTTTGGCGTTTTTGAGCCGTTCTCACGGAAGGCTGATAAAGAAAACTGTAAATTCGAGACTCAAAAATGCAAATCTATGTTTGAGGTTTGGTTGGGTACATTTCATACTCACAAACCACTTTTGCGGCGAATGCCTCTTCTTTGTCTTCAGTAGGTCAATATTTGGTTTTCGGTAGTTCGGATCTGTCCGTTGGAAGAAATGAGTTTTTCGTATTTACTGTTTGAAGCGGATCCAAACTGATGTGGCAGTTCGAATCTATCCAAACTGTAAAAGCATCATTTTAGGATTGTCCTTGTTTTCGGTAGGGGACGGAGTGTGGTGGTTCAAATCTGTCTACAGTTTTGGCTCTGTGGGGAAATTGAAATGAAATCGTGCTTTGCACGATGAAATCTGGGAAAGCTCGGATGAAATCTTCGGCGTACCGCCTCAGATGAAATTAAATCCGCCGCCTTCTCCTGCCGAAAGGCAGATTTCATCGCGAAGCGATTTCATCCACCAAAGGTGGATTTCTTCCGCCGGCGGCGGATTTCGTTGCAAAAAGCACCTGCTCGCGCAGGTGCTTTTTGCTGTGATGTGTGTCCGATTCAGATGCAAAACCGTGACGCTACAAAATAGATGTACGGATCATCAAGCGAGGCTATCAAAACAATAGCATATAGTGTTGTTCCGTTAATTATAATACAAGCGACGGTGCGGAATATACTCTTGCCGCAAGTTCCTGGTTGAGCATATACAGACTCTTGGGATCTGAACCGAAAAGCTCCATTTTGGATATCAGATCATTGGCATTGGTCTCCTCTTCGCCCTGCTCCTTTACGAACCAGTCAAGGAACTGCATCGTGCGGAAATCCTTTGCTTCGTATGCCTCGGCATAGATGTTGTGGATCAGCGAGGTAACATACTTCTCATGTTCAAGTCCTGCCTTCAAGACGTCCATATGGCAAGAGAAAGCATTGTCGGGCTTGTCGATAGCTTCGAGCGTCACCTTCTGATTTTCATTCTGCAGGTACTGATAAAAGAGCATTGCATGGTCGCGCTCTTCCTGTGCCTGAATCTTATACCAGTTGGCAAAGCCGTCAAGACCTGCATCCTCAAAATAATTCGAGAAATCGAGGTAGAGATATGCGGAATAGAATTCTTTGTTGATCTGCTGATTTAACAACTCATGTACTTTTGTATTCATTTTTATCCGCCTCCGTGTTAAATTTCCGATTTCCACAAGCCGTGTAGATTGCAATATGCATATGCGGCAACGGGCTTTTCATCAGCGAGAGCAAATGTCACTTCGGGCGCTTTGCCCACTTCAAGGCACTTGCGCTGACCGCCCTTATCTGTTTGGAGATATACCCACAGGATGCTATGCTCCTCGACCATGGGGTGCTCCACTGAGCCGATGACGACCTTTACGGTGTTTCCTTCAACGGTGACTACGGGGATGTGCTTTTCGTGGCTCGCCTCAACCGTACCGGGTTCAAGCTTTGTCATTTTCTGCCCGCAACACATCATAGGCACGCCTGCATCGTGAATCATACCGATAAGGTTGCCGCAATGTTCGCAAATATAGAATTTATTGTTGTCACACATATGGATAGTTCCTCCCTAAATCAATAGTTTTCTTTTCTTACTTCAAAATAAGCCTGCGGGTGGTTGCATACGGGGCAGACCTCAGGTGCCTTGGTGCCGACAACGATGTGTCCGCAGTTGCGGCATTCCCAGATGGTTACGCCGGATTTTTCAAACACCGCTTTCGTTTCCACATTTTTCAGAAGTGCGCGGTATCTTTCCTCGTGCGTCTTTTCAATAGCGGCAACTCCACGGAACTGTGCGGCAAGAGCGGTAAAGCCTTCTTCCTCCGCCTCGCGGGCCATTCTTTCGTACATGTCGGTCCACTCTGCGTTCTCACCCTCAGCGGCGTGGAACAGGTTTTCTGCGGTGTCGCCAAGCTCACCCAGAGCCTTGAACCACAGCTTTGCGTGTTCCTTTTCATTCTCTGCGGTCTGAAGGAAAAGTGCGGCGATCTGCTCGTATCCTGCCTTCTTTGCTACGCTTGCGAAGTATGTATACTTGTTTCTTGCCTGAGATTCGCCGGCAAATGCTTCCCATAGATTCTTTTCGGTCTTTGTGCCTGCGTAAGGATTCTTGGGAGCTTCTTCGATCTTGACGAACTTCTCTTTGGGTTGCTTGCAGACGGGACACTTTTCGGGTGCTTCGTCTCCTTCGTGAACATAACCGCAAACGCTGCATTTCCATTTAGCCATTTTCATTACCTCTTTCTTTTCTATATTTTCATTGAAATTTATGTTATGAAGCAATGCTTCCACCACATCCGCCGGAATATCGGGATAGGATTTTATCTGCTCTAAAAATTCTTTTGTGTTGGCGCTTTGCGGAAGCATAAAGCCTGCTTCACGGCAAAGGTCTTCTGCCATAAGTCGAGACGATTTTGCTACCGCCTCCGAAAGTGTATCGGGCAGCTGGGAAGCTATGTTTTCAGCCTGTGCTTTGCTTTGAACGAGAGCACGCAGCGCCTCGACTACTTTATCCGTTTTAGGCTGCTGCGGGGGCAATTCCTTCGGCATCATTGAAATAGCACCTGAAGGACATGCCCCGGCACATACGCCGCAGCCGATACACTTATTTGGATCAATGATGCTGTTTTCTGTATCCGTAGCGCCGGTAGGGCAAACATAAAGGCAAAGACAGTCTTTTGTGCAAAGCCTTAAATTTCGTACTGCATATTTATCTGCCATTATCTTGCACCTCCTTCTATTTTTTCAAACTTCCACGCAGGGACTTTGCATACCGGACAAAGCGCAGGCGGTGCATCGCCAACGAATACAAATCCGCAGACTGTGCAGACATACACACCTGTGTTTTCAAACATCTTGTTACCCTCAACCTCATATCGGGTGAGAAGTGACTGCAACATTCTCGTCACCTTTTCTGCCCACACCTGGCAGCGAAGCGCGCCACGGTCGTGCTGCTCTTCCGCAGCTGATTTTCCGTAAGGAAATCCTACCGAAATATCATGATTAATCAATTCAAGCAGTGTCTCTGTGCCGGCGTTGCTGACAGGCTCTGCTTTTTGACGGAAGAATTCTGCGAGTTTTCTAAAGCTCTCGGATTCTTCGGGCATATACTGCTTTTCGCACCCTCTTGCAAGATTGGAGCAAATGATGCTCATCTCCATTGGGGATAATTCTTTTTCTGTATGCGGCTTTTGAAGATTGATTTCAGTTTTTTGGGAAACATCTTCTTTTAACTTGAACGCATCTTTCCCTGCACCGCAAAGGGGACATTTGAAATCCTCGGGCAATTCACCGTCGGTTTTATGTACATATCCGCATACACTACAAACATATTCTTTCATTTCACGACCTCCTTTTACTTTATAATATCACATCATGGGCTTTAGTTCCGTGATGTAATCACATTAACGATTACCGCAATTTCCTTTTCCGCAGCCGTGGCTTTCGCAAGCATGAGACGCATCACTGCGTTCATGATCGTGATGATTGCACTTTACATCGGAATCATAATGAAGGTTGTCGGCAAGGTATGCGTCAACTGCCGCATCAGCGTTGCCGGAAACACCGCCAAACAGCTTAATACCACATTCGGCAAGTGCAATCTGTGCACCGCCTCCGATGCCGCCGCAGATCAGGATATCCGCATGCAAAGAGCGGAGAATATCGGCAAGCGCGCCGTGCCCCTGACCGTTGGTGTAGATGAGGCGGCTATCCATCACCTTACCGTGTTGAACATCGTAAATCTTAAACTGCTCGGTATGTCCGAAATACTAATAAATGTCGCCATTTTCGTATGTTACTGCAATTCGCATGACATCTTCTCCTTTATCCATTTTATACTCCGCTTGAAATTGTCGTTTGAGGCATGATTTTTGATAGCAAAATTCCAAATTCCCGTTACAGAGATAAAAATCGCCACCCTCTATTCTCAGAGAACGGCCGAGAACCAAGGCATCAGCTATTTTTCTTCTTGCCGTTTCGTAAATCTTTTGTACCGTCGTTCTTCCAACTCCGAGCTGTGTCCCGCAGTCTTCCTGACTGAGTCCTTCTTTGTCGATCAGGCGAATCGTCTCATATTCGTCTACTGTCAAAATGACGGGTTCACCCAAGGTCTCCCCCGTGGTAAAGAATTCGAGAGTCTCAGGAAAGCGGCACACTCTGCGACATTTTGTCGGTTTTGACAAGATCATTCCCTCCCTTATCATTGTAACGATATTATAGCAGAGTTTTCGGCATATGTCAATAACTTCAGAAAGAATTATTGACATATGCTCGAAATTATGGTATACTATTGCTATCACCTTGGGAGGTGCGAATAATGGATATCTCAATTTATTTTTCTGTATGGAACGAATTGAATGCAAATGAACAGCAAGCTTTGTCTGCAAACGTCAGAGAGTTGCACTATCATAAAGGCGACTTGATCCATACAGGCAGCGACTGCATGGGACTTGTTCTTGTAGCTTCGGGACAGCTTCGTGCCTACACCATTTCAGAGGACGGCAGGGAGATCACCATGTATCGCCTGTTTGAGCGTGATATTTGCCTTTTTTCTGCTTCTTGCATGATGCACAGCATTCAGTTTGACATTACTTTATCCGCTGAAAAGGATACCGATGTCATACTCATTCCCTCGGATATTTACCGTGGCATTATGGAAAACTGTGCACCGCTTGCCAATTACACGAACGAAGTTATGGCAAGTCGATTTTCGGATGTAATGTGGCTGATCGACCAAATCATGTGGAAAAGCTTTGATAAGCGTCTTGCGAGTTTTCTTTTGGACGAAGCCAACATAGAAGGCATGAACGTTCTGAAGATCACACACGAAGAGATTGGTAATCATCTGGGAAATCCCCGGGAAGTCGTGACGAGAATGCTCAAATATTTCGTGAGCGAGGGTGCGGTCAAGCTGTCGCGCGGGACAATTGAAATTGTTGATGAAAGCAAACTTGCAAACATTGCGGAAGGATAAATTATGGAGCTTGTATTACTAACCGCCCTCGGTGTGGGCGGTGCTACCGTTATCGGTTCGCTGATAGGTTTTATTTTCAAAAACATATCGCATAAATTCTCGGATATCATTCTGTCATTTGCCGCGGGCGTGATGCTTGCCGCGGCGGTACTTGGGCTGATCGTTCCGTCTCTTGAATACGGCGGGAAATACGGAATACTTATCACGGTTGCAGGTATTTTTGCCGGCGCTGTCTGCCTCAATCTCATCGACAAGTTAGTGCCGCATTTACATAAATTTGTAGGGGACGAACCGGAAGCGCACCACAATGCAAATCTGAGCAAGGTTCTGCTGTTCGTTTTGGCGATTGCCATACATAATCTGCCGGAAGGCATCGCCGCCGGGGTAGGCTTTGGCTCGGGCGATACGACGCAGGCACTGATCATTGCAGGGGGTATTGCTCTGCAGAATATTCCCGAAGGCATGGTGATCATAGCACCTATGCTTGCGGCAGGCATCCGCTCCGGGAAGACCTTCATTCTTGCCATGATCACGGGACTTGTTGAGGTTGTGGGCACGCTGATCGGCTATTTTGCCGTCAGTATATCCACAGCGATTTTGCCCTTCGCGCTTGCATTTGCGGGAGGAACGATGCTCTACGTCATCAGCGACGAAATGATACCCGAAACCCACGCACACGGGAGCGAGCGAGGTGCAACCTATGCTTTGCTTATAGGCTTTTGCGTCATGCTTGTCACGGATGTGTTGTTGGGATAGAAGAAAAGCGCCAAGATTTCTGTAATGGATTTCCGGGCGCTTTTCTCATTACACCGTTTACTTCTCCTGTCAGATCTCCATTCCGCAAGGAGTGGATTTTTTATTTAGTGCTTTCTCCTGATGCACCGCATCGTAGAAGCGGAAGCCGCCTGCAAAGTTGTAGCAGTCTAAACCGTTGCCTGCAAGAATTCGGGTTGCAATATAGCTTCTCAGACCGCTTTGACAGATGACATACACAGGCTTGCTGCTGTCAAGCTCTGATAGGCGTTCACGAAGCTCGTCGACAGGAATATTGATAAATCCCTCCACGTGGCCTCTGCTGTATTCCGTCGGTGTGCGCGTATCGAGAAGTGTAACGTTCTCATCTCGTTGCAGACTCTCAGTATCCTCGTAGTACCACTGCTTTACCACGCCGTTTTTGATGTTCTCTACAATATAGCCTGCCATGTTCACGGGGTCCTTTGCCGAGGAATAAGGCGGAGCGTAAGCAAGGTCGAGTTCCGCAAGTTCGTAAGCTTTCATTCCGGCACGGATAGCGGTTGCAATGACATCGATCCGCTTGTCAACACCGTCAAAGCCAACGATCTGAGCACCGAGCAAACGATAGGTGTCTTTTTCAAACAGTACCTTCATGGTCATCATCTTGCCGCCGGGATAATATCCGGCATGGCTCATGGGAGAAAGAATGACCTTGTCGGTAGAAAGCCCGAGTGCCTTCGCTGTTTTTTCATTTATGCCGGTAGAGGCGGCGGTCATGTCGAAAAGCTTTATAACTGAGCTGCCCTGTCCGCCCCGGTAACGACTGTCAATGCCGCAAATATTGTCAGCGGCGATTCTGGCCTGCTTATTGGCAGGACCGGCAAGGGAGATCAGAGCGTCTGTATCGGTTACAAAATTCCTGATCTGAACTGCATCGCCGACAGCATAAATGTCGGTAACGGAGGTTTCCATTCGGTCGTTCACCACGATACTGCCCTTGATACCGAGTTCAAGACCTGCATCCTTTGCGAGCGTGGTTTCCGGAGCAACGCCGATCGCCATTACGACCATATTGGCGTGGAGCGTAGGAGAATTTTTTAGTTTCACACAAATGCCGTCATCAGTGTCGGCAAAGCCTTCAACGAACCTGCCGAGCATAAGATTAACGCCGTTTTTGCGTAGCTCTGCATGGATGAAGGATGCCATATCGCTGTCAAAAGGAGCCATGAGCTGGTCGGCGGCTTCGACGAGTGTGACATCTATCCCAAGCTCACGGAGATTTTCCGCAACTTCGATTCCGATAAACCCTCCGCCGACAACAACTGCGGATTTTGGATATTTCTCATTTATAAATTTCTTGATTTTCAGCGTGTCCTCAACCGTGCGGAGCGTGAATATCTTATCGCTGTCAATGCCTTCAAAGTTCAGCTTGATCGGCTTTGCACCGGGCGATAATATGAGCTTATCATAGGTTTCGGTGAAAACTGTACCGTTCTCAATATTTTTTACGGTGACCATTTTTCTTTCGGGGTGAAGTGCCGTTACCTCATGGCGCACATTCATTTTGACACGGAAACGCTTATAAAAGCTCTCCGGTGTCTGCAAGGTCAAGTCACCCTCATCCTCAATCGTTCCGCCGATGTAATACGGAAGTCCGCAGTTGGCGTAAGAAATAAAACCGGAACGCTCAAAGACTACGATTTCAGCTTTCTCGTCAAGCCTGCGTATTCTTGCCGCCGCAGTCGCGCCGCCGGCAACACCGCCTATTATTACAACTTTCATCTATCTCACGACCTTTCCTCGGTACGACAGAATGCCGCCGATATCCTCTACATTTGTGTATCCCATTCTTTTCAGGATGCTTGTTGCCTGTGCGCTTCGTGCGCCGCTTCTGCAATGTACGAAAAGCGGTGTGCTTTTATCTTTTATGATTGACTCTACTTGCTCTATGCTTTGTAGGGGAATATTTTTGCTTCCCTCAATATGCCCCTCGGAATATTCCTCCCGTGTACGAACATCCAAAAGCACCGCTCCTTCGGTGGAAAGAAAACTTCTCACACCGCTGTTTATATCTTTTGTTTGCAAAAAACTGAAAAATCCCATATCACACCTCACAGCATAGCAAGGATCTGTTCCTTCGGTCGGGCACCCACCGCTTGATTGACGATCTTGCCGTCCTTCATGATCACAAGGGTTGGAATGCTGTACACGCCGAACGCTTCGGCAAGCTCCCTTTCCTGATCAACATTTATCTTGCCCACCTTAATATACTTTCTTTCCTCTGCGATTTCATCTAAAATAGGACTGACCATCCGGCATGGACCGCACCAATCCGCATAAAAATCGAGAAGTACGGGCTTGTCGGAATTTTTCACTTCATTTTGAAAATTATCTTTATTGATTTTGATAACTGACATTTTTATGTCCTCCTTGTTTGATCTACACCCGAAGTATACCGCAATTCTTCTGCTTCTTCCGTGATGTTATCACTTTTCGATCTCACCTTTCCAATCGTTGATGCCACCGAACTCTACGACATTCGTATATCCAAGTTTAACAAGTTTTTGGGACGCTTGCTTGCTGCGGTTACCGCTTCGGCAATATACCAGAATCAGCTGGTCCTTATCGGGGAGCTCGGATATTTCATCCGTGCCGATGCTTTCGTTCGGAATATTGATCGCATTCGGAATATGCCCTGTGGCAAATTCGTCGGGACGGCGAACATCAAGTATGATGTAATCGCTTTCGCTTTCCATCATTTCCACAGCTTCGCTCATGGTTATTTGCGTATACGTTACATCTTTATCTGTCGATACAGCACATCCTGTGAGGAGCAAAACAATAAGAAGGATAAGAAATAATCTGTGTTTCATGTTCTTTACCTCGTTCAATTCACTTTTGATTTATTATACCACAACCTCAAGATTCTTCCGTGATGTTGTTACATATGATCAAAAAGTGGTAATAACACAAACTGCATCTCATTTTCCGTCTTTGACGGGGACTATACAATTATGTTGTATGTTGATGGAATTTTGATTTTTGTCAGTCTCACTATTTTGATATTTCGATGTATCTGAATATTTGATTATTCACGATTGCTTACATCAATGTGGTTTACTTGTCGGTTTTTTTGTGTTATAATAAACTTATCGATAAGAATCTGGCGAGGTGAGAATAGCGCTCCGTATTGTTTGCATTCCAATATGTAATCTCAGGCTCGAAATCTTCTCCTATATCGTCATATCCTATATATTTTCGGCTTCCCTCAAGTTTGACGGGTGCGCCTTCGTAAAATCTGTATATGGAATTGATAAGAGGAAGCTCATATCCGCAACTGCCGCATGCAGGAAGCAGCATTTCGGATTTGCATTTTGGGCACAAATAATATTGCTTCATTTTTCCCTCCGAATCTATAATCGGTTTTGCCTGTCTTTATATCAGTTTCAACCTTTACGCAAAATTTCACAAGTCTGCTCGTCTCTCAACATAATAATAGCGGGCTGATAAAATTTACGGAGTCAGACGCTTGGGACTGCGGAAAAGAAACATCGCTTCGTTGATATGCAGACCCGTAAGGAGCATGGTAAGGCGGTCTACGCCCAAACCGAATCCGCCGTGAGGAGGACAACCGTACTTGAAAAATTCAAGATAGAATTTTACATCCTCCGCCAATCCTTTTTCTTCTGCCTGTGCTTTCAGAACATCGTATCTGTGTTCTCTTTGTGCGCCGGTAGTAATCTCAACTCCGCGCCAGATAAGGTCATAGCCCTCGGGAACGCCATGCTCATCACGCATATGGTAAAATGCGCGTTTTTCAGCAGAATAGTCGGTGATAAAGAGAAATTCATGATTATATTTGCGCTTTACCCACTCATAGCTGAGCCTTTCGGCATCGGTAGTCAGATCACCCTTTTCGGAATCAGGAACCGTATAACCGAAATCCTTTTCCAGATTGTCATATAATTCAGCCAGAGTAATAACGGGAAACGGCGTGGTGGGAACCACTACCTCTATGCCGAATGTTTCTTTTATCCGGTCTCCGAGCTCGTCCTTTACCTTTGCCAAAGCGTAAGTAAGAAGCTCCTCCTCCATCTTCATAACATCGCGGAAGGAGGTGATATAGCTGAATTCCAAGTCGAAGCCGGTGAACTCGGTGGTATGCTTATTGGTATAAGATTTCTCTGCGCGGAATACGGGACCGACCTCAAAAATTCTGTCAAAACCGCTTGCCATTGCCATCTGCTTATAAAACTGAGGACTCTGAGCAAGATAAGCGTTGCGGTCAAAATACTTGACCTCGAAAACCTCCGAGCCGCTCTCGCTTGCCGCACCGATAAGCTTTGGCGTATGTATCTCCAAAAATCCGCGTTCATACAGGAAATCGCGCATGGCTTTGGTAAAAATTGTCTGCGCCTTAAAGATCAGCTGGTTGCGATCTGTACGCAAGTCTATCCAGCGATAATCCATGCGGTCATCAATTCCGGAACGGGCTACGGCAGCCTTCTTTTTGGTAGCGGGGATATCTTCGCGCTGTATGGGAAGAGCGGCAGCTACGGACTCAACCTTGATTTCGGTTGGGATTATTTCAATTCCGCCCATTTTTACATATTCGCTTTCATGCGCCACACCGATTACCGATATTACGGAATCGGGGGTAATCTGACCGAGTGCCGGCAGAAGCTCCTCGTGTCCCTCTTTTTCTATGGTTATCTGCACCTTACCGGTAATATCCTTCAGAACTATAAAGCACATCGCCTTGCCGTCACGGAAATTTTCGACAAAGCCCTGAACCAAAATGCTTTTTTCGAGATTATCACGGATATCTTTTATATATATTCTTTGCATATGTTTCCCTTTCTTGATACAATTGTCATCTCTTTGGTTTGTATATTATTTTGTTATTGTACACTAACATTTTCTGTTTGTCAACCGCCTGCAAAAGCTATCGCTCAATATTTCCTCTCAAGCAGGTAGCTTGCCAGCTCGCAGAGTACTTCGCTTCCGGAATAGCCCGAGATAGCCGCTATTGCCGCCTCTGTTTCGCGCTTTGCATATTCGCGTGCCTTTGCCACATCCATGAACGAGAGGAATGTCGTTTTGCCCTCCTTGGCGTCGGCATGCGTAGCCTTTCCGAGAAGTGCCGCATCGCCCTCAACATCGAGGATATCGTCTATTATCTGGAAAGCAAGTCCTATGCCCGTGGCATATTTTGCCGCATCATGGAGCCGCTTGTCGGAGGAGATATACAGTCCCGCCGCATGACAGCCGAGAAGCGCAGATGCTCTCATCAGCGCACCTGTTTTCTTATCGTGCATTTTCAGGAGAAGCTTGAAATCGGGTGCCTTTTTCTCGCCGAGCAGGTCTATCTCCTGCCCGCCCATCATGCCGAGCGCACCCGCGCAGACAAGAAGCATATTTGTCGCGGAGAGCGCGGCTTTCGGCTCCACAAAGGCATTTTCCGAAGCAAGCTCATAGCCCTTTGTTATCAGCGCGTCACCGCAGAGGAGCGCTATATCCTCGCCGTAAACCTTATGGTTTGTCAGCTTGCCGCGCCTGTAATCGTCATTATCCATGCAGGGCATATCGTCATGCACAAGCGATGACGCATGAACGCACTCTATAGCGCAGGCAAAAGGCATAGCCGAGGCATCCATTCCGCCGAAAAGCCTGCAAAACTGCATTACGAGAAAGGCGCGTATGCGCTTTCCTCCGCCGAGCGCGCTGTAGCGCATGGATGAATAGAGCGTTTCGAGCGCCGCATCGGGCGTTTTCAGGTATTTTTCAAGCTCGGTTTCGACAGCCGCGGCATTTTCCGAAAGTAATTTTTTTATATCAGCTTCCCTGCATTTTTCCATAGTATATCCTCCGTATTTTCATTCCTTATTCGGGTTTTGCAAAATCCTTCTCGACGAGGCTTCCTTCTTCGCCTGCCTGAAGAATCTTCACTCTCTGCTCGGCATTGTCAAGCTCGCCCGTACAGAATTTGACAAGCCCCACGCCCTCCTCAAAAAGAGCGAGCGACTCATCGAGCTTTGCACTTCCGCTTTCCATTGCGCGCACTATCTCCTCGAGCCTTGCGAGCGCCGTTTCGAATGTCATTTTCTTTTCCGTGTTTTCCATATTTATATCTTCTCCTTTTCGTTCATCACTATGTCGCATACCGTCGCTCTGACGGTGCCGTCCGAGAGCATCAGCGATATGTCGCTTCCCTTTTCCACCTGAGCGGCACTTCTTATCACCGTACCGTCGGAAGCGAAAGCAGCACCATATCCGCGCGAGAGCACGGAGAGCGGATTCATCGCGTCCAGCTTTGCCGTTTTGCCTGCCAGAGCTGACTTTTTGCGCTCCAGAAGGAATGTTATACGATTGTATAACTTATCCTCGGCAATGCCGAGAGCCATTCTTTTGTCGTCTATGAAATTGCGCGGGTCGGTGAGAGCCCGACTCTTTTTCATGCGCTCAAGCGTACTGCGCAGAAGCTCCAGCTTCTTGCCCTCGAGCAGCTCGAGCCGCGCCGTGACATTGCCGAGCTTGCGCTTCAGTTCATATCTCTCCGGCACAGCCAGTTCAGCCGCGGCGGAAGGTGTCGGCGCGCGCCTGTCGGCGGCAAAATCGCAGAGCGTGAAGTCTATCTCATGCCCGACCGCCGAGATGACGGGCAGCTCCGATGCCGCGACCTCGCGCACAAGCGCCTCGCTGTTGAAAGCCCACAAATCCTCGAGTGAGCCGCCGCCGCGCCCGATGATGATGACATTCACATTCTTCTTTTCATTGAAATACCGCAGTCCTTCTATCAGCTGAGGTGCGGCGCTCTCTCCCTGCACAAGCGACGGATAAAGCACGACCTCCGCTATCGGAAAGCGCCTGCCGAGTATATTTATGATATCGCGTATCGCCGCGCCCGTCGGCGAGGTGATGACGCCTATGCGCATCGGATACCGCGGCAGTGGCTTCTTTTTTGCTTCATCGAAAAGCCCTTCTGCGCCGAGCTTGGCTTTGAGCTGCTCATATGCGATATAGAGCGCACCCACGCCGTCCGGCTCAAGTGTATCAACATAAATCTGATACTGACCGTCGCGAACATATGCGCTGACTCTGCCGCCGACTATCACCTTCATACCGTTTTCGGGAATGAAAGCGAGCTTTGAGGCACTCGAACGAAACATTACGGCGGCGATGCGGCTCGTCTCATCCTTGACGGTGAAATAGAAATGCCCCGATTTATGATTGGTAAAATTCGATATCTCGCCGCGGATGAAAACGCGCATCAGCGCTTCGTCCGTTTCAAGCTTCATTTTTATATATTCATTCAGTGCCGTAACGGTAAAGACCTGTCGCTCTTCCGCCATTATCTTCCCTCCTTCAGCGCTTCCAGCCCGAGATATGCCGTGCCGACGGCATTGTCGGAGGAAAGCTCGTTTTCGGCGAAATAAATATTCTCCATCTCGCCTGTAAGCCTGTCTCTTATTATATTGTCGCGCATCACGCCGCCTGCGTAAAGTATCGGCAGGCTCCGGTGTGCTTCTCTTGCGTATCTGCTCATCCCGAGTATCGTCTCGCAGACGAAATCTATCGCGTATCTCGCGATGTTTTCCGCCGCTTCGCCGAAGTTATACATTTGTATAATTTTATTCTCCGCACCCGAGAGGTTGCAGCTACCGCTTTTTATACAGGTGTGTAATTTTGTTGTTTTTCCTTGCACGGCAAGCTTTTCCAGCTCCATGCCGCAGGGAAACTTCAGCCCGAGCAGCACGCCTGCGCGGTCGATAAGCTGACCCGCGTTTATATCCAGCGTCTCGCCGACTATGGCGACATCAAAGCCGACAGCTTTCCTTTTCACATGGAGAAGCTCCGTCGTGCCTCCCGAGATATGAAATGCGAGAAATTCTCTCCCGAGTGCTTCTTCGCCCGCCTCGCAACTTTTGAGCGCCGCCATGATATGCCCTGCCTGGTGGGAAAAGGCAAAGAGCGGCACGCCTGCGGCGGAAGCCGCCGCCGTCGCGGCGGCTTTGCCCGCGAGAAAGCAAGGCATATATGAGCCTTCGATATCGCGCGGCTTTTCGCTGTAGGAAACGGCATCTGTCTTTCCGATATCAAGCTCCGAAAAGAGCCGAGGAAGATTCACTGTATGCAAAAAGAGAGCGTCGCTCTGCCGCAATCCACGCTCCCCCGTTTTTACCTCAAGTATTGTTCTCCCGTGTCGGTATCCCGTCTCGTCGGCAACCGCTATAGATGTTGTATAGTTGCTTGTATCTATGCCGAGAACTCTCATTTATTCCCCATCCCCCGACGCCTGCGCTTCCGGAACCGCGGTGCTCTCTTCCGCCGCTTTGTCCCTTGCCGATTTGGCTATGGCATTGAGTATACCGTTTATAAAGGAAGGCGCCTTGCTGTCGTCATAAGCCTTTGCTATCTCGACAGCCTCATTTATCGCTATCTCAACAGGAACATCCGTATAGAGCAGTTCATATGCGCACACGCGCATGACGGCAAGCGAAATTTTTGAAATTCTGCTTATTTTCCAGCCTGTCGCATTCTCCGCGATGACCGAGTCAAGCTTCTCACGGTTATTGCAGACACCGAAAAAAAGCTCCTTTGTAAATGAATCCGCCGGGAGCTCATGCTCCGAAACGGCAAGCTCCAGAAATTTTTCCGGATCTTCGTCCCTGTTTACGGAGCAGGCATATACGAGCCTGACCGCACTTTCTCTCGCTATGTGGCGAGTTAACCTTTTTGCCATATATCTCTCCTGAAAAAAATACCTGATTTTGTCTTTCCTTTATTATACACGCGAAAGAGCAAAAAGTCAATATACTACCGCCACAAAGCACGCGGTGAATTTTTTTGAAGAAAATATGAACTTTTTTTCAAAAACCCCTTTACAAATGCGGAAACTTGTGATATAATCTTTGAGAAATTTGAAAAAACCTTTTTAATTCGGCACAGAGAGGTCGACAAGGGGATTATATACAGAAAGTATAGCCATATACTTTTATTATGTAAATTTGCGCCTTGCCGATTTCCGGCAAGGTTTTATTTTTGCAAAAAAGGAGCGTATCATGGGAAAAATTCTTTTCGATTCATCTGCCATAGAGCGTATGCTTGCACGGATAGCGCATGAAATAATCGAGAAAAACGAAAATCTCGATAAGGTCGCTCTCGTCGGCGTGCTTCGCCGCGGCGTTCCGCTTGCCGAAAGGATAGCGGAAAATATAGAGCGTTTTGAAGGAGTGAAGCTTCCCGTAGGCAAGCTCGATATCACACTCTACCGCGATGATCTCTCCGAGCTTTCCGATATGCCGAAAATCAAAGGGAACGAAATTGATTTCGATATAAACGGAAAAATAATCATCATAGTCGATGATGTCATATTCACGGGAAGAACGGTACGCGCCGCGATAGACGCGCTCTTCGATATCGGCAGACCGAAGCGAATACAGCTTGTTTCGCTTATTGACCGCGGGCACAGAGAGCTTCCCATAAAGCCCGACTATGTAGGCAAAAATATCCCGACTTCCCTTTCCGAGAAGATAGCGCTGAAGATTCCCCCTTTCGACAGCGAAATGAGTGTGGAAATAAGCCCGCTTGACGAATGAATTTATGCGCTCTGCGCTTAAATTATAAAAAAACCACGGAGGAAAAACAAATGAAATTAATTTACGGTGTAAAAGACAAGCCGAAATTCGGGCAGACGCTCGTTTTCGCATTCCAGCAGCTGCTCGCGATTCTTGCGGCAACGATAGCTGTTCCCGCCATAGTCGGTAACGGTATGTCGTCCTCGGCAGCACTCTTCGGCGCGGGCGTAGGTACGCTTGTTTATCTGCTCTTTACCAAGTTCAGAAGCCCTGTATTCGTCGGCTCTTCATTCGCATTCATCGGCCCCATGCTCTCTGCTTTCGCAGGTGCGGCTTCGGCATCGCTCGGATATGTAGGTCTTATCCTCGGTGCGGTTTTCGCAGGTCTCGTTTATGTTGTTCTCGCAATCATAGTCAAGCTTGCAGGCGTCAACTGGATAAATAAGCTCATGCCCGCAGTAGTAATCGGTCCTACAGTCTCCATCATCGGTCTTTCGCTCGCGGGTAACGCCGTAGGCGACCTTCAGAAAGGCAATGTAACTCACATGGTCGATGGAGCGGCAGTACAGAGCGCATCTGTTTGCCTTTGCATCCTCTGTGGTCTCGTAACCCTCGCAACAGTCATCATCTGCTCTGTTTTCGGCAAGAAGATGGCAAGAATGATTCCTTTTATAATCGGTATCGTGGCAGGCTACGGTCTCGCCGCAATCCTCACGACAATCGGTAATTTGACCGATACAGCCGCTCTTCAGATAATAAACTTCTCCGCTTTCAAGAATATGCAGTGGTATCCCGACTTCACATTCATTGAGGCTCTCAAAGGCGTGAAGGAAATCAACGGTGCCTATGTAGCTTCCATAGCAGTGGCATATGTTCCCGTAGCACTCGTGGTATTCGCAGAGCACATCGCAGACCACAAGAACCTCTCCAGCATCATCGAGCAGGATCTGCTTGAAAACCCCGGACTTTCCAGAACTCTCCTCGGCGACGGTGTAGGCTCAATGGCAGGCGCTTTCTTCGGCGGATGCCCCAACACAACATACGGCGAGTCCGTCGGCTGTGTCGCAATATCCGGCAATGCCTCCGTGGTAACGATACTTACCACCGCGATAATGGCAATAGTAGTCTCATTCTTCGCTCCCTTTGTAACCTTCCTTTCCACTATCCCCTCCTGTGTAATGGGCGGTGTGTGCATCGCACTCTACGGCTTCATCGCGGTATCGGGTCTCAAGATGCTCCAGCCTGTCGACCTCAACGATAACAGAAATCTCTTCGTGGCTTCCACTATACTCATCACAGGTATCGGCGGTCTTTCCCTCACATTCGGCAAGGTAACGATAACCACCGTCGCATGCGCGCTCATCCTCGGCATACTCGTAAATCTTCTTACAAACGGCAAGAGAAAAGACGAGCCCTGCGAAGATGTTGTCGATGAGGAAGCAAAATAATCCTCCGTCAGTAAATATAAAATACATAATTAAACATGGGCGTACTGCGATGCAGAGAACCCCAAAATTAAGACAGAAATTAAATATTAAATTGCTTGTGAATGAGCTCGGTATTGAACCGGGCTCATTCTTTTTGATTTATAGATATTCTCTCGTTATTGCAGCGGTAAACGGACATTAAAATCCCATCCTGTTTATCGTGTGAAAACCCCGCACCTGTAAGGAGGCTCGCCTTCTCATCGGTGTATCTGCTTCTGCAATAAAGAACGTATCCGACTTAAAACAAAACTGACACCGCCCGAAAAGCGATGTCAGTTCATTATCTGATCTTTTATTTGTTCTGCCGCAGGCGTTTTCGGTACTGTCCGCACATTTTGCGGCAGGCGCACCTTGATACTCCTGTTTTTCCGTGTGATTTATTTAAGCAGCTTGAGTGCGGAATTATACGCTTCCGCTATCTGCTCTGCAGTGAGTGCGCCGGTGTAGATTTTGCCGTCTACCATAGTCATTCCCTTTGTCGGGAAGTCGCCGCCGACATTGCCCTTGGTAATATCGTTGCCGAGGCAGAAATAGTTGAATGTGCCGTCTGCACCGACCTTGAAGGTGCTGTTTATGGGAACCGAAGCATTCAGCTTGCCGTTTACATAGATATAGCATTTTCCGTCGGAAATGCTGTATACGCCGACAACATGAACAAGCTCTGCAGAAGCGGAGGTTGCATATGCGCCCGTATTGTAGCTCGTGCCGCCGCCTGTGAGGAAGTAAGGCTTGCCTGTCCTATCCTCGGCAAGACCCCAGCCGCCAGCCTGCGTGCCGCAGATGATGCCCTGAACAGAGCCCTTTGCGGGCATTACATAGAATGCTTCAACGGAAAAGCCGTTTTCAGCCCATGACTTGAAGGCATCCTGCGTTGTCAGCTCCTTGAATTTGCAGATGACATATTTATCTTCCGAAGCCTTGAGCGCATCGGCAGTATATGCTTTGCCGCCGTGAATAACCGTTGCATTCTCGACGGTAGCGCCCATATTTGTCACTTCTATGCGACCGAGCGCGTCCTTTACCGTGCCGCCCGAAAAATCGAAATCGGCATAAAGCGCGGCTTTTTTCACCGTAACTTCACCCTTTGTCGATTCCCACTCGTATACGAATGTATCGCTTGCAGCACCCCATGAGTCATATGCCGTGAGCGTGACTTTATACTTGCCGTCCTTGAGATTTCCGAGGAAAAGCTCATAACTCTTCTTCATATCGCTTCTCTTGGCATGATGATAAAAATCGGATAGAATCTTCTTATTTATTACCTTGCCTGCCGTGATGTGCTTTATCTCTATTTCATAGTGATGAGCAAATTCATCATCGATTGCCGCGTCAAATGTGAGATATGTCTTTACGCCTGTCTTTGTGTTTTCTCTGGGATCAATCTTTACATTGCCGAGTGTGGGCGCCTTGTTTGCCGCTTCTCTTGTCTCTCGGCTGTATTTCTTCAGATGAGTGCCTTCTGCATCGGGATGAGCTATAGTCCATGGCTCCTCAAATGAAGTATTCTCGGAGAAGAACATCTTTGTCACCTTGACATTGCCGTTTTCGTCTACCTGAACAAGCAGACCTGAGGAAATCTCATATCTGTCATTCATGGTGGTAGCTCCTGCCATATTTTCATAGCCGCCGGCTTCTATTGCCATATAGCGGACAGACCCGCAACCGAGCGAGGTGAAAGCGCCCTGCATGATGGAGCGGTTGTCATTTATCGGGAAGTGCAGATGACCGCTGAAGGTCACAACCTGCGAATATTTTGAAAGTGTGGGAGTAAGGTATGTTGTGGACCAATATGAAGGATTGCCGTCAAGATCACTTCCGTAGCAGGTATTGTATATCATCGGATGCGTGCATACAAAAACATACTGCTCGGGATTTTCCTCCGTGAGCTTGCGGAGCATATTGTCAAGCCATTCCACCGCTTCCTTGGAATAAGGACAGCCCATCGTCTTGCTGTAGGTTTCCGGCTCAAGCATGAGGAAGTGATAGCCGTTTACAACACAGTCGCGAACGCCTATACTGAGATTTGTATCCTCTGTATCAATGCCCTCGCCGAAGTATTTTTCGCCGAAAGCAAGCTCATAATCCATGAGATTGAGGCACTGACCCATAATGGAATCATGGTTGCCTGTAACAAGCAGAGTTTTCACATCATCGGGAAGAACGCTCTCAATAGCACTCTTGAAATAGCCCAGCTCTGCTGCCTTGCCCGTATCGGCGATATCGCCGACTACTGCCAGAGCGTCAAGTCTGCCGCCGTTTTTTGAGGCTTCTTTTGTGAGCTGAGCAATTGCACTCTTCACCTTGTCGACAGCGTCGCCGCTCGCCGCATTCACATGAACGTCAGAGACGGCGCCGAAAGAGAGCACTACCTTGCTCTCGTCAAATTCAACGGGCTTTATAACAACGGGAGGAGCGGTTGTTTCCGTAGTTTCGGTCGTGCTCTCTGTTGTTCCGGTTGTTTTTGTTGTTTCCGTTGCCTTTGTTGTTTCTGTGGTTTTCGTGTCGACCGTGGTCGCACTTTCTGTTGTGGAATCAGTCATTTCGCTTGGATCCTTTCCGCAGGCGCCGAGAAGAATAATCATCGTCAGCGCAAGAAAAACAGCTAAAAATTTCTTCATTATATACCTTCCTCCTTAAATAGAAGATAATATTGTAAATATATAGTATCATAGCGAGTGGGGGGTTATCAACCTACTTTTATATGCCATGACCGGAACTCTCGGTTGCGTATAGAAAAAATATAGCTTTATTTTTGTGAAAAATGACAACTGCTTCATAGAAATCACATATCTTTGCAGTTAAAAGAACTCTGCCGGCGCAAAAATATAAAAATAAATTCTTAAAATTGCATAAAACTATTGACTTGCGGCATTTTTTGTGATAAACTATCAAAGCGCGGTAAAAACCGCACCTGATATTTGTTATGGAGAAGTCGCCTAGTTGGTCGAGGGCGCACGACTGGAAATCGTGTAACCGCCATAAACGGTTCGAGAGTTCGAATCTCTCCTTCTCCGCCAGATATAAAAAATACGAACACCGCTAAAATCGGCGTTCGTATTTTTTATACTGCGTTTAAGCATTCGCCAAAGTGCCATTTGAAGTTTTTTCAGAATTTTTACGTCCGCAAACTCAATAGCGGTTGAAAAATCCAGAATTTTATGCTATAATATACGCACGATGATGAGAGCAAACTTATATTGTTCCCGTTTACAATGCTCTAATATTTAGGAGGTGTAAAATGAAATTTCATTTGTTAAAGAGAAAAAATGCAGTTTCGCTTGCTTTGTTATTTATATTGATATTCACGTCTTTACTTTTTGTCGGTTGCGGTAAAAAACCTGAAGATAAGCCACAACCCACTCCGTCCGAAGAGAAAAGGTTTTGTTCTTTTTCGATTTCAAATATCAATTCGTCTTCGTCGTTCTCTCTCGATGATGTTTTTATTACAGTTCGTTATGGGATAAACTCTGCAAACCTTGAAGATTATAAAGCGGGTTTTATAATATCAAAGAATGATGGAAGCAGAGCGGTTTTACAAAGTATAGAAAATCTTGAAAACGACAATTATTCGTTTACAGTGTCAGACGGAAACTATAGTTATAAAAAAGAAACCGTGTTGAGTTTAGAAAACAGTTTTTTCGATAGAACAGACGGAGCGTTTTCCTTGAGCCTATGTTTATTTGATAAGACAGATAATACAATGGAGAATCCCATTACAGGGTATCAATATGCTTTGAAATATGTGGTTACAAACGAAGAAATTTCCTTTGAAATAAAAGGAGAATCGGTAGTTCGTAATCATTAACATTTAATAAAGTGAAAAAATATCTCAAAATTGTTAGAATGAATAAACTATGAACGAAACATTATGCAATCTATTCGATTTACGTTACTAACGCTCCGCCAAAAAGAAAAGTCGCCAGTGGCGACTTTTCTTTTTACTTCTTCACTATTCACTTCTTCACTATTCACTATTCACTTTTCACTCTTCACTTCTCTCTCCCCGCCCCAATCCTTCGCGTTTTTGACCATGTTCCGTAGTCAAAATGTAGTCAAATTCTTTTTAATTTTGTGCATGGATATTGACTTGTCCGTCGTTTTATGGTATAATTGATTTTAAGAAAAACGCAAAATCATTTATTTTGCCGATTTTGCGCTTTGACATCAAAATAAACAGAATGTGAGGACAGAAAAATGTATTGTCAGAAATGCGGAAAAGAAATCAATGAATCGGATGCTTTCTGCCCGGAATGCGGAGCACCGAAAACCGAAAGCACCGAAAAACAGGCAAGCCCCGAGCAGCAGACAGCCTGCACGCCGGCAAGCAACATCTTTGCGGCGCAGAAATTCCAGATGAATTGGTACAAGGCTCTGATTTATGCCATTCTTTTTCTTTCGGCTATTGCCAATCTCATCAACAGCATCAAATACTTCACGGGAATAATATACGGGGATCAGGCTACGGCAAAATCGGTTTACGAACAGTTCGCCGCTCTGAAACCGCTTGATATCTTAACCGGATGTGTTTTGCTCGGAATCGCAGTACTGGCAATCGTCACGCGCTTTGCGCTCGCGAAGTTCAAAAAAAGCGGTCCCGTGCTCCTCTATGCCGTATATCTCTCAAATATAATTTATACGTTTGTATACACCATAGCCGCTTCCTCAATTGCAAAAACGAATCTGTTCAATTACAGCACAATTATATCTGTTATCATATCCGTTGTAATGCTGTTCGCAAATTACAAATACTTTACAAAAAGAAAAGAATTATTCGTAAAATAACCATCATGCCCGGGATAAATTCCGGGCTTTGATATTATCAGCTGATTTTTCAGGTTTTTTCACACATGTCGCTTGACAAAAAGCGGCAAGTCGGCTATAATTATATCGCCCAATAATAACAATATGTTATACTACAGGAGGCGCCAACTTGAAAAATATTATTGAAATAGACCATCTGCAAAAAAGCTTCGGCGATGTGCATGCGGTAAACGACCTCAGCTTTCGCGTAAAGGAAGGTGAGCTTTTTGCATTTCTCGGCATAAACGGTGCGGGTAAATCCACCACGATAAATATCATGTGCGGTCAGCTTGCAAAGGACAGCGGCAGTATCTCAATATGCGATACCGATATGGATAAAGATTCCGACTCCGTCAAGCGTGCGCTCGGCGTTGTCTTTCAGGGGTCCGTGCTCGACCGCGACCTCTCCGTTTATGATAATCTCGAGAGCAGAGCCGCGCTCTACGGCATACGCGGTGCCGCCTTCAAGGCGCGTTTTGCCGAGCTTTCGGAAATGCTGGACTTTGCGGATTTGCGAAAGCGTGCCGTCGGCAGGCTTTCGGGCGGTCAGCGCAGACGCATAGATATAGCGCGTGCGCTTCTGCACAGACCGAAAATACTCATTCTCGATGAGCCGACCACAGGGCTTGACCCGCAGACAAGAAGCACGCTCTGGAGCGTCATCGGAAATCTGCGTAAGAACGAAGGACTGACGGTCTTTCTCACCACACATTATATGGAAGAGGCGGCGGATGCCGACTATGTTGTAATCCTCGACCACGGAAAAATAGCCGCAGAGGGAACGCCGCTTCAGCTCAAAAACACATATACGGGCGATTTCATTTCGCTTTACGGCATAAGCGAAAGCGATATAAAGAAGCTCGGCGCTCCTTATGAAGCTGTCGGCGATGCATATCGCGTAGCCGTGCCGGACACTGCGGCGGCGACGGCACTGATAATGAAATATCCCGAGCTTTTCCGCGATTACGAAATAGTAAAAGGCAAAATGGACGATGTTTTTCTTACCGTAACAGGCAAGAAGCTGACGGGAGGTGACGAAAAATGACAGGACTTTTTGCGCTTGTAAAGCGCAATACGAAGCTTTATTTCAAGGACAAGGGAATGTTTTTCTCATCGCTTATCACACCGCTCATTCTGCTTGTTCTTTACGCCACGTTCTTGAAAAATGTTTATGAGGATTCATTTCGCTCGGCACTTGCTGCGGCAGGTGCGTCCGTTCCCGATGCCGTGCTGAACAGCTGCATCGGCGGTCAGCTTGTCTCATCGCTTCTTGCCGTCAGCTGTGTGACGGTGGCATTCTGCTCAAACCTGCTCATGATAAAGGACAAAACCTCCGGTGCACGCCATGACCTGACGATAACTCCGGTCAAAGCGGGCACGATGGGACTTGGCTACTACCTCTCCACGCTCGTTTCCACGCTGATAATCAGCTTCACGGCAACAGCGGTCTGCCTCGGATATATCGCCGTTACAGGCTGGTATCTCAGCCTCCGCGATATTCTTCTTACTCTGCTTGATGTATTCCTGCTATCCATGTTCGGAACAGCACTCTCCTCCTGCGTCAATTTCTTTCTCTCCACAGACGGGCAGGCTTCCGCCGTCGGCACAATAGTCAGCGCGGGCTACGGATTTATCTGCGGCGCATATATGCCGATATCAAATTTCTCGGGCGGACTGCAAAAAATACTTTCTTTTCTCCCGGGAACATACGGCACGAGCCTTATCCGCAATCATTTGATAGGCGGTTCTTTTGCCGAAATGAAAAAGCTCGGATTCCCCGATGAAGTATTGAAAGGGATACGCGACAGCGTCGATTGCAATCTCTATTTCTTCGGAAACAAGGTTGAAACGGGAACCATGTATGTTATTCTCTGCACAGGTATTGCGGTGCTTATCGGCATTTATGTTCTCATGAATATCATATCGAGCCGTCGTCACGCAAAATGAAAATATACAGAAATATTGCAGATATCATAACAGGACTGCGCATATGCGGTGCGATAGCTTTGCTTTTCCTCGTGCCGCTCTCGCCGGTCTACTATATCGTGTATACACTGACAGGACTGACAGATGTACTCGACGGCTGGGCGGCAAGGAAAAGCGGCACCGAGAGCGATTTCGGAGCCAAACTCGATTCCGTGGCAGACCTCATATTCTACACTGTCATGCTGATAAGACTCTTTCCTGTCATGTATGAAATGCTTCCGCATGCCATCTGGTGGTTTCTCGGTGCGGTGCTTTTCCTGCGGTTATGCGCATATGCGACCGCGGCTGTGAAATATCGCCGCTTTGCTTCTCTCCATACTTATCTCAACAAAGCAACTGGATTTGCCGTTTTCCTGATACCGTATTATCTCGCTCTGCCCTGCTATACGGTGCTTTGCTTTGCAGCATGTACAATAGCTGCATTTTCTTCCGCGGAAGAGCTGATATTGCACATCATGGCAAAGGAATACAATGCAAAAACAAAGGGTATTTTTTTCAGAAATAACGCAGAAGGATAAATAAACAAAACCGACAGGAGCCCCTGTCGGTTTGTTATTTCAAATCTATTCCCGCCTTTTTTGCCTGTGAATGCTGAAATTTTCGCGGTATACGATAAATCTTGCCGTCTTTTTTAAACCTTGCTCCGGTCTGCTTGAAATGAAACGGCACGCCCGCCTTTTCACATTGTGCGCGAATGTCAAGCACCCAATCATAGTCGCAGATGCGGGCTTCGTTTCCCGATTCGCCGCCGCAGATAACACCCTCAATCTTATCCGAAAGATAAGGCGAAAGGTCTATTTTCGAAAGCAGCGGCTCGCAGATTATCATTTTGCGGCGTATTTTCGCCTCGAGAAAAATGGGAAGCCGCCTTTTTGCTTCTTCTTCGTTTTCCACGGTGCAGCATATCGTCACATTGCCGTAGCCCTCGCCCCAGTCGGCGGGGACACATTCGGCAAAGCGGACGATACGCTTCGTTATTATCAGAAAGTCAAGGTCGGGACGGCGATGTATCATCTGCCAGCATTCGTCGCGCCATGCGTCCGCCTTATCGAGGAAAAAATCCGAGGTAAAGCAGGTGTATACAGGCTCGCCGTCGGGCTGAAGCTTATATGTTCCGTCACGGGAAAGACGCACCGGCAGATCAAAATCCGCGTTTTTTGTCACCAAGCGGCTGTCTTTTTCAAAGCGCGAATCTGTCCTGTAGACATAGCAATGCATACAGCCCGCGCTGTATTTGTCGCACCCGTGCCAAGGGTTCCAGAGTGCCATTTTATTTTGTTACCGTGACGATGAAGCCGTCCACGTTGTTGCCGGAAACGGTATATTCTCCGCTTGCGGGAACGGGAACGAAGGTCACTGATTCACCGGACTGCGCAGGGCAGAAATATATGAGATAATCGACGCCCTCATAGCTGTATTCAAGCGGCTTGTCGGAATAAGAATAATTATTTCTAAGCAGGTCGATATATTCTTCAAGACAAAGATTGTTTTCCGTCATATATGCGGAATGAGGCACGCCGACATAGCGAAAATGCCATGATTCATGCAGAATTTTTGTTATATCCACCTTTGCGCCGTCATAGCGGAGAACAAAGCCGTATTTCGCACAGTTCTTTACAAGCCATTCCTGCTGAGCGGCGTTGAAATCGACTGTCGCACCCTTGTGCGTGAAAATCTTGAGGTCGATTGCAAGTCCCGTATGATGCTCGCTGAAGCCGGGATTTGTGGCGTAATATTTGCCGACCTCTTCGCCCATCTCTTCAATGGTGCGGTTATAAACACTCTGCTGGCGATTGTAATCGCGATAGCCGCTGGCTACTATTATCTTATCGGTTTTGCCGTCGGCACCTGTCTCAAAGGTCTCCGGCAGAGCGGCTTTCAGATCGGTGAACATCTTGTTCATCGGCATTATGATATCGCGGCGCAGCCTTGCATCTATGCCGAGAACATAATTAGTATTATATCCCTCCTGACCCCAGAGAGAAACGATATCGCGCGATTCCTCCGCGGCTGTCGGAAATTTGTATTCAACGGAATTGTTTACGAGTATAAGCTTGCCCTTGTGAACATCGTCAGTGGCATAGGGCTTATTTACATAATTCTTGCGCCACTCAGGAACAACCGAGAGCGGATCGACGGTGGTTTCGGTAGTAGCAACGGTGGTGGTTTCCGCCGTTTTCTCGGGCTTCTTGCTTGCTATTGCCTTTATTGCGAGCACAAGCAGTACGATAACGAGCACTACAATAAGAAGGAGTGAAAGAAGTGCTGTCATACCCTCCTTATTCGGCTTGAATTTAATCTTTTTATGACCCTGAGGTCTTTTTGCTCCCTGCCCGCCTCCGGCATTTGCAGAGTAGCTTCTGTAATCGTTGTTTCTGTTTTCGTCGAAGTTCATTTTGTCCTCCGTTTTGCATCGGGTAATTGTAATATATATTTTACCATTAAAATCGGAAAATGTCTATAGGATTTTAAATTATTTTATTTTTTTCGGAGAAATATCTTTCTTTTTGCTCCCCCTTATTGATTATTTACAAAATTTATGGTATACTTATACCATTATAGAAAAGGACAGCACGGAAAATACAAAAACATTATCGGAAAGAGGATATTCAAATGAAACGGAAAGAACAAAACGGCGACATCGCCATTATGCTTCCGCCGGAGGGAAAATTCGCACGCTTCCTGTTCCGTCTGAAGCACAGCGAATATTTATATCTGCTGGCGGCGTTTTTCCTGCCGTTTACCATTCTGCTCGGTGTTTATGCCTGCCTCGGCACGCATCCGTTCGGAAACAGCAGCGTGCTCACGCTTGACCTTCAGGCGCAGTATATTTACTATTATGAGGAAATACGCCGACTGCTGACGCAGGGCGGAAGCTGGCTTTATTCATGGAAGCGCACGCTCGGCGGCGAATTTATGGGTATCGTTGCATATTACGGCGCGAGCCCGCTCAATATAATATTCGCGCTTTTCCCGAAGGACAGAATAGCAGACGCCATGATGACCATCCAGCTTTGCAAGGTAGGCTTCATGGGACTCACCTTCGGCTACTATATCCATAAGACACGCTTCATCTCGCAGATGCACACAATAGCCTTTTCGCTGATGTATGCTCTCTGCGCATATTCCGTTGTTCAGCTGGCAAACCCCATGTGGCTCGACGCCATGATTTTCCTGCCTCTGCTGATACTCGGACTTGAGGCGCTGATAAAAGAACGGAAATTTATTCTCTATACCGTCTCGCTCACTATGATTTTCATAACCAATTACTATATCGGTTATATGTGCGGTATATTCACCTTTTTCTATTTCCTTTATTATTACAGCCTCAAGCGCGATGAGCTTATATATAAGGGCGAAAAGAAAATATCTTTTTTCAAAACCTACGGCTTCCGCACATTTATGCGTTTTGCCTTCTTTACTCTGATTTCGCTTCTTATCGCGGCATTCATGCTTATCGCGGCATACTACTCACTCACCTTCGGTAAATCCGACTTCTCAAATCCCTCTTACAGTTTTTCGTTGCGGTTTGATTTTCTTGACCTCATCGTCAAGCTCCTGCCCGGCTCCTATGACTCTGTGCGTCCTACGGGACTCCCGATGATATACAGCGGTCTGCTCGCGCTCATCGCCATTCCGCTTTATTATATGTCTCCCGCAATCACAAAGAAGCAGAAGGTGTGTGCCTCCATGCTTCTCGCGGTACTGCTTTTCAGCTTCAGCATAAATGCCATAGACCTTGTATGGCACGGCTTCTCCGCTCCGAACTGGCTGAACTACAGATATTCGTTTGTTTTCTCGTTTTTCATCATAGTCATGGCATATGATGCCGTGGCTCATATAGAAAAAATAAAATTCGGTCAGGTCGGCGCGGTCTGCGCGATACTTGCCGTAGTCGTCATGATTATACAGAAGCTGGATTATGTTTTTGATCAGGATACAAAGCAGAATCCGCTCGATGATGCCACCTGCATATTCCTTACACTCGTGCTTATTGCGGCATATGTGATAGTGCTCAATCTGCTCTCGAACAGGTCATATGAAAGCTCGGCGGCGTTTATCCTCGCCATAGTCGTATGCGTGGAAATGTTTGCAAACACGCTGATAACCATCGCAGAAGAGCAGACGGATGTCGGCGCGGTAAAATATGACAACTTTCTGGAAAACAACGGCACAAAAGAAAATTATTCCTCATACCGAGGCGCGATACTGCGCAGTCAGGATGTCGTAAATAAGGTTCTTGCCGGCGACAAATCATTCTACAGAATGGAAATGGTGCGCCCGCTATACAGAAACGCGGTCAATATGCCGATGGCTTTCGGCTTCAACGGCATAGCACATTCCACCTCCACGCTCAATTCCTCCGTCATCAAATTTATGAATTCCCTCGGCTATACATCGCAGAGCCACTACACATATTATGTCGGCGGCACACCGCTTTCCGATGCACTGCTCGGGATCAAATATGTGATAACGGAAAACGATACTCTCGACCCGAAAATATATACCGTTGCCGAGAGCGGGACAAAATACTATAAATATATCAAGAGCGATGATACCATATATGCCATGCAGAATACCAAGGCTCTGCCGATAGCATACGGTGTCAGCCCGAGTATACTCACAGCAGACCTCGGCGATATCAGCGGAACGATAACGGGACTGGAATTTCAGAATAACATGATTCTCGAAATGCTCTCGGGAACAGGCTTCCGCAGCAATGTTTTCAAGGGAATCAGCGCCACTATAGATTATGAAAACTGCAATATGGGTATCAGCTATACCCACCCGACAAAGTATATCGACAAGGACGGCAATCAGCAGGTTCACGATACGCCTTACTATACCTTTGACAAGGCAACGGACGGCGCAAAGGTTACCTTCACGCTGACAGCTCCGCAGGACGGCGATATATATGTTCACTTCCCTGCCGATAACTTCCAGAAAACCTGCGATCTCTATGTAAACGGCAAGTTCATCAGCGAATATTTCAAGGATACCTCGGGTATTCTGAATATCGGCTCCTTCAAGAAGGGAACAAAAATAGTCGCCGAGCTTCGCCTGAAAAAGGATGCGACATATTTCTCCAGAGAATCGGATTATTACTTCTACTGCGTTGACTACAACGCGATGACAGAAGCAATAAACGCACTTGACAGTTGCGGAATGTATGTCGAAAAACACGGAAATTCCCATCTCAAGGGTGAAATCACCGTAACAGATGAGCAAACCCTCGTATTCACAACCATCCCTTACGATGCCGGCTGGAATGTTTATGTAGACGGCAAAAAGGTGGAAACACACCGCACACTCAGCGCTCTTCTCTCATTTGAGGTTGAGGAAGGCTTCCATACGCTCGAATTCCGCTATATGCCGAAATGCTATGTCATCGGATTTATCGCGAGCGGCGTCGGTATCGTGCTTTTCGCTTTCTTCATTATTATAACAAAGGTGAAAAAAGTGAGAAGCAAGGTTTTCGCAAAGGCGAAATTCCTCGGCGAATTTATAAACGACGGCACACCCGCCGTAATCGAGGGTGAGGCGCATGAGGTCGCAGAGGAAATGCCGGAAAGCGGCGACGCAGATGCGGCATACGAATCTTTCACCATAAAGTTTGAAAACGGCGCGGATGCGGAGCAGGCAGAAAGCACCAATGCGGAAATAAGTAATAACACAGTAGCTTCCGATGGTACAGAAACGGAAGATAAATCGGAATCCAAACCCGATGATGCTCCCGACGCAGAGTAAATAAAGTAAAAACCAGAAAATACCGGTTGCAGCGAACGCTGCAACCGGTATTTTGCTATAGCAGTCTGTCTTTATTATTCGTTGTTTTCGCCTTGCTTTTCGGCAGGCTCGGAAGTTTCGTTTGCTTCGACTTCTGCTTTTGCTTTTGCTTCTGCTTTTGCTTCAGTCTCTTCCTCCGCCTCTGCTTCAGCTTCCTCCTCCGCTTCTATCTCTGCCGATTCCTCTTCTTTTTCATCGGCTTGTGCTTCCGCTTTGGCATCGGCTTCCGCCTCTTCCTTCTCTTCCTCGGCTATCTGCTCGTCCATCGCTTCCTCCGCTTCCGCTATTACCTTATCGCGTGAAGAAGTATGAATTACCGTCTTGTCCTTGTATTCATCGGGTGTACCGAACTGCTCGTTTTCGTAGTTTACCTCAAATTCGGGCTTTGCTATATCATTTGAAAATTCCGCGGTCTGCTCAAAGGGGCTTCTTGCCATAGCGCGTTTCTTTGCTTCCGACTGCTCAAGGCTGTCGGTGCGTTCAAACTCGCTCGTGTCAAACTGCACCTCGCCCGTCATGGCAAGACTGGACTTCGGCGGCTTGATACCGAGCAGTACAGCCACATCCACTATCTCATCCTTACCGATAACACCGCTTGCCGCCATTTTCTTATGCCTTATCAGCAGGAAAGCGATAAGCACGGCAGAAAGAACGAAACCTACACCCGCCACTATCTGGGAAACACGCAGGCTTCCGATATAAAGCGAGTCTGTGCGCAAGCCTTCGATAAACATTCTGCCGAGTCCGTACCAGCAGGCATATTCGAGGATTATCTGCCCATGGAATTTGCGCTTCTTATAGAATATATTGATAAGCGCGAAGCCTATCACATTCCAGAGAGATTCATAGAAGAAGGTGGGGTGAACATATCGCGTCTCCGACATGCCGAGCTTGCGTATACCCATGCGCCAAGGCAGGGTCGTATCGCCGCCGTATGCCTCCGCATTCATGAAGTTGCCCCATCTGCCGATAGCCTGCGCTATCATGACGCCCGGGATAACCATATCGCCCATCATGCAGAAGGACTGCTTCTTGTGCTTTGCCACAAGGAAAACCATCAGTGCGCCGACAATCACGCCGCCGTAGATTGCAAGACCGCCGTCACGCGGGCTTATCACATCCCAGAATGAACTGTAGCTGTGGTCTTTCAGCGAGAAGAGCACATAATAAAGTCTCGCGCCGAGAACCGCTATCGGGACTGTCCAGAGCGTGTAGTCAAGCACGGCATCGAGATTGATTCCGACCTGATTTGCACGCCATGCGAGGTAGGAAAAAGCCACTATGATGCCGAAGCATATTATGACGCCGTACCACATTATATCAATTCCGAAAAGGCGAAAGGCAAGACGGTTTACCGGAAATTCGCCTATGCCCAGCCCGGGAAAGGATATTATGGAAATATATTCGGAGGGATTCATATAATTTTTCTCCTTTTCACTTTTTTACTTGCTGATGGGCTTGACTATACTCATCGCATAATATTTCTCATCGAAAAGCTCGGGGAGCAGAGCCATGACATCATCATATGTCACCCCCGCGAGGATATCGCCGTATGCGAGCCAGTCGAGCCCGTCATGCAGGGCATATGTGAAGGTTTCCGCCAGCTCCGTGGAATCGAAGCTTTTGATATATGAAGCATATTCGGCTCTCTTTATGCGCTCAAAATCCGCGCGGTCAAAGCCGTTTTTCTTTGCCTCTTCGGTATGGGAAACCACCTTTTCATAGACCTTCTCGGGATCATCGCTCTCGCCCTGAATATATACGACGGATGAATTTCTGTCATGATCGAACGATGCGGCAAAGCCGTTTGCCAGCCCGCTCTCATACATTTCGATACCGAAAGCGGAGGAAGCACCGAAGAGAAGCTCCGTGAGTATATCACCTGTCGCCTGCTTCTTTGCTCTCTCGAGCGGATCTGCGGAAATCTTTATATCCTTTACGCCGATATAGAAGAGCGGCTTTGCAACCTCAAATTCGGCTACCACGCGCTTCTTGTTTACTTCGGGCTTCTCGCTGTTATACGAGCGTATAATTTCCTTCGGCTCCTGAATGGGAAGAATCTTATCAGCCACGCGCAAAACGGTCTCGGGGTTTTCCGCCGTATTTACGACAAGCATCATATTCGAGAGATTATAGAAAACCTCATAGCATTTATAGAGCAGCTTGTCGGTTATCTTCGCGATAGAGTCCACCGTGCCGGCAACATTGAGCTTTATCTGATTGTCCTTATAGAGTGCGTCCATCAGGTTGTAGTAGAGCGCACGGTGAGGATTGTCCTCGCCCATGCGTATCTCCTGACCGATGATACCCTGCTCCTTTGCCACAGTCTCGGGCGTGTAATACGGCTTTGTGACATAATCGAGCAGTATTTCGAGATTTTCCTCAAAATGGTCGGAGCAGGAGAAAAGATACGCCGTCATCGCAGAGCCTGTAAAGGCGTTCGCATCCGCGCCGTATTTGGCAAAGCGGGCAAAGGTATCGCTTCCGTCCTCGTTTTCAAACATCTTGTGCTCGAGGAAGTGCGCTATGCCGTCCGGCACGCGGGTAAATTCCTTATCGCCCGCAAGCCTGAAGCAGTTGTCTATCGCGCCGTATTTCGTGCTGAATAAGGCATAGCTTGTAGTGAAGTTTTTCGGTATGATATAGATATCAAGTCCGCTCTTGTGGTGCGTATAATAATATTTTTCGCCCAGAGCCTTGTTTTCGGTAAGTTTAAGCTCACTCATCTTCCGCTACCTCCGTTCCGCAAAGGAAATATATCGTATCAAGCTTTATGCTCTGCGCTCTCGCCACTACCTGCTCCTTTGTGATGGCATTTATCTTTGCCATGCGCTCCTCCGGAGTTTCCGATATGCCGCATATCGCGCATTCAAAGCACCAGCCCGCTATCTGACTTGTCTTATCCGTTATCGAACGCAGACTGTTTATGAGAGTGTTCTTCGCGTCGGAGATTTCCGTATCGCTTATCTCGCCGCGCTTGACGCTCTCAAGCTGAGCGATAATCTCGCTTATCGCCTGCTTTTTCTTTGCAAATTCGATGCCGCTGTTTACGAATATCGCGCCCTTTACCGCGTCATAGCCCGCACTGCAATAGTAGCAAAGGCTGAGGCGCTCGCGCACATTCATAAAGAGCTTGCTGCTCGTGCTTCCGCCGAAAATGACGGACACCATCTGCATCACGAGAAAATCATCGTCCTCGCGGCAGCAGCCGGCACGAAAGCCAAGTGCGAGCTTGCCCTGACCGATATTCTGATGCTCATAGACAGTCTTCGGCTCGCCCTTAGGCTCGCGGACAACCTCTGTTTTAAGGTCATAACCGGCACCGCGGCAAACGCCTGCGAACATGGCTTCAAAAGCCGCCGTAACCTTATCGAAATCCATATTTCCGACGGCGGAAATCTCTATTCTCGCGTTTGCAAGCAAGTCAAGGTACGCCGCGTAGACGCGCTCGGGTGTGAGCGCCGAAATGGTCTCCGCGCTTCCCTTTTCGCTCTCTGCATAGGCTTCGCCGCGGTACATCTCCTCGCGCACGCGGCGGTTTGCATATGCTATCTTGTTGTTGGCATCGGCGCGGACAGCGTCGGCAAGCTTTGCCTTTTCGCTCTCAACATATTCGCTCCTGAAAGTGCCGCTTTCAAGCACGGGGTGGAAGAGCATCTGCGATATCATCTCAAGCATGCCGCCGGTAATGTCCGTTCCGTCCATGGAATATTTATTTGCGAGCATGCCTGCGTTTATATTTATTATCTGTGTATCACCGCGCTTGCCGATATTTGCCCATATGCCGGAGTCATAGAGCGATTCAAGCTGCCTGCGGATGGCACCGATATCGGGATATTTCTCCGTTCCCCTTTTGAGAACATAAGGAACAAGAGCATTTGCCGCCGCTTTTTCTTTTGAAAGCGGCATAACAAAGGCTATTCTGATAAAGTCGGATTTGAACTTGTCGGTTGCCACGGTATTAACAAAGACATTTTTTGCTATTTCTTTTCGTGTAAATGACATTTCTTTTTCCTTTCGGGATTATATTTTATATATATTACCATATTTTCCTCTCTTTTTCAATAGTTTGCAGATAAAATTTAATAGTATACGGTCATTGACATAACTGCAGTATTATGTTATAATTATAATATAAATTTCCCAATGCGGAGAAAAGAGGTTTTTATGGATACAATACTTACATGGGCAAGCGAACATATCGATACGCTTGTCTGGCTCACTGTCATCATCGTGGCAACCGTTATCGAAGCGCAGACGCTGGCGCTTGTTTCGATATGGTTCATCCCGTCTGCCGCGGTATCGCTCATTCTTTCGTTCTGCCGCGTGAATATCGGCATACAGATAGCCGTTTTTGCGGTGCTGTCGTTTATTCTGCTCATCTTTTCGAGAAAGATATTCGGCAAGACGCTCCGCATAAAGCCCATCGCCACAAATGCCGATTCGCTGATAGGTGAGCGCGCCGTAGTAACCGAGGATATCAACAATATCGAGGGCAGGGGCGCGGCGAAGGTTCGCGGGCTGGAATGGTCGGCAAGGTCGGCTGACGGCGAAAATATCGAAGCGGGTACGGTTGTGCTCGTCATCGGCATAGAGGGCGTAAAGCTCATATGCAAAAAAGACAAATCTGACAAGAATTAACGGAGGTTTATTATGTTACCAATTATTATTCTCGGCATTCTTCTGGCTATAGTAATCATCGTTCTCATATCGAATATCGTTATCGTACCGCAGGCTCGTGCCGCTGTAATCGAGCGCCTCGGAACATACCATACAACATGGCATACGGGCTTCCATTTCCGCATTCCTTTCGTTGAGAGGATATCGAAAAAGGTTTCGCTCATGGAACAGGTCGCAGACTTCCCTCCTCAGGCGGTCATCACAAAGGATAATGTAAAAATGCAGATAGATACGGTCGTTTTCTTCCAGATAACAGACTGTAAGCTCTTTGCATACGGCGTGGAAAACCCCATGTCGGCTATAGAAAATCTGACAGCCACCACTCTCCGTAATATTATAGGTGAGCTGGAGCTGGATAATACACTCACGAGCCGCGATCTGATAAATACGAAAATGCGTGCTATTCTTGATGAAGCCACAGACCCTTGGGGCATCAAGGTCAACCGCGTGGAGCTGAAAAACATCATGCCTCCGAAAGAAATTCAGGATGCGATGGAAAAGCAGATGAAGGCAGAGCGTGAACGCAGAGAACTGATTCTTCGCGCAGAGGGCGAAAAAAATTCTACCATCCTCGTAGCCGAAGGTAAAAAACAGGCAATGATTCTCGATGCAGAGGCGCAGAAGCAGCGTGAAATTCTTCTCGCGGAAGCAGACAGAGCAGCCAAAATCTGTGCGGCAGAAGGCGAAGCGGAAGCAATACTGAAGATTCAGGAAGCAACAGCCGAGGGTATCAAGAAAATAAACGAAGCCGCACCCACCGAAAATGTCATCGCGATAAAGAGCCTTGAAGCTTTCGGAAAGGCGGCAGACGGCAAGGCGACAAAGATTATCATCCCGAGCGATATTGCATCGCTTGCAGGTCTTGCGACATCGGTTTCCGAGCTTTTGAAAAATGACGTGAAATAAGAAAAACAAATCCGCGGCGAAAACCGCGGATTTGTTCAGTCTGTTGAAAATTCAACTTATCTCTATATTTTACTTTTTACTGCAAAAGCGATGGTCGGCATGGCAAAATGCTCAGCTATCGCGCTTTTGCTTAATGAAGCGCCAAATAACAACTCCGTAATTTAAAAAATATCTTTGACAAAGGGAGGCAAGCGCCTCCCTTTTCCTGTTTTATTTATTATCTCTTCGTCTCGATGAGACCGTATTCGCCGTCTTTTCTGCGATATACCACATTTACATCGGCACTTTCCTGATCCTCATATACGAAAAATTCATGACCGAGCAGATTCATCTGGAGAATAGCCTCCTCCGCCGACATTGGCTTGAGCGCGAAATTCTTTTTATGAATTCTGAATTCCTTTTCCTCATCCACAGTCTCGGTAAAATCGTGGCTCGGAGCAAACGCACCTTCGCGCAGGCGCTTTTCAAGGCGCGTCTTGTTTTTGCGTATCTGGCGGTCGATAATATTTACCGCAGGGTCGATGGCATGGAGGAAGGATTCAGCCTCCACTTCGCTGCGATAGATCATACCACGGGATGAAATGGTAAGCTCGAGAATCTGATGCTCTCTTTTCCTTGAAAGAGTGACAAATGCCTGTACCTCGTCGTCAAAAAACTTGTCGAGCTTTCTGAGTTTCTTTTCGATAATTTCTTTTTCATTATCGGTGAGTGTGACCTGCCTCAGCAAAATACTGGTTTTCATAGTTTACCATCCTTTCGGCAGGATGAGCCGCATATGCACGCCACTTTATAGAAATGCCATGCGTAAATCGGCATCCCGCATATTATTTCGGAAACGAAAAATGGCATTCCCGTTTCTTGTTTATATTATATCATAAAAAACACGAAAATGGAATCTCTTTTTGATAAATCTGTATAATTTTGTATGATTGAATAGATAGCATATGTTATTTTTGGCACTTTTTCACATATTGTGAATTTTGCTTTGCAAATGTGTCAATACTTCGTGAAATTCGGGAAAATTTATATTGTATATTTTATAAATTTATGGTATAATGTGCGCAGAAGCCTGCTATTGCAGTCTTGCGGCTGTCGCCGCTGTGCGCTTTTGCGCACCCGCGCCATTGTCGGCTTCGCAAAAATGCCTTTGCAAGCAAGCATTTTTGCTTCATGGTATAATGTGCGAGAAGCCTTGCTGTCGCAGTCTTACGGCTGTCGCCGCTGTGCGCTTTTGCGCACCCGCGCCATTGTCGGCTTCGCAAAAATGCCTTTGCAAGCAAGCATTTTTGCTTCATGGTATAATTAGATCAGTTGATTACACAGAAAGGGCTTACGGTGCAGATGAAAAATATATTTTTGCCCGACATTATGTTTTCGGGAATATACGATATAGATGCGGATTTTCTCAAAAGCAGGGGAATCGACACCGTAATTCTCGATATAGACAATACACTTGTCACATACGGCGACCCGGAGCCGACAGAGCCTGTCTGCCGCTGGATAGAGGGGTTGCGCTCGGCTGGGCTGAATATCGCCGTCGCTTCAAATAACAAAAAGGAACGCGTCGAGCTTTTCTGCCGCAAAATAGACACTTTTTTTACATACGGCAGCGGTAAGCCCTCGGGAAAATGCGTTCGGCTCTGCTGTGAGAAATTCGGCACGGTGCCGGAGCGCTGCGCCGTTATCGGCGACCAGATATTCACGGATGTGCTCTGCGCAAGGCGCGCGGGCGCATATGCCGTGCTCGTTACGCCGCTGAAATATAAAGAAAACCTCTTTTTCAAATTCAAGAGGCTGATGGAAAAGCCTTTTATACAAGCGTATAAAAGAAAGGAAAAACGCGCAAAACGCAGAAGGGACAGGGGAAAATGATAATCTCATGCATTCACATTCAGAGCTTCGGCAAGATAAATAATCTGACTCTGGAGCTTGACGGCGGCATCAACATCATCACGGGTGAAAACGAATCCGGCAAGAGCACGATATGCAATTTCATCAGGTTTGTTTTCTACGGGCTTCCTTCAAAAACCGAGGAAAAGCAGAAATGCATCAGCTGGGAGACCTCGCGCGCGGCAGGCTATATCATTTTCAGCGAGGACGGACTGCAATACCGCGTGGAACGCGACGCCGTGATGACGACATCGGCGGAGGGCAAGGTCAGCTTCTCGGAGAAATGCACTATATATGATAACGAAACAAACAATCCATGCCTGCGGGGAAAAAATCCGGGCGAAGAGTTTTTCGGCGTGCCGGAGAGCGTATTTGAGAGCACCGCGTATATACGCCAACTCGGCGAAAGCAAAATAGGCGGCAGAAGTCTCCTCGAAGCATCGGAGAACATTCTCTTCTCCGGCGACGAAAGCGCGGGAACGAAAAAGGCGCTGAAAAAGCTCGATGAGGCGAGAAAATTTCTCTGGCATAAGAACAAAAGCGGCGGCAAAATACACGATATGCAGGAAAATCTCGATTCTCTTGAGGAGAGGATAGACGCCTCGAAATCGACCGGTGCGAGACTGATCTATCTCGACGGAAGAAAGCGCGAGCTGACACAGTCCGCCGAAAAAGCCGAAAAAGATGCGGCGGTGATAAAAGAAGAGCTGGATACATACGAGCGCTTCTCGATTAAGCAGGCTTACCGCAAATGCGTAAAGACAAAGCGCGAGGCTGAGGAGCTGGAGGCGCAGAGAGAGAAGCTCTGCGATGCCTCGGCTACAGGCGGTGTGCACATATACAAAAGCGAATATACAGAGCGTCTGCGCGCTTATCAGAGCGAGCTGAAAATAGCAACGGCGCGCTACGAGGACGCCCGCACCGAGATGGAGGCAGCAAGGAAGAAGCTCGGCGATATGAACGAAAAGCTCGCTGTTTTCGAGCGGTTCGGCTCCGTGGAAAAGCGCGATGCGCTCGTGCACAAGGTTGAAGAAGATAAAAAGGCACTCTCATCAAGAAAGACGGTGAGTCTCATCGGACTTATCGGCACGGCTGTTTTTGCCTCGCTTTTCGTGGCGTCGTTCATAATAGGAGAGAGCGGCTCCGCGGCAATAAAGACGGTTTTTGCCGTACTCGCGGCTCTCTGCGCGCTTTTCTGCGCGGTTGGCTTTATCATGGCAGGCGGCTATGCCAAGCGCATACGGCGCGTATGCGCCATGTTCGGCTGTGCCGACTACGGCGAATTTGACGAGCTTGTCAAAGCCTCGAAAAAGGACGAAGCGGCGCTGATGTATATAATCGAGGGCAAGCGCGGCGCCGAAAGCAAATTTGACGAGGCATCATCCGCACTCAACAAGGCAAGCGCCGCCATCATCCGCGCACTTGAGGCTGCAGGCTTTGAAATCCTTGATAATACCGCGCTTTCGCTCGACAGAGCTATCGCGAAATGCGACGAGAAGCGCAGTGAGATAGAAAAACTCGAGATAATGATAAGAGAAAAGAAGAAGTCGGCGGAAGAATATGCGGCGGCTCTCGCATCTTATCCCGATGAGCTGATAGCGCAGTCGGCAAAGGAGGACTTCCCTCCCGAGCTTGAAAGCTACGACTACAGAAAGAGAAAGCGCGACTATGAATTTTTAACACGTTCCGCCGCTTCCTCAAAAGAACGGATATACGAGATAGAAAAGGAATATACCGAGCTCAATGCCAAGGGTGAAAATCCCGTGAAGCTGGCTCCCGAAGCGGAGGCGCTCAAAGGAAACATCGCCGCGCTCACGGAGAAATTCGAGGCTTATGTTCTCGCCATAGAGGCTATGGAATCCGCCTCGGGCAAGCTGCGCGAGGGTATATCGCCGAAGCTTGCGAAAACGGCAGGCAAGGTCATGTCCAAGCTTTCCGGCGGCAAATACAGGTCGCTCGGCGTGGACGGCGATTTCGCGATGAGTTATTTCGACGGGATAACGCACGGCGTGGACAGCCTCTCCGCAGGCACGATGGATATAGCTTATCTCAGCCTGCGCATAGCGCTCATGGACTTGCTCTGCAAAAAGAGCGTGCCTCCATTTATCTTTGACGAGAGCTTTGCGCGGCTTGATGATACTCGTCTTGCAAACACGCTGGAGCTGCTTTACCGTCTCTACGGAGAATACGGGCAGTGCCTGCTCTTCACCTGCCACGGTCGCGAACGCGAAATCATGAAAAGTATAGGTGCCTTCAGGCAAATCGATATTTAATACAAAAGTATAAAAAGCGTTCTCCGCCATTTTGAGAGATCGCTTTTTTGCGATTTTTGTCTTGACTTTTTACGCACCGGAGTATATACTGTTGTGTATATTCGATGAAGCATAAAAACGGAGGAAACATGTCGACGAGTGTTATAGGCAATAATTATTTCGGCACGGAGCGCATAGGAAAAATTCTTTTGCGGATAGCCCCACCCGTGATGCTGGCACAGCTTATCCAGTCGCTCTACAATATAGTGGACAGCTTTTTCGTCGGCAAATATTCGGACAATGCGCTGACGGCACTGACCGTGGTATATCCTCTGCAGCTGATAATAGTCGCGCTTGCCGTCGGCACGGGCGTCGGCGTCAATACATACATGGCTCGCAAATATGCGCAGGAGCGCGAAAAAGAGGCAAACGGCACCGCAGGCGCGGGGCTCATCCTCGCGCTTGTCTCGTGGGCGATATTTGCCGCCGTTTCCGCTCTTATCATGCGTCCCTATGTCATGACCTCGGCAAAATCCCCGCAGGCGATAGAGGATGCCGTCATATACGGAAATATAGTCTGCATCGGCAGTCTCGGCGCTTTCCTCGAGGGAATCTGGTCAAAGGTGCACCAATCGCGCGGCAATATGCGTCTGCCCATGATAGCGCAGGTAGCCGGCGCGCTGACAAATATCGCCCTTGACCCGCTCATGATATTCGGAATAGGTCCCTTTCCCGAAATGGGAGTGGCGGGAGCGGCATATGCTACAGTGCTCGGTCAGGTCGTTTCGGCTGTCATCGTCGGCGTGAAGGGCTTTCGCCGTCCGCCGGCGGCGTGCGATTTCCCGCATTATGCAAACCGCATATATTTTTACGGTTATTCTTCCATCATCATGCAGGCGCTTTATACGGTCTATATCGTAGGGCTGAATATGATACTCGCAAAGTTTTCCGACTCTGCCGTTACGGTACTCGGACTTTACTACAAGATGCAGGGCTTTTTCTTCATCCCGCTTATCGGGCTGGAAACCTGTATTGTTCCCGTGCTGAGCTTCAATTATACAAGAAAAGAGTATCGGCGATGCCGCGACACGATGAATGTTTCCTTTGCCATATCTGCTGTATTCATGGTGATAGGTATAGTTTGCTTCTGCTTCTTCCCGCGGTTTCTGATAAGCATTTTTTCATCAAATGCCGAGGTATATGAAATAGGAAACGTTGCCTTCCGCATAATAGGAACAAGCTTTATTCCCGCAGTGTTTTCGCTGATGATACCTGTTTTCTTCCAGGCGATAGGCAGCGGCAAAACAAGCACATTGCTTGTTCTGATACGGCAGATATTCTGCCTTGTGCCGATATTCTGGCTTTTCTCTTTCATCGGGCTGAACTATACATGGCTTTCCTTTCCGATATCGGAGAGCATCGCGGGCAGCATCGGCATAGTGCTGTATGTCCGCACGCTGAAAAAGTGGAAAGCGGAAAAAGACAACGTCGCGCTTTTGCCGGCGGAAAAGGAGTGATATGTTTTGAAAAAATTCGGACTCATAGGTAAAAGGCTCGGGCATAGCTTTTCTCCGCAGATTCATGCCATGCTCGGCGATTACGAATATCGCCTATACGAGCTGGAGAGCGAGGAGCTTATCCCCGATTTCATAAAAACCTCCGATCTTGACGGCTTCAATGTCACTATCCCATATAAGCAGGCGGTCATTCCTTATCTTGATGAACTGACACCTGCCGCAAGCGAAATAGGCGCGGTCAATACGGTCTGCAGGCGCGATAGCAGGCTCATCGGCGACAATACCGACTGCGTCGGCTTTGCCTACACAGTGGCAAGCTCAGGCGCCGATGTTCGCGGCAAAAAGACGCTCGTTATCGGAAACGGCGGCGCATCAAAGGCAGTCTGCCACGCGCTTCGCGCGGCTGGCGCGGATGTGAACCTCCTCACGCATAAGGAAAATACCGCCGAGGGCATAAAGCCATATCTCGACAGCAGGATAATAGTCAATACCACACCAGTCGGCATGTTTCCGAAAAACGGTGAGGCGCCGGTAGACATATCGCTTTTCGGCGAGTGCGAATATGTTTTCGATATCATATTCAATCCGGCGAAAACGGCGCTCATGCTCGAGGCTGAAAAGCGCGGCATACCATGCAGAAACGGGCTCCCCATGCTTGTTTCGCAGGCGAAGCGCGCCGCCGAGCTTTTCATGGAATGTGAGATAGCCGACAGCGAAAACGAGCGCATAATCCGCGAGATTTCGGGCAAAGAGGAAAATATCATTCTCGTCGGCATGCCCGGCTGCGGCAAGACGACTGTAGGAAAGCTCATCGCAGAGCGGCTCGGCAAGGGCTTCATTGATACCGACGACGAGATATCCATGAGCGGCAAAACACCCGCGGAAATAATCACCGAAAGCGGCGAAGCGGCTTTCCGCCGAGTGGAGAGCAACGCGGTAGCCGAGGCGGGAAAGAAATGCGGCTTTGTGATAGCCACAGGCGGCGGCGTTGTCACCGTTCCCGAAAATTACGCCCCGCTCGCACAGAACGGACGCATAGTTTTTATAAACCGCGATATCTCTTCTCTCGCACGGGACGGCAGACCGCTCTCAACAGGCGACGGCGCACTCGAAAAGCTTTTCTCGGCGAGACTTCCGCTATATCGGGAATTTGCCGATATTGAGACAGACGGAAACGGAAGCGCGGCAGAAGTCGCCGAAAATATAATTAAGGAGCTCAAAAAATGAAAATACTCGTAATTAACGGACCGAACCTCAATATGCTCGGCATACGCGAGCCGGATATCTACGGCAGAAAAACCTACGACGACCTTCTTTTATATATAAAGGAAGAAGCGGACAGGCTCGGTGTCGCCGTCGAATTTTACCAGTCAAATCACGAGGGCGATATCGTGGACAAGATTCAGAGCGCCTACGGAAACACAGACGGCATAGTCATAAACCCCGCGGCATATACGCATACAAGCATTGCCATACCCGATGCGCTCAAGGCTGTCGGCATCCCGACGGTGGAGGTGCATATCTCGGATATAAGCTCGCGCGAGGCTTTCCGCCGCATTTCGTATGTTTCGCCCGTAGCTCTGAAAACGATAGCCGGCAAGGGCTTTGAGGGATACATCCTCGCAATGAACGAGCTTATCTCACATTGCAAAAAATTCTTGAATATGTCTTGATATCTGATAAAATTTATCGTATTTTCCTGTTAATACGCTAAATTTTATTTTATAACCGCAAAAACTTGACAAATTATTTTCCATAGTGTATACTATCTATATATTTTTTTATTTTTGGAAGGAAAAAATCAATGGAAAACAAACTGACTAAAAAGTACGGGCTGTTTACAGCCATATGTATGGTTGTCGGCATAGTTGTCGGTTCCGGCATCTTCTTCAAGGCGCAGGACATCCTCGATGCCACGGGAAGCAACCTTAAAATAGGCGTACTTGCATGGCTCATCGGCGGCGCGATAATGCTCTTCTGCCTGCTCGCGTTCTCCGGCATGGCACAGAAATTCGAAAAGGTAAACGGTATAGTCGACTATGCCGAAGCTCTCGTGGGCGGCAAATATGCTTACTATATGGGCTGGTTTACCACTTTTATCTATTACCCTGCCATGACAAGCGTTCTCGCATGGGTTTCCGCACGTTATACGCTTGTATTTCTCACCACGGCAAATCCGAATTTCCCCATGACCATTCCTGCGGCAGAGGGCGGTTGTATAATAGGACCGGAATGCATGGTTATAATGATGTTCTATCTCTGCATGGCTTATGTTGTAAACAGCATTTCGCCCAAGCTCGCGGGCAAATTCCAGACGACGACAACAGTCATCAAGTTTGTCCCGCTTGTTCTCATGACTGTAGTCGGCATCATCTACGGACTCTGCAATTCTTCTCATACACTAATCGAAAACTTCGCATCGTCCACTGTTCCGGAGGGTAAATCCTTCATGGGTCTGCTTTTTGCCGCCGTATGTACGACAGCTTTCGCTTATGAGGGCTGGATTATCGCAACATCGATAAATGCAGAACTGAAAAATTCCAAGAAAAATCTGCCGATAGCGCTCACCCTCGGAGGCATAATCATAATCACGATATATGTCGGATATAATCTCGGCGTTGCAGGCGGTGCTTCAAATTCAGAGCTTGTGGAAAAGGGTGCCACAGTCGCATTCAGAAATATTTTCGGCGGTTTTCTCGGAAATCTGCTCAATCTCTTTATTGCCATTTCCTGCCTCGGCACGCTGAACGGTCTTATGCTCGCTTCCACGCGCGGCATATATGCCATAGCGGCAAGAAAGCAGGGACCCGCGCATGAGGTTTTCTCTCAGATAGACGGCAAAACAAATATGCCCAACAACTCCGCCATCATCGGTCTTGCCGTTTGCGCGGTGTGGGGTACATACTTCTATTTTGCAAATCTCGCGGGCGCATGGGGCGGCATTTTTGCATTTGATTCATCTGAACTTCCGATAATCACTATCTATGCCATGTATCTGCCGATATTCATTATGTGGATGGTAAAGGCAAGGGACGAAAATATCTGGAAGCGCTTCGTTCTTCCCATGCTTGCGATACTCGGCTCCGTCATAATGGTCGGAACCTGTATATACAAGCATGGTATGCCATGCCTCGGATATCTCATAGTATTTGCGGTCATCATGGGAGTAGGCGGCATATTCCTCCACCGCAGAAAAAAAGTGTCAAAGGAAGACACCGAGCCTGAAAACACAACAGAAGCAAAAACAGAATAATTTACTGTATAAAAAACGCAGGGCAAGCCGAAAAATGACTTGCCCTGCAATATATTTCATATATAATAAAAAATCCAAGCTCATAGGCTTGGATTTTTTTTGGAGCGGATTACGGGGCTCGAACCCGCCACCTCGACCTTGGCAAGGTCGCGCTCTACCAAATGAGCTAAATCCGCGTGCTTTTCAAAAAGCATATTGAGTATACCACAGGAGAAACAAATTGTCAAGTTTTTTTACGATTTTTTTGAAAAAATGTGTGGCTGTATTTTTCAGTAAAGAAAAGTATCAAAAAGTAACCTTTGATTTATCTTACTTTTCCACTTATTAAGGGAAATTAGCAGCGACAAGATAAACGGGCGTGAGTTAAGTTTGTGCGCAGACATAATTAAAGAGACTTATCGTTATTGACACCTCATCCGTCTCGGCGACGCCGTTCAGAGGTGGCTACGCCACCCTGAACCCTCCTCTTCTTCACGCAAAAGTACGATAAAAGAAAACTATCTCAAAAATAAAGAGAAGTCACAAGCGACTTCTCTTTATTTTTATATCCTATATTCTCTTTCCGAGAATATCAATATACTTGCGATAAAACTCCTCATAATAATCTCCGTCTATCGCATCGCGTATCTTCGCCATAAGCTCATTATAAAAATAGAGATTATGCAGGACGCAGAGACGCATTCCGAGCATTTCTCCCGCGCGGAGCAGATGACGGATATATGCCTTTGAATAGTTGCGGCAGGCAGGGCAACCGCAATCGGGATCTATGGGTGCCGGGTCTCGCATGTATTTCTGATTATTTACATTGACTGTTCCCTTCCATGTAAAAATCGTACCGTGGCGGGCATTTCTGCTGGGCATGACGCAATCGAAGAAATCCACACCGCGCCAAACTGCCTCAAGTATATTTATCGGCGTGCCGACTCCCATGAGGTAGCGCGGCTTATTTTCGGGCATATACGGCTCTACGGCGTCGATTATACGGTACATTTCCTCCGCGCTCTCGCCCACCGCAAGACCGCCTATCGCATATCCGTCAAGGTCGAGCGCAGCTATATCCTGCATATGACCTATGCGGATATCGTCATATGTGCCGCCCTGATTTATTCCGAAAAGCATCTGATTTCTGTTTATCGTTTCGGGGAGCGAATTCAGCCTTGCCATTTCCGCCTTGCAACGCTCGAGCCAACGCGTCGTGCGCTCCACGCTTTTCATCACATAATCGCGCGGCGAGGGATTTTCTATACATTCATCAAATGCCATCGCCACGGTGGAAGCGATGTTCGACTGAATACGCATGCTCTCCTCGGGACCCATAAAAATCTTATGCCCGTCTATATGGCAATTGAAATAAACGCCCTCTTCCTTTATCTTGCGGAGCCCCGCAAGGGAAAACACCTGAAAACCGCCGCTGTCTGTCAGCACGGGTCTGTCCCAGTTGAAAAACTTATGTATGCCGCCCATATCGCGTATCACATTGTCGCCCGGACGCACATGGAGATGATACGTATTGGAAAGCTCTATCTGACAGCCGATTTCCTTCAGATCCATAGTAGAAATGCCGCCTTTTATCGCGGCGCATGTGCCTACATTCATGAAAACAGGCGTTTCCACCGTCCCATGTACCGTTTCAAATCTGCCGCGACGGGCTTTTTTATCTTTTTTAATAAGAGTGAACATTTTTATCTACCTCAAAAATCAAGTTCTGCCGAAGCGCCTGTCCATCTCGCCTTTTGTGAGTTCAAAGGCAACGGGACGCCCATGCGGACAGTATTTTATACAATCGTATCTGAGCAGATTTTCGCATATCCAGCGGATATGCACATCGTCATAATGCCTGCCCGCCTTTATCGCGGCTTTGCAGGAGGTCTGATAGAGTGCGCGCTCAAATACCGTGCGTTTCTTCGTTTCAAGTGCCGCCGGATTATCCGCCGCCGCAGAAACAAGCGTCTGCAAAAGCTCCTTTGCATCGGCGATACCCATATCCTGCGGAACGGCGCGAATGACCATGTTGTTGCCGCTTATCTCAAAAAGGAAGCCTACGGCGCTTATCTCCGCGCCGAAATTCAGCGCAGCGTCGAGCTCCGCACCCGAAAGCGTCAGCACCTCGGGAACAAGCAGCGCCTGCATATACGGATTGGAGAGACTCATATTTGCTCTCATACGCTCAAAGTTTATGCGTTCATGCGCCGCGTGCTTGTCTATTATCAGCATCTTACCCTCGGTCTCCATTATTATATAGCTCTCAAAAACCTCGCCGACTATGCGATATTCGGGAAGTTCATTTGCTATATGTCCGCCTATCCTCGCATCGGTGTCGCCGTAGAAGCCGTCGCTCTGCTTTACATCGGTCTGATATGTTTTAACTGACCCACCGAATGGCTCTTTCGGCTCAGTCTTTGCCGCCTGAAATTCTGTCGGCGCACTGACCTTTGCATCTGTTTTTTCCGCATAGGAGAATGTACTCTCCTCATGGAGCGGCTTATTATGCGGCATATCGGCGTATACCCGCTCGGGTGCAAATATCGGCTTTATCTCGTTTGCCGCATAACGCGAAGCCGCCGAACCGAAGCTTTCCGCTTCCGGCTCTGTTCTTGCTTCCGATTTTGATTTTGCTTCAGGCTTTCCCTCTCCGGCATAGCGCAAATCGGGAAGCGCCTCCTGCGTATGCTTCTTTTCATCTATCGGCGCAAAGCCGGAAACGACTTTAAGCTTTTCATCCGTCATCTCGCGCGATTTCTTTATGAGGTCAAAGGCAGGGCGGTTTAATTTCGCATCAAGCGCACCGCGCACCGTATAGTAAACGGCATCAAAGATTTCCTTTTCATTTGAAAATTTCACCTCCAGCTTTGCGGGATGCACATTCACATCCACAGCCGAGGCATGAATCTTCAGAAAGAGCACGCACGAGGGAAATTTTCCCTGCGGGATATACGAGCTGTATGCCGCCTCGAGTGCCGCCGTCATCGTTCTGCTCCGTACAGAGCGCGAATTTATGAAGAAAAGCTGCATGTTCCTGTTTCCGCGGACATTCTCGGGTGTGCTGATATATCCGCTGACGGAGATGCCCCCGCTCCTTGCCGAAGCCTCGGTCATGCGGGAGGCAAAGCCCTTGCCGAAAACGGAATACACCGCATTTTTGAGGTTGCCGTCGCCCGCGGTAGAAAAGCGCATTTCGCCGTCGCATATATAGCGAAAGGCTATCTCGGGATGAGAGAGTGCCATTTTCTCCATGAGGGAGGAGATAGCTATCCCCTCCGATACATCGGAGCGCAGAAATTTCAGTCTGGCAGGTGTTCTTGCAAAGAGATTTTCGCAGATGACGGTAGTCCCCTCGGGAAAGCCGCCCTCTGAAACCTCGGATACGCTTCCGTATTCGCACCGGACGAGCGTGCCTGCCGTCTCGCCGCGCAGACGCGTCATTATCCGCATATCTGTAACGGCGGAGATAGCCGCCATCGCCTCTCCGCGAAATCCAAGTGTAGTTATGCCAGAGAGATCCGCCGCCGTATGGATTTTGCTTGTGGCATGGCGGCGCAGACATGCAACGGCATCCTCCGCAGTCATGCCGCATCCGTCATCGGTTATGCGCATGAAGGAGACCCCGCCGCGCTTTATCTCGGCGGTGATACTGCGCGCACCCGCATCTATCGCGTTTTCGGCAAGCTCCTTTATCACCGAGGCAGGTCGCTCCACAACCTCGCCTGCGGCGATCAGGTTCGCCACGCTCATATCGAGAACATTGATTATTCCCATTCGTTTATCCTTTCATCAGGGTATCATTTTTTTGAGTTCGTATACAAGATTCAGCGCTTCGAGCGGAGTCAGCGTATTGATATCCGTTTTTGAAAGCTTATCCGTTATCTCATTTTCCGCCATGCTCCCGAATGAAAGCATCTGCGGCTCGTCCTCCTCCGCCCTGCGGTGCGCAGGTGCGGTTTGCGCCGCGCCATCGTCAAGCGAAGAGAGAATTTCCTTTGCTCGCCTTACCACGGCAGAGGGAACGCCCGCGAGCTTTGCCACCTCAATACCGTAGCTGTCGTCCGCCGCTCCGCGCACTATCTTACGCAGGAAAACGATATCGTCATGCTTCTTCTTTGCCGCGATATTGTAGTTCACCACGCCGTCAAGCTCGTCCTCGAGCGTGGTCAGCTCGTGATAATGCGTGGCAAAAAGCGTTTTCGCGCCTATCTTATTCACCGTATGCTCAGCGACGGCACGCGCGATGCTCATTCCGTCAAAGGTGCTCGTGCCTCTGCCTATCTCATCATAAATAATAAGGCTCTTTTTCGTCGCGTTTGCAAGTATATATGCCACCTCGCTCATCTCGAGCATGAAGGTGGATTTGCCCATGGCAAGGTCATCCGAGGCACCGACGCGCGTGAATATCTTGTCCACAACGCCTATGTGCGCTTCTTTCGCCGGAACAAAAGAACCTATCTGCGCCATGATGCAGATAAGCGCCACCTGACGCATATATGTCGATTTGCCCGCCATATTCGGTCCCGTTATCAGCGCAAAGCGATTCCCGCGGCAGTCAAGCTCCGTATCGTTCGGGATGAAGAGCGAGTCACTCGCCGTCTGCTCGACGACGGGATGGCGCCCGTCTTTTATGCAGAGCCTGTCGCCGTAGTCAACGGTCGGTCTCGTATATCCGCTTCTCTGCGCCACCTCGGCAAGCGATAGGAAAACATCAAGCTTGGAGAGCAGATATGCCGCCTTCTGAATGCGGTGGACATTTTCGGCGAGCTTCAGGCGTATATCTGTGAAGAGCTGATATTCCAGCGCAGTCACGCGCTCTCCCGCGCCGAGTATCTGCGCCTCCATATCCTTGAGCTCTTCCGTTATGTAGCGCTCGCAGTTTGCAAGCGTCTGCTTTCTTATATATCTCTCGGGAACACTTCCGACAAACGATTTTGAAACCTCTATGTAATAGCCGAAAACCCTGTTATAGCCGACCTTCAGCGTGCGTATGCCCGTCGCTTCCTTTTCCGTTGCCTCTATATTGTCGATGAGAGACTTGCTGCTCGTCATCACAGAGCGCAGATAATCGACATCGGCATTGTAGCCGTCGCGTATGATGCCGCCCTCGCGCACGGAGAAAGGCGGATCCTCTTTTATGCCCGCTTCTATTATCGCGCGCAAATCCTCCATCGGGTCAAGCTCGGCATATATGCCGGGAAGCTCGCCCGCGGAAAACGAAGCTATGATATCGCGTATCGGCGGAATTTTCTCGAGCGTGGCGGCGACGGCACGCAGGTCGCGGGCGTTCGCCGTGCCGTAAACTATTCTTGTTATCAGCCGCTCCAAGTCCATGACGCCCGAGAGCTGCTCCGCTATTTCGCCGCGCTCGGCGACGCGTGCGTAAAGCTCCTCCACGGAAGCGAGCCTGCGCTCGATATGATAGGGATTTTTCAGCGGGAAATCTATAAACTTGCGCAACAGTCGCGCGCCTGCCGCAGTCTTTGTCTTGTCCAGCACCCAGAGCAGTGTGCCCTTCTTCTCGGCGCGGCGCATCGTCTCGCAAAGCTCGAGATTGCGGCGTGTATTCACATCTATCTCCAGATACTGCCCGTCGCGGTAATAATTGAGCGAGCCAATATTGGAAAGGCTTGTTTTCTGCGTCTCCTCAACATAGGAGATAAGCCCGCCGAGAGCGAGAAGTGCGGGATTGTTTTCCGTGAAATCATCGGGCAGGGGCGAAAAATGCTCCTCTGCGGCAGAGAGCGCCGACTCGGCGCGAAAACGGTCGGGCTGAGCCTCGTTTATCGTACAGCGCAGACGCTCGCGCATGAAGTCGGAAGCCTCGGGAATAGCCGAGCACGCGCAGGAAAGCACAGCCTCGCGCGGCGCATATGTTCCTATCTCGGAGAGCAGTCGCTGCGCCCTGTTGTCCCCGTCAAACCATGTTGCCGAGGTCTGACCGGTAGATATATCGGCAAAAGCTATGCCGTAGCAATCCGGCGCGGCATATATCGCGCATATGTAGTTGTTTTTCTTTTCATCAAGCAGGGATGATTCCATTAGCGTGCCGGGCGTTATCATGCGGATGACATCGCGCTTCACAAGTCCCTTGGCAAGCGCGGGGTCCTCCGTCTGCTCGCAGATGGCAACCTTGTAGCCCTTGCCGACAAGCTTGCCTATATACGGGTCTACGGCATGAAAAGGCACACCGCACATCGGCGCGCGCTCCGGCTCGCCGCAGTCCTTGCCTGTCAGCACAAGGTCAAGCTCGCGCGAGGCTGTCTTGGCATCGTCATAGAACATCTCATAGAAATCGCCTACGCGATACATGAGGATATATTCTCTGTATTTGTCCTTTATATCAAGATATTGCTGCATCATAGGTGTCGGCATTGCTTTTCCTCCGAAAAAAGGTGATTTGTCTTTGTTTTTGCGGTTATTTTACGACCTCGCCCATGAGCGCGTAGGTCAATGCCTTGGTAATGCGCACGTCGGCAAACTGCCCGCGCAGGCTCTCGTCGGCAGGGATATGGACTATCTTATTGCCGCCTGTTCTGCCCGAGAACATTTCCGGGTCGGTCTTGCTTTCGCCCTCCACGAGAACACGGACAACCTTGCCCTCAAGCGGGAGGTTGCAGGCGAGTGCATTTTCCGCCTGAGCCTCAAGAAGCCTTGCAAAACGCGCACTCTTTATCTCATCGGGCACCTGATTTTCCATTTTAGCCGCAGGCGTGCCGTCGCGCTTGGAATAGATAAACGAAAAAAGCATATCGTATCTCACGCGGCGCACCATATCGAGCGTGCACCCGAAATCCTCGTCCGTCTCACCCGGAAAGCCCACGATGATATCCGTGCTTATCGAGATATCGGGCATTTTTTCGCGCATATAATCTATGAGCTCCATATAAGCCGCGGTATCATAATGCCTGTTCATCTCGCGGAGAATTCTGTCGCTTCCGGACTGGAGCGGCAGGTGAAAATGACGCGCTATCTTCGGATTTTCCGCCATCGTGTCGATAAGCTTCTTTGAAGCGTCCTTCGGATGGCTCGTCATGAATCTGATGATGAAATCGCCCTCTGTTTTGCAGAGTCGTGCGAGCAGGTCGGCAAAATCACACTCTCCGTGAAATTCCTTGCCGTAGGAATTGACATTCTGCCCGAGCAAGGTTATTTCGCGGCAGCCGTCGGCGACAAGCGCACGAACCTCCGCCTCTATATCCTCGGGGCGTCGGCTTCTCTCTCTGCCGCGCACATACGGAACGATGCAGTAGGTGCAGAAATTATTGCAGCCGTACATTATGCTCACCCATGCGCGGGCTTTGCTCTCGCGGCGCACGGGAACACCCTCGGCAAGCACGGCGTCGCCCTCATTTGGATAGAACGAGCGTCCCTCCGTCATCGTGTGGTAAAGCATTTCAGGCAGTCGCCAGAGATGCTCCGTGCCGAAAACAAAATCTATATAGGGATAGCTTTTCTTTATCTTGTCGCTCATGCTCACCTGCGAAACCATACAGCCGCATACGCCGATGATGAGCGCGGGATTTTTCTCCTTTAAGTGCTTGTAGCCGCCTGTTATCGAGAGTGCCTTTTTCTCCGCATGGTCGCGGACGGCACAGGTATTTACTATTATCAGGTCGGCATCCGCCGCCTCGGAAACGATGCAGTAGCCCATATCGGCAAGTGTACCCGCTATGCGCTCGCTGTCCGCTTCATTCTGCTGACAACCGTATGTTATGACGCAGGCATTTTTGCCTCCGCTTATCATCGCGGAAATGCTTCTCGCATATTCATGCTGTTTTTCCATTTCAGCTTCGGTTATGATTCTCTTCTTCCCGCTTTCCATCTCGCAAACAAAGACCTCTCATTATAGTTATATATACATAGATATTATAATATATCTCACTGTCAAAATCAAGAGGAATTTGTCTATTTTTGAGAATTGAAAAGGTCGCCCTCGGCATTTTCGCCGATGACGACCCGAATATTATGCTTTGTCAGGTATTATCATAGCCTGTTTTGCCGAAGCGCACAAACGAAATAATGACTGAAACCATATTGAAAACCTCGCAGAGTATGCCGCCTATCGAGAAATAATAGATATTGTTCACTATCCACATCGGCGAAACAAGACATAGCTGGGCTATGCGCATCGTCTTTCCGTTGTGCGTCCACATGGCAACCGTGCCGCCGCCCTGTGCCGCGAAAAGAATCAGCGCTATCCACCATTTCTCGCCGAAAGCAAGACACGCCAGAATGCACGAGAGCGCAAAGCACGCTTCTATAAGCACAAAGTATCCCCGTTTTCTGCACTTTTCTCCGAGCGCGAAAATGACTCCGCGCATTATGCCGAAAATATTGAGCAGCATTCCCGCATACGAATGAAGCAGTGCAAACTGGAGCGCAAACGAAAGTCCGCACCCCGCCTGAAAAAGAAAATAGTTTCTGTTCTTCCTGCATTGATAGGAGATAAGCGAACAAGCCGTGCCTACATATCCTATAAGCTGTATCGGGGCAAAAAATTTTGTGATAAACTCGGGCATAAATCAAAACTCACTTGTCTTTTTATATTTACAGATTACAGAGCTATTATAGCGCGCAAAAAGCCGCATGGCAAGAGCTTTTCTTAAAAAAATTATTTTTTCTCAAAATAACTCTTGACAAAAAGGAGGCTTTATGATATCATTGTAAAGCGATTTGCTTTACAGTACGGAGGCAGTATGTTTGAGAAGGATTTGTCGCTGAATCTTCTTTTTGATACCTACGGCGAGCTTCTGCCGGAAAATCAGCGCGATATGTTCGAGCAATACTACTGCGATGACCTATCCCTTTCCGAAATAGCGGAAAATGCGGGAATCACAAGGCAGGGCGTGCGCGACAGGATAGACAAGGCGCGCCGTGCGCTCACAATGTATGAAGAAAAGCTCGGCTTCGTAAAGAAGCTCTCGGAGCTTGAGGCGGCAAGAAGAAAAGCCGCGGAGAAGCTCTCCTCTCTTACCGAAAAAGAAGCAAAAGAAGCGCTCGCCGCGCTTGAAGAAATGAAAATCTGATTTTTGAGGGCAAATTAAAAAGATAGCCCCGATGGAGAATATATATGTTTGCCGGTTTGCAGGAAAAGCTCGCTGAAGCTTTCAAAAAATTCAGAAACAAGGGCAAGCTCACGGAATCCGATGTAAAAGAGGGCATGCGCGCCGTCAAGATGGCGCTGCTTGAAGCGGATGTAAACTTCAAGGTTGTAAAGGAGTTTGTCGGCAAGGTAACCGAGCGTGCCGTCGGAAGCGAGGTTCTCGAGAGCCTTGTTCCCTATCAGCAGGTTATAAAAATAGTAAACGAAGAGCTGACAGCTCTGATGGGTTCCACGGAATCAAAGATAAAAATCGCCTCCAAGCCGCCTACGGTCATCATGATGGTGGGCTTGCAGGGCGCGGGTAAAACCACACAGAGCGGAAAGCTCGCGGGGCTTTTCAAGAGGCAGGGCAAAAATCCGCTTCTTGCCGCATGCGATGTTTACCGACCCGCCGCGATAACCCAGTTGCAGATAGTCGGCGATAAGCTCGGGATACCGGTTTATACCGAGGGCGACAAGGTTTCGCCCGTTAAAATAGCGAAAAACGCCGTCCGTCATGCCGAGAAAAACGGCTACGATATGGTTTTCATTGATACCGCGGGCCGACTGCATCTCGACGAAGCGATGATGGACGAGCTGCTCGATATCAAAAAGGAAACGGAGCCCTCCGAGATACTCCTCGTCGTCGACGCGATGACAGGTCAGGACGCCGTCAATGTAGCCAAGGCTTTTGATGAAAAGCTCGATATCACGGGCGTTGTCATGACGAAGCTGGACGGCGATACGCGAGGCGGCGCCGCTCTCTCGATAAGATATGTCACGGGCAAGCCGATAAAATTCATCGGCGTGGGCGAAAAACTCGATAATATCGAGGTTTTCCACCCCGACAGAATGGCATCGCGCATACTCGGCATGGGCGATATGCTCTCGCTCATAGAGAAAGCCGAAAAGAGCTTCGACGAGAAAAAGGCGGCAGAGCTTGAGGAAAAGCTCCGCAAATCCCGCTTCACACTCACCGATTATCTCGACCAGTTTTCGCAGATACGCAATATGGGCAGTATAGAATCCATCCTCGGAATGATGCCCGGCGTCAAGCAAAGCGCCATCAAGGATGCTAAAATAGACGAGAAGATGCTCGACCGCACCGAGGCGATAATCCTTTCGATGACGCCTGCCGAGCGCGAAAAGCCTGAGATTATCAGCTCCTCGAGAAAAAAGCGCATTGCCGCGGGAAGCGGTACAAGCGTTGAGGATATAAACCGCCTGCTCAAGCAGTTTGACCAGATGAGCAAGATGATGAAGCAGTTTGCGGGAAATAAGAAAAAAGGCTTCGGCAAGATGCCCTTCAAAATTTAAGTATAAATAGTCAGAGGCGATACGCCGGCTGAATTTTTATAAAAAACAAATAAAATCATAAATTCTTTACGGAGGAATCAAAAAATGTCAGTTAAAATCAGACTCAGAAGAATGGGCGCGAAGAAAGCTCCCTTTTACCGCGTAGTGGTAGCGGATTCCCGTTATCCCCGCGACGGCAGATTTATAGAGGAAATCGGTTACTATAACCCTCTCACAAATCCCGCCGATATCAAAATTGATGCTGAAAAAGCTAAGGCATGGCTTGAAAAAGGCGCTCTCCCCACAGAAACAGCAAAGAGCGTTCTCAAGAAAGCCGGCGTAACCGAATAATCGGAGAAGCGCAATGGTTAATCTCAGCGAGACACTCGCAGATATGGCTCGCGCCATAGTAGATGACCCCGAATCCGTCACCGTAGCGGAAAAAGTAACCGAAAACGGAACTGTGGTTCTGGAGCTTTCCGTTGCTCCCGACGATATGGGAAAAGTCATCGGTCGCGGAGGCAGAATTGCCAAGGCGATAAGACAGGTGATGAAGGTCGCGGCTAATAACTGCGGCAAGAGAGTTACCGTAGACATAAGATAACAGAAAAAAGCGATGCTCCGGCATCGCTTTTTTGCTACACAAAATTTTTACTTTAATTTTTCTGCGGAAGCCATGGTTTTTTCTATATACTTTATGAAAAGAAAAATAAGAAAAGGAGAGAAGCCCATGAAAAAATTTTTCGCATTCGCACTTGCAATGATTCTGGCGGCAGGCGTTTCCGCCTGTGCAGGCAAGCCCGAAGCCACAACGGAATACACAACATCGGTATCAACCAAGGCAACACAAACCACCGCAGAAACCTCTGCAACCTCCGAGTCTAATAATGAAACAACTTCCTCGGAGTCCTCTGCATCCGTCACCGAGCCGCCCGCTGTCGCGCCTGCCGATGAAGTGAGAGTGCAGCGGACATTCTCCGTCAGCGAAACTCCCGACGGCATCACGCTCGAGGTCACGGTATACGGCTATTCCAGCGAGACGCTCGGCAAGGATTTCTATGTGAAAAGCAATGAGTTTTTCCGCGCCGATGTGAAAGTGACAAACACCTCGGAAAAATCTTTCTGGCAGTTTCTGCCCACAGCCTGCCGTGAAAACGGAAGAGCAAATCACAATCATGAGATAGCGTTTTCCCTCTCCGACGGCAAGGGACACGCGCTTCACTCCACCGACAGCTTCGGCAAAGGATGCCCCGAGATGATAGACATATGGGAGATAAAGGCGGGCGAAAGCTATGAATGGAGAGTAACTGTCGCCGCAGGCGAAAATACCTACGGCGAGGGCAAGGGAGATCTGACGGTCAGCGATTATCCATGGCTCGGCATAGCGCTCTACGACAGGAGCATATATGAAAACGATATGCTCGACTTCTCCGGTAATTTCTCGTTTTCATATTCCGCAAAGAGCGAAACATCCTCAAATGAGCTCACAGTAAAGCTCCCCGTGAGCCTTACTGTGGTGTATATAACAAAATAAACCACCGGATTTATCAAAAATGCCGCCCGAAAAAGGCGGCATTTTTATGTTCACTTTCGAAGTGTTTTCAGATGTTCCTTCTTCTCGGGGGTGATGCGGTAGCTCTCGCGAGCCTTGCTTATCGTTTTGTTGTGCGTGAAGGTATCGAGCCTGCCTGTCTCGAGGATTTTTACTATATCGTCATAATGCCCGATAAGTGCCGTTGCAAAATACCATGCACGCATCATATTTATATAGTATTCGTTGCTTTTCACAGCGACGACCGCCTCGGGATATTCCGGAGCATAGTATTCCCCGAGGAAAAAATTCATCAGCGTGCCTATACCGTAGCGCACGGTATAGGTATGATCGCTCTTCATCCAACCAAGCGCTTTTTCCGCCGTTTTATGCGGATATCTGCCGAGCGCCTTCGGGCGCAGACCGTCGCAGGTCGCCCAGTTGTCGATATACGGCAGAAAACGCTCCAGCTTCGCTATCAGCAGGTCATAGTTCTTTATCCTTTCGAGCAGAAAGGCATGCAGATTATTTTCTTCGTAGTATTCATGCGGCAGTTCCGAGAGAAAAGCTTCCGCTTCCGGTGTGACCGATATTTCCTTTGCCATAGAACGGAGGAGCGGCACACGGACGCCTATTATGCGCTCGGGCGGGATATCCGGTATCAGCGCCGAATGAAATTTTTTATAGCCCTCATCCGAGAGGGAAACGAGCTTTTCATATATCTCTTTCATAAAAATTTTCCTTATCTAAGGCAATGCCTCGGCTCTCGCCGAGGCAAATATTATTGTGTTTCAGCGCATTGCGGAAAGCGCGAGAGTTTTTTCATGCTGTTCATGCTCTGCCAGCATCATCTCTTCGGATTTCTCCGCCTCGAGATTGACCTCATCAGGGTCTCTGTATGTGGGTACGGTCGCCTTGAGTGCCTCCTTTATCTTTTCGGAGGAAATACCGTTTTTACTTTCGTCGACAGCGCGGCGGAGAATTTCTATCTTGCCCTCCACCTCATCGCGCGAAAGCGGCGCATCCTTTTCGATGAAAATGAGCTTATTATCCGTCTTGCTTAAGTTTTCCGTCTTGATGAGAAGCTCCTCATAGAGCTTTTCGCCGGGGCGCAGACCGATTTCCTTGATATCTATATCGACATAAGGTGTGAAGCCCGATATGCGTATCATGCTCTCGGCAAGATCAAGAATTTTGACAGGAGCACCCATATCAAGCACAAAAAGCTCGCCGCGCGATGCCTTTACGCCCGCCTCCATCACGAGTTGACTCGCCTCGGGGATAGTCATGAAATATCTGATTATGCGCTTATCGGTGACAGTCACCGGTCCGCCTGCAGCTATCTGACTCTTGAAAAGCGGGATAACGGAGCCGTTGCTTCCGAGCACATTTCCGAAGCGGACAGCCGCAAAGGCGGTTTTGCTGTCGGTGCGGCACTGCACTATCATTTCGCACATACGCTTGGAGGCACCCATGATATTGGTCGGATTTACCGCCTTATCGGTGGAAATCAGGATAAACTTCGCGGTGCCGTACTTCTCTGCCATATCGGCTGTATTGTATGTACCGAGGACATTATTCTTTATCGCCTCACAGCCGCTGTGCTCCATAAGGGGCACATGCTTGTGTGCCGCCGCATGAAATACGATATCCGGTCGATATTCGGCAAAAATGCTGTCCAGTCTTGCCCTGTCACGCACGGAAGCTATCTCAACCGAGAGATCAAGCGCCTTTCCGTATTTGCGGATAAGCTCCTGCTGAATATTGTATGCGTTGTTTTCATAGATATCGAGGATAATCAGTTTTTTCGGCTTCAGCTTCGCTATCTGGCGGCATATCTCACTGCCTATGGAGCCTCCGCCTCCCGTTACAAGCACGGTCTTTCCGGAATAGAAATCCGCCATATGTGTTTTTTCTATATCAATTGATTTGCGGAAAAGCAGATCCTCTATTTTGAATTCGCGAAGCACACGTTTTTCGGGAACAACATCTGCATTTCCCTCTCCGACCTCAATAAGCGGAAAATCATAAAGCTTTACCTTACAGCCTGTAGTGCTGTACATATCATACAGCAACTTTGCCGTTTCGTTTGATATATCCGGAATAGCAATGAAAACCTCCTGTATCGGGAGATTTTTCATGCGGTTTATCGTTTCCCTGCCCTCTTCATAAACAGGCACGCCGTTTATGACAGATCCGATCTTGTCGCTGTTTTTGTCCACAAAACAGACAGGCGTATAATGCGATTTCGGATTGCAGAGCAGCTCATCCGCAAGAAGTGCGCCGACTCTTCCTGCGCCTACTATGGCAACACCTATCTTATGTGAAGGCGCCTCTTCCTCATGCTCGCGCACATTTGAATTTCTGTAGATAAACTGATAGAGAAAACGTGATGACAGTGTAGCCACACAGGAAACGGATATAACCGAAACACTGCACCAGAAGCCGATCGAGCAACCCGTAAGCTTTGTCACAAGCAGTGCCGCCGCACCGCCTATGGCATCGGCAAAAACTATCCGCAGATACGCACTGTAATTGGCATATCTCCAGACGAAATTATACGAACCGATGATAAGCCTTGTCGCGAAAGGAAATCCCCACATCAGAAGAGCGCAAATCAAAAGCTTTTTTACGCCCATGCTTCCGTCATTACCGCGTATTGAGCTTATTCCGTACATGGTGAAAAATACTGCAAAATAGCAGAGCGCATCTATCATAAAAAGGCGCCATTTACGCCCGACAAGAAGTATCCTGCCGGATACGATAGGATGCTTGGAATTTTTATTTATATTATCTCTGTTCATTAAAAGCATCTCCGCAAAGTATAATAGGCAAATCATGCAATTACAAATTTATGATATCACACGCGCACGGAATTGTCAATAGATTTCGGATTATTTTTTATAATGTTGTAAAAAACTGATAAGCATTATTTGCCAAAAATGTAGTGAAAATATATTGTTTTTAGCATATTATATCTTTCTGTATGCAATAATTCACAGCATTGTGCTGATTTTCGCGCAATGCCGGCTTGCCGCGGCAAAGGTGAAGAAGCCATTGTCCGCTTCACCAACAAAAATAACCTCAAGTAACTTTTCTCTTTATATATCTTTCGGGTCGGCACCGTCGCCGTCCAATGCAAAACCATAAAGAACCTCTCCCCCCCTGTGTGTAGTCATAACCACCGGCTAAGCCGGTGGCTTGCTCAGCCCTATAAGGGCATGGTGCCGGCAGGGCTGAAAGCCCTCTGAAAAAGTCTGACATTTGCAAATTTGCACTGCAGTCGCAAATGCGACAGCAACTACTTTTCGCCTCCCTTGT
>DODZ01000048.1 GCA_003524145.1 Candidatus Apopatosoma intestinale | reverse complement strand
CTAAATTATTGTTTAGCAATAAAAAATAGAAAGGAATTTAATTATGGCTATTAACTTAAATCTCGAACAAGTAAAGACTTTGCTCAAAAAGTCGGGACATACTATTTCTAATGAAACACGTACCGGAAACAACCTTGGTACAGTATTAAAACTTTCAAATGGGTGCATTATTAACTGTTGGGACAAAGGAACCGTAAACTGCCAGGGAAAAAATGCACCTGAAATAGATAAAATATTATCTGAAGGAACAACAGGGGCACAACAAAACAACAAGGTTTTTGTTGTTTATGGTCACGATAAAAATGCAAGAACACAATTAGAGGCAATGCTTCGTCGATGGGATTTGGAACCACTCATATTAGATCAACTCCCATCAGATGGAGGGACCATAATTGAAAAGCTCGAAAAATACACAAAACAAGCCGATTTCGGTATAGTGCTTGCTACTCCCGATGATATTGGATATGCCAAAAATAATGAAATTGGTAAAAAATATCGTGTTAGACAAAATGTTGTATTGGAATTAGGAATGCTGCTTGCAACAAAAGGTCGTTCTAAAGTAGCGATTTTGTTATCACAAGCAGAAGATATGGAAGCTCCATCAGATATTAATGGTCTTATCTACATTCCTTTTAAGGAAAATGTAGAAGATGCGGCGCTGTCCTTGGCAAAGGAAATGAATCGAAATGGTTATGAAATAGAAGTATCTAAGCTTTAGAGAGGAGAGAGATTTATGCCGGGATTATATACCGAAGCCGATTATGAAAACTCTGTAATCGAGCTATTTAGAAATGATTTGGGATACGAGTACGCATACGGTCCCGATACCCCAAGGGATTTTTACTGTCCGTTATATGAGGAAGTATTGCTTGACTCTCTGTATCGTTTGAACAGAGGGTTGCCTGATGACGCCATTCAGGACGCTTTGTATAAGCTCAAAAACTTTGAAAACGGAGAGCTTGTGCAGAAAAACGCCGTTTTTATGGACTATCTGCAAAACGGTATCCCTGTAAGATTTTTTGTGGGCGGCGAGGAGCGTTCCTCTATCGTCTATCTTGTTGACTACAAAAATCCCGACAACAACTCCTTTATCGTCGCTAATCAGTGGACTTTCATTGAAAACAGCAACAAACGCCCGGATGTAATTCTCTTTTTGAACGGTTTACCTGTTGTATTGGTTGAGCTTAAATCTCCTTCCCGTGAAGAAACGGACGCTTCCGAAGCGTACAGGCAGCTCCGTAACTATATGCAGGAAATCCCGTCTATGTTCATTTACAACGCTATCTGCGTTATGAGTGACCAGTTAACCTCCAAAGCGGGTACGATCACCTCCGGTGAAGACCGCTTTATGGAGTGGAAAACCAAAGACGGTGACTATGAAAACACACAGTATGCTCAGTTTGATACTTTCTTTGAGGGTATGTTCCAAAAGGAAAGACTGCTCGATATTATAAAAAACTTCATTTGCTTCTCTAATGAGGGTATCAATACATTCAAAATTCTTGCCGGCTACCATCAGTATTTTGCCGTAAGAAAAGCGATTGAGTCCACAAAGCACGCTACTGTTACCGACGGTAAAGGCGGTGTGTTTTGGCATACACAAGGAAGCGGAAAATCGCTTTCTATGGTTTTCTATGCTCATTTGTTGCAGGAAGCATTAGACAGCCCAACAATCGTGGTGCTGACCGACAGAAACGACCTTGACGACCAGCTCTACGGACAGTTTGCAAAGTGCAAGGACTATTTAAGACAAGAGCCTATGCACGCGGAAAGCCGTGAACACTTGAAATCTCTGCTTGCCGGCAGACAGGCAAACGGAATTATCTTTACTACAATGCAAAAGTTTGAGGAGTCCCACGAACCGCTGTCTGAACGCCACAATATCGTTGTTATGGCTGATGAAGCACACAGAGGACAATACGGACTTGCCGAGAAGATGGACGAAAAGACAGGAAAGCTAAAAATCGGCACAGCCCGTATTATCCGCAACACCTTACCGAACGCTACATATATTGGCTTTACGGGTACTCCTATCTCCTCCAAAGACCGCAGCACCCGTGAGGTATTCGGAGATTACATTGACATCTACGATATGACGCAGGCTGTCGAGGACGGTGCTACCCGCCCGGTTTACTATGAAAGCCGTGTAATTAAGCTCAACCTTGATGAAGCAACCTTAAAACTGATCGACGCCGAGTATGACATTATGGCAGCCAATGCAGATGAGGAAGTCATTGAAAAGAGCAAACGTGAGCTTGGACAGATGGAAGCCGTTCTCGGAAACGATAATACAATCAATTCGTTAGTTTGCGATATTCTCGACCACTATGAGAATAACCGTGAAAACCTGTTGACAGGTAAGGCGATGATTGTTGCCTATTCCCGCCCTATCGCTATGAAGATTTACAAGAGAATCTTGGAGCTTCGTCCTGCTTGGACAGAAAAGGTGGCAGTCGTTATGACCTCCGGCAATAATGACCCGGAAGAATGGCGACAGATTATCGGCAACAAGCACCATAAAGACGAGCTTGCAAAGAAATTCAAAGATAATAACAGTCCTTTGAAAATCGCTATTGTTGTTGATATGTGGCTGACCGGATTTGATGTGCCGTCTCTTGCCACGATGTATGTTTACAAGCCTATGTCCGGACACAATCTTATGCAGGCAATCGCCCGTGTAAACCGTGTATTCGGAGACAAAGAAGGCGGACTTGTTGTTGACTATGTAGGTATTGCCACCGCCTTGAAGCAGGCAATGAATGACTATACCTCCCGTGATAAGAAGAACTACGGGGATACTGATGTTGCTAAGGTTGCTTATCCTAAATTCTTGGAAAAGATGTCTGTTTGCCGTGACAAATTCCACGGATATGATTATTCCAAATTTCAAAACGGCACAGACCTTGAAAGAGCAAAGACTATCAGCGGTGCTGTCAACTTCATCATGGGCAGAGAAAAAGTTGACGAGAAAGACTCTTTCGTAAAAGAAGCCCTTATGCTTCATCAGGCGTTGTCTCTATGTTCATCTTTGGCTCCAGAGGACAGCCGCTTTGAAGCAGCGTTCTTCGAGTCCGTGCGTGTATTGGTACTCAGGCTGACAAACACAGGTGTCGAAAAAAAGATTTCCTTGCCGGAAATGAACGCAAGAATCAATGAACTTTTGAAGCAAAGTATCAAGAGCGACGGTGTTATCAACCTGTTCTCAGACATTAAAGAAGAATTTTCTTTGTTTGACCCGAAGTTCCTGCAGGAAGTCTCAAATATGAAGGAAAAGAACCTTGCTGTCGAAATCCTGAAAAAACTGATTGCGGAACAGGTGTCGGTCTATCGCAGAACGAATGTTGTTAAGTCCGAAAAATTCAGCGAGATTATGCAGCGTTCTCTCAATGCTTATCTCAACGGTATGCTGACCAATGAAGAAGTCATTGAAGAAATGCTGAAATTGGCAAAGCAAATCGCCGCAGCACAGGAAGAGGGCGACAAACTCGGATTGACTGCTGATGAACTTGCTTTCTATGATGCATTAACAAAGCCACAGGCAATTAAAGACTTCTACGAAAACGACGAATTGATTGCCATTACAAAGGAGCTTACAGATACGCTCCGTAAGAATAAAACGATAGACTGGCAAAAGCGTGAATCTGCAAGAGCAAAAATGCGTATGCTTATCAAGAAACTTTTGAAAAAGCACAAGTATCCGCCGGAAGGTATGGAGGATGCCGTTCAGACAGTTATGACACAGTGTGAACTCTGGACGGATAATATGATGGAAGTTTAAGAGGTGATTGGAAATGAATAAACCAAACTTTTCGTGGATACCGTTTTATCAGGAGTTAGCAGACATAATTCTTACTTATAAAGACAATAGGGCGTCATTAGTAGAAAAAGTTAAACTGGCTCACAAAGAAGCAAATAAGAATTTACCGAAAATTGAAAAAGATAATGAGATTATACCGGACATTGACCCGTTTACAGTTTTTGCATTATTTAATCGTGGTAAGCAAAGTGACGAAGCACGAATTGCCCTTTGTACTGGTTATAAAAAAGCTTTTGGGGTTACATCAAATGTGCCGTCTGATTTTGATGGGATACCTATGTTCAACTATAATCAATATTGTTTCTACCATTATGTAGGCGACCCCAAAAGAGAGCCTGAGTGCTTTGACATACTGTGGGACTTATTTGAGAAAGCCCTTGTATATTCAAAAGATAGTTCAAATAAAGATGATTTAGCCATTGCATTTGAAAAAGCATTAAGTTTGTCCTTAATTGGATTGCCGAAACTAACCATTGCTTTGTATCAGGTTAGACCATACACATTTATAAACCTTGATAATAACAATAAACGATTCCTGACTGATGTAGATAATATGCCGCATTACTTTACGACTATCTTTTCTTCAATAAATAGAGATATTCCTAACGGTTCTAATTATTTGTTTATGTGTGAGCAGGCAAGAAATGCCCTGAAAAGTAGCGAATATGAGTATCATAGCTTTCCGGAACTATCATTTCACGCCTATGCCGATGAAAAGAAAACAGAGACACCGGATATTGATTCAAATGTCAAAGAGACATCGTATTGGATATATTCTCCCGGCGATAATGCTTGTATGTGGGACGAGTTCTACAGGAATGGCATTATGGGAATCGGCTGGGACGAAGTAACCAATCTGAAAGACTTTGCTTCTAAAGAAGAAATCAAAGATTTTATGAAGAAAGTCTATGACGCAAGCTATTCATACAAGAATAATGCTCATTGCCTATGGCAGTTTGCAAACGAGATTAAAGTCGGCGATGTAGTTTTCGTTAAAAAAGGAATGCACAAAATTATCGGTAGAGGTATTGTGACTTCCGATTATATTTACGATTCATCAAGAAACACATATAAACATATTAGAAAAGTTGACTGGCAGAATAACGGCGAATGGGAACACCCCGGACAGGCTGTTATGAAAACACTTACCAACATATCGGCTTATCCCGATTATGTTCAGCAGCTACTTGATTTGTTCGCAGAAGATACGCCGGAAGAAGTGTCGGAACAGAAAGAAATCAAGTATCCGCCATATTCAAAGGACGATTTTCTGAATGAAGTATATATGGACGAAGATACATATAACACCCTGACAGAATTGCTTGAAGCAAAATACAATGTTATTTTGCAGGGTGCTCCGGGTGTGGGCAAGACTTTTGCCGCAAAGCGACTTGCCTATTCCATAATGGGTCAAAAAGACACCAGCCGTGTAGCAATGGTGCAGTTCCACCAAAGCTACTCTTATGAAGATTTTATTCAGGGATACAGACCTTCAAAAGAAGGATTTGAACTTGAAAACGGTGCGTTCTATAAATTCTGCAAAGAAGCGGAAGAAGATAATGAAAGACCGTATTTCTTCATCATTGATGAAATCAACCGTGGTAATTTGAGTAAAATTCTCGGCGAGTTGATGATGTTGATTGAAAAAGACAAACGTGGCGAAAAGATAAAATTGCTCTATTCAAATGAATGGTTCACAGTTCCTCAGAATGTGAGAATTATCGGAATGATGAACACGGCGGACAGAAGCCTTGCACTTATGGATTATGCGTTAAGAAGAAGGTTCGCGTTCTTTGATTTTGCGCCGGCTTTTTCTTCGGAAGGCTTCAAGAGTTACTTAGCGGAAAAGAACTCTCCAAAACTGGAAAGTCTGATAACCGTTGTTGAGTCCCTTAACAATACAATATCATCAGACGAGTCATTGGGAGACGGTTTCAGAATTGGACATAGTTACTTCTGTACCGACGATGAAATTACCGATGAATGGCTCAAATCCGTTGTAGAGTATGAAGTGATACCGTTAATCAAGGAATACTGGTTTGACGAACCTACAAAGGTAAGGGACTGGTCTGCAACCTTAAGGAGTGCAATAAAATGATACGCATACAGAACATATACTATATGCTTTCATATGCGTTTCAAGTCTTGAATGAGCAGGGATATAAACAGGTGGCGACGGAAGAATTTGATAATGTCGCTGAATTATGTGCAGCCATTCTCATTAAGGGAGTCTCGTTGCAAATCAAAAGAGGATTAGGTAAAGAATATGTGCTTCAAACAGAGTCCTTGTCAGCTCTCCGTGGCAAAATAGATATTTCAGCTTCGGTGAAGGAGCAATCAATGCTGAAAAAGCAGTTGGTGTGTAATTATGATGAGTTTTCGGTAAATTCTTATATGAATCGAATTATCCGCACGACAATGGATACTCTTGTAAGATGCAGTATCAGCAAGGACAGAAAAAAGCAGATTCGTAAACTTCTCATCTATTTCTCAGAGGCAGAGCCACTTAGACGAGAAAGTATAAACTGGAAGCTGCAATTTAACAAGAACAATCAGACATACCAAATGCTGATTTCGATTTGTTACCTGATACTTAAAGGGTTGTTGCAGACAACCTCTGACGGAAGCACAAAGTTGATGGATTTCCTTGACGAGCAGCGTATGTGCAGGCTTTATGAAAAGTTTATTCTTGAGTATTACAGGAAGGAACATCCCGAAATAAAAGCGTCGGCTTCTCAAATTCCGTGGGCCACTGATGACGGATACATAGAAATGCTGCCTGTTATGCAGAGCGATATAACGCTGAAACAGGGTGCCAAGACATTGGTAATTGACGCAAAGTATTACTCTCATACAACGCAAAAGCAGTATGATGTAAACTCTTTGCATTCAGGCAATCTGTATCAGATTTTCACTTATGTTAAAAACCTTGATACAGATAACACCGGTAATGTATCGGGAATGCTGCTTTATGCAAAGACCGACGAATTGGTATTACCGAACAACAATTACAAAATGGGAGGTAATGCAATTTCAGTCAAAACGCTTGATTTGGATTGCGATTTCACAGAAATTCGAAAACAGTTAGATAGTATTGTCTTTTCTTTATTTGAATTGGAAAGATAAAGACGGTTTAATCTTTTCTAAATAAGGCAAGTGGCATACAAACCTAAATTGTTCCAGGATATCACATTTGTATAATTACTGAAAAAATAATGAAAAGAATGCCTCTACTATCATGGATCTCGGAATAGAAATCTGAGAAAGACAATTCAATGATAAGAGTCCGATTCTCTTTTACTTCAAATATATGAGAATCAGATACTAATTTTTCTCAAGAAATTTCTCCAACCCCCTTGACAAATTATGAGACAAGTTGTATAATAATAACGTATCAAGACAAAATGTCTCGAAATATGGTGAGGTAGATATGCGACCGATCAATTACGAAGCCATTACGGCGATGAAAAAGTGCATACAAGAAAATATGGTGACTGGCAAGACTTGCCTGACGCTACGTTCCATTACGGAAGAGACAGGAGTGCCGTTCCAGACGGTTGGACGTTACATTCAGCAGTTCATTGACCGTGGTGAAATCAAAGCTGATGACGAGTACGGTTATGTTCTTACCGAAATGGCAGGAAAGATTAATCGTGTGAAAGGCGTTCCGCTTGTGGGTAACATATCCTGCGGTGCTTTGAGCATTGCCGAAGAGGATATCACCGACTATATCAAAGTGCCTGAGAAACTCATCAGCGACGGTGAGTATTTTCTCCTCCGTGCGCAAGGCGAGTCGATGATCAACATCGGCATTGAACCCGGCGACCTTGTATTGATACGCAAGCAAAGCTATGCTGATCCCGGTCAGGTGGCTGTCGTCATTTCCACCGAGTTTTCAGACGCAGGGGGAACGCTCAAGCGCTATTATCCGGAGCCTGAAAAGCATCGGGTGCGCTTACACCCTGAAAACGACACTATGAAGGACTTCTTTGTCCGCGAGTGCATTGTGCAGGGTGTTGCTAAGAAGGTATTCAAAATGAGGAATATCGAATGAATAATGAAAAGAAAGAGTGCTACCCGCAGGATAAATGTCCTCATTGCGGCAAATTTGCTGTCGGCTACGGTTCCCGACGACTCAAGAATAATTCAAGGGTCATGCCGGCAAGTGCGGGACATGGTGATTTTATTTTTCACTGCCCACACTGCGGAACAAAATTGACCTTGGTGACCGAACTGTTACATAACGCCGAGACACCCGCGGCGAGAGTTACGGGGTGAGATAAAATAATGTCATCCTCCCGGCTGTGAAATCGGGAGCAAAGGGGCGACATCATAAGGCGGCTCGCATAGAGTCACGCTTTGTGATGCCGTTCCTTTTATTATCGAATGAATCCGCTTTTGCGGTTTCAGATATATACTTTTCTTTTCGGAGGTGAAAGCCATAGAGTAATCAAACGCTTTTTATGTTCATATCGGGGAGTATGAGTTCCTTTCGTACATAGCTTGTTTTTGCAAGTTAAATCTTACGAAGGAGGTATCATGTATGTATGATATCGAACGCTTAAAGGAGCTCATGTTTACAGATTACCCCGACTTGGTTGACGTAGCACAGCTCCAAGAGATGCTGGCAGTCAATCGCCACACTGCCTACGATCTGATCGGAAGCGGTGCTTTCAAATGTGCAAAAGTCGGACGGAAGTACTTGATTCCGAAGATCGAGATTATCAAATTTCTCTACAAGGATTCTATTTCGGCAGGTGGAGGTGCATGCGCATGGGTGAAGAACTGATGACACAAAACACCGACACACAGCCCGAGGTAGATCCAACCTCTCCTCATTATCAGAATGATCCGTCATTCATTGATGAGAATCAAACGCCCGAAGCACAGGAAAAAGCCATTCTCGAATGGCAAAAAGCCGCATATCCGGGGTATGTGAAGCTCCGTTCGTGCGAGGAAATCTACGATACGATCTATCACAAACGTGATCCGATTGTAGAAGGACTGATCGACCACGGCACCATCATACTCGGCGGTGCATCCAAGGTGGGCAAGAGCTTTCTGTCCCTTCAGCTGGCGTACTGCGTCAGTCAAGGTCTGCCCTTTCTCGGCTTTAAGACAAACCAAACAGGTGTGATCTATTTCGCACTTGAAGATGTCGAAAGACGAATCCAGCATCGAATGCAAAAGATGTTCGGTCTTGAACCGGCAAAGAATCTTTACTTTGCAACCGAAGCAGGATATGTGGGCGGCGGAGGCTTCGAGGAACAGCTGAACACCGTACTTCACGATCATCCCGACGTGGGTCTTGTGATCGTCGATGTTTTGCAGAAAATCCGAAACCCTATGGAGCAATCCAGCTATGCCACCGATTATGTTTTCATAAATGCGGTAAAGGAGCTCGCCGACAGGTATGGTATCTGTTTGATTTTGGTGCATCATACGCGCAAATCGGCAGATAGCGATATCTTCAAAATGCTGTCGGGTTCTATGGGTATCACAGCCGCCGTTGACGGCTCAATGGTACTCTACAAAAAGGAACGGAAATCCCCCGAAGCGACACTTGCCGTTGTAGGTCGAGAAATCCGCGACCGCGAGCTGAACCTGGTACGCGATTGGGACTCCCCCAAGTGGGAGCTTGTGGACGAGGAGGATTATGTGAATTTGCCAAGTCTGCCCGACAAGATTTTACTTGCCGTCAGCGCTCTGCTGTCAGACGAGCGACCTCTATGGATCGGATCTGCCGATGCGCTGGTCAAAGCGACCGGTCTTGAAATGTCGCCGAATGCACTTTCAAGATACCTCGGAAGCCATGTAATGGAGCTGAAGAAGGAATACTTCATCGACTTCTCGAAAGGAAGGACGAACAGCGGCAGAAGCATAAGACTGATGTACGGCGAGGACAAGCCTCTTACAAAAGAATCGATCAATGATATGAATGAAGGAGAAAAAGATAATGAAAAAGAGTGTATTTGAACAGATTCTCGAAGAAATGGAACAGGAAAAATATCGTTTTGTGCCCGATGCTATTGAAGCTATTGACAACGGCGATGAGAAAAGGATTGATTTGTTTCTGCATTATAATGCTGAAACCGCCGCTGCTATGCTCGAACAGAGATACGACAAAATACCGCCGGAAACAAGATTTGAGACAGCGTTGTACCACTATACCGACAAAGGCGATGGCATTGATATCATTCGTCGAGTAATTAAAGAGTCGCTGAAATATCGCAAATCGAATTGGCGTGATGAGTTGCCTGAATCCGTTCGTAACTTGGAAGAGTTTACTGTTTACCGTGCCGCTTGCGATACTCCTGACGAAGTAGCAAACAGCTTGTCTTGGACACTCTGTAAGGATATTGCCGAATGGTTTGTTGTTTATAACAACAAGAATGCCGGATATGAACTTCCGCAACACATCTATAAGGCAACAATCCCGGCAGACAAGGTTATTGCCTTTCTCAACGGTCGCGATGAATTTGAAATCCTCCAATTTCAGGGAGTTGAAAATATTCAGATCATCCCGATTAAGGGGGAAGGCAAGGAGTTCCGTGACTTGATGGAGAAGATATCCAAGCTCCCGAGAAGTCAGGAGAACAACTCATCTGCGATGTTCGAGGACTTCTTTAACAACTGGTATCGCGCGACAGCATCGTGACGATATGACGGTCGTGACGGTATTTTCAAATGCCGTGCAAAAAACAAAATCCCATGGCGATAAAAACATCGTCACTATCGACACTACCGTCATGGAAGCCGAAATCAGCACCGAAAAGACGTCCGGAAACGCGAAAAATCCTTTTACACGAAAATCTGCGATTTGAATGTGTAGCGAGCATAGGAGTGGTCATGCCACTCCCCGACAAAAGCCGTATTGCCACCTGTAGTGCCACATGCTTTTGTCTGTCGAGGGGACACCCCTTAGACCCCGTTTCGCATACCGTCACGCAGAGCGTAAATTTGGGGCAAATATCGTCACGGATGAGGGAATTTTCGGCACCGTAATCGTCACGTTTTTTGAGAATTTGATTAAGGAAGAGAGTTTATATGGCAGGTAAAAAGAAGAGAGATTATTCGAAAACCAAAAGAAAAGACAACGGCACCCCTATACAAATCAGGGTGTCGAAGGAACTGAGAGCTACCATTGAAAGGAATGCGAAAGCCTGCAAACTATCCATCTCGGAGTATGTCAGACAAGTCGCAACCATGCACAATCCGAGAGCTTTACCGCCCGAGGAGTTCTACCAAATTCTTGACTACCTGAAGGTTTGTAAGTCAAATATTGAAGCCAATCAGTCATGGCGATTCGGAAAAAACGAATTGAATACGCTGATTGAGCTTTACAATACTTTTGACGAACGGGTGCAGACCTTCTATGAGGCAAACGATGGCAGTAACTAAAATCTGGCCGATAAAGGACAGCCTTTCAAGGCTGATCGAATACGCCGAAAATCCCGAAAAGACCGCATTTGAGAGCCTTGAAACCGTCATGGCATATGCCGGTGACGAGGACAAAGTTATCTATGAGAAGGGCGAGAAATGCTATCTTGTGACCGCTCTGAATTGCCGCGGCAATGCGTTGGAGTCAATGATCAAGGTACAGAAGCACTTTGGAGCAAAGGGCGAAAATATCGCCTATCACGCCTATCAAAGCTTCAAGCCGGGCGAGGTAACACCCGAGCAATGTCACGAGATCGGCGTCAAGCTCGCCGAGAAATTATGGGGCAACCGCTATCAGGTTTTGGTGGCAACCCATACAAATTGCTGCCACCTGCACAATCATTATGTCATATCGGCAGTGAGCTTTCGGGACGGCAAAAAGCTCGATACAGGAAACAACTATTGGGGGCGGGTGTTATCACCCGCTTCTGATGCCTTATGCCGGGAATACGGTCTTTCTACCCTCGGCAAGCGGCGAAAAGCCGCACCGAGAGTCCTCTATATGGACGAGAAAAAGGGCAAGAAAACGCCGTACCGCCTGATGTTCGATGCCTTGAAAGCAACACTGGGACTTGCCACAAGCAACGGCGATCTGCAAAAATATCTCTATGATATGGGATACGAGCTTGACATCAAAAAAGCGAAAATGAAGAGCCGATTTGCAAAAAAATGGGTGAGTCTCAAAACCCTTTCCGATACCTTCGGTGAGGATTGTATGCCATCCGACTTCGAATTTTTCTATGAAAAGAACGAGATGGATTATGAGGAAAGCAGGCTCGGATGTGAGCGATCTTATGTGTGGGAGATGAAACGCCGTCAGGAGAAGAACGGAGTTTATCATTCCCGCGATTGGACGGAGCACGGCTCACTCGACCCATATCCCGGTCAGCTGAACACGCTGGCGAAATTGCTTGAGGTATTTATGTTTTTGATGGGATGGAAAACGCCAAATGTCATCCTGATAGGTGCGAAAACATCCTACACGCCACTTTCTCCCGAAATGAAAGCAGAGATGCGGGACGAGAGAAAAAAGGCGCAGATGTACTCCAAAACGGCTGTCATCATCGGTCGTGAAAAGCTGGAGACAGGCGAGGATGCTTTGAACTATCTTGAGAAGATAGACATCAAAATCCACGAGCTTGTCAAGGAGCGAAAGAAGCTATACTATCAGGCGGGCAAGCAGGAAAACGGCGAGGATAAGCTTCATTATCTTGCGCAAATCGACCTCATCAATCAACAGCTGAAGACCTATCGCTATGAAAAAAAGTGTATCTACAACCTTCTTGAACGTTGCGATATCATGAAAGAAATGATTGACAACGAGATGCAGATGCGCCGGGAAAAGCGGGAGCGAGAGTTCAAAAAGGATGTGCCGGTTGCTGAAAAGCCACGGGACGAGAGGTCGGAGAAACGGGAGTATTATCCCCGTTATACACCGACGGAAAAGCCGAAGCGAAAACGCGACGACTTCGAGCGATAATTTACAATCCATCGATTGCATTTGAACCCGTCTTATGGTATAATAAGCTCACCGATGGGTTCGGGTGCTGTTGCCGCAGGAAAGGAGAATTTCAATGGTATCAGGACACCTAAGAATCCAAAATGGCATTTATCAATGCATCATCAGTTACAATGACTACAATGGAAAACGCAAGACCAAATCGATTTCGACGGGACTTGTGGCAAAAGGAAACAAGAAGCGAGCCGAGGAAATGCTAAGCGAGCTTCGACGCACCTTTGTGCCGCCCAAGCCTGAAAGAGGCGAGAACGAGTTCAGGGAGGATATGTTGTTTTCAGACTTCATTCCTCTGTGGCTGTCGGCTATCGAAAAGACGGTAAAACCCACGACCTACAGCTCCTACTGGAATATGGCGATGAAGAAGATTCTGCCGTATTTTGAAGTCAAAAAGCTGAAGCTGAACGAGGTCAAGGCGAGCCACATCCAAAACTTTTGCATCCATGAGCTAAAAAGCATCGGTGCAAACTCGGTCAAGCACGAATATGTACTTCTGCACAAAATGTTCAAGTACGCTTACCGAATGGATCTGGTCGTGAACAATCCCGTGGAGAAGGTCGATCCGCCGAAGATCATGCCTTTTGAGGGCAAGCCTTTTACCGCCGATGAGCTGCAAAAGCTCCTTGACGCGACAAAGGACGACCGCATGGGACTTGTCATTCTCGTCACGGCGATGTACGGTCTGCGAAGAAGCGAGGTCTTGGGACTGCGATGGCGAGCGATTGATTTTCAAAACAATTTGCTGACCATCAACCACACGCTGACCGAAGTGAACGTCAAAGGCACCACCGAGCTTCATGCCGCCGACAGCACAAAGAACAAGTCAAGCCGCCGCACACTTCCTTTATCGGAGAGTGTGAAAGTCAGACTGCTGGCACTGAAAGCACAGCAGGAGGAAAACCGCAAGCTCTGCGGGAACGCCTACAACAAGGATTGGCTCGATTATGTCTTTGTCAACGAGGTAGGGGACATCATAAGACCGAGCTATATCGAATCGGTATTCCCGAGGATTTTGAAAAAGTGCGGTCTGGAGCATCGTCGCTTCCATGATCTTCGACACACCTGCGCCACGCTGATGAACCAGCAAAAGGTTCCGCTCAAGCAAGTGCAAGTGTATTTAGGTCACTCGGACATCCAAACAACAAGCAACATTTACACGCATCTCAGTTGGGATGACAAAACCGAGACGCTGGAAGCGATGGAAAAAGCCGTGAAGCTGCCCGAATTTGACGGCACAAAAAGTGCGTGGGACAGCGTAAAAATGCCGAAAACAAGTTAAAAACTCGCAAAAAACACTCAAAAAACACGAAAACAGGGCAAAAAAGCACCGAAAAATGCCTCTTACAAGAATTTTTCGATGCCCAAAAAGCCTTATGCAGCAAGCGTTTCCGGGATTTTGGAGGGATGCTGAAAAACCTTGGAAAATCTCAAAAAAATCTCGGCTCGCTTGTGCAAATGCAACAAAAAACACGCTCAAAACCTATCGTTTCAAACGTGTTTTTTGTTAAAATTGGCGGAGAGGAAGGGATTCGAACCCTTGTGCGGTTTAACCCGCAAACTGATTTCGAGTCAGCCCCGTTATGACCACTTCGATACCTCTCCGTATATACAAACCTCGATTTCTATCCTTTTGAAGCTCCGGAAAACGGAGGGATATTGGCGAGGGATGCTACGATAATATTAAATTTGAACCCACGAAAAAGCCTTATAAATCAGGGGTGTCAGGGGATTAGATGAACAATTGACGGTCGGATTTCGAGTCAGCCCCGTTATGACCACTTCGATACCTCTCCGTATATCTTATATGTTATTTCTTGCTCTGGAAAAATGCAAGAAAAACATGCAAGAACGATATTAAATTGTGAAATTTGAACTCCCGAAAAGCCTTATATTACGGGCATTTCCGGCGGACGAAACGACCAAAGTTGCCAAACATTTCGAGTCAGCCCCGTTATGACCACTTCGATACCTCTCCGTATATAAGAATGAGGCAAAACCGATTTATGTGCCTCACTTTGCTAAAGCATTATAGCACATAAAATCGGTTTTGTCAACGGGAAAAGCCAACTTTTTTAATATCATGTATCAATATACGGCGTACTTTTTATGCCATTGTTATTAAGCTTCGTTATTTTTTTGTCAAGCCTGTTACGCCAAAATCTTTTAAACCATCTTGATCTTCCGAAAACTTTTACAACTTTAGGGCTTATACTATAATAAATTTTTATAAATGTTCTTCCATACCAAGTCTTTGCCAAAACCTCATCACGATAGCGGCGCAAAGTCCAAACTTGCGCACAATCATATGAACCATATACACAAGTAGCAATATAGCAACCTTTCTTGCCCTGAGGTATCTTATTTTGTGTTTGAGCGGCTATAGGTTTTTCAATAGAATTTTGATTTTCGAAAACATGGTGACTAATTCTTATCACAGGAGCAGATAGTGTCTCATTTATCTTATTTTTGATATAATCGGGATTTATTCCGTAAGAAGTCCACAGTTTGATTAATGGAATACCTGCCTCATCGCAGATACTTTTTACTTTTTCATCACGCTCTCTCCTCTCTTTTTCAAGATGTGATTGGTCATTGATTTCTATTACTATTCTCGGCTTGTATTCTTCATCAGTGACAAGAAAATCAACATTTCTGAATAGTTCATTATGATATCTCGCATCGTCTGTGCGAACAATAAATGACGCTAAATTTATTTGCGGAAATAAATTATATCCTTCAGGTAAAGAAGCTTTGATTGCTTCAAAATAAGCTTGCTCGCTTTTGGTTATCAATTTACTTTTTAGACTATACAAGTATTCTTCGGATTTTTCATGATTCTCTTCTATTCTACATTGTTCATTGGCATAATGCCAATTTCCGCACTTTTCACATTTTATAATCAGATTTTGTTCTTTTTTGGCATTACATAGACGGCAAAGCGGATATTTTCCACTCTCTGCACCACATACTTTGCATTTCATATTATCATCCTCCGAAATTATTTTCTTTTGTCTTTCTCCGTGCGGTTTTGCGGCTTTTTTGTATTCTTTTTGTCCGAATAACCTTTTGCGGGAGATTTCACGCTTTTTTCATTTTTGCCGGGAGTTTTGCCGTTGCTTGCGGGTTTTCCGCGTTTCACACTTCCCTGCTTTGTATCCCTCTGCTTATAGCCGCGCGTACCGGCAGTGTCCGGACGCACAAGGCATTTTTCGCCATAGCCTATGAGGTCGCTTCTGCCTGCTTCACGAAGTGCGCGAAGCACAATGGCGCGGTTTTCGGGGCGGAAATATTGCAGAAGTGCTCTCTGCTCCGCCTTTTCGGCAGGCGTTTTCGGGACATATATCGGCTTCATCGTATATGGGTCAAGTCCCGTATAAAACATGCAGGTAGACACCGTCCCGGGAGTCGGATAGAAATCCTGAACCTGCTCGGGATGTATTCCTTCCTCCTTGAGAAACTGCGCAAGTATTATCGCATCTTTTATAGTGCTTCCCGGATGACTCGACATGAGATACGGAACGAGATACTGCTTTTTATCCATGCTTTTTGTAAGCTCATAGAAACGCGCACGAAATTTTTTATAGACAGAAATATCAGGCTTTCCCATGGCGGTCAGCACACTCGCCGAGCAATGCTCGGGCGCAACCTTGAGTTGTCCGCTGACATGATAACGCACGAGGTCCTTGAAGAAATCATCATTTTTATCGAGAAGCATATAGTCAAATCTGATTCCCGAGCGTATAAAGATTTTCTTTATTCCTTTTATTTCGCGCAGGCGGCGGAGAAGATGCAGATATTCGCTTTCGTCCACCACAAGGTTTTTACAGGGCGTGGGCGCAAGACACTTTTTACCTTTGCACATACCGTGCTTTTCCTGTCCGTTGCATGAGGGGCGGCGGAAATTTGCCGTAGGACCGCCGACATCATGGATATATCCCTTGAAATCAGGCATCGCAGCAAGCATTTTTGCCTCACGGATCACCGATTCCTCACTTCGGCAGGTAATGTATCTTCCCTGGTGATAAGCTATGGAGCAGAAATTGCAGGCACCAAAGCATCCGCGCACATGGGTTATGGAAAATTTCACCTCTTCTATCGCGGGAACGCCTCCCTGTGCTTCATATGAGGGATGATAATTTCTCATATAGGGCAGTTCATATACTGCATCAAGCTCCTCCTGTGAAAGAGGGAGTGCAGGAGGATTCTGAACAACAATCCTGTCTCCGTGCCGCTGAATCACGGTTTTGCCGCGGAAAGCATCGGATTCATCCTGCTGAATACGGCAGGATTTCGCATATGCCGCCTTTCCTGCAGGCGTATTTTCCTTCACCTGCTCAAAGGACGGACATTCCTCGCAGGGGCGGTATGTATATTCGCTTGTTTTAACGGAATATGACGTGCCGCGTATATCGGTGAGCATGGAGATATGCTCGCCATCATCGAGTCGCCTTGCTATTTCAACACAGGAATGCTCACCCATGCCGAACATGAGCAGATCGGCATCACATTCTATCAGTATCGAAGGGCGCACGCGGTCATCCCAGTAATCATAATGGGCAAATCGGCGAAGCGAAGCCTCCAGCCCGCCTATGCAGAGCGGAATATCTCCGTAGAGACGGCGTATATTTTTGCAGTAAACCTCCGTTGCGCGGTCGGGACGTTTCCCTGCCTTGCCGCCAGCCGTATAATAATCGTTACTGCGCTTTCTCTTTGCGGCGGTATAATGCGCCACCATGGAATCTATATTTCCGCCCGAGACGAAAAAGGCAAGACGCGGGCGACCGAACTGCATATAGTCGGCATCACATTGCGGCTGCGAACATATGCATATTTTAAAGCCCGCAGCTTCAAGCACACGGGAGATTATTGCTATGCCGAAGCTCGGATGGTCTACATATGCGTCGCCCGTGACGCAGACTATATCGGGCGTGTCCCAGCCGCGCTCAAGCATTTCTTTTTTATTCAGCGGAAGAAAAGACATAATTTTGATTCTCCTTATTTGATAGAATAATTATACATTAAATTTACGCTCATGTCAACCGAGAAGATATACAGAAAAATATTTTTATTTATTATTGTAAAAGAGAGCGGATTGTGATATAATTAACCTGAAATATTAGTTTTTTTCTAAGGAGAAAACATGGAAAATCTGAAAATCTATGACCTCACCGTAAATTATCTGAAAAATCCCTGCGGGATAGACACTGTACCGCGCTTTTCTTTCAAGGCGCAGAGCGGCATACGCGGCGATAAGCTCGCGGAATTTACCGTCACGGTCAGTGCAAATCCCGATTTTTCCTCTCCCGTATGGCAGAGGCATTTCGGCTCTGAGGATGGCAGCGTCCTCATCAGATACGAAGGAGAGGCTCTATCTCCGGTCACACGGTACTATTTTTCCGTTGAGGCAAAGAGTGCGGCGGGTGCCGAGGGCAAAAACGAAAGCGGTACATTCGTCACGGGCAAGCTTTCTGAGCGCTGGAGCGGAAAATGGATAACGGCAAATTTCATCCGAAAAGAAGACTCGGCTTTCGCCGCGCCCTATCTGCGCAAGACCTTTGATATTTCCGCGCCGGTAAAGGAAGCATATCTCACTATATGCGGACTCGGATATTTCGAGAGCTATATAAACGGCGAAAAGACAGGCGATGATATGCTCTCCCCTGCCTTTACGCGATATGATGCAACGGATATGTATATGGTATACGATGTGAAGCGCCTGCTCACCGTCGGCAAAAACGCGCTCTCCGCCGTTCTCGGAAACGGCTGGTACAACTGCTTTGCCGAGGACCCGTGGAATACACGCGCCGCTTCATGGCGCCATTGGCCGAAGCTCATCTGCGAGCTGAAAATAATATATGAAAACGGTGAAACCGAGGTTATCCCCTCCGACACTTCATGGAGAAGCTCGCACGGTCCCATCATCTTCAACGGAATCCGAAACGGCGAGCATTACGATGCACGTCTTGAGCTTGACGGGTGGACAGAAGCCGACTATGACGACAGCGCATGGGAAGGCACAAAGATAATGAAAAGCCCCGGCGGACTGCTCCGCGCCATGGAGATGGAGCCTATCCGCGTGCGCACCGTCATCGATGCAAAGAAAATGTGGAAAACTCCGAGCGGCGCCTATGTTTTCGATATCGGGCAAAATCAGGCGGGCATAGGCAAATTCGTTTTCCGCGGCAAAGCGGGAACGGAAATAACAATAAGATATTCAGATGTGCTGAAGGATGACGGCGAGATAGATACAAGCGCAATAGGCGGATTTGTCCGCAGTCACGGCTTCCAGACGGACAAGTATATCAAAAAGAGCGATGAACCGGAATGCTGGCATCCGATATTCGTTTACCACGGCTTTCAGTATATCGAGATTACAGGCATAGACTACGAGCCGGAGCTTTCCGAGGTCAAGGCGATGACACTCTGCACCGCCGTTGACGATACAGGCAGATTTTCCTGCTCGGATGAGCTTCTCAATAAGGTTCAGCATATGTGCCGCTGGTCTACCATCTCGAATATGCATTCCATACCTACCGACTGCCCGCACAGAGAGAAAAACGGCTGGACAGGCGATGTGAGCCTCTCCTGCGAGCAGATGCTGACAAACTTCGGCACACGCGCTTTCCTCTCAAAGTGGAATGACGATATGTTAACCTCCCAGCGCCCTGCAGGTCAGATTCCCTGTGTTGTTCCCTCCACGGGATGGGGCTACTACGGGCTGATGGGACCCGACTGGTCGAGCGCACTGATAAATGTTCCGTATAATATCTATATCTACAACGGCGATAAGGATATCCTCGCAAAAAGCTACGAGGCTATAAAGAAAAACTGCGATTTCATGGAGAGCATGACAACGGATTATACCCTTGATTACGGCACGGGAGACTGGTGCCCGCCCTTTGAGGGTCCCGCCATCTCCAAGAATATGGGCTCATACAAGTGCCCGACAAGAGTTTCCGATACGGCGTTCTTCTATAACGCCGCAAGGACGGTTGTCAAGATGGCGGACATTCTCGGTTACGGCGACGATGCGGAATACTACAGAAATCTCGCCGAGAAGATACGCGCGGTTTTCCGCGAGAAGTTCTACGATGCCGAGCACCATACGGTCATGGGCGATTGTCAGACGGCAACGGCGGCAATGCTTTATTTCGACCTCTGCACGGAGGAGGAGCGCCGTCCGCTCGTGGATACGCTCATCTCGCAGATAGAGCGCAATGACTGGCATCTCGATTTCGGCGTTCTCGGCTGTAAATTTGTGATGCACTCGCTCGGAAGAGCCGGCGAAGGCAATGTAGGTCACCGTATGCTCGCGCAGAGGACTTTCCCCGGTTGCCGCAGATGGATAGACCTCGGCGCCACCACTCTCTGGGAATGCTGGAACGGCGGCGGCTCGCATAACCATCATATGTTCTCCGACCTTTCTTCATTTATGTATAAATATGTCGGCGGTATCTCACCCGATGAAAACGACCCCGGCTTCCGCCATACGATATTCCGCCCCGCGGTGGACTGCGGCATGGAAAGCGCCGCCGCATCGCATGAGAGCATGTACGGCGAAGTCAGGTGCTACTGGGCAAACCGCGACGGCAGGCTCACGGTAAATCTGACGGTTCCTTTCGGTTGCAGCGGAACACTCTATCTGCCGTCGAAATATTTTGATGCGCTCACGGAGAGCGGCGTAAAGGCAAGGGATATGCTTCCCTGCACAGTCGTCGGAAACGAGGCGGGCTTTGAGCTCTGCGGCGGTGAATACAGCTTCACGGCATGATGTCTGTACCGTAAAATCAATGTGAAAGGAGCACTTAAATGGCAAAAATACTTCACATAGCGGATGTTCATCTCGATTCCCCCTTCTCTCTTCTCGACCCGCAGAAATCGCAGGCGCGAAGAAACGAGCTCCGCGGGACCTTCACCTCCGCCATGATGTATGCGAAGATGGAAAAATATGATATAGTCATAATCGCGGGCGACCTTTTTGATTGTGAATTTGTCACGCGGGAAACGATGGACCTCATAACCTCGCAGTTCGCGGCAAACCCCGACTGCAAATTCGTGATAGCCCCGGGAAATCATGATTTCTATTCTTCCGCATCTCCTTATTCCAAAACAAAGTTCCCCGAAAATGTATATATCTTCACCTCGGAAACGCTGACCTGCTTCCGCTTTGACGATATCGGAGTCGATGTCTACGGCTATGCCTTCACAGGTGAAAAAATGGAAAAAAATCCGCTCGCCGCAGCGATCTATGTCGACCGCGACAGGATAAATATTCTCGCGGCGCACGCCGATATATATTCCAAGGCATACTGCCCTGTCGGAGTTGAGGATATCGTCCGCGGAGCGTACGATTATGCGGCGCTCGGTCATATACACAACGGCGGCGATATACAGAAATCGGGAAATACATATTATGCCTACAGCGGTTCTCTTGAGGGAGGTTCCTTCGGCGAATGCGGTCTGAAAGGAGCAATAATCTGCGATGCCGCATGGATCGGCGGAAAGAAGCAACTTAAATTCAAGGCGAGAAGATTCTGTACGCGCAGGTATGAAAAGCTCGATGTTGACATTTCCGGTGCCGTCTCCGGCAAGGAGGTCATCGCAAAAGTCCGCCGCGCCGCAACGGAAAACGGCTACGGAAACGATACCCTGCTCCGCGTGCGCCTGCTCGGAAACATTCCCGTTTCCGCAGACATAAGAGCAGATAAAATAACGGCGGAGGATATCGGGGTCTATTACCTCGAGGTGCGCGATTGCAGTGCACCGCTCCTTGATTACGAGGAACTGAAAAACGATATTTCCATACGCGGCGCGTTCTTCCGCGAGCTTCTGCCCCAGCTTGAAAGCGAGGACGATGCCGTACGCGCCAGAGCCTCAAAGGCTCTGCATTACGGACTTGCCGCTCTCTCGGGCGACGATATAGTTGATTTCTGATAACAATTTTACGGAGGTTTATTATGAATAATATTGAAAGAGTAAGAGAGCGTCTTTTTAATATAGCCGACGCTTTGATTGTGGCAGATGAGAAAACAGGAATGTATCTCTGTGGTTTTCCCGCTTCCGACAGCACCGTTTTCGTAACAAGAAACAGTGCTACTCTTTTCACCGACCCGAGATATATTGAGGCGGCTGAAAAAGAGGTTCGCGGATGCACGGCAAAGCTCCCCGAGGTTTCCGTTGTCGCCGATATCAAAAAAATTATCGCCGATGAGGGCATAAAGACGGTTGCCTTTGAGGACAGAAAGCTCACTGTCGCAGCACTTGCGAGATATGAGAGCCTTTTTGAGGGAGTGAAATTCGTTCCCGCCGGCGACCTCATCGAAAGCCTGTGCGAATATAAGACGGAAGAGGAGCTTGCCGCCATCCGCGCGGCACAGGATCTGACAGACAGAGCCTTTGCCGAGGTTCTTCCTCTGCTGAATTACAATATGACCGAGCAGGAAGTTGCAGCGGAGATAGAATACCGCATGAAACGCCTCGGTGCGCAGGCACCCAGCTTTGAAACCATTGCCGTTTCGGGCACACAGTCCAGCCGTCCTCACGGTGTTCCGAGAAACGTAAAGCTTGAGCGCGGATTTCTCACGATGGACTTCGGTTGCATTCTGAACGGCTACTGCTCCGATATGACGCGCACCGTTTCCGTCGGCAAAGCTGACGAAGAAATGAAAAAGGTTTACAATACCGTCCTGCGCGCACAGACCGCAGCTATAGATTTCATCCGCGAGGGTGTTCTCTGCTGCGATGCGGACAAGGTTGCCCGCGACATCATAGACGCCGATTACAAGGGATACTTCGGTCACTCTCTCGGTCACGGCGTAGGAATGTATATCCATGAGGAGCCGCGTCTCTCCGCCAGATGCACAAAGGTGCTGAAGGTCGGTCATGTCGTCACGGTCGAGCCCGGCATTTATATCCCCGGAAAATACGGCGTCAGAATAGAGGATATGATGCAGATTACATCTTCCGGAGCAATTGACATCACAAAAAGTCCGAAAAATCTTATAGAAATATAAAAAATAAGCGTTATTTCAAATAAATTATTAAAAAAGACTTGATATTTTCATATTTTTAAGGTACAATAGAGCGTAAAGAAAATTTTTAAGTATTCAGATATCATTCGGAGGTAAACAAAAATGGTTATCGCAGGCGATTTTAAAAACGGTATTACATTTGAAATGGACGGGAATGTAATGCAGGTTATCGAATTCCAGCATGTAAAACCCGGCAAGGGCGCGGCTTTCGTCCGCACAAAGCTGAGAAATGTCATTTCCGGTGCTGTCGTCGAAAAGACCTTCAGCCCTACAGACAAGTTCCCGCCCGCTATCGTTGACAGAAGAGATATGCAGTATTCCTACAATGACGGCGATCTCTACTACTTCATGGATATGGAATCATACGATATGATTCCCGTTTCCAAGAGCCTTCTTCCCGACAACTTCAAGTTCGTAAAGGAAGAAATGATGTGCAAGATCGTTTCCTACAAGGGAAATGTATTCAGCGTTGAGCCTCCTATGTTCGTAGAGCTTCAGGTTACCGAGGTTGAGCCCGGTTTTAAGGGTGATACGGCTCAGGGCGCAAAGAAACCCGCTACTCTTGAAACAGGAGCTACAATCCAGGTTCCGCTTTTCATCGAAAACGGTGAAATCCTCCGCATCGACACAAGAACAGGCGAATATCTCGAAAGAGTAAAAACGAAATAATTGCAAACAATAATTTTATAAAGGAGTATTTATTATGACACTTACCGAAAAAGTTGCTTATATAAAGGGTCTTGTAGCCGCTCTCGAAACAGACAAGAACGATAAGGTTTTCTCTGCTGTGCTTGATCTTCTCTCCGACCTTGCCGCTACGGTCTCCGATCTTGACGACAAGTCAGAGTATCTTGAAAAGTACATCGAAGAGGTTGACGAGGATCTCGGTGCTCTCGAAGATGAATTCTACGGCGACGAGTGCGACGATTGCGAATGCAAGGATTGCGCAGAAGAAGATTGCGACTGCCGTTGCGATGATTGTCTCGATGACGATTGCGACTGCTGCGACGACGACTGCGACTGCATAGAGGTAGAATGCCCTTACTGCGGCGAGACGGTATGCCTCGATGATACCGTTGATTTTGACAATGTAAAGTGCCCTGCCTGCGGCGAAACCTTCAGCTGTGTCTGCGACGACGATTGCGACTGCTGTGATGATGACGACTGCGGTTGCGAGCACTGATTCATGGTATAAAAGAACATCATCGGAGCCGCTTCACCAAAAGAGCGGCTTCTTTGGTAATTATTCCTAAAATACCGAAAGGAAACTGAAATGAATAATTTAAAAAAGATGGCGGCGCTTTTCCTTGCGCTGACTATGGTCTGCCTTGCTTTTGCATCGTGTGGAAAGAAGCCGCAGGAAAAAAAAGGCACTCCCGTCGCTATAGTCGACGGAGAAATAATCTACGGAAACGATCCGGAAATTCTTGATTATCTCGCATACTATGTATGGATGAATGAAATCGAGTTGCCGACAGACGATAAGATTTCTTATAATTACACGATGGCAGTAACACACTGTACGGATTCTGTTATCTGGTACAAAATCTATGAAAAAGAGCTTGCTGCAAAGGGCATTACTTTCAGCGAGAAAAAGCTCAAGGACGAAATTGATAAAGCAAAATCGTTTTTCGATGATCAGGACGGCGGCTATGAGGGCTTCCGTAAAAGCTTGGGACTCTCCAAGAATTTTGTCTACAATATAGTAAAATACGAGGCAATTTCAAAAGAGATTATCTCAATAATATCAGAAAAATGCAATGTTTCCGACGAAGAAGCGCTTGCTTATTTCAATGAGCATATAAGCGAATATACGCACGCCCCCGGCATTGTATATGACGCAATCCTGCTCGAAATTCTCGATATGCAGGATGCTTCCGAGGTCGCGGCAAAAAAAGCCGAAGCCGAGGAATATATCAAAAAAATAACAGGCGGAATGGACTTTGATGCCGCACGCGAAGAAGTCAAGAAGAAATACAGCGGTGATAAGTATTTCTACACGGGCTTTGCTTCCGGCGAGGCTACCCTTGCCGAGGGCGAATATATAAAAGTGGATGACCTCGATGCGGAGAAAAAGGCTATCGAAGAAATGATGGCTGAAAAGAATATAAAAATCGACGCCAACGCCAACAAGGATTCTGATGAATATAAGAATTACGAATCATACATCAATTCGCTCTACCGTGCAGAATTGATGTACGCGCTCACCACGGCGACAAAGAGCGGCGAGATATACAGTAAGCCGATTCTTTCCACCATAGGCTATGTCGTAGTGAAAAATATAAAACATAATGAAACCATTTCATTCACAAACTTCGGCGATGTAAAGGATGAAATCAAAGAGACAATCTCCGGCGAAAAATTTGATAAAGAGGTTGACAACTATCGCGAAGAAATGATAAAAAAATACGGTGTTGTTTTCAATAAAACAGATGTAAACTGGCAGACAAGCGAAAGCGAGTCCACCACAGCTACAACGGCGGCAAACTGATTTTTTCTTAAAGCATTTTGTAATACTGTTTGCAAAGTAAAAGCGGCAGAGGTATCATCGTGCCTTTGCCGCTCCTGATTTTTTGTTTCGGAGTTTTCAAATGATAAATTTCAGAAAAAAGTATCCCATTATCGCGGGAACTCTCTGCGCCATTCTGATGCTTGCCGTGCAGGCTGTCGTGCAGACAGGATTTGCCATTCTCACTGAGAATATGACATATCCGAAGTACCTGCCCATGCTCCTTGCGGATGCCGTCTGTATTGCCGTAGGTATCACGCTTGCCTTCGCTCTCGGGTTGAAAGATATTTTTCGCTCATCACGTGAGGGCTTTCTTCATGGGCTCGGTACGGGCGGATATTTCATATTTATATCGGTATCCACCCTCATCGTCAGCATCAGCTCATCAAAGCACGGCGCGCCGCTCTCTTCGGTTGAAATAGCGGTTTTTGTGCTCGCAATGGCAGCGGTCGGCTTTGCCGAAGAAATATTCTTCCGCGGGATACTCTCGCGTATGATTTTTGAAAAATACGGCGAAGATGCATGCGGCGTTTGGTTTTCCGCCATAGTATCAGGGCTGATATTCGGTTCTGTTCATTTTATCAATGCGCTTCATGCCGATATCGTCGGAGTTGCTGTTCAGGCGGTATGCGCTACCGCTATCGGTATATGCCTCACCGCACTTTATTACAGGACGGGAAACATATATGTAGTTGCCTCTCTCCATGCTTTCATGGATTTCTGTGCGCTGTTTTCCTCCGGAGTATTCGGCGAAGGAAGCCTGTCGGGTACTATCCGCAATTACAGCCCGCTGCAGCTCATTTCGGCACTGCCGTATATCGTGGTTTCACTCGTACTCCTGCGCAGACTGAAAATGGCGGCGCTCCTGCATAAGCCTTCCGACAGCATAATAGCGGTCATCGGCAAGCTTTCCTCATCGCAGAAATCGAAAAACCGCCTCATGTGGCTTATCTTCTGTATAGTGCTTGCGGGACTCGCTGTCTATGCCGCAAAGGTAATACGGCTGGCAATAAAATTATAAATATCAAAGCAGACCTTTTCGGGTAGGAAGCCAAAAAGGTCTGCTTTTTCATATTTACATCGTGAATTTCTGCTTCACTGTCTGAATTTTGTTCTGCTCGGCAGCAGTCGTCTGATACCAGCCCTTCGCCGCCATCTTGTCATAAACCGTACCCTGTATGCCGAGTGATTCTCCGAGAGCATCGCCAAATGTCTTGTTTACGCTCGCCGTAGAGGATTCTATTGTGCCGTGCATATAAAGACTGCAAACACCCTTCTCAAGCAAAAGGAGCGTTTCCATAAGATTTCTGTCGTCCATTTTATTCTCCCTCCCATCAGAGCAGATTATAGAAGCTCTGATAAATTTTTCCGTGCTTTTCGAGCATCGTCGAAACGAGATTTTTAAGCTCCGGATCCTGCAGATTTGCTATTGTCTCGTTGCATTTGTCCTTGAAGTATTTTTCGTGTCCGAGTGCGTCCTCAATATATAAAAGTTCTTTTTCCGTCATGATTTTTTCACCTCCGGATATATTTTGCGAAAAGAGACGGAATTTTATGCTGTCAATTTTTATTTTTGAAAATTTGTTATTTCAGATGTACCAGGTCATACATTCCGTAGAGCCCTTTTTCTTTTTTTATGATAAAGCATGCCGCGCTCAGCGCTCCTCTCGCGAAAACGCTCCTGTCCTCCACCTCATGGGAAAAAGACAGCGTTTCCTTTCCGTTTGAAATGATTACCTCATGGTAGCCCCTGATATTTCCTATGCGCACGCTGGAAATGCCGATATCATGCCCGGCACGCGGCTCGTCTCCGTTTCTCGCCGTCACGATACGCCCGTTTTCGGAAAGCAATTCTCTTGCGAGCATGAGTGCAGTGCCGCTCGGAGAATCCAGCTTTGCCGAGTGGTGCTTTTCTATTATTTCTATCTCGGCATCGCGCATTATCTCCGCCGCCGCTTTTGCCGATTCGAGCAGTACGGCTATTCCGAGCGACATATTTTCGGAATAAAAAACCGGAATATGCGCCGCCGCCCTTGTCAGTGCCGCTCTCTCGCGGCTGTTTTGACCGGTAGAGGCGATAACGCACGGAAGCCCTCGTCGCACGGCATATGTGAGTGTTTCCTCCGTTGCCGTATGCGAAGAAAAATCTATTATCACATCTGCCTCACCCCTGTAATCGGATATATTTTTGCAGTGCGAACGCAAATCCACGGAAACTGCAATATGCATACCGTCAAAAAGCCCCCTTGCCACTTCTCTGCCCATTTTGCCGCAGGCTCCGACAAGTATTATCTCCATAAAAACCGCCTTTCCGCAAAAATGCGGTAATATTTCTAAATAATACTATTCGGCATAGACAAAAAATGCCACAAATCCGATTTTATGTCTCGGAATTATTGACTTATTGCTCTTTTTGATATATAATTGTTATGATTATTATATAAGGAGGTTTGTTATGAAAAAGGTATTTTCGTTGATTATCGCACTTGCGCTCATATTTGCCGCTCTGTTTTCGCTCTCATCATGTTTTTATGTCAACAGCAGTGAGCCAAACTATGTAAACTACCGAAAATATGACAATGCCGAAAAATACATGGCAGGCGGCTTCTCCTATTCATCAAGCGGAATAGAAAAAGTTGAGATAGACTGGGTAGCAGGCGAAGTGAATGCCACGGCTACGGAAAGCGACATTCTGAGCGTTTACGAAAACGGGACAAGCCTCGCCGAAAGCGAACAGCTGCACTATTATTCCGACGGCAAAACACTTATCATAAAATATTGTAAATCTCTTTTCAGAGGAGTAATCGACCCCGAGCAAAAGAGTCTGAATATAGAAATCCCTCACGGAGTTGAACTGGAAATAACCTCTGTCAGCGCCGATGTTTTCTCGGGTAAACTTGATATGAAGGATATCAGAATATCCAACGTCTCCGGCGATACGACAATAACAGCCGCCTGCGCCGATGATATTGATATATCGTCCGTATCTGGAGATATCTTCGTATCCCATGCAAAAGCTACAGACAATCTGGAATTTGAAAGCGTTTCCGGCGATATAAGAAACAACCGCGCCGAAGCAGGCACCATAAAGGCGGGCAGCGTTTCCGGCGATGTTGAGCTCGGCATTTTCGATGCTGCGGCAGTCGATATAGACACCACAAGCGGAGATATAGTTCTCACACTAATCGGTGATATAGGAATAGACCTTGATTTCTCCACTACCTCCGGAAAGCACTCTGCCGAATCCGATTATAAAACGGGAGCAAAAAGATGCACTGTAAAAGTTAAAACCGTCAGCGGCGATCTCTCCACAAAGCGAAACAGTAAGGTATAAGGTAAGCCAATGAAATATAAAAACACATATCTTCTCGCCGGTATTCCCGTGGAAATGATATGCACGGGCGAATATCTCGTGCGACAGTGCCGCGATTATATTACAGACATGACACCGGAATTTTCCATAGAAATGACAGAGGACGATATCGCGGCGGAAAAAGAGCGCTCGGAAGATAAAAGCTACTCTGACGGGTATTATGAGTCCCTCGCTTTTTACAGAAAGCTATGTGACAAAATTCCGGACAGAGGAATAATCCTCTTTCACAGCTGTGCTGTGGCTGTAGACGGAAAGGCATACCTTTTCACCGCGCCGTCCGGCACGGGAAAAAGTACGCACGCTTCCCTCTGGAAAGAGATTCTCGGAGAGCGCGTGCGCATCATAAACGGCGACAAACCGCTTATCAGGGTAACACCCGGGCACATAACGGTATACGGCACTCCATGGAACGGCAAGGAACGCTGGGGCGAAAATTCGCATGCGGATATAGCAGGCATATGCTTCCTCTCGCGCGCCACGGAAAATAAGATCGTGCCTGTCTCCGGAAGTGACGCAATGCCGCTTCTCTACCGCCAGACATACAGAACACCCACAGCCGAGGGGCTTGCACATGTAATGCGAAGCCTCGCCGAAATAGCACAGCGCATACCGCTCTGGCAGCTTGAATGCAATATATCGCAGGAAGCCGCCGAGCTTTCATACAATACGATGAGTAAAGGAGAAAAATAATGAAGCTTAAAGAAGGATTTATCATCACCAAAAACGGAAACGATTATATCGCCGTTGCCGCAGGGGAAGCGGGCAAAGCATTCAACGGAATGATAAAAATGAACGGCACGGCAGGCTTTATCGCCACACTTCTCGCAGAGAGCGACACCACAGCCGAAAAGGTGACTGATGCCGTATGCGAAAAATATGAGGTTGAACGCGATGTAGCTCTCGAAAATGTGCTGAAGGTCATTGACACGCTTAGAAAGCAGGGCTTGGTGGAGGAATGAGCGAGGAATATTCAACAGAGAGGCTTCTCCGAGAACAAGGCTCGCTCGTGCATACGATAAAGGGCGTTTCCATGATGCCGCTGCTCGACCAAAATAAAGACGCAGTGCATCTCATCCCCGTAAACCGCGAACTGCAAAAGAACGATATCGTTCTCTTCAAGCGGGCAAACGGCGCTCTTGTGCTGCACAGGATAATAAAAATACGCGAGGACGGGTATGTCATCCGCGGAGATAACTGCTTGGGCTCGGAGCTTGTATCGCGCGAGAATATCATTGCTATCGCAGATGCCGTCTACAAAAACGGAAGATATATTCCATGCAATGACAAAAAGCTCATAAAATACGCAAAAAAACAGCCCATCACATGGTTTTTCAGATATCTGAAAAACATCCCGCTGGCTGTATATCATCGTATTTTCAGAAGAAAAAAATAAAATAAAGACAAAAACGGAAGCGGCTTTGCCACTTCCGTTTTTGCAGTCTGCAGAAAAAGTATTTTTACCACAAAAAGCAGAAAAATATATTTTTTATGTAGCCTTCTCCTGCGGGAGAAGGGGGACCGTGACAGCGGTGGATGAGGAGTAAAATCTATATTTCGATGTCGCGAATTCTTTACATATACCTCATCAGTCGACTACAATCTATTTCTTCAAAATCTGTCCTTGTAGAGATACAGCGAGCCGCAGATGAGAATAAGGGAGCTATTCTTCTCTGCCGCGGCGATTGCCGATTTCAGGTCATCGCGATATTCCCCTGCGATACCTCCCGCCTTTGCCGCCTCGCAAAGCTCTGCGGCACCCATAGCGCGTTCGTTATTCTGTACCGTGGTGAAGATAAACTTCGTCCTACCGTCATCGAGCATATGAAGCGAGGGCATGAAATCCTTATCCCTCATACATGCGAAAATGACTGTCCTGTCTGCATTCGGAAAATATCTCTCCATGGATGCTGCGAGTGCACGTATTCCGTTCGGATTGTGCGCTCCGTCATAGATTTCCGTTGGATTTTCGCCGATTATCTCAAACCTCGCCGGATTTTTCGCTTTTGAAAGTCCCTCGCGGATATATTTTTCGTCTATATTCAGCGCGAGCGCAATCTCTATCGCCGTGCAGGCATTTGCCGCCTGATAGATGCCGCCGAGCCCGCTTTGCAGATGCTCCATGCCGCGATATGAGAAGCGCTCGTAAATCCCCGTAAAGCCCTCGCTTTCGGCTTCCCCGCTGACGACAAGCCGCGTACCGCAAGCCTGTGCCTGCACCGCTATGACATCAATTACGCTCTGCTTCTGACCTGTTACAACCGTAACTCCGCTTTCGCAGGCGGCTTTGATTATCTTACTCTTCGTCGCCGCTATTTTCTCTACGGTATCGCCGAGAAGCTTCATATGGTCGAGATCAATCTGCGTAAGCACCGCCATAGTATTGCGTGATATGACATTCGTCGCATCAAATTCGCCGCCGAGCCCCGTTTCAAGTACAACATAGTCGCACTCATGCTCCGCAAAATACATAAATGCCGCCGCTGTCCATATTTCAAACTGTGAAACCTGCTCGCCGGTTTTCTTTTCGATTTTGCGCGAGCATTTTTCTATTTTCCGAAAAAGCCCATTCAGCTCGCTGTCCGAAATCTCCTTGCCGCAGAGCGTTATGCGCTCGTTTACGCACAATAGATTCGGAGATATGTATTTGCCTACTCTGTAGCCCGCTGCCTCGAGAATAGACTCTGCAAAGGCGCAGACAGAGCCTTTGCCGTTTGTACCCGCGATATGGATGCAATGGAGCTTATCCTGCGGATTTCCGAGCAAAGCCATAAGCATTCTTATACGGTCAAGCCCGAGCCTCGGCACCGCCTGAAAGCCATTTGCATATGAGGCAAAGCCACCGCCCCTCTCAAGCTTTTTTCCATATTGCGAAATGAGCGGCATAAGATACTTGCAGGTAAGGATCATGAGGAGTATGCGCACAGGCGTATTCACTGCAAAACCGATGAGCCTGTAGCCGAGAGCCGCCTTGACGCTGTAGCCAAAGCCGTAAATAAATATAAGTGACATCATGCCGATATCAATCACAAGCCCCGCGACGATGTAAAACACTACCGTGCGGATAATGCCGGGCTTTTTCTTATAGAAAGCAAAGCCCATAGCCGCGCCGAAAGCAACCTTGCAAAGCGTAATAAACGGATTTATTCCCGTTGTCACCGCCGCACCGAGCAGATCGGCTATTCCATATGAAGCACCAGCCCACACCGGACCGAACATCATTGCAACAACCGCTATCGGAAGAAAGCTAATCTCAACCCGATATGCCCCCGTTTGAGGAAAGCCGAGCAGACGACATAAGATTATTGCCAGCGCTATCATCATGGCGCAGGCTGTCAGTCGCAGCAGTGCAGTGCGCATGATGCGTGCGCCGCCTTTTGTTTTTTTGTTTTTTTGCATAAAAAAGCACCTCCGTATGAAAACAGACGCGCAATACATAATTCCCGCGTATTTTACTTTTTTTACGCGGGTATATATGTAACAGCGGGATGCGAAACGGGCACAGCAACTTTCGTATTCGTCCGCAGTTCAACTCCCCGTAACTGCGGCACTGAGAGCCGTATTTTACAGCTCCATACTCGCCCGAATCTACTCTGTTATCTTTGATAGAGATATAATAGCACTTTTTGCCGAAAAATGCAATAGGTTTTATCAAAAAAATCCGATACATGATTTTTATTATCATGCATCGGAGATTTTTATTTCATACACGAGGGTTGTTCAGACTCAACCTCCGAGATATGCTTTCTTTACTTCATCGCTGTTTGCAAGCTCGCTTCCCGTTCCCGTGAGAACAATTCTTCCCGACTCAAGAACATATGCCCTGTCGGAAATTTCAAGCGCCTTGCCCGCGTTCTGCTCCACGAGCAGGATAGTTGTTCCGTTCCCATGAAATTCCTTTATTATATCGAAAACGAGGTCGACAAGTATAGGCGAAAGACCCATGGAGGGCTCGTCGAGCATGAGCAGTTTCGGTTTTCCGAGTATAGCCCTGCCCATGGCAAGCATCTGCTGTTCGCCGCCCGAGAGCGTCCCCGCTATCTGGTTTTTCCTCTCCTTCAGGCGGGGAAAAAGCTCAAAAACGCGGTCATATTCCTCCTGCGGCACCTTCCCGCGCGAATATGCGCCCATCTCCAGATTTTCCATTACAGTCATCTGAAGAAAGACATGGCGTCCCTCGGGAACATGAGCAAGTCCGAGCGAAATAAGCTTGTGCGGCTCGGTTTTCGTTATATCCTGCCCGCAGAATGTTATGCTTCCCGTCGTCGAGCGCAGAAGTCCCGAAACGGTGTGCAGCGTAGTAGTTTTTCCCGCGCCGTTCGCTCCGATCAGAGAAACCACCTCGCCCTCGTTCACTTCAAAGGAGATATCCTTTATCGCGTGTATCTTCTTATAGTAAACATTCAAATTTTCGGCTTTCAGCATCATTATTTATCCTTTCTGCCGAGATATGCTTCTATAACGGCTTCGTTGTTCTTTATCTCTTCGGGTGTTCCCTTTGCTATTATCCTGCCGAAATTGAGTACGGCAATACCCTCGCATATACCCATGACAAAATTCATATCGTGCTCGATAAGTAGCACGGCAATGCCGAATTTATCACGTATATTAAGTATGTTGTGCATGAGATCAGCCGTCTCTGAAGGGTTCATTCCCGCCGCAGGCTCATCGAGAAGCAGAACCTTCGGATCTGTCGCGAGTGCGCGGGCGATTTCAAGCTTTCGCTGTGCGCCGTAAGGCAGATTGCCCGCCTTTACCTTTGCCGTATCCTGAAGCCCGAAGAGAGAGAGAAGCTCCATCGCCTTCTCGTTTGCCTCTTTTTCCGCCTTGAAATACCTCGGCATGCGGAATACAGCCTCAAAGCTGCTGTACTTTATCGAATTGTGAAGTCCGACCTTCACATTGTCGAGTACCGACATATCGGAAAAGAGGCATATATTCTGAAATGTGCGTGCAAGTCCCATCTTGTTTACATCGTGAGTGCTTTTTCCCGCCGTGTTTTTACCGTCAAGAATTATCGCGCCGTTTGTCGGCGTATAGACATTGGTCAGCAGGTTGAAAACGGTAGTTTTGCCTGCACCGTTAGGTCCGATAAGTCCCGAAATCTCGGTTTTGCCGAGAGCTATGCTGAAATCCTCTACGGCATGCAGTCCACCGAATTCTATGCCGAGATTATATACCTCGAGCACAGGCTTCTTGTCTGCATCCCTCTCGGGAATCATAGATTTGCTGGGGACAGGCACAAGTCTGACTTTATCTGTCATTTTCCTTCTCCTTTCCGCCGCGCGAAAATATTCCCGCGAAAAAGCCCTTTATTTTACCGAATATATTGCCGAAAAATTTTCTTATTGAATCGCGCATATCGGCAAATGCAGGCGATTTCCCGAGCACCATTATAGCGATGAGAGCTACTGCGTAGATAAGCATACGGTAATTCTGTATCGGACGGAGCAGCTCGGGAAGGCTGTAAAGAATAAGAGTTGCTATAAGTGAGCCGCGCATGCTCTTGAGTCCGCCGAGGACTACAAAAACGAGCACGAGTATCGAAAGGTTATAGTCAAAGGTTTTCGGTGCGACGCCCGCCATAGAGTGAACATAGAGCACACCCGCAACCCCCGCAATCGTAGAAGAAAGCGTGAACGCCATAAGACGGTATTTCGTAACATTGACGCCGCTCGCGTCCGCCGCTATCATGTTGTTTCGGATAGCCTTGCAGGCTCTGCCCGACTTGGAATCAACAAAATTCATTATCACCATGAGACTCAGCACAAGCATTATAACAACGATGACCAGCGTCGTATCGCGCGGTGCCGTGATGCCCTGCGCACCGTAGAAAATATTCTTCCAGCCGACCTCGAGATTTTCGAGCGGTACCGGTGTGGCAAATGAAAAATGATATCCTGCCGCATCCTTTACTATATAGACGTTGCCGAATATACTGCGTATTATCTCGCCGAAGCCGAGCGTGACTATGGCAAGATAGTCGCCGCGAAGGCGCAGTATCGGTATGCCGACAAGCAATCCCGCAGCAGCAGCAGCTATGGCTCCGACGAGCATTGCGAGAACAAGGCGAAGCACAGAGGAGGTTATTACATTCTGCAAGAAAAGTGAGCAGAGTCCGCCGACATATGCCCCTATGCACATAAATCCGGCATGACCGAGACTCAGCTCTCCGAGCACGCCTACAACAAGATTCAGTGAGACGGCAAGCATCATATAAATGCCGAGCGGTATAAGAAGTCCTGAGAGCTTATATCCGATAATTCCCGCTTTGCCGAGAATGCCGAAAAGCGTGAAGAATATTATCACACCGGTGACAGTCTGGATATTTCTCCTTGTGGAGCGTTTAAGTTTATCCATTCTATAGCCCCCCCCTTAAACCTTTTTGTTTATTTTCTTGCCGAAAATACCCGTTGGCTTCACAAGGAGCACGAGTATCAGAACAAGAAATACTATCGCGTCGGAAAGCTGTGTGGAGATATATCCCTTTGAAAGGTTCTCGATTACTCCGAGCAGTATGCCGCCGACCATGGCACCCGGGATGCTTCCGATTCCGCCGAAAACAGCCGCCACAAATGCCTTTATGCCGGGCATTGAGCCTGTATACGGGCTGAGCGCATGAAAATTTGAGCACAGGAGCACGCCTGCCACAGCCGCGAGAGCCGAGCCTATGGCAAAGGTGAGCGTTATCGTCTTGTTTACGCTGATGCCCATCAGCTCCGCCGCCTCTTTATCCTCGGAAACGGCGCGCATTGCCTTGCCCATTTTCGTTTTGTTGACAAAAAGCGTGAGCGCTATCATCAGCACCACCGTCACAGATATGGTGACGATGGTTTCGCTTGTTATCACAAGACCGCCGAGTTTCAGATCAGGCAGATTTTCAGTTACTGACTTGAATGTTCTCGTATTCGATTTAAAAAGAAGAAGCGCCGCATTCTGGAGAAAATAGCTGACGCCTATCGCCGTTATCAGCACGGTAAGAGATGGCATTGAGCGAAGCGGCTTATATGCGATCTTTTCTATCACCACGCCGAGCACCGTGCACGCAACTATTCCGAATACTATTGCGAGCCATGTCGGGCACCACGAGGAGCTCATGGCAAAGAAAACCACATATCCGCCGACCATGATAATATCACCGTGCGCGAAGTTCAGCATTTTTGCGATGCCGTAAACCATCGTATAGCCGAGAGCTATGAGTGCATATATGCTGCCGAGGCTTATACCGCCGAGTAAATATGCCAAGAAATTCATTTGTTTGTCCTTTCAGAAGAAGATAGCGCATCTGCGCCGAAAGGCACGGAAAAGCGGCTTTTGCCGCAATTCCGTTCCCGCAAATTGTTTTGCAAAATTATTCAGCAGCCTTGTATACTGCGCTGTAAACGCCGTTTTCGTCCTTTGTGACATCGATATACATAGCCTTAGGTTCCTTTTCGGGCTCGCCCTTATCGTTCCATGTCATACCGAGGCCTGTAGCACCGTCTACCTTTATCTGCGTCATTGCAACCTTGAGCTTTTCGCAGAGCTGGCTTGCTTTGAGTCCGTCCTCGGGCTTTACACCTGCCTGCTTTACAGCGGCAACTACAGCGTATACGGCATCGTAGCCGTCAGCGGCAAACTGGATAGGTGTCTCGCCGTACTTCTCTTCGTACTTCGCCGTGAACTTCTGAGAGATGCTGTCCTTTGCGTCTGCTACATAAGGTGTCAGAAGCATAACGCCGTTTATCATCTCGGCGTCTGCTGTCACGCCTTTCTTGTCGGAGAACTGTGCGACTATGCCGTCCAGACCGTCGCAACCGAAGAACTTGACGCTGTCGCCGAGTATATTCTGTGCGGCTCTGATGATGAGCGCGGCATTTTCATAGTAGATCGGCAGGAATACGAGGTCGGCACCGGATGCCTTTACGGACTGAAGCTGTGCATCGAAGTTGGAAGCACCGTCCACAAAGGAAGTATTTGTATCGAATACCTCAAATTTGCCAAGCTCCTTTGCCTTCGCCTTGAAGCTCTGGTAGATACCTGTGGAATATGTTGTCGAGCTGTCGTAAATAACGGCAACCTTCTTTGCAAGATTATTGTCGGCTATGTACTGAGCGGAGGCAGAACCCTGCGCGAGATCGTTGAAGCATACGCGGAATGCGTTTGCGCCGTTTATGCAGTCCACATCACTGCCGGAAGGCGTGAGCAGGAACATATTGTCGGCAATCGTCTCGGGGAGAATAGCCGTTGTGCAACCTGAGGTTACAGCACCGAGAAATACATCCATTCCGGCATCCTTGAGCGTTCTGTAAGCGGAAACAGCCTTCTCTGCCGTGTTTTCATCGTCCTCGCAGACAAGCTTGAGGGTGAAGCCGTTTACGCCGCCGGCTGCATTTATCTCGTCTACAGCTATCTGCATACCGTTCTTTACGGCATTGCCGTAGAGAGATGCACCGCCTGTGAGAGGACCGGAAACGCCTATCACAAGCTCATTATCGCTTTTCTTTTCGCCGCAACCGACAAAGCACATTGCAGCCATTGCAAAAAGCATTACAAATGCGAGTGTTTTTTTGAAAAAGTTTTTCATTTTTGTTTTCTCCTTTGAAATATAATAAAATATAAAAAAGCGAATTGAACAAAATGTTCAATCCGCTCGTTTACCTTAATCCTGAATCCTTATGCCGCCGCAAGAGGACTTTTCTGCGAATATCCTATTTCGTTCACTATCAGATTTTTTTCCTTAATAATAATGACAGATAGTATGAGCCATATTATAATGGAAATGGAAATAACAGAATGAGAAATAATCGCAAAAATAATAATCGACACTGCGAGAACAGTGCCGAGAACGCGTATAACGGAGAAAGCGCATGAAGAAGAAGCCACACCGAAAGTGCGGTTCGCTTTATTCTGTTCTGACTTGAATAAAGATTTCATCACGTATTCCTCCGAAATTTTTTCTCTATTGTATCACGGGAAAGTTGATTTGTAAATACACATTTATTACAAATATTAAATAAAATTCTGCGTGGTTTTTCGTCTTTTTTCATAAAAGGCGTGATTTTTACTGTTTTAAAAGCGTAATTTGATAATTTTTTCTGATTTTTTCACCATATTCTGAAATTTTTATTTTATTTGCGATATGACAAAACAAAATTTCTTAGATTTTTCTTTAATCCGAAAAAAATTTTGTTTATTTATTTGCCATTTTCGTATGGACAAAACAGTAATGGCGTGGTACAATAAAGGAGCAACTAAAAAAGCAAGAGGTTTTTATTATGGCTGATATTTCAAAAATCGACAGAAATTTTGCAGTTCAGGAGTCGTTCGGAAGAAGCGACATCGACTTTTATAATGTTCTTGAAGAGCCTGTCTCGCTCTATGGCGTATTTCATGAGGACGGCCGCTTCCGTCGTATACCCAAAGCTATAGCCGAAAGCGTTGGCGACGGCGTAGCACAGCTATCCGGACATACCTCGGGAGGCAGAGCCTGCTTTAAGACGGATTCCGATTTCATAGCTATAGATGCCGTCATGGCGGGCGTTTATATCATGCCGCATATGGCTTATCTCGGCTCAAGCGGCTTTGATGTTTATATAAGAGAAGACGGAAAGCAGACATATTTCGGTGCTTTCATGCCCGATCTTTCAAAGAAGCCTCCGCTTCAGCGCATCATAAACCTTCCCTCACGCAAAATGCGCGAAATAATAATAAACTTCCCTCTTTACTGCGGCGTCGCCGAGCTTTCCGTAGGTGTTTTGCAGGGCTCCCGCATGGAAAAATGGAGCGGATATTCTCATAGTGTGCCGATGGTTTTCTATGGCTCATCCATAACGCAGGGTGCCTGCGCAAATTCCCCGGGAACCTGCTACGCAAACCTGCTCTCCCGCCGCTTTGACAGCGACTATATAAATCTCGGCTTATCAGGCAACGGCAAGGGCGAGCCAGCCATGATGGAATATATCGCGGGTCTGGAAATGAGCCTTTTTGTATACGATTATGACTACAATGCGCCGTCAGCAGAATATCTGCGAAATACTCATTATGCCGGATATAAAGCGGTGCGCGAAAAGCATCCGGATATACCGATAATCATGGCTTCCCGCCCGAATTACGGAAATCCCATGAACGATTCCGAGGCGCGCCGCGCAGTCATTGCCGAAACATACGCCAGTGCGCTCGCCGAAGGGGATAAAAATGTATACTTTGTCGACGGCAAAACCGATCTTGCGGGTATATATGAGGACGGCGGCACCGTTGACGGCTGTCATCCGACAGATTACGGCTTCCGCATCATGGCAGATGCTTTCGGAAAAATCATAGAAAAAGTACTTAAATAATCGCATATATAAAGCAGAAGAGCCGACCGAGGTCGGCTCTTCTTATTTTGTTTATCTGTTATCAGTTAAAAAGGTTCTGTGCGTTTTTGTATGCTGTTTCTACTTCAGTGCCTGTGAGAGCCTTGGAGTAAACCTTGACATCTATAAATGATGCACTTGTCAACGGGCAATCGCTTACTTTTCCACTCTTATCAGCAGACGGGTCGCCGCCTATATAGAATGTATTAAATAATGTTTCGCCCATATTTGACATATTGCCCTTTGAGCAATTGAATTCTCCGCCCGAAGTACTCTTTATCCCGTCTTTGCCGTTTACATATATCGTCACATATCCATTTGTATCAATTGTTCCGATAACATGGGTTATTTCACCATGTGTATAATCAGCAGCATTGCCGTTTGCCGAAGTATATGCATTACCGTTTGCACCGGCAATTACATATGGTACGCCAGTGTTTTTCAGTGTAGCAAGTCCGAAACCGCCTTTGCTGTTCGTATTACTCGGATCATACTGTGTAGAACAGAATATGCCGCCAATAGAGCTTATAGGGCTATC
>DODZ01000008.1 GCA_003524145.1 Candidatus Apopatosoma intestinale | reverse complement strand
GTGCGAACATAGCGAAATAAGGGTTATTTTGATAGTCTCGTCAGCGCACTTACCAAATCCACGCCCGCCCTGCATTTATAGCGGGCGTGCAGACAATGCGTGCACGAATCTGCTCGGCTATCTCGTGCGATATGTTCGCACGCGTGGTAGTATGAGATTGCGGAGAGCGGCAAAACTGCCGATTTTTGCTTTATCCATTGCCGCACGCACTCGCCACGCATAGCTCGCGCGACTAACTCGTGCACGCCGCCGGTAGTTCGGAAGGAGGACGGCGTGAGTCCTCCTTGCTGACTTTTGGTACTTTTCTTCACAGAAAAGTACGATAAAGAAAGCATCTTTAAGTTTCTTCACCGGAGACCACCAGCGGTCTTTGGCAAGATAAAAATTCAAGCACCGATAGCAGGCAAAATAAAAAAATATCCACCTATTCCGTCAGATGAGCGCATCCGACACCGTAAACAGGAAAAAAAGCGAAATTTTTTTCCTGTTTTTTTATTTTTTTCTCAAAAAGCTATTGTAATTTCAGAGAATATCAGCTATAATATAGTAAAAGTGGTGCTAAGTGGTGTGAAGTGGTGAATTTTCCACAGAGTTTTCCACTTTTCCACAGGCAAGCGTTTTTCGCAGGCATCAGATTTCAAAGAAAAGGAGGCGTTTATCCGTGTTTTTAGGCGAGTATTCACACACAGTCGATTCCAAAGGCAGAGTTTTCATTCCCGCGAAGTACCGCGATGAGCTCGGCACAAAGTTTGTCATAACCAAAGGAACGGATAAGTGCCTTTCCGTCTACCCAATGGAATACTGGAATGCCTATGTTGCCAAAATAGAAGCTCTGCCTACTGCTCAGGCGGCTAAAATACGCCGTTTCGTTTTCGCTCAGGCGTGCGATGTGGAGCAGGATTCTCAGGGGCGCGCACTTCTCTCTCAGAGCCTGCGCGACTATGCGGAAATAGGCGGCAGTGCCGTCGTCATCGGTCTCGGCTCATATCTCGAAATATGGTCCGAAGAAAACTGGAAGTCAGCCTCCACGGGTGAGGACGCCAAGGAAGTCGAAGAGCTGATGATAGAGCTGGGCTTCTGATTATGGAAGAGATAAATTTTTCACATTACTCCGTTATGCTCGGGGAATGCATAGATATACTTGATATAAAACCGGACGGCATATATGTCGACTGTACGCTTGGCGGCGGCGGTCATTCGCTGGAGATAGCAAAAAGGCTCACCTCCGGCGGCAGGCTTATCTGCATAGATACGGACGAATGTGCCATTCGGGCGGCAAAAAAGCGCCTCTGCGACTACAGCGACAGGATAACATTCGTCCACGGCAATTTTTCCGATATATCGGAAATCCTGCGCGACCTCGGCATCAACGGCATAGACGGCGCGATAATCGACCTCGGCGTTTCTTCATATCAGCTTGATACGCCCGAGCGAGGCTTCTCATACAATACCGACGCTCCGCTCGATATGCGCATGAATGCCGAGGGCTCACCCGAAAAGTCAAAGAGCGCATACACCGTAGTCAATACATACAGCGAGAGTGAGCTTCGCCGCATCCTCTTTGAATACGGAGAGGAAAACTTCGCGCCGAAGATAGCTTCTGCCATAGTAAAGGCGAGAGCGGGAGCACCTATAAAAACAACTCTCGAGCTTGTCGATATAATAAAAAGCGTGATGCCGAAAAAGGCGCTCGCCGTCGGTCATCATCCGGCGAAGAGAACCTTTCAGGCGATAAGGATAGAGGTAAACAACGAGCTTGATATCATCGCGCCCACGCTCCGCGCACTGATAGGAGCCATGAAAAGCGGCGGCGTGCTCGCGGTGCTCACCTTCCATTCGCTTGAGGACAGAGCCGTGAAAAAAACCTTTGCGGAGCTGGCGCAGGGTTGCACCTGTCCGCCTTCATTTCCCGTCTGCATCTGCGGAAACAAACCAAAAATAGAAATACTTACAAGAAAGCCTGTTCTTCCCTCGGCGGAGGAATTGGCTGAAAACAACCGCTCGCACAGCGCAAAGCTGCGCGCGGCAAGAAAAATATAGAAAAACAAGTCTTTTTCGGAAAGGGTCAAGTCATGGAAAAGAAGAGAAAAAAATCCGGCAATATCGGAAGCTTCGTCAAAAAATATATGACAGATGTGTCGAGCGGCGGCGTTAAATACAGCACCGTAAAAACAGGCGAAAAGAAGAAATTTCCCATATACATCGCGGCTTGTGCCCTGCTTATCACGGCGATGCTCATGTTTATAGTTTTTTCGTTTGTTCAGGTGGCGCAGCTCCGCTCCGATATAAACAAGATAAACTCCAACATATCCAAAATGGAAAAAGAGATAAGCTCGCGCGAGCGCGATATCGACGCAAAATACAAGGATGTCGATTTCGAGGCGCGCGCAAGAGAGCTCGGTATGACAGACAGCAAATATATGCAATATCTGCCCCGCAATACGGAAAATACGGTAAACATGGTAGTATACGGAAATAAGGAAAGCAAAAAATCATCAGGCTCACTTCTCTCCGCTATAGGCCGCGGCTTTTCAAAGCTGATAGAATTTATGAACTGAAAGGAATAAATTTTTTCGGCGCAAATATAAATATACAAGTACAAAGCTTTGAGTGAGTGGGGAGAATGGTAAAATATGCTCTTTGCTCACTTTGTTTTAGAAAAGATGGAGGGCGAAAATGAGCGGGAAGCCGAACGAAAAACCCGATTCCCTTATAGGGCGTACAAGCAGAAGCATGCGGGTGCGCTCTCTTTCGGTCATTTGCGCCGCTACATTTATCGCGGCTGTACTCATCGGAAGACTGATATATCTGCAGATAGTGCGCAATGAGCACTACAAAAGGCTTGTTCTCGAACAGATGATATATGAGGTTTCCACGGGAAGTGCACGCGGCACGATATATGACAGAAATCATGTTGCCCTCGCGACAAATTATACCACGGAGCGCGTTTTCATATCGCCCTACGATATGAAAGATGACGCTCAGCGCGAGCTCGTGGCAAAGGGACTCTCCGATATACTCGGCGTCGATTACGACACGATAATAGAAAAGACAAAGAAAGTCAAAAGAAAAGACGAAACGATAAAGAAAAATGTCGAGAAAGAGGACGCCGACAAGGTGCGCCGGTTTATCCTCGACAATGATCTTGCGGAATGCGTCCACCTTGTGGAAACGGCATCGCGCATATATCCCTACAGCTCACTCGCCTCTCATGTCATAGGCTTCTGCGGCGCGGACGGCGGTCTCTACGGGCTGGAATATCAGTATGACAAGCTCCTCACGGGTGTGAGCGGCAGGATAGTCTCCGCACAAAACGGCAAGGGCGGCGAAATGCCCTATCGGTACGAGCAGTACATAGACGCAAAAAACGGCGCAAACCTCGTTACTACCATAGACTACAAAATTCAGAGCTATCTCGAAAAATATCTCGAGCAGGCTGTCATAGAGTCTGGTGCTAAGTCCCGCGCCTGCGGCATAGTCATGGACCCCAAAACAGGCGAAATCTATGCTATGGCAACTTATCCCTATTTTGACCTCAATTCACCCTACACCACGGTTTCTTATTATCAGAGCGAGCTGACAGCGGCGGAACAGACCTACGGCAAGGACAGCGAAAAATACAGGAGCACCGTTTCCAATGTGCTCTTCAAAACATGGAACAACAAGGCGATAACCGAAACATATGAGCCCGGCTCCACCTCCAAGGTATTTACGACATCGATGGCGCTCGAGGAGGGCAAGGCAACGCTCTCCGATACCTTCTACTGCAAGGGCTACTACAATGTAGCCGGCTGGTCACGCCCGATAAAATGCCACAAGACGACAGGACACGGCACGCTCGATTTTTCGGGTGCGCTTCAGCAGTCCTGCAACCCCGCTATGATGATGCTCGCAGAGCGCATCGGAGCGACCTCGTTTATAAATTACTTCTGCAATTTCGGACTGAATGAAAAAACAGGCATAGATCTCCCCGGCGAAGGCTCTTCCATCTATAAAGAGAGCCTCAGCGGCGTAGACCTCGCGGTTTATTCCTTCGGTCAGAGATATAACGTAACGGCAATCCAACAGATAACAGCCGTTGCAGCCGTGGCAAACGGCGGAAATCTCGTCACTCCGCATCTCGTAAAGGAAATAGCGGATGACGACGGGAATATACTCGCTTCATTCGGCACTACGGTAAAGCGTCAGGTAATCAGCGCCTCCACCTCTGCCACGATAAGCAAAATACTTGCGGACGGCGTTTCCGGAAACGGCGGTGCACGCAATGCCTATGTTGCGGGCTACAAGGTAGCGGCAAAGACCGGTACATCGGAAAAAGGCACGGGCGGCGGCAGAATAGCTTCCACCGTAGCTTATGCTCCCGCAGACGACCCGCAGGTCATCTGCATAATCATCGTAGACGAGCCGACAATTGGTTCCGTCTACGGCAGTACCGTCGCGGCACCCTATGTTTCAAAGGTGCTCTCCGAGGTACTTCCCTATCTCGGCATAGAACCGGAATATGCAAACGGCGAAATGATAACTCTCGAAAATCTGCGCGGCTCCTCGCTCGATGCGGCAAAATCAAGACTCGGCAAGCTCGGGCTTTCATATGAGATTGTCGGAAGCGGAAGCAGCGTAGTAAATCAGGTGCCTGCCTCGGGCAGTAAAATGTCCGTGAAAAACGGCAAGGTTATACTCTATACGGAAGCCGAGGCGGAGAAGCTCACCGCTGTCGTCCCGAAGGTTATCGGGCTCACGGCGCAGGCGGCAAATACGCTCCTCACAGATGCCGGCTTCAATGTAAAGATAGAAGGCGCTACAGGCAGTCCCGATTCAATTGTTGTGTCGCAATCGCTTGCAGTCGGTACCGTCACCGAAAAGGGCACGGTGATAACGATAGATATGCGTCACATGGACGCAACGGACTAAAATAAAAATGCGCATGACGCGGATGTTGAAAATACAAAATATTTTTGACGGAGGCGTTATATGAAGCTCTCGGATATAATTTTACAAAGCGAAATACTCCTTTCGCACGGCGATACGGAGCATTGTGAAGTGCGCGGCATAGCGGAAAATGCAGATGCGGCGCAGGCGGGCGATGTGCTCTTTGTGAGAACAACATCACCGGAAATATACAAAAAAGCAAGAAACCTCGGCGTGACAGCCATTATCACGGGCTACGGCGAATATACGGAGCCGGATGTGCCCGCCTTGTGGGTATCGAATGTCCGTGCCGCGCTTGCTCTCGCACATCTGCGCATGCACGGAAATCCTCAAAAGGATATGCGGTTTATCGGCATAACGGGCACAAACGGAAAATCCACCGTCTGCCTGATGACAGCGCATATTCTGCGAAAGGCAGGGCATCGCGTCGGCATCATCGGCACGCTCTTCTGCGACTGCGGCATGGGTCAGGTGAGCAGTGATTACACTACCCCGCCGCCCGCGCTGCTCGCTTCCGAGCTTGCCGAAATGCACAAAAACGGAATAGATACCGTAGTCATGGAGGTTTCCTCTCATTCGCTTTCTCAGGAGCGCGTATACGGCATCGGTTTTGACATCGGCATCTTTACAAACCTCACTCATGACCATCTCGATTTTCACGGCAGCCCCGATGAATACGCAAGTGCAAAGGAAAAGCTCTTCCGGCGCAGTAAAATCAGTCTGATAAATATTGATGACAAGGCAGCATACCGCATGGCTTGGGCATCCGGCGGCGATGTTTTTTACTACGGAAAAGACCGCAGAGCCGAATTTTACTTTGAAAATGAAAAAATTTCCGCAGGCGGCTCTAACTTTGATTTCTGCATTTCACCCGGCGGTATTTCACATAATATAAAAGAAAGCATATTGCCGCTCGGCGACTTCAATGTTTACAATGCGACGGCGGCGCTCGCCTGCGCGTATCTTTTCGGCATTTCCGAAGAGAAGCTCGCGGATGCGCTCGCTGATTTCCCGCCCGTGCGCGGCAGGATGGAACGCATATATGCAGGCGATTTTGATGTTATAGTCGATTATGCGCACACACCCGACGCACTCGGAAAAGCCGTTTCGGCTCTGCGCGAGGTATATGACGGCAGGATAATCACGCTTTTCGGCTGCGGCGGCGACAGAGATAAAACAAAGCGTCCCGAGATGGGCGATATCGCGGCAAGCCTCTCCGACCTTGCGATAGTCACCTCCGACAATCCGAGAACAGAAGACCCCGCTGAAATAATCCGCGATATCTGCATGGGAATACGAAGCGAAAACTACATAACGGAAATAAACCGCGAAAAGGCGATAATAATTGCCGTCTCGGCGGCAAAAAAAGGCGATGTTATACTCCTTGCCGGCAAGGGTCACGAGGAGTATATAATAGATAAAGTAGGAAAACACGATTTTTGCGAAAGAGAAACTGTACTCAAAATAATAAAGGAAAAGGATTAGAAAAATGTATCTTGGTTTATGTGATAACGGAATAAGCATTACCGATATAGCGCGTGTCGTAGAAGGGACACTTTACTCGAAAAATCCCGAGGATATAGCTTTCGGGGTCTCCATAGATTCCCGCACTATAAGTGAGGGAGATATATTCTTTGCCATAAAAGGCGAAAAATTTGACGGACACGATTTCATTCCCGCCGCGATAAAGGGCGGCACCTGTTGCGTTGTCGCCGAGCGAGCACCCGAGGAGGATATTCCGTACATCCTCGTTGCAGATACTACGCGTGCGCTCGGACTGCTCGCGAGGGAATACCGACGCCGCTTCAGCACGATAACAGTAGCCGTGACAGGCAGCACAGGCAAAACAGCGACGAAAGAATTCATCTATTCCGTTCTCGACAGAAAATATAAGACAAACAAAACCGACGGCAATTTCAATAACGAAATAGGACTTCCGCTCACGCTTTTCAAGCTGAACATCACCTATAAGGCGATGGTTGTGGAGATGGGAATGAGCGCTCGCGGCGAGATAGAAAAACTCTCGGCAATAGCCGAGCCGGATATAGCCGTCATTACAAATATCGGCTCCTCTCATATAGAAAATCTCGGTTCACGCGAAGCCATCCGTGATGCCAAACTCGAAATAATAAAGGGAATGAAGGAAGACGGCATCCTCATCCTCAACGGTGACGAACCTCTGCTCCGCAATATAAACACCGGCAAAATATGCAAAAAATATATCGGCATAGAAAATCCTCTCTGCCACTACAATGCAGTCAATATCCGCAAAACGGCAATGGGCTATCTCTTCGACCTCGATGTGCGAAACGGCGACTATATAGTAAAGGATATAGAAACAGCCGTGCGCGGCAGACACAATATATACAATGCGATGTGTGCCGTGGTCTGCGGCATGCTACTCGGCATCCCCGAGAGAGAGATAAAAGAGGGCATTCTCGGCTATGAGCCGGTGGCACTCCGCTCGCAGGTGGAAAGGCATGACGACTGCACCTTCATACTCGATTGCTACAATGCTTCACCCGAATCAATGGAGGCGGCTGTTGAGATTCTCGACGATGTGGCAAGCGAAAACGGCGGCAGGAGAGTCGCCGTACTCGGCGAAATGCTCGAGCTCGGCTCATATTCACATGAGCTGCATGAGAGGGTCGGCAAGGCTTATGCAAAAGGCGCGGATCTGCTGATAACAGTCGGCGAAAACGCGAAATATATAGCACACGGCGCAAAGGAAAGCGGCATGCCGGAGGAAAAAATCGCTTCTCTCGGCTATGACTGCCCCGAGCAGGCGGCGACCGACATACGCAAGCTCCTGCACAAGGGCGATACGGTTCTCTTTAAAGCAAGCCGCAGAGTTGCGCTCGAAAATGTGGCAAGGCTCATATAAAAGGCATCTGTATAAATCGTTTTTTATATTCTGACACATCCTCATAAAATACTGAAAATCATTATCGGCACGGAGAAAAAGGTATGTATCTTTCTTTTATCATTTCACTTGTGATATGTCTTATTGCCTCGGCACTGCTCGGCAGATTTCTCATCCCCGTGCTGAAAAGCAAAAAGCTCGGGCAGAAAATTCTCGAGATAGGTCCGCGCTGGCACGCATCAAAAGAAGGCACTCCTACCATGGGCGGCATCTTCTTCATCATTCCCTGCACCGTCGTCTGCGTAATTCTCTCCGTAGTCTTTTTTGATAAGCTCTCCGCGCCCATGCTGATAACTCTCGGCATGGCTGTCGCCTTCGGTCTTGTCGGCGTAACGGATGACCTGACAAAATTCGCAAAAAAGCGCAACGAAGGGCTGACCCCTTTTCAGAAAATGGCATTCCAGTTCATCGTCGCCGCTCTCTATCTTTTCCTTATGGCAAAGGCAGGCGCGATAGACACGAGCATCAGCCTAGCCATCATAAATAAAGAACTTGAGCTCGGATTTTTCTACTATGTTTTCTCGATACTTTTCATCGTCGGCATGGTAAACAGCGTAAATCTGACCGACGGCATCGATGGGCTCTGCGCCACGGTTTCAGCTGTGGTCTGCGCGTTCTTCGCTGTTTTTGCCTTCTCCGTCGGTGATATGGGAGCCGCCACATTCAGCGGCGCAGTAATAGGCGGACTGCTCGGCTTCCTTATATTCAATATATATCCCGCCAAGGTTTTCATGGGCGATACAGGCTCGCTTTTTCTCGGCGGCGCAGTCACCGGACTTGCATATATGCTGAAATATGAGCTTATCATTCTGCTCGTCGGCATAGTCTACTTCTGCGAGATAATGTCAGTCGTGCTTCAGGTTTCGTATTTCAGGCTCACGCACGGCAAGCGCCTCTTCAAAATGGCGCCCATACACCATCATTTCGAAAAGCTCGGCTTCTCGGAAAGCAAAATAGACCTCTGCGCATTTGCCATTACGGCAGTTTTCTGCATAGCGGCATTTTTTCTTATAAAATATTGATTTCCGCGCAAAATATATATCGGAGGTAATGGCATGACGGCTGAAAAAATGCAAAAGAAAAAACCGGGACTTTTCGGCTTTTTTGCCATGCCTGAGGGCGAAGAAGTTACCATATACCGCGCAAAGCATGGGGTGGATATCCCCTTTCTTATAACAGTTATGCTCCTGCTCTGTTTCGGCTCGGTCATGATTTTCTCATCAAGCTACGTTTTCGCCGAAAAAAAATACGGCGACAGCTTTTTCTTCATCAAGAAGCAGATAGTATGGATGGTGGCGGGCATTATCGTCATGCTTGCCGCCTCTTGCGTTGACTATACTTTCGTAAAGAAAGCCACTCTCCCGATTTTTGCCGTGAGTTATCTTCTGCTCCTCGCCGTGCCTTTCGTGGGCAAAAACTGGAGCGGCGCCACGAGATGGATTAAAATAGGTCCCATACAGATTCAGCCTACGGAGATAATGAAATTTGCGCTGGCTCTGCTTCTCGCCTATTACATATCCATCGTCTCAACCAAGATAAAAACCTTCAAATACGGTATTCTTTTCCCTGCCATCATCATCTGCGTCGTATGCGGAACAACGGTTCTCGAGCACCATATGTCCGGAACGATAATCATATTTCTTATCGGTGCCGTAATGATATTCATATCCGGCGCGAGCATAAAATGGCTTGCCGCCATAGCCGGCACCGGTGCCGCCGCGGCGCTCTCGCTGATACTTTTCACAGACTATGCGAAATCGCGAATAGACGCATGGCTTCATCCCGAGGATTATCGACTCAGCGGCGGCTGGCAGCCCTATCAGAGCCTGCTTGCCATCGGCAGCGGCGGGCTTTTCGGCGTAGGGCTGGGAAACAGCTATCAGAAACATCTCTGGCTTCCCGAGCCGCAGAACGACTTCATCTTCTCAATAGTCTGCGAGGAACTGGGGCTTGTGGGCGCCGTCGCCGTGATAGTGCTTTTCATAGTGCTGATATGGCGCGGATTTGTCATCGCCATGAACGCGCCCGATACATTCTCGTCCCTGCTCGTGATAGGACTTATCAGCAAGGTCGGCATACAGCTGCTGCTCAATATCGCCGTCGTCACGGTCAGCATCCCGACGACAGGCATTGCGCTTCCCTTCTTCAGCTATGGCGGAAGCGCACTGATAATGCAGCTCGGAGAAATGGGTATCATCCTATCAATCTCAAAATATTCATCTCAGAAACCGCTCTGATATAAGGAGGCAAAAAATGAAGGTTCTTCTCTCCGGCGGCGGCACGGCAGGTCATGTAAATCCCGCTCTCGCCATAGCCGACCTGATAAAGGCGCATGACAGAAACGCCGAGATAGCTTTCGTAGGCACCAAAAAAGGAATAGAAAACCGCCTTTGCGAAAAGGCGGGCTATCCTGTTTATCATATAGAAATGAAGGGGCTGAAAAGAAGCCTTTCCCTCTCGAATATCAAAACGGCATATTACTACTTCACTGCGCCGAGAAAGGCAAAAAAGCTCCTGCTCGAATACAAACCCGATATCGTGATAGGTACAGGCGGCTACGTCTGCTGGCCGCTTCTCTCGGCGGCGGCAAAGCTCGGCATACCGACGGCTCTGCATGAATCCAACGCCATCCCCGGCAAGGCTGTACGTATGCTTGCCGACAAGGTGGACAGAATATATGTAAATTTTGCCTCGACCATGGATTATTTCCCCGACAAAAGCAAAGTGCTCTTCGTCGGCAATCCAATGATGAAAAAAAGCACGGCAAAAATCCCCGAAAATATCCGCGAGATATTGAGCATCCCCGAGGGTACGGAAAAGATAGTCCTCTCCTTCGGCGGAAGCCTCGGCGCTATGCGGCTGAATTCCGAAATAATCGCGCTGATGAAGAATTTCACCTCACATCATCGTGAGGTTTTCCATATTCACGCCACGGGAAGCAGTACGCATGAAGAAACGCTTGCCGCTTTCAGGGCGGCGGGGCTTTCGGTCTTTCCGAATCTGCGCCTCACGGAATATATCTACGATATGCCTTACTGGGAGCGGCTCGCGGATGCGGTCATCTGCCGCGCGGGCGCGATGACCGTTTCGGAAATGGCGCTCCAGAAGAAGGCGTGTATACTCATTCCCTCGCCGAATGTTGTAAATAATCACCAGTATGAAAATGCAAAGCGGCTCGCCGACGCGGATGCCGCCATACTTATCGAGGAGAAGCATCTCACCCCCGATTTGCTCGAAAAAAGTCTCTGTGAAATTCTCTATGACGGCAAAAAGGCGGCGACAATGCGCGAAAACATCGCCTCCTTTGCAAAACCGGATTCAAACGAACTGATCTGGCGCGATATCAGAATACTTCTCAGCCGCGATATTATGACGCTCCTCGAGAGCAAATGATTTTCATACTCCACAGAGTGAGGAAAGAAAAATGACGAACAGAAACAAAACGCCGGAAATGACACGCCTGCGAAAGACCCATCGCCTGCTATGGCTCATTTTCATCGCGGCGGTGATCCTCTTCGCCGTGTGGTTTTTCGGCTTCTGCCGCATAAGGGAGATAGACGTCTCGGGCATTTCGTATTGCTCCGCGGAAAAGATAATCAACGACAGCGGCATAAAGCTCGGCTCGCATACATATGCCGTCAGCAAAGGTAAAATCGCCGAAAAAATCAAAGGCGAAAATATCTATGTGCGCTCCGTCACCGTGCGCCGCACCCTGCCGAAAAAGCTGCACATCATCATAGAGGAATACCCGCCTGCCTTCGCTCTGGAATATGACGGGCAGTATTTCATCCTCTCGGACAGGCTCACGGTACTCGAGGTAAGGGACGATATCAGCTCCTCTTTCTACAGCGGCACGGCAAAGCTCTCCCTCTCGGGAATAAAGAGCCTCGCCCTCGGAAAGCAGATAGAATTTGAGGAGAAAGACGACTGCGACTTCTATCTCGGCATAATAGATACGATACTCTCTTCTCCCATAGGCAAGAAGCTGAGCGGAATAGACCTGCGGCAAAAATTTGATATTCATATTTTGTATAATAATATTTATACAATTGTATTACCATCTTGGCGCACGCTCGATTCGGATTTATCCTTATGTATAAAGCTGATAACCAAGCTCGAATCCGACAGCTACTACGCGGGTGTCACGGGAAATATTCGCGTGATTTCCGACGACAAGGTGTCCTTCCAGCCGACGGGAAAGCTCGGAGAATAGAAAATTTTACCGCAAATTTTGCCCGATTTTCTGCTTTTTTACAAAAATCGGGGGATTTTCGGTAATTTTTTTAATTTTTTATCAAGTTTTTTTGCAAAACATCTTGAAAATAATTTAAAAACATATTACAATAGAATCGTATATCTATGAATAAAATCTAAGGAGGATTATAAAATGGGTTTTGAATTCAATTCAGATTACGAAAGCGGCGTAAATATCAAAGTCATCGGCGTCGGCGGCGGTGGCGGTAACGCCGTGAACCGCATGATAGAATCAAATATACAGGGTGTTGAATTTATCACGGTAAACTGCGATAAACAGGTTCTGCTCAAGTCAAGTGCTCCCACAAAGATTGCCATCGGCGAAAAGATTACAAAGGGTCACGGCGCAGGCGCCAATCCCGCAGTAGGCGAGCAGGCAGCTCAGGAAAGCCTCGAGGAAATCGCCGATGTAATCCGTGGCGCGGATATGGTGTTCATCACGGTCGGCATGGGCGGCGGTACAGGCACAGGTGCGGCTCCCGTTGTCGCCAAGGTGGCAAAGGAAATGGGCATCCTCACTATCGGTATCGTTACGAAGCCTTTCGCATTTGAAGGCAGAAAGCGCATGATACAGGCTGAAGCGGGTATCGTTCAGCTCCGCGATTATGTAGACTCTCTCGTTATAATCCCGAATGAGAGACTCAAGCAGATTTCCGAAAACAGAATTACTCTCGTAAATGCATTCCAGTATGCGGACGATGTTCTCCGTCACGGCGTGCAGAGCGTTTCCGACCTTATCAATATCCCCGGTCTTGTAAACCTTGACTTTGCGGATGTTTCTTCCGTCATGCGCGATGCAGGCTATGCTCACATGGGCGTTGGCGAAGGCACGGGCAGAGACAAGGCTGAGGTTGCGGCTAAGGCTGCCATGTCCAGCCCTCTTCTCGAAACAACCATCTCCGGTGCTACCGGCATCCTTATCAACATCACCTCCGGACCCGACATAAGCCTCGAAGAAATCGAGACTGCTTCCTCTATGATTGCAAACGAGGCTCATCCCGATGCCAATATCATCTGGGGTACCGCGCTTGACAACGAGCTTGAAGATACGATGAAGATCACCGTTATTGCTACCGGCTTCAAGGCTGAGGACGGCAAGCCCATGGCTTCCGGCAGGACAGGCGTCGCTTCCGGCAAGACAGCAGCCGAGCCGGCAAAGAAGTCTCCTTTTGCAACTCAGACAGCCGCTCCCAAGAAGGAAGAAGCTCCCAAGCAGGTTGCTACAGATGAAGAAGCCGCCATCATTTCCGACAGCGATTTTGATGATATCATGGCTATCCTTCGCAAAAACAGAGGTTAATTCTACATATTAAAGCTATGACTTATGCGGCGGTTGCCTCTGCTTCCGCCGCATTTTTCTTTCTTCTCTTCCCCGAAATATAACCGACAAAAATCCGCATAATAATCAAAACAGACTTTCCGAAAAATTTTTCTGCGAGAGCCGCTGTTTTTTCTATATACTAACTGAAAGGAGCTTTTCCGCAATGAGCTTTTCATCGTTTCTTTCATCAAAGCTTGAAAATGACATCAGTAAGCTTGCCACGGGCGATATAGACGCTCTGCACGGCATCTATGAGCAAACCAAAGATTCCGTCTTTGTTTTTGCCTTGCGAAAACTCGGGAGCCGCACGAGAGCCGAGGACGCCATGCAGGAAACTTATCTGCGCATAGCAAAATGCGCCGCATCCTACGCCGCGGGAACGAATGCCCGCGCATGGATATTCGGCATCTGCCGCAATATCTGCCGCGATATGCTTAAAAGTCCCGCATGGAGTGACATTGACAGTCTTGAAAGCGAGCCGGGCGAGGCGGATTTTTCTGATTCTCTCATAGAAAACGAAGATATAAAGCGTGCGCTTGCGGGGCTCGAAAAGACCGAGCACGAAATAGTAATGCTTCATATCTACAGTGATATGAAGCTCGTCGATATAGCGGATTTCATCGGTATGCCTTATAACAGCGTGCGTTCAAAATACCGATACGCCATGAAAAAGCTGAAAAGTGAGCTTGGTAATGCTTATCAAAGGAGGTGAGGAGAATGAAAAAATTTGAAAAATATCTGAAAAGTGCCATGCGTGAAAAAGCGCCCGACAGCTGGGACAAAATAGAAGCGACGGCAAAGGAAAATATACCGCAAAAAGAAGCGAAAAAGCGGAATTTCAAATTCATTTATTCGCCTGCCTCGCTCATGATATGCGCCGTTATCGTAATCGCCGCAATAGCCGTTGTGCCGAATCTGGACAGGATATTCAATCCCGTGCCCACCACAGCTTCGTCGGAAAGTACTTTCTCATATGAAAGCACCGACGGCAGCACCACCGGCAACCACGGCATAGCCGACACGACGACACAAGCAACGATAGAAACAACAGCAGCAACAATAGCGACAACGATAGAAACAACAATAGGGACGACAATAGCGACGACAGATACAATGATAGAAACAACAAACACCACAACCGCTGTCGAAACCATCGTCACCACTACCACGGGCATGCCGGAATATGCGCATGAGGAGCGCGAGGCGGCTTTTGAAAACGAATACGGAAGCTACAGCGTAAAATATAAATACTACACCGAGAGTGCCGTATATGGTAAAATCGAGATAACGGAAATCACTGTAATCTCCGGCTCCGAATTTATGCTCGAGCCCGCCTTCATGCTCGATGGCAGAAGCATAGACCTGCCCGCGGAAATATTCATCGAAAACAAAACCGGCGCGCCTCTGAAAAAACTCATTTTCGCCGAGGGAATAAAATCGGTTTTCGCCGAAGTAAGCGACGGCGCGGAGAGCATATATGTGCCGGCTTCGCTTGAAAATATCAACCCCTCGCATAAGTCGTCGGGCACATCTGTATTCTTTGCCGACAATCTCACACACATTGATGTCAGCGGCGAAAGCAATGTCTACGCAAGCGAAAACGGCGTGCTTTTCTCAAAGGATAAAGCAATGCTCATACGCTTCCCTGCCGCCCACGCAGAAAAGAATTACATCATCCCGAAAGATGTCTCGGAAGTATCTGCTGACGCCTTTACAGGCGCGGATCTCGAGGCGCTCACCGTGCACGGCGGGATTTCCGAAATTCACTTTAAAAACCTGCACATCGGCAAGCTGTATCTTGCATCTCCGAGCATAGTTGTCAGCCGCGGCGATGGTGCGGTTATCGACAGGATAATGACAATGAAAAAATAAGCTGCAACAGTCAGCCGTATAAGGGCATGGTACCGGAAAGGCTGAAAGCCTGCAACAAAAATAACAGATGCAAAATCGCCCTTTTTTGCCCATAAAAATATGCACCTCCATAAGTGTCTGACTTTTGGGGTGCATATTTTTTTACGGTGTCGTTTTTTATTATTTTCAGAAATTTATAACTCCGAGATGCCCGAGCAGTATTTTCAGCGCGATGAGTATAAGTATCGCACCACCCGCAAATTCTGCCTTGCTTTTGAAGCGCGCACCGAATTTGTTTCCGATGAAAACGCCCGCAAAGGAAATTGCAAATGTTATGATACCGATGAAGCTGACGGACTTCACAAGGCTGACGCTGAGGAAGGCAAGCGAAATGCCCACGGCGAGTGCGTCTATGCTCGTGGCGATGGCAAGCATGAAATATTCCTTCAGATTCAGCTTGTCCGCGTCCTCTTCTTTATCGTCGTCCTTTTTGAAAGATTCCGCTATCATCTGTATACCGATTATGGAAAGCAGGATGAAAGCTATCCAGTGGTCTATTGAGGTTATATATTTTTCAAACTGTTTTCCGAGCAGGTAGCCTATCGCCGGCATCAGCGCCTGAAAACCTCCGAAAAAAAGCGCGAGTATCAGCGCGTTTTTGTAGTTCATTTTGCGCATATTCAGCCCTTTGCATATTGCAACGGCGAATGCGTCCATGGCAAGTCCGACCGAAAGCAGAATCAGCTCTATCGTGCCCATTTTCATCCCTCTTTTTTAAATAATGCTCAATCATGATATCACAAACGCGACTGTTTGTCAACAAAAATTTGCCGCAAGCTCCGCGAAAGCAGAAATCGGCAGAGGGACTGCCCTCTGCCGATTTTATACAAGAGTATTAAATGCTGTCTGACCTTATTTTGTATAGCTGAAATAGCCGAAATCGCCGTTTCCGCCGGTGTAAAGTCCATTGTCTTTTACAAGAGCCGCAACATAGCCTCTCATCCTGTAAAGCATCATGGCAACATAATAAACGAAATCGTCCTTGAAATAAGGCATGCTGTATTTCGATATTACGGCGACCGCGTCGTCATGAAGTTTTTTCATCGCCGCCATAAGAGCGTCGTATTCTTCCCTGTGCTCGCCGGTCATAAGATTCATAAGTTCACTCAGCTTATCTCCCTCGAAAACCAGCACTCTCGGCTTATATCTGTCGCCGTCCTTTACAAAGTAGCCGTTGTCGCAGAACCTATCAAGTGTACTCTTTTGTGAATCGGTGAAGCCCTCTGCGCTGTATCCGTTTTTCACAAGCTCGCGGATTACTGCTAAATCTTTTGAATCAATATTAAAACAGTGATCTTTATAAATCTGCTTTCCGAAACTGCCGTCGTCATTGACATAGCCGCGCAATTCCAACTTATTACCGTCATTGCATGTAATCATTCCGTTGTCGCTGAAGCCGCACGCGTTGATTCTGCCGCGTCTTATACCCTGCTCATATCCGATAAATCCCCAGTTGCCGCCGTCTTTTCTCTTGAATCTGTTCCATACGGTGCCGTCGCTTGTCGCTTTCACTTTGTCTGCAAGCTTCATGAAGAAGAACATCGTCGCATCCTGCTCGCTCATGGTGCTTTCGCCGATAAACTCCGCATAGTGCCCCGCTACGAAATCGCTTGCCACCTGCCAGAATTTCTTATAATTGTCATAGGCGAAATCCTCGCAGAGCGCGTTTACCTCTTCTATGCACTCTTTCGGCGCGATGAAAAAGCTCGTGATATACTTATCACCGTCTATCTTGCGGAGAAGCTCGCTTTCTTCGAGACGCGAAACCTCTTCCTCCATATAAGGCACGGCTATGCCGAGTTCTATTGCCAGTTCTTCGATAGTAGAGGGATTGTTATTTGCCTCGCAGAGGATATTTACAGGTATCTTTCTCCTCACCGCGCTCCACGGAAGACCCGACGGCTGATTTCCCGATGACGAAAAGCTCAGCTCTTCGGGATTATAACTTCTTTTTCCGAATTCTCTTGCCATATTCATACCTTCTTTCAGTTTTTGTCTCGCACGGAAAAGCCTTGTCTTGACCGTGCCTTCGGGGATATTCATTTTATCGGCTATCTCGGAAATACGCCTGCTCTGCACATAGTACATGACAAGAATATCTCTGTATTCCGAAAGGATGAAAGCCAGCTCGCGGCGGATAAGCGCGATATCTTCTCTTTTTATGATATCGGAAACGAAATCGCTTTCGTCCGCTATCTCATATTCCGAAATATCGCCGCCATCGAATTTTTCGCTTCGCTCATGCTTCCTCTTTGCCCAGCGGCTGTAGATATTGCGCACTATCTGCCAGACCCAACCGGAAAAGCTCTCGGGGCAGGCGCCTCGGCGGAGCTGCTCTATCACGGCGAGCGCCGTCTCCTGCGAAAGCTCGGCGGCTTCCGCCTCTCCGCCCGTCTTTTTCAGGCAGTAATAATATATCCGCCCGAAATATTCCGAGGCAAACTCGTGTATGCGAAGCTCTGCGAGATTTTCACCTGTTTTCATCCTGTTTCATCCCCTTTCGCTCAAGAAGTGTATGATTTTCGCTTTCGGTTCCCGAAAAATTTGATTTTTTTGAAAAAAAGCGCTCCGCCGAGGAGCGCCTGACTTGTCGAAAAGCGCTAAATTTAGAATAAGTTTTGTTGATGCGTAGAAATAGCAACTAAAAAAGCCTTCCCCAGTGGGGGAAGGTCACATATGTGAAACATGTGTGTCGGCGTCGCCGAGACGAGGGAAGGTGGCAGCCGCAGGCTGACGGATGAGGTGTTTACGAGTGATTCGCAAACAGTATTTGCATCTTAATGTCAATTTGACTCCTCATCCACCGCTGTCGCGGTCCCCCTTCTCCCGCAGGAGAAGGCTATACAAAAAATATCTTTATTTGCTTTTTGCAGTAAAAATACTTTTTCATTTAATCATCATAACCGTGCGGGTTGTTTTTCTGCCAGCGCCATGAATCGCGGCACATATCGCGGAGATTTTTCTCCGCCACCCAGCCGAGCTTTTCCTTTGCCTTGGTCGGGTCGGCATAGCACTCGGCTATATCGCCCGCGCGGCGTGCGTTTATCTCATAGGGGATATTCACGCCCGAAACCTCGCTGAATGTCTTTACCATTTCAAGCACACTGTAGCCCTTGCCCGTGCCGAGGTTTATCACATCGGCACCCTTGTTCTCCGCGGCATACTTTATCGCGCAGACGTGACCGCGCGCAAGGTCGACAACATGGATATAGTCGCGCACACCCGTGCCGTCCGGCGTATCGTAGTCATTGCCGAAAATATGGAGCTTCTCCAGCCTGCCGCTTGCCACCTGCGTGATATAAGGCATCAGATTGTTCGGTATGCCCTGCGGGTCCTCGCCGATAAGCCCGCTCTCATGCGCACCGATAGGATTGAAATAACGGAGCAGGACGGCGGAAAGCGAAGGATCTGCTTTGCAGGCATCCTTGAGAATTATTTCTATCATATATTTTGTCCAGCCGTAGGGATTTGTGCATCTGCCGACGGCGGCACTCTCGTTTATCGGCACGCTGTCCGGCGCACCGTAAACCGTAGCCGAGGAGGAGAATACGATATTGTGCACGCCGTATTTTCTCATCAGCTCGAGCAAAGTCAGAGTGGAATCGAGATTGTTTCTGTAGTATTCGAGCGGCTTTTCAACGCTCTCTCCGACAGCTTTGTAGCCGGCAAAATGGATTATAGCCTCCGGCTTCTCCCCGGCAAAAATTTTATCCATCGCCGCCTTGTCGCAGACATCCGCGCAATGGAAAGCAAAGGGCGCTCCCGTTATTTTTTCAAGGCGACGGAGCACCTCGGGTTTGCTGTTTGAAAAGTTGTCGACAATGACGACATCATGCCCTGCCGAGCGCAGCTCTATGGCGGTATGCGAGCCTATATATCCCGCTCCTCCAGAAAGCAAAACTTTCATTATATATCACATTCTTTCATATGGATTTTTCGTTCATGATTATTATAGCGGAAGGCACAATCGCTGTCAATAGCTTTCCGTCATTTTATTTTGATGTTTTCACGCGAGGTTAGTCAAAGCTAACCTGAAAATGTATACTTTTTTGCAAAAAATATTCAAATTGTGAGGACTTTTTTCGCGCTATATATTTACTTTTCCGTTTGAAAGTGGTAATATATATTCATAATCTATAAAAATTTCCGGAGGAAAAAAACATGGCAAGAAAAAAGATTTCCATGGATGGCAATACCGCGGCGGCGCATGTCTCTTATGCGTTTACCGAGGTTGCAGCCATCTACCCCATCACGCCCTCCAGCGTTATGGCTGAGCTGACAGACTCATGGTCTGCTACAGGTCTCAAGAATATTTTCGGTGAAAATGTCAGAGTTACCGAAATGCAGTCTGAGGCAGGTGCCGCAGGTACCGTTCACGGCTCTCTCGCGGCAGGCGCTCTCACTACAACATACACGGCTTCTCAGGGTCTGCTCCTGATGATTCCGAATATGTATAAGATTGCAGGCGAGCTTCTTCCCTGCGTTATTCATGTTTCCGCACGCTGTGTAGCTTCTCATGCTCTCAACATTTTCGGCGATCATTCCGATATTTATGCTTGCCGTCAGACAGGCTTCGCTATGCTCGCTTCCACAAACCCGCAGGAGGTTATGGACCTCGGCGCGGTTGCTCACCTTTCCACAATCAAGGGCAGAGTTCCTTTCATCCATTTCTTTGACGGCTTCCGCACCTCTCACGAGATTCAGAAGATCGAGCAGTGGGATTACAAGGATCTTGCAGATATGATTGATAAGGATGCCGTTGCCGAATTCCGCGCACGCGCTCTCAATCCCGAGCATCCCGTTCTCCGCGGCTCCGCCGAAAACGGCGATATATTCTTCCAGCACAGAGAGGCTTGCAACTCTTATTACAATGCTCTCCCCGCTATCGTGGAAGAATACATGAAGAAAGTAAACAAGAAGATAGGCACAAACTACAAGCTCTTCAACTACTACGGTCATCCCGAGGCTGAAAATGTTATCATCGCCATGGGATCCGTATGCGATGTTGCCGAGGAGGTTATCGACTACCTCATGGCAAAGGGCAAGAAGGTCGGTCTCGTAAAGGTAAGACTTTATCGTCCTTTCTGTGCAGACAAGCTCGCAAAAGCTCTGCCCAAGACGGTCAAGAAGATTGCCGTTCTCGACAGAACAAAGGAACCCGGCTCTCTCGGCGAGCCTCTCTATCTCGATGTTGTTACAGCCCTCAGAGAAGAGGGTGTTGATGCCAAGGTTGTCGGCGGCAGATACGGTCTCGGCTCCAAGGATACAACTCCCGCTTCCGTCTTTGCCGTTTATGACAATCTCGCAAAGAAGAATCCGAAGAACCATTTCACCATCGGTATCGTCGATGATGTTACAGGCTATTCGCTTCCCGAAAAGGTTGTTCCCGATACGGCTCCCAAGGGCACTATCTCCTGCAAGTTCTGGGGTCTGGGCGGTGACGGTACTGTCGGCGCAAACAAGAACTCCATCAAAATCATCGGTGACCACACCGATAAGTATATTCAGGCATACTTCCAGTACGACTCCAAGAAGACAGGCGGCGTAACTATTTCCCACCTGCGCTTCGGCGATTCACCCATCAAGTCCTCCTACTATATCACAAAGGCAGACTTCGTGGCATGCCACAATCCCTCTTATATGCTCAAGGGCTATAAGATAGTAAACGATGTAAAGCCCGGCGGTACATTCCTGCTCAACTGCCAGTGGACTCCCGAGGAGCTGGACAAGCACCTCCCCGCCGAAGTAAAGAATTATATCGCCAATAACAATATCAAGTTCTATACCGTTGACGCTATCGACAAAGCGCGCGAAATCGGCATGGGCAAGCGTACAAATACGATACTTCAGTCCGCATTTTTCGCTCTGGCAAACATTATGCCTATCTCCGAAGCTGTAGACTACATGAAGTATATGGCAAAGAAGTCCTACCTCAAGAAGGGCGAAGCCGTAGTTGAAATGAACTACAAGGCTATCGACGCCGGCGTTGACGCCATAGTTGAGATAAAGGTTCCCGAGGCTTGGAAGACAGTTACAGGCACAACAGCGGAAAAGGAAATCACAGGCGATCGTCCCGAGCTCGTCAAGTTTGTTCGCGATATCGTTCTTCCCGTTGCAAAGATGCAGGGTGATTCCCTCCCCGTTTCCAAGTTCGTTGACCTCGCAGACGGTACTCTCCCTCAGGGCGCTGCCGCTTATGAGAAGCGCGGTGTTGCCGTTGATGTTCCCGAATGGATTCCCGAAAACTGTATCCAGTGTAATCAGTGCTCCTATGTATGTCCTCATGCTACTCTCCGTCCCTTCGCCATGAATGCGGATGAGGCGGCAAATGCTCCCGCTTCCACAAAGTTTGCGGCTAAGATGACAGGCAAGGGTTGCGAAGATTATAAGTTTACCATCGCCATCAGCCCGCTCGACTGTATGGGCTGCGGACTCTGCGTAAATGTATGTCCCGCAAAGACAAAGGCTCTCCGCATGGTTCCTCAGGAAAGTCAGGCAGACCAGCAGGCAGCTTTCGATTATGCTGTTGCAAAGGTTTCCAAGAAGACACTTCCTTTCGCAGAAACAACGGTAAAGGGCAGCCAGTTCAACCAGCCGCTGCTTGAGTTCTCCGGCTCCTGCGCAGGTTGTGCCGAAACATCTTATGCCCGCCTTATCACTCAGCTCTTCGGCGAGAGAATGTATATTTCCAATGCTACAGGCTGTTCCTCCATCTGGGGCGGTTCCGCACCTGCCACACCTTACACTGTAAATAAAGACAGCCACAAGGGTCCGGCATGGGCAAACTCCCTCTTTGAGGATAACGCAGAGCACGGTCTCGGTATGGCTCTCGGTCAGAAAGCTATCCGTGAGAAGCTCAAGGCTAAACTTGAAAAGCTCGTATCCATCTGGGCTACCGACGATATCAAGGCAGCAGCCGCAGAATGGCTCGAGACATATAACGACGGCAAGACAAACGGCGCAGCTACGGATAAGCTCATCGCCGCTCTTTCCGACGGCATACTCACAGCAGACGAAGGCGTTGCATTCCTCTCTTCCGAGGCAGGCAAGGCTCACTTCGGCGACAAGGCTGAAGAGATGCTCGCTCATATGAAGGCTCTTCAGGCAGCAGGCAAGAATTGCGATTGCGAAGCTTGCACGCTTGCAGCTGAAATCCTCGCAGAAAAAGATTACCTCGCAAAGAAGTCCGTTTGGATATTCGGTGGCGACGGCTGGGCTTATGATATCGGCTTCGGCGGTCTCGACCATGTAATCGCTTCCGGCGAAGATGTAAACATCATGGTATTCGATACCGAAGTATATTCCAATACAGGCGGTCAGGCTTCCAAGGCTTCTCAGATGGGTCAGGTTGCTCAGTTTGCCGCTGCAGGTAAGTCTACAAAGAAGAAAGACCTTGCAAGCATTGCCATGTCCTACGGTTATGTATATGTTGCTCAGATTGCCATGGGCGCAGATATGAACCAGACTATCAAGGCTATCACAGAAGCTGAAGCTTATCACGGTCCCTCCCTTGTCATCGGTTATGCTCCCTGCGAGATGCACGGTGTAAAGGGCGGTATGGGTAATTGCCAGTCCGAAATGAAGAGAGCCGTTGAAGCAGGCTACTGGAATATGTTCCGTTACAATCCTGCGGCAGAGCCCAAGTTCTCACTTGACAGCAAGGCTCCCACAGCAGACTATATGGACTTCATCAAGAGCGAGACAAGATATGCCCGCCTCATGCAGTCCTTCCCCGAGAGAGCAAACGAGCTCTTCGAGCATGCTGAAGAAAATGCAAAGGCTAAGTACGAGAGACTTACAAAACTCGGCGAGCTTTACAAATAATATCAGCTTGACAATAAACAAAATAAAAATCGCCGCGGTCGTTGACCGCGGCGATTTCTGCTTGTTGCTTTGATTTTTGCCTGCTTTTTAATTTGATTTCACGGCTTTTTCATCGTAATACTGCGCCTGCGCGTGCCACAGCTCGTGATACTTCCCTGCCGTGTCGGCGAGAAGTGCCTCGTGCGTGCCGACCTGAACAACAGAACCATGGTCAAACACGGCAATCTTATCGCAGAAGCGGCAGGAGGAGAGCCTGTGGCTGATATAAACCGCTGTTCTGTCCGTCACCATCTCGCTAAATCTCGAATAGATTTCGGATTCGGCAACAGGGTCGAGCGCCGCCGTCGGCTCATCGAGTATGATGAACGGAGCATTTTTATAGAGCGCGCGGGCTATGGCTAGGGTATTTGAGGGTACCAGTTATATAATTCGGTATATATGTCTTTGACTTTTTTATAATCATTTTGAGTGATTTTCAAATCCGCATCAAGTCTGACCATTTCAAAAAGTTTTTTGGGATTTTGCTGTTGTTTTTTATTTGATAATTGATAAAGCAGACTTAAAACATTGTCAAGGTTATAATGATTAACGTAATATTTCTTTGCTTGCTGATGTGGCTTATAATTCAACCCATTCGGCATATTGATTTCAATTTCGTGTATTACATTCATTCTTGTTAAAATGTCAATGCCACGACTAATATTAGAGTGAAAAGACAAGAGTGCTTTACTCTTTTCCTCAGATGATGCTCCTTTTAAGTTTTTCAGCTTTCCCTTTTTATCATAGCTTTTCAGCAAATATTCCGTAGTTTGAGGAATAAAAACTATATCTTTTCCTTCTGATTTCGAAGCAATAAACTCTATCAGTTGGGAATGATTTAATATATTGTTTTTATATTGTCTGCCTAAAATTTCGACCAAACAACCCGGTGGGATATCGGGGCATAATTTTTTCGCCGCGGCAATCTGTTCTGTTGTCGGCTCGACATATTGTTCTTCATCGTCGAAAAAATCATTTTTCAGAATATCTTCGGACGACAGATAGGGTGTAGAATTATTATTTGATTTCATAATTTTCTCCAAGTGATAATGATATGTAAATACAGATTTTATGTGATAATAAGTAATGATAGTAAGATAGAATTATAAGATAGTAATGGAAAGACAAATGAGTGATAGTAATATATTTTAACCTTTAGTGTGCAAACTCATTTTCATCTATTCTATCACATTTATCTGAATTTGTAAACCTTTACTTTACATACGCACCAAGCAAAATCTGACGGATGACCTCTTTATTTGCATTCGTTTCACGAGCTATTCTGCTTATATTCATTCCGCCACGGTACAGTTCGTTCACCTTTTCATCAAAAAGCTCTGACTGTGATTTTTCGGGCAGGATGGGATGCAGAAGCTCATCGGTTTTTATTCCGAGAAAGAGAGCTATAAGCAAAATATCGAAAACATTCATATATCGGTTTCTTAAAATGTTTGCAAGTCGTGATTTGTTTATTTTATAATACTCCAAGCCCTCATAAAAACTGCCCATATCAGAAAGCAAGAGGTCAAGATTTCGTTGTACTCCACGAGGAGATACATATTTTGTATTTTCTATTTTGCTTGTCAGAAAAGAGCCTATGGGGATATCACAGTTATAATTCTGCTCTGCCCGGACAAAATCCGAAACATAAGCCGATACTTTTATATTTATATCACTTTCACTTATCATCTTTGGTATGGAAAAGTCAAAATCAATCTGGTCAAGAGATTTGAAAGAAATATATTTTTCTTTATCAACTTTCAGATTTGCATTACGATACCGACAGAAATGACGGGGACAGAAATCAGCCCCCATAATCTGTGCCTCTCGTGTAAAATAAGGCTCTCCGGAGCCATTTATACATATCGGACAATAACGAACATAGCCGCAGTGTTCCGTCGGATATGCAAGTGATTTTGAAATGTTAGGCTCAAGCCGTATTGCTTTTTGCAAAATCTCATTTTTGGCTTCTCGACTGTAAAAAGCAGAATAGAACGGGACAAGGGTATGCTTTTTTATCAGATTTTCAATGCCGAACTTTTTATCAAGCAATTCTGCCGTTTCCTCATTGAAGCAATTATAAAAAGTATAATCAACAGCCTCTGTTTCTCGTCTGAGAATGCTCTTTTTGAAGGTACTGCTTGTTGTATAAGGGCTGTGAGTATACAACCGTGAAAGAAAGCTGAAAAGCAGTTCTTCCTCATATATCTGCGGCAAATATCGTATCATAGCTTTATACACTCCACAGTAATATATTTGCTCAAAATTTCTATTGCCTTATCGGCACTCTTATCTGCACGAGCCGAAAGATTTTCAAAAATATTGTTATAGTCAAAAGGTATCGTTCCATTATCAGTTTCAGACATTTCATTTTGACTTCTTGCATTCGGAAAAATGTGTTTTCCCAAGTCGGCATAAGGTGTTATGATACTCATTTTATCGGTAAAGGCTTGACTTGCGGAAAGCATATCAAGCTTTTCATAATCGTTGCTTATGGCTATCTGTTGCGCCGCAACGAAAAGCTGTACCGTCAATGCTGCTATACCGTTTGAATATTTATAAAAAAGCCGTAAAATATTGCTGTCAAGTTCTGTTTTATGCAGTGTGAACTGATAATTGAAAAGCTCTTTGCAAAATCCGTAATATTCGTTTCCGTATGGCATTTGCCTATATATATTTCCCATACTTCGACGGGAAAGGTACTCCGTCGATGAGAAAAATTCAATTGCTCTCGGTGTACCGACAAAAATGATGCTTATACCGCACATATTGAGAAGCTCTGTTATAAAATTGACAAAAGTATAAGATTTTTTGTTTCCGACAAGTCTGTCCACCTCATCAACTATAAGCACTCCGCAGTGCAGTAAAAGGGCATTGCTTACAGCACCGAGAAGAGAATCGGTGTTTATTGTTGTTCTGTTGTTTGCAATATAATAATCCGTTCCGATTATTGAATCCATAACTCTCAGAATTTCAAGGAAAAAGCCTTTTATGCTCACCATCGGACTCGCTTCAACAGTCATAACAGGGATTACGGTACAGTATGGACTTTCGGTTTCAATTACGGAATTTTCAGAGATAATACTCACGGCTCTTGCTATGCTCTGTGATTTTCCCACTCCGCTGTCGCCCACAATCAAGGAGCAATCACCACCGTTTATTCCGCTTGTTATCCCTCTGCCGTTTATGACCTTTCTGTTGTCATTCATTTTATATGTGTCGTAAAGCTTGCTTTTTCTGTTCAGGCTACGCACAAGAGCAAAATATACGGTGCTGTATATCTCTCTTGCCATATTTGTGGGGATGAACAAATCATATACGGAAAGCAAATTCAAAAGTCGGCTCTGCTTTGATGTGTCGTCGGACTTGATTTCAGGCAGGACTGAAAGCTTTTTAGTCAGCTCATTGTCTGTATAATATGGTGGCATTTTATCCGTCAGATTCATTTGCTTGCCCCTTTCCTTATATGCTCTTTTGCTATCTCGGCAGCTCGGTTTTGCCGTACATTTTTCGTGTCTGCAACTCTTTGTTTTCCGAAAATAATGTCATCAATGCAAGCACCCAAATCCATTTCCGATTGCAGACTTTCCTCTGTGCAGGCTTTGATTGCTTTGTTTCTGTCCTTGCACAGCTTTTCGGCTTCATCCGATGTTTTGCCCTCAAAAAACGAATCAATCAGCTCAAATCTTGTGTATTCTCCGTTTTCCAAGAGATAGACCTCTCCGATATTGTACGGATTATAGGCAACAACTGCACTGCCGCCACGAAGATATCTTTCCGTAAAATTCGGTGCTCTGTATCGAAGACCACAGGCAAAAAGTCCGTTTCTTCTGAAAGTACCCCTTGTTCTCGGAAGCAATATTTTTCGCAATTTTTCATCCGATACCTCTATAAAACAGTCAGGATTTTCGCTGTATGACTGCAAAAACAAATCACAGGCAAAAGGCTTTGCTTTTCCTATGTAGCTATATGGTATATTCCGTATAACTCTTTTGGAATTGTAATGAATTATGCACATAAGCAGTATTTTATTGAATTCGGACAAAGTCAGGGTTGCTTGCTTTCTGTAGTCGGGAGCACCACGAAGATTGAAATCTTCACGGATAACGCCGCTGTTCATAAGGTATTGCTTATAGTAGTTCTGAATTATATTGAAAAACTGCTCCACCATACCTTTTTCATTAGGTGTGAACTGACGGAGATTTATTATCTCGACCCCCAAATCGGTAAGCTGTGAATAGTTTTCGGAGAGATATTCCTTGCCTCTGTCCGTTATTATTGTCATAGGTATTCCGCTGTTTGCCCAAACATTTTTATCAATTTCAATGCCCAAGCTTTTGCAGAAGTCAACCTTGTTGCAGTTTACATTTCTCATAAGGTCGGAAAGAGATGTCGCTCCGCCCTCAAAGCCTATTGTATAGCCGAGCAAAAGCTGAGAAAACGGACAGACCATTGCCGTGATTATCGGTCGTCCGACGAGGTTGTGATTCTCATCCGACAGCCATATATCGGCTATCGTGCTGTCAACCTCCCCGAATCCGACATTGCCGAAATAATTTTGTGAATTGCCGAGAAGAGGTTTGAAATCTCTGTCATATTTATATCTGCCGTATCGGGATATAAGGAAGTTGTCCGTCCTCTTTGTTTTGTAATAGTAATATCTGAATCTGTGAAATGGGGGATATTCGGGCATAAGCCTGCCTTTTTCATCGGAATATCTTTCTCTCAGAAGATAGATATAGCAGGTGTGAAGAGAACGACGGTCTGTGCTGTAAAAATATTTGTTCAGGATATATCTGAAATTCTTTTCATCATCAGTCATTGCTCTTTTGCTTTTTCGACGGAGAAAGCACATCATATCCTGAAAAACAAGGTATTTGCAAAGATATTTTCTCACGGTCTGTGCAGTTATCCCGTGCTTTTCAGATGCTCGTTTTATCATTTCTTTACGCTCGGTTTCATCATCGGCAAAAGGCACAACAGAGGCTATAATGCTATAAGCCTCCCTCATCTGTCTTTTCTCATCTCCGCACAGCTCATCTGCATCCGGAAAACGACAGCCGAGTATTTCTTGCATTTCTGCTTCGGATATGGATTTGAATTCGGAAAGGCTTTCTTTTTCCGTCCAATACGGCATAGTCTGCTTTTTGCAGTCGATAACAAACGCTTTGCTTTCCGACAGAGCAAGCACTCTTATCAGCTTTTCGCCGCTTTGCAAAATGTCATTTTTCATCATTTTTATCACCTACCACAAGTCTGAAATCTGTAGCTCCGCGCCCCATCCAATATCGGCGCGAGCCGTCAAGAAGCCGGCAGTTCATCGGTTTAAGTAGGTGCTTTTTCAGCACGGTTTCAACTATCAGAAGCTCGCCGTTTTTCTTTGAGCAGACAAAATCCGTCGAATAGTTGTCGCCAAGTTCAAAGCCGAGCAGTTTTACATTGCATTTTATCTCGGCAATCTCATCATCCTTTTCCAAAACCTCTGCATAAGCCCATTGCACTTCGTTATAGGCAATAAATCTTTTATTGCATTTTGCCAAAGCCCTTGTCATTGTTTTGCCTTTTGTGTTTGTGTTTCTCACAGAAAACCTCTTTCCGTGCAGGAGGTATTATTTTGCTTTTAATACTTTTTACTTAAAATTGTTTTAATACCTTTCGGCACTGTTTTAATACTTTTTTGCAGGCAATCCGTGAGAGGAAGGGTACTTTTTCTTATTTATCTTAAAATCACTTTGTCTTTGCACAAATCCAAATATCCGCTTTTGTACAAAAATTTTTATCCTCATATAACAGCAAAAATCAAACAAAAAAATCTGTTTTTCAAGGATTATTTTTCACGATAAAAATTTCCTTAAGATAAATCATAAAAGGCTCAAAATATTTGACTGTATAAAGAAAAAACTGTTTTTTGCTTTTTTATAAAAACACTTTTAATGCCACAAAAATGCAAACAAAAAAGCCCTTTTGTAAGGGCTTTTGTCTTTTGTAAAACAGAATAATTTTCTTTGTACAAAATTGATTATTTTTGAGTGTGATGACTCACAAAGTGAATTAGTCGCTGATGAAGGGGAGAAGAGCGACATGACGGGCTCTCTTGATAGCCTCGGTCAGCTCTCTCTGATGCTTTGCGCAAGTGCCTGTGATTCTGCGGGGCAGAATTTTAGCTCTCTCGGAAGTAAACTTTCTGAGTCTTGCAACATCCTTATAATCGATGTTTTCTACCTTTTCAGCACAGAAAACGCAAACTTTTTTCTTCTTTCTGTTCATGCGAACAGGCTGCTTCTGCATTTCCTTTTCCATTATACGAAACCTCCTATATTATTTCTGCTGCCGTAATCAGAACGGCAAATCGTCGTCGCCGGAAACTTCCTCGAATTTGGGTGCTTCAACCTCACCTGTAGAGAAAGCGGGAGCAGGATATTCTTCGCTTCTGCCTTCGCTCTTTCTCTCCACGAAGCTTGCCTCGTCGGCTACGACCTCTGTGGCATAACGCTTGGAACCGTCATTTGCCGTCCATGTTCTTGTCTGAATAGAACCGCAAATGCATATGGCACTGCCTTTTCTGAAATATTTCGTTATAAATTCGGCTGTGCTTCTCCAAGCGACAATATTGATGAAATCGCTCTGGGGCTGCTCGCCCTGACGCTGAAATCTTCTTGTTACACCGATAGAAAACGAAGTAACACTCACGCCCGAAGGAGTCTGCTTGAGCTCCGGATCAGCCGTAAGATGCCCGATAAGAATAACCTTGTTAAGACTTGCCATATTTTAACGCCTCCTTGTGTTATTTACGCTTTGATTGTCATGGAACGCATAACGCCTTCCGTGATGTTAAAGATACGCTCGAGTTCAGCTACAAAGCTCGGCTCTGCCTCGAAATTGACGAGAACATAGTAGCCGTCATTCATATCGTTGATGGGATAAGCAAGTCTGCGCTTGCCCCACTCATCGAAGCTTTCCACCGTTCCGTTAGCCTCGATAAGGCTTTTGAACTTTTCGACAACAGCGGCTGTAGCTTCTTCTCCGCCCGAAACATCGACAATAAACATAGTTTCGTACTTAGAAAGAATCTTTTCCATTATTGTGCACCTCCTTTTGGACATAAGGCCGCGAACATATGAAATTTACCCGCGGCAAGGAGAAAAGGCATTTTTTGCCTTCTTCCGATGTAGTATTATATCATTATATTCCCGTTTTGTCAATTGATTTTTTGCTTTTCCTTTAAAATTTTTGTATTTTTACTTAAAATTTTAAAAAAAGCCTTGCAATTATGCTCGGTTTATGGTATGATAATAAACACTATGGGCATTGTCAACTTGAAATGCCGTATTTTGAAATTTTTATTCCGCCGCATAATGAGACGGTAAGCGCGGAAAATTCAAATAAATCCGTCGGATTGGAGATTTTTTGAAATGAGCACTATATCCATTATTTTCGGATCCATACTTCTTGCCTGTGCGCTCTTCCTTATCGTAGCAGTCCTTCTTCAGGATTCTCAGAAGGGGCTTTCCGGTGCCATTGCAGGCGGTTCTGATACTTACTACGGCAAGAATAAAGGCAAATCCAAGCAGAAAAAGCTCTCTAAGCTCACAGCGATAGCTTCCATCGTTTTTGTTGTTATTGCGCTTGCCACATTCATAGTCGGCAAATAAGAGTTGCTTCCGCTTTGACAATCGATACTCTTACCCTATAAAGATATTGCACGCAAACGAACTGAAGCAGTGGGCGGCAGAAGCTTTTTGCCTCTGCCGCTCTCTAATTTTTACAGCTCATTTTTCAGGAGAATAAATGAAAAACAAAGAAAAAAAAGCCCCGAAATACGCCAATGTCGGCGGTCAGGCTGTTCTTGAAGGCGTAATGATGAAAAGCGGAGAACGCGTCAGCGTTTCCGTGCGCCGCGAGGACGGCACCATTAAAACCAAAAATTCCGAATTTGTTTCGGTGCGCAAAAAGTGCGCATTTTTCCGCCTGCCAATAATCCGCGGCGTTGTCAACTTTGTGGAAATGATGATTCTTTCCTTCAAAACACTGGACAGCTCCGCTTCCCTGCTCGGCATCGACGAAACGGAAACAAAATTCGAAAAATGGCTGAAAAAGAAATTCGGCAAGAGCATACTCGATGTTCTCATACCGATATCCGCCGTGCTCGGCGTAGCGCTCGCACTCCTCATATTCATGTATCTGCCCGCTCTTGCAACCTCAGGAATAGAAAAGCTCGCGGGCAGGGACCTCGGCGTTTTCAAGGGGATCATCGAGGGCATCATGAAAATAGCCATCTTTATAGCCTATATCTCCCTCGTTTCGCTCATGCCGGATATACGCCGCACCTTTGAATATCACGGCGCGGAGCATAAATCTATTTTCTGCTATGAAAAAAAGCTTCCGCTGACCGTGGAAAACGTGAAGGCGCAGCGGCGCTTTCATCCCAGATGCGGCACGAGCTTCATGTTTGTCATGATAATCCTCGGCATCATCATAGGTCTTTTCATCACATGGGATAACAGGCTTGTCCGCGTGCTATGCAAAATTCTGACGCTGCCGCTCGTTGTCGGCATCGGATATGAATTTCTCATGTTTTCTGCAAAGCACGATAATATTGTTACCAAGGTGCTCACCGCGCCCGGTCTCTGGATTCAGCGTATCACGACGCGCGAGCCGGACGCATCGCAGATAGAAGTCGCCATTCGCTCGCTCAAATGCGCTCTGCCGGATGAATTTCCCGAGGAGACAGCAATAGTCGAAGCCGAAAATGCTGCCGAAAAAACCGACGTTTCCGAAAAGAGCGACGGAACATCGAGTGAAAATCCCGCCGCAGAAAGCACCGGCGAAAACGGCAATACCCATTCGTCGGAAGAAGAAACAACAGTCGAGACGGACGGGCACGACAGCGCGGCAAGCTGAAATATGACTTATTTTGAACTGAAAAAATATATATCCGAAAAACTCGTCGTCACAAGCGGCGAGCTTTCCGATTATGAGGCACTTCTCTTCATAGAGCGGCTCTGCGGCGTTTCGCGCGCGGGGCTTCTCATGCGTATGCATGACGAAGCGCATTTTGATGAAAAGCTGCTTGAAAATATGCTTGCAAGACGAACAAAAGGCGAGCCTGCCGAATATATTCTTGGAGAGACGGTGTTTTTCGATTTGCGCATAGCTCTGACGCGCGATTGCCTTATCCCGCGCGCAGATACGGAATTTGTATGTGAAAAGGCGCTCTCACTCCTGCCTGAAAATGCACACGCGGCAGATCTCTGCACAGGCAGCGGCTGTATTGCCATAGTGCTGGCAAAGCACGGCGGCGCTCATGTTTTCGCCTGCGATATATCCGCCGGTGCTATAGAAAAAGCAAAGGAAAATGCTGAGGCAAACGGCGTCTCGGCATTGACCGAATTTTCCGTTGCCGATGTGAAGAGCGATGTGCTCAACGGCAAATATGATATGATAATATCAAACCCGCCGTACATCAGAACCGTCGATATCGCGAGGCTTGGCGAGAGCATCGGATATGAGCCGTATATCGCACTTGACGGCGGAGGTGACGGCATGGATTTTTACCGCGCGATACTGCGCTATGCTCCCTCTCATCTGAAAACCGACGGAAAAATAATTTTTGAGATAGGATATGACGAGGAGACAGAAATAAAAAACCTCGCCGCATCATTCGGGCTTGGCTGTGAGGTTTTCCGTGATTACGGCGGAAATCCGCGCGCGGCTGTGATTTTTCGAAAGGAAGAATGACCATGGACAGACGACCGATAGGCGTTTTTGACAGCGGACTCGGCGGGCTTTGCGCCGTTTCAGAGCTTACAAAAATACTCCCCGGAGAGGATATAATCTATTTCGGCGATACAGGCAGGGTTCCTTACGGCTCCCGTTCCATTCAGACACTGCGCAAATACGCCGCCGAGGATATCGCCTTTCTTCTCTCACACGATGTGAAAATGATACTTGCCGCCTGCGGCACGGTCAGCTCATCTGTGCTCGAAGATTTTGCGGGCGAATGTCCCGTTCCTCTTCTCGGCGTTGTAGACGGCGCGGTAAAAAAGGCGATTTCGCTCTGCCGCGGCGGCAAAATAGGCATAATCGGCACGGAAACGACAGTAAACAGCGGTATTTTCGAGAGAAAGATTGCTGCGAGCATGCCAGAAGCCAAGCTGAAAAGCATTGCCTGTCCGCTTTTTGTGCCGCTCGTGGAAAACGGTTTTATCTCGCGCGATTGTGAAATAACGCGCCTCATGTGCCGCCATTATCTCGCGGAAATGAAGGCTTTTTCTCCCGATGTACTGATTCTCGGCTGCACACACTTCCCTATCATATCGGAAATAATAGCCGATTTTATGCCCGATGTCGCGCTTGTAGATCCTGCAAAGGAAGCGGCGCATGAGCTTCTTCATGCGCTGAACGCAACAGGCATCGCTTCCGACAGCACGCACGGCGAGGTGAAATATTTTGTTTCCGATGCGCCGGAGCGCTTCTCGGCAAACGCATGGATTTTCCTGGGCGGAGAAAACGAAATAAAAGCAAATAAAGTGGAGTTTTGAAAACAAATGCAAAGCGAGAGGGCGCGGAAAACCGCGCCCTCTTATTTTTATTACTGTCTTACTGCTTTTTCCTTCTTTTTTTCGGGAGGGAGCAAATCTTTTTTGCGTCTCGCTTCCTTTGCCACAAAGGTGCTCAAAGCGAAAAGCGCTATGACATTGGGAATAACAAGGAGCAGGTCAAATACATCCTGCAGATTCCACACGAGGTCATTGTAGAGCATAGAACCGAATAAAACGCAGGCAAGCGACACGAAATTATATATTATCAGTGCCGATTTTCTGTTTCCGAAAAGCGATATTATATTCAGCCTTCCGAAGTAATTCCAGCTTATTATCGTTGAAAAAGCGAAAAACAGGAGGCAAACCGCAACAAACGCACCGCCGACATTATCACCGAATACGGATGAGAATGCCGCCTGTGCGAGATTGGTTTTCTCATATCCCGCAACACCGGAAAGTCCGTCATGACCCGCATACATCGTTGAAATAACGACGAGAGCCGTCAACGTCAGCACTATAAATGTGTCTATAAATACGCCTATCATCGCGACAACGCCCTGCTCATGCGGATTTTTCACCTTGGCGATGGCATGCGCATGCGGCGTTGAGCCCATGCCCGCTTCATTGGAGAAAAGACCGCGCTTCGCACCCTGCGATATGGCTGTTTTCAGCGCATAGCCGATTCCGCCGCCGATAAGTGCATCGGGTCGGAAAGCATATCTGAATATCATGCCGAATGTCTCGGGCACATATTTTATCCTCACGCAGATTATCGCAAGAGAGCCGACGATATAAATGATTGCCATGACGGGAACCATCTTTTCCGTTACGGAAGCAAGCCTCTTGGCACCTCCGAAAAATATAAGCGCCGCAAGCAGAGTAATCGCCAGACCGACTGCCCACGCAGGTATACCGAAGGCATTGTTCATGGATTCACCTATGGAATTTGACTGAACCATAGCACCCATAAGTCCGAGCGCCAGTATCGCCGCTATCGAGAAGAATACGGCAAGCACCTTTCCGAATTTCCCGCGGAAAGCTTCTTTTATATAATATACAGGACCGCCGACAACCTCTCCGTTTTCATCCGTCTGCTTTGTTTTCTGCGCGAGAGTCGCCTCGGCATATATCGTAGCCATACCGAGAAAAGCTATCACCCACATCCAGAATATGGCACCGGGTCCGCCTATGAGTATAGCACCGCAGGCACCGACAATATTTCCCGTGCCGACCTGCGCGGCAATAGCCGTTGCCAAAGCCTGAAACGAGCTCATGCCGTCCTTGCCTGCTTTTTTGCCGTTCAGGCTGAACTCGCCGAACATTCTCCGCCAGCCTTCTCCGAAGCAGCGTATCTGCACAAATTTTGTGCGGAAGGTAAAGAAAAGTCCGCAGGCGATGAGAAGAACAGTGATGGCATAGTCAGCAAGAATATTGTCAATCTTCACTACTATGTCGTTAAGTGCGTTTAAAAATCCGGTCATAAAGCCTTCCTCCAAAAAATAAAAATAGGAGCCGTCCGTACCTCGGGCGGCTCCGCAAGCAAGTCAGAAAAAGCAATACTTCTGCGATATATCACGCCGAAAATACGGTTAAGATACGCACAGTGAAAATTTGCTCTGTCCTTTTGCCTGAGAGATTCGGCTTTTGCCTTGCACCTTCGGCACCCAAACGGGTTTCTCCAGAGTTCTCTGTATTTTCCGGTCCTATCCTTTATCAGGATGCCTGAGAGTATTACTCCTTCGGCGGGCATCTGCCGCTTTCCCGAAAAACTTCAAAGAGATTTTATTTATCGGCTTTTGCGTGCCGATATTTTAGTATATTTTATCACTAATGATAAAAGAAGTCAATAGTCTGTAAAAATATTTTATGCAAAAAGGGGACTTTCGTCCCCTTTTTTACTGTTCAATATGTCGATTATTCAGCCGAGCTGAAGAAGCCCTTCTTATAGAGGAAGTAGCCTCCGACGCCGGCAACAGCAACAACAGCAACGATACCGATAACTATTGCAACTGCGGGATTGGATTTCTTCGCTGTCTTTGCGGAGATTACGAAAAATTCGCCTGTGCTTTCGCTGAGACCTTCGCCCGAAACGGTAATCTTGCTTCCGCTGCGTTTGAAATCTGTAATCTCAACGGGAGCATTGCCCTTTATCGTATAAACCTTGACAGAGGTCTTCTTGTTTTCCTCGGGAAGAAGTATTGTAGCGCTCATGGAATTGTCAAGAGCAACCTTTTCGCCCGAGTTTGTCATTTCAACGGTATATGCCTTTATAAGAGCGGCATCGGAAGAAACCTCTCCCTTTTCCTTGAGGAATTTCATCCATGAATCGAACCAGCTGTAATCGCCGGAAGACTTCTCGGAAACACTGTAGAAATATGTATCGGCGTTGCTTCCCGTAACAGTGAGAGAAACATTGCCGTCGGAAAGTCTGAGGAGCTTCTTGTTGCCGTCGTTTACGATTTCATATCTGAAACCGCATGCAACGCATTTCTTTGCGTTTTCACCGTCGTCAACAAAGCTGTGCTTGCCTGTTGCGGGTGTTACTGTTTCCTTGCGTGTCTTGCATACACTGCATTCGTATATGGTAGAACCGTCTGCAACGCAGGTTGCTTCCTTGCTGGAAACAAGAACCATTTTGTGGTCTGACAGAGGGAGATCCTCTCTCTTTTCGGTGCCGCACTTGATGCATGAGCAAACTCTGTAGCCCGCTTCCTTACATGTGGAATTCTTCACTACAACATATTCGCTGAAGGAATGTCCTGTAGCGGCTATTCCCTCTGTATCCGTATTGTGACATACGGAGCAGGTGCGCGTTTTTGAACCTGCCGTGGTGCATGTGGCAACCTTTGTTATAACCCAGTCGCCGTATTTATGACCTGCGGCGCAGGGATTTTTAGCGGGGATAGTTTCTGTTTTTGTCTTGCCGCAGACTGAGCAGGTATATGTCTTTACGCCGGCAGTCGTGTCTGTAGCGGGAGTTGTGATAACGCCGCCATCAAACTTATGTGCGCCTGCGGAAACCGTTTTTGTAACAGTGAATCCGCAGTTTGCATGAGTACAGATATATGTCCATACGCCGCCGACTGTGCAGTCTGTAGAAGCTGTTCTCTGGAGCACGAAATATTTATTGAAATCATGTCCGCATGTCTGATCGGCGCAAACCTGAATCTTGCCGCACATTGTGCATTTCTGAATCCATGTGCCGTTTGCAAGTCTCTCTCTTTCACCGTAGGTATGGCCGGAAGCGGGAACCGCTCTGACCTCTTCCTTCAGACACTTCTTGCACTTGAAGGTACCGCTGCCGCCGCCCCATTCCTTGGCTTCTTCGGAGCAGGGAACGATTTCATATTTTATTACTTCCCATTCGTGTGAGCAAGCATTGGGATCGGGTCTGTTGTTGCAATCCGTGGTAGTGCAGCCCTTGTAGAGCGGGCAGGTGGGAACAAGGCAGGAACCGCAGACCGAGCATGTCGCATGGGTTGAAAGGTGACCGGAGCTACCGCCCTGATTGAGACATCTCTGACCGTTACAGCCTCTGTAGTTCTTGCATTCGGAAAGCAAGCAGCTGCCGCACTTGGAGCATTTACCGTAAAGTATATCATGTGTAGCATTGTGCTCTATCGTGCCGCCGTAAGGATTCTTTGCGCACTTTGCCGATGTACAGCCTATGTACTGCTCGCAGTCAGCCACGAGACAGTTGCCGCACTTGGAGCAGAGGGCATGAGCGCCTGTATGAGCGACCTTGCCTGTGGAAGAACCGTTGCATCCGCTTGCCGTGCCGTCGCAACCGATGTATGCCGCACAAAGAGCATTGAGACACTTTCTGCAGTAAGGACAAACCTTGTGGAAGTTATGGTTGTGGGCAACGAGCTGTTTATTGCAACGCGTGCAAATATTGCTTGAGTTGGGAGTGTGTCCGAGAGCGTTGCCTTCTTTTGTACCGCAGACCTTGCACTTCTTGGGATCCGTGCAGGTAGCCGCCTCAAATGTATGACCCGGCGCTACCTTTGTGGCACCGCACTTTGTGCAGGTCTGATCCTGCGTGCAGCTCGGATTCTTGGGAGACCAGTCATGTACGCAGACCACTGCGTTGCAGCGGTCGCATCTGCCGTTTTTGTCACTGTCAACATGGGCGGCAGTATCAACGGAGCCTTCCGTTGCATTGCAACGCTTACATTTCTTGGGTGACTGGCATGTAGCGGCTTCCCAGTCATGTCCGAGGGGATTGCCGCTTGTTGCACCACATGAGCACTTTGCAGGCTCTGTGCAGGTTGCGGGTGCGTATGAATGGGTATGTGTTCCCTCAAGAGCGGCGTCTGTTGCGGTGAATATCGTGTGCTCTGTTCCGCATACGATAGCCTTTATTACTGCGGAATACTTTGCTCCGGATGTAGAAGAAGGAATATTCGTATTTATCTCGAGAGATGTGGGCATATTGGGAAATACGCTCGGCTCCTGACCGGGCGTGCTCTCGAGAACAACTGTCTGAGGAACGCCGAATGTATATTTGACTTCGATTCTGTATTTGATATTGCTCAGCGTAAATGTTCCGGCATTGAAGTTGAAGGTAAGAAGAATATTACCGTCCTTTACAGAAGTAGCCGCGCTTACAACGGGAAGTATTACCGTCTGCTTGTGTACATCGCCTGCCGCGCTGTTATTCGCGGGAACTGCGGCGTAGCGTGCATATAATGTATATGCCCTGCCTGCTGTGATACCGGTAAATGTACCGGAGCTCTGATATGTATCGCCGTCAATACTGTACTCAACACCTGCTACCGTATCAATCGTAAAGCTGTTTTTGTCTATATTGGAAAATTCAATGCCCGTCGGAACAGGAACAGTCGTGATAGTAAGGGTGGGGCTGTTTGCGCTCGGCTCGGATGTTGTCGTCTCGGCAACGCGGGCATAAATATTATATGTCGTGCCCGCCTTGATTTTCACTCTGTTGGCAGGAAGAGCCTGATTCTCATAGTAGAAAGTAGTCATACCTGCACTGCCTTTCTGCCATGTGTTACCGCCGTCGAGGCTGTATTCATAATCGGCACTTGTATTGAGCGTGATGTTTGTAGAGCCGTAACCTGCAACGGTAGGAGCAGCGGGAGCGGCGGGAGCGGAAGTTTTTGTCTTCTGCTTTATAGTGCTTATAAGCTTGTCGTCCTGACCGGTAATCTCCTGATAAAGACTGAGCGTATACTCTTCGCCTGCCTGCATTTCACTGAATATCGTCTGGCTGACGCCTATTTCAATGCCCGGCAAAGAAGCCCTTGTGCTCTTGTTATAGTTATTCGGACCGGTGACGGTAACATAGTAGCCCTGTGTTGCATCAACGGTATGTATCGTGATTGATTTGTCGGTATAGTCCAAAACTCCGAGAGTGGTAGATGAACCGCCTGTGGCATCGGCATGAACATGCGAATGTTCGCCTGTCAGGTCAACCGTGCCTATCATGCTGAAGCAGAACAACAGCACGAGTGCAAATGATAAAATCCTTTTTTTCATATTTCCTCCGATTTTGCAAATAATTTCGGCAAAGACGCTTACTTTTCAAAAAGCGATACCGCTTTTCGGCTTCCCCTGCCGAAATCATCGCCATGCAAAAAAGCCGCTTTTTTAGTTTGCCGCTTGCATTTTATCGAAGTCGGGAAAAGGCGCGTCCGCCCCGCCCGTCTTCAAGTCTTATTATATACAAATATATAAGATTTGTCAAGTCATTTAGCCGATGTTTAAAACAAATTCACAACTTCGCCACGCGTCATCGGAAGGCACCGCGGCGAAGTGATTTGAATTGATTTCTTTTTTTGATTTGCAATATAGCTTTTGATATAATTATCGGGTCATTTTATGCAAAAAAGTCGGGCATATTGCCCGACCTGATTTTGCTTGTTTTTACTCATTTTTCAAGAATATCCGCTATTCTCACGCAGGCATTTCCGTCGCCGTAGGGGCAGGCGCTGTGCGCCATTTTGTCGTATTCTACGGCATCGTCAAGCAGTGCCGAGAGAGCGCGTGAGACCGCCCTTTCATCCGTACCTACGAGCCGCAGTGTACCCGAGTCTATCCCCTCCGGGCGCTCCGTCGTGCCGCGCATAACGAGGGTCGGCTTGCCGAGAGCCGTCGCCTCCTCCTGAATGCCGCCGCTGTCTGTCATTACAAGATGGCAGCGGGCAAGAATATTATGAAAATCCACCACCGAAAGCGGCTCGCAGAGGCGCACCGCATCGCATCCGGCAAAAACCTTCTCCGCCGTTTTTCTAACCGCCGGATTCGGATGAACGGGATATAACGCCCGCGTATCCGGATGTGCTTCTATCGCCTCGCGTATCCCGCGAAGCATTTTTTCGAGCGGCTCACCGATACTTTCCCGCCTGTGCGCCGTTATCAGTACAAGCCTTTTTTCGCCTGCCCATTCAAGAAGCGGATGTGAAAAATCTTTTTTCACGGTCGTTTTCAGTGCGTCGATGACGGTATTTCCCGTAATGTATATACCGTCCGAAATTCCTTCTGCGGCAAGGTTTTCACTGCTTTTTTCCGTCGGGCAGAAGCGATATTTCGCGATGATATCGACAGCATTCCGATTGAATTCCTCGGGGTATGGCGAATAGAGATTGTGCGTGCGCAGACCCGCCTCGACATGACCGACGGGTATCTTCATATAGTATGCCGAGAGCGCCGCCGCAAAGGCACTTGTCGTATCTCCGTGCACAAGCACGACATCGGGCTTCTCCGCCGCGAGCACATCTTTCATTCCGCAGATAACGCCTGTTGTTATATCAAAGAGCGACTGCCCCTCGCGCATGAGCGCAAGGTCATAGTCCGGCTTGACTCCGAAAACGCAGAGTACCTCATCGAGCATCTCCCTGTGTTGTCCCGTCACGCATACGCAGACGGAAATATCCGGTCTCCGCCGAAGCTCGCACACAAGCGGACACATTTTTATCGCCTCGGGACGAGTACCGAATACGAGCATTATTTTTTTCATAAATATATCTCCATAATATGTTTTATGAATATATTATTATCATAATATTGCAGATAAATCAGCTTATAAAGGAAAATCTCTTTTGCTTTTTGCCCTCGTGAGTGACCGTTTCGTTCCACATGGAGAGAGGACGAACCCACACTCCGCCTTCACCGTAGAGCGCACGGTATACCACCATCGGCTCGAGCGTTTCCGAGTGCTTCGCTATGAAAAGCACCTCGTATTCATTCCCTTTGAAATGCCTGTATCTGCCTGCCTTTACTTCTTCCATATTTTTATCTCCGTTTTCATTTTTTATTCATGATTTCCGGCTTGATGCTCACACGCGCCACTGCTTTTCGATGCTTCTCCGCTCTCTGATGCTTCCCCGCTCTTTTTCGCTTCTCCGGAATCAATAAAACGCCAGAGCAAGGTATATACTATAGTACAAACAGGAACGGCAAAAAGCATGCCGAGTATTCCGAAGGCATTGCCGCCGACGGTCACCGCCACAAAAACAAGCATGCTCGGCAGTCCCACGGATTTGCCGACGACTCTCGGATATATGATGTTTCCGTCCACCTGCTGCATCGCGATGATAAATATCACAAACCATATCGCCTTTATCGGGTCTACAAGCAGTATCAGAAGCGCACCGACACCCGAACCGATGAAGGCACCGAAAATCGGTATCAGCGCCGTTATGCCTACGAGGACGGAAATCATCAGCGCATAGGGCATGCGCAGTATCAGCATGCCGACAAGGCAAAGCAGAGCGTTTATCAGAACCTCGGCAAGCTGACCTGTCACGAAGTTTGAAAAGCAATCGTTGCAAAGCGCGAAAAAGTCATAGATTTTTCTGTAGTTTTTTTCTGAAAATACGCCATGTATCAGCTTTCGAAGCTGTGCGCCGAGCTGTTCCTTTCGCAGAAGCACATAAACCGAGATAGTGAACGCCACGATTACCGAGACAATGGCGTTGCCCGCTTTTATCATGACACCGAAAGCCTTATCCGCGAGCATATTACCGTTTTGTGAAAGAAATCCCGTTATAGACTCGATTATTTTGTCCTGCTCCTGCGGTATTTCCGGCAGCGCTATCGAAAAGTGCATGAGAAATTCGCTTATTTTCTCCCAGTAATGCCGCAGATTTTCCGCATAGACGGAAAGGTTTGCCACAAACGAGGATATCGCTCCCGCGAGATGAGGAATAACAACGAAAAATATGAGTGAAAACGACCCCAGAATGATTATCTCGCTGAGGACAAGACATATCCCGCGCCTGACTCGGCATGATGTTCTTTTCTTTTTGAAAATCCTGTCCCACAGCTTCTCAAACCTGCCGAGGACAAGATTTGCCACGAAGGCAATGCAAAAGCCCGCAAAAACAGGTGCGAGTGCTTTGAAAACCTTCGGTATAAAGCCGCCGACTTTCGCGGCATTGGACAGAAGAGCGACACCGATAAAAGCAATACATATTATGGGAGCTATCAGCTTCCTTGCTGATTTCAATATCGCACCTCCTTTATCAATTGCAAAAAGGGCTGACTGCGCAGTCCTTTTTGTTATTTCTTAATGGGTAATAATCAAAGAAGCTCGTCTACAAAATATGCTCTCGTATGGGCTGTTCTTCCCTCTTTATCCTGCACGGTTATACGGAAATAAGGCTTTGCGGGAAGTCCTTTCTTCGCCGTATCGCGACTGAGCTCGAGATACTTGTTTATATTGAAATCGGCGCTCGTCAGAGTTTTTTCATGATTATCTCCGGCGAATGCGGCAAAACGACATTCCGTAGTGAGCGAAATGAGTCTTGCCTCCGAGCAGGAAATATGAACTATTCCGTCCTCAATATAAAGCTCATCTATTGTGGGACCGAGCGAAGCATAGAAATCGCCGCGCTCCAGAGCGTCCATTACCGTATGATACTCAAGCCTGTCGGCTTTCAGCACTATGAAGCTGCCGAAGCAATCGGGCGGATTGTGCGCATCATCGGTTGCCAGCGGGAAAACACGCTTGCCTTTTCTCAGCATATCGTCTATGGGCTGCATGCTGTTGTCAAGCTGATATCCCATGCGGAAGCAACCATAGTTGGCAAGCTCTACTCCCCATACGCCCTCAAGCCCGATATAATCCTCATATCCCTGAATGGACCAGAAAGGATGGTTATATGAAACGAGAAAGCCTGCCTTATTTGCCGTTGCTATCATTTCGTTCATAGCCTCTACGCTGTAGTGGCGCTCATAGTGTATCTTTCGCATCTCATCTGTCACAAGCTCGCGTGACTTCGGGAAAACCTTTTCCTCGGTGAAAAGCGGATTTACTGTTTCATGCGGGTCTTTTGCATATATATTTATATGATATGTAGGAACATACCAAAAGCCTTTTTCACTCCAAGGCGCATTTACGGCTATTTCCGTGGAAAGGATAGTGAGAAAGTTTTCATCGTTGAGCTCATCATGCGGTATCATAACCTCATGATCGGTATATGCCATTATGGAATAGCCGCGCTTCTTATATTCCTCCTTCGCCTGCTCGGGTGTCCAGCAGCCGTCGGATACCGTTGTATGCATATGCATATTCGCTTTATAAAAATTGCCTTTCTCGGGAAGAAGATATTGCCTCATATTTACTTGCCTTTCTGAAATAAATGTTTATGTACTAAATTATAGTACAAAAAAAGGAAAAAGTAAAGCATTTTTGCAAAAAAATATAATATGTGAAAATGGTTGATTATTACCAAAAAGAGCGGATTATTTTTATTGACCGAAGCAGACGTATATGGTAAAATAAATATAATGAAAGCCTATGGGCAAAAAAAGGAGAAAGACAAAAATGAAAAATTTCAGAAAAATATCGGCGCTTCTGCTCGCTGTTATGATGATTGCGCTCTCATGCCTTTTCGTGGCGTGCGGTGAAAAAGAGGTTGAGAAGAAGTATTCCATTACGGTTATAGTGGTAAACGATAAGGCAGAAGAGAAAACATTCAATATCAAGACAGACCGCGAAAATCTCGCAGATGCGCTTCTTGATGAGAAGCTCGTTTCCGGCTCTGACAGCGAATGGGGTCTGATGATAGACACTGTAGACGGTCTGAAAGCGGATTTTGCCGCAAATAAATCATGGTGGGCACTCTATGACGGCGACAAAATGAGCGAGGTCGGCGCAAGCTCTCTCCAACTCAAGGACGGCGGAGTGTATAAGTTTGTTTATACTATAGGCTGATAGCTCTATTAAAAGCAAAAAGATAAAATAAGTCCGGTGTTTACCGGACTTATTTACTGTAAAGTCATTATATCTGCAGAATGATTTCATATGTAAACCGCCGAAACCGTCAAACTTATTATATAGCTTCACAAGCCCAATAAAATTTGATTTTTACTATTGACATTTGCAACGGTTTATAGTATAATATATACCGCATTTAAAAGAAATGCGTTTCGGGGTGTGGCTCAGTTTGGTAGAGTGCTTGGTTCGGGAGCAAATCACCGATTACGAGCGTAAAAATTCCAAAACCGCTGAAAACCCTTGAAAACACTGCATATTTTGGCAGTAATCAATCTTAAAATATTCCCGATGTAAGTGGTCTGACCACATGTTTGACCACTTACAGAAAAAATTGAAAAAAACACCATCGAGGTGTGGCTCAGCTTGGTAGAGCGCTACGTTCGGGACGTAGAAGTCGCAAGTTCGAATCTTGTCACCTCGACCATTTTGGCTCTGAGAAGCGTTTCTCGGAGCCTTTTTCTTTGTCTGGTACAATATAAGCGTAGC
>DODZ01000001.1:2046-5809 GCA_003524145.1 Candidatus Apopatosoma intestinale | reverse complement strand
GCGACGCCAACACACATGCTTCGCATGTGTATTAATTCCCCAAAACCCTTGCAGCGCAAGGACTCTACTGTGAGTGGAGGCAAATTCTACAGGTAGAGTGCCGTGCACGCATAGGTATAGAGTGTCGTTTCACGGAAATCCCTTGCAAAAATTTTCATCATGGCTTATAATCAATCCGTAAGCAAAAAAACGCAAAGGAGCGTATGCCATGGCAAAAGAGAAAATCATATATTACAGCCGTGATGACGAGGAATTTTCGGGCATTACAAAAAAGACAATAGCTATAGACAAGCGCTTCAAATTTCTGCATAAGAATATTTTTTGGCGTATTGCTGCCTTTATCGTATATCGCATCATCATGACGCCCTTTGCCTTCATTTACTGTAAGTTGAAATTTTCACTGAAAACCGTCGGCAGAGAAAAGCTTCGCAAATTCAAATCGGGCTGTATGATGTATTCCAATCATACGCTGATGGCAGGCGATGCTTTTATTCCGAACATAACCGCCTTTCCGAAGAAAAACTATGTGATAGTCAATGCCGACAATGTTTCGACCCCCGGCACAAAAAATTTCATCATGATGTGCGGTGCCATTCCGATACCTACGGATTTTCAGGCATATCGTGCCTTTATGAATGCCGTTGAAAAGCGTCTGCTCGAGCACGCCTGTGTGACGGTTTATCCCGAGGCACATATATGGCCATACTATACCGGTATCCGTAAATTTTCCGATTCCGCTTTCCGCTATCCGGTGAAATACGATGTGCCGATATTCGTTTCCACAACAACCTTTCAGAAGAAAAAGCACGGCACGACACCGCGCGTTACCGTTTATATAGACGGACCCTTCTATGCCGAGGGTGACGATGCGAGAGCGAAAGCAAAATATCTGCGCGACAAGGCTTATGAAACGCTTTGCCTGCGCTCGGAAAAAAGCACATATTCACCGATAGCATATATCAAAAAGGAGGAAGATAAATGATAAACCTACTCTATGCCGGAAATTCGGGCGTTTTTGACGGGCTTATCATAGGCGCACTGTCTTATATAAAGCACAATAAGAACGCTGCAAATGTCTATATCCTGACTATGGATTATACGGAGAAAAATCCGCGTTTTACACCGATAACGGAAGCCGACCGCGCTTTTCTCGAAGCGATATATCGAAAGGCGAATGACGAAAGCCGTGTTTTTCTCATAGACGCCGGAGATTATTATAAAAAAGAAATGCCCGATTCGCCCAACAGCGAGACGGGATATACACCATATACATTTCTGCGGCTTTTTGCCGATATTATCCCCGGGATTCCCGAAAAGATACTCTATCTCGATACTGATACACTGATAGCGGACGACCTCTCGGAGCTTTACTCTGCGGATATCTCGGAATACGAGCTTGCCGCGGCGCTTGATTATTACGGGCATCATTTTCTCGGGCATAATTATTTTAATGCGGGTGTGCTTTTGCTGAATATGAAAAGCATCAGAGAAAGCGGACTTTTCCGCCGTGCTGTTGCCGCATGCGCGAAGAAAAAGATATTCCTGCCCGACCAGACCGCGCTAAACAGGCTCGTGAAAAAGAAATTGCTTCTTCCCGCGAAATATAATGAGCAGAAGCATTTTCGCGATGACACCGTGATACAGCACTTTTCAAAAACGATACTCTGGCTTCCTTATTTCCATACGAGAAATATCAAGCCTTGGCAAACCGAGGCGGTGCAGACCGTTCTCACAAAAAAATACGATGATATTCTGGAGGAATACAAGAAAATGAAACTTATTTATGAAAAGGAACTTCACCGCGGCGAAATACCGATATTTTTTGCCTGTGATGACAACTATCTGCCGTATCTCGCAGTAGCACTGAAATCACTGATACTTCATGCCGACAATAAGAGAAAATATCATATTTACGTTCTCTGCGACAGCGTGAATGCTGAAATGGCGGCTAAAATAACAGCAATGGCAACTGAAAATGTTAAAGCCGAATTTGTTTCCGTGACAGAAAAGATGGCTTCCATCCTCGGCAAAATGCGCCTTCGCGATTATTATACTCCTTCGATATATTACCGCATTTTCATCGCGAAAATGTTTCCCGAATTTGACAAGGCGATATATATAGATGCCGATATCGTTCTCAATGATGATATCGCAAAGCTTTTTGATACAGAGCTCGGAGGCAATCTGCTCGGCGTCGTTCCGGATGCGATTATAGCAAGCACACAGCTTTTCCGTGACTATGCGGAGCTGGGACTCGGCATAAGATACGACAGATATTTCAATTCCGGTGTGCTGCTCATGAATTTGCACGGCATGCGTGAATATGATGTCGAGGGCAAATTCCTTTATCTTCTGAACAGATATCATTTCAACACAGTCTGCCCCGATCAGGACTATCTGAATGTTATCTGCCGCGATAAGGTGCTTTATCTTGATGAGGGCTGGGACAAAATGTCGCTGAATGAAAATTATCCGGGTGTGCCGAGTCTGATTCATTATAATATGTTTAACAAGCCGTGGTATTATGACAATGTTCCCTATGACGCATATTTCTGGAAATATTGTGAGGGAACGCCTTTTGAAGCTGAAATAAAGGCAGGCAAGGCGGCATACGGAGAAGAAAAAATGGCGATAGACAAAGCCGGCGGAGAAAATCTCTGCGCTCAGGTGACCGTGATAATAAATGACGAAAATAATTTCAGAAGGGTGCTTTGCGAAGATGAAGACGGAGAAGAAGCAGCAGGAGAGCTCGTCGCTTGCTGAGGCAAGAGAGGCGCGCCTTGCCGTTCTCGAAAAAATAGCCGAATATGAAGCCGAGGGCGGCGAGAAATTTTTCTGCGATGTGGAAAACGACCCGCCGGTGCAGGTGATAATGCCCGACGAGGTGGATTATCTGCATGAAAAGACAGGGACAAAAATTAAAGTATTTTTTGCACGGATAATTGAGGCTGTCGCCTCGTTTTTCGTAAGAAAAAGATACAAAATCAAGGTCGAGGGCGAAGAAAATCTGCACGGACTTCGCGGCGGCGCGATATTCACAAGCAATCACTTCGCGCAGACGGAAAATATTGCCGTGCGCACAGCCGCAAAGAAAGTACGCGGCAGGCATCGCTTCTGCAAGCTGGTGCGCGAAGGCAATTTCCGCATGAAAGGAATCATCGGTTATCTCCTGAAATATGCGGATACGCTCCCCGTGAGCAGTAATATGCATACGATGAACAAGCTCGGCACGGCAATAGAAAAGTTGCTGAAAGATGATGCTTTTATACTTATCTATCCGGAGCAGGCGATGTGGTGGAACTACAAAAAGCCCCGTCCTTACAGGATAGGTGCATATCATTATGCGGCGAAAAACGGCGTACCTGTTGTTCCTTGCTTTGTCACGCTCACGGACAGCGGCAAGAAAAGCAAGCTCGGCTTCACGGAATATTACTATACTATCCATGTAATGCCGCCGCTCTATCCCGATCCTGCGCTCTCTGTGCGTGTCAACGCGGAGAATATGCGCACACGTAATTTTGAGCTTTGCAGGAACAAGTATGAAGAGGTCTACGGCATACCGCTCTCATATGAAAAATAAGACGAAAAAATCGGCTTCGGAAACGAAGCCGATTTTTGATTTTGTGGATGTGCGCATTGCTTAATTCCCTCGACGACCTGTAAGAAACTTGAAGAAACTTTCTTTGCAGTGTTCTTTTCGCTTGTCCGAAAAGAACGAAAAGGACAAAAAGAGGAACGCTTTCCTCTTTTAAACACCTTCTGT
>DODZ01000001.1:0-1758 GCA_003524145.1 Candidatus Apopatosoma intestinale | reverse complement strand
CGGATTTGCTGCTGTGCCATGTCAGGCTATGGCGAGCCTCGCGGTTCAAGCTTGGGTGCGGGACTGGGTGCGAACATAGAGAGAGGGGAAAGACAGCTCCATCTGATGTGGAATGAATCAATGCGCAAAGCGCTGCTTGGCATCCCCGAGGTGGGCAATTCAGCAATACAAAAATATGCTGCGGTATCAACGCGGCAAAAAAGAACGGCTGGGGCCGTTCTTTTTTGAATTATAAACTTAATTATTATTCTGCGGCGCGCTCCATGTTGCTCTTGTATTCCATGAGCTGTTCGGGAGATACACCGAAGAGGATATAGTCAATCTTTACGAAATTGCCCTTCTTGATAAGACCGCGTGTATCGCATCTTGCGACAACCTTTGCTGCGGAAAGAGCTTCGCCTGCTGTCCAAGATGTGGTCTTGCCGCTGCCGTCGCCTGCAATCATATTGCCGTTTCCGTCATCAACGAGGTTATTGCCTGTTGTGGCAAAAGTATTGCCGCTGCGGGCATGTCCGGGAATATAGGAGCCGAGAATGCTGAAGCGGATGGAAGTAACAAATTTGTCACCCCATATCCAGTTATTGCCGGGTCCCTTGCCGTTGTCATCGGTGATTTCGTTTGCACCTGTCGGAAGATTGGATTCTCTTGCTACATCGAATATAGCAACCTGATAGTTGTCATAGCCTTCTTTTGCTTTGCCGGGGGTAACATCCATAACACAGGTCGCTGTGGTAAACCATGCGGCAACATTGCCTGTACCCTTCCAGATGAAGCTGATTTTTGTATTCGGACCGCCGTTTACAAAACGAATCTTCATATACTGGTGATAACCGTTCTTTGCCTGACCTGCATGGATTTCCTGCGGATCATCAAATTCATAATCTGCGGAAATATCCTCGAAGCAAAGCGCATATGCGTATACTATGGAATTTACGGATTTGAAATCCGAAGAACGCATGGAACCGTAGTTGTAGCTCTGGAGAGCCGTAACTATGATATTGTCCTCATCATATTTTACGCTGACATACTTATCATTGTATGTAAGCTTGGAGGTGAGGTATTCATGCGATGTGAGATTGTGCTCGGAGGCATATGATTTCGTACCGAAATCAAAACGTGCGAAAACAGGCTCCGTGGAAATCGTCGTGGTTGTTTCCTCTGTTGTTGTAGTTTCCGTTGTAGTTGTTTCGGTCGTGGTTGTCGTAGCCTCTGTTGTCGTTGTAACGGTTGTTTCTTCTGTAGTTGTGGTTGTCGCTTCTGCTGTCGCCTCGGTTGTTGTGGTTGTGGTTTCGTCTCCGGGCTTTTCACCGCACGCTACCATGGCGAGAGCCGCTATCAGCATTGCCGCGACAAGAAAAACAGATAAAAATTTTTTCATGTTGATTCTCCTTTTTGTATTACGGACTGCACAGGGATTTGTGCAGATTTTGCTTTATATATTTTATCATTTTTCGATGCATTTGTCAATTGTACTTTTCGTTGAACAAGTCAGGAGGTAATTGTGCATATTTGCCAAAAACAAATCGCGCGTCAGTGATATGCAGGAGCAGAACGGTGTTTTCGGCATATCTGATGCAACGGCAGTCGTCCGGCAGGGAAGAGCAAACGCAGTCATAACCACCGGCTAAGCCGGTGGCTTGCTCCGCCCTATAAGGGCATGGTGCTGGCAGGGCTGAAAGCCCTCTGAAAAGTCTGACATTTGCAAATTTGCACTGCAGTCGCAAATGCGACCACAACTACTTTTCGCCTCCCTTGTGT
>DODZ01000018.1:27927-28183 GCA_003524145.1 Candidatus Apopatosoma intestinale | reverse complement strand
CGCTCAAGCGCCGACTCGGATTCGCTGCTGTGCCATGTCGGGCTATGGCGAACCTCGCGGTTCAAGTTTGGGTGCGGGACTGGGTGCAAACATAGCGAAATAGGGTTTTTTGCAATACAAATATAGTAACACCTCATCCGTCACGCTTCGCGCGACACCTTCTCCCGCAGGAAAAGGCTGGCAAAAATTCCTGCTTCCGTCAGCGCAGGTACTGGAGTCACGCCCGCCTTGCACTTTCAGCGGGCGTGCAGGCAAT
>DODZ01000018.1:21357-27717 GCA_003524145.1 Candidatus Apopatosoma intestinale | reverse complement strand
CGTGCACGAATCTGCTCGGCTTTTTCGTGCGCTATGTTCGCACGCGTGGTAGTATGAGGTTGCGGGAAGCGCAAAACCACCGACTTTTGCTCTACCCTTTATTGCACGCACTTGCCACGCACTACTTCCTGCGACTAACTCGTGCACGCGGGGAATGAACCAATGCACGCAGTGCGTTGGTTGGCGTCGCCGAGACAGGGGAAGAGTTTTCAAAGAGAGGGGAAAGCTCTCTTTGATGACTTTTGGTACTTTTCTTCACAGAAAAGTACGATAAAATAAAAGTATATTTATGTTTCTTTTCAAAATCACACCGAAAACTCCCACATCAAAATACGGAGCGGGATGTCGCTCCGTATTTTGACTTGTTTTTCTCTTATCCCTGCAAAAATACAGGCTGTGTTTGCCTGCCAGCAAAGGCTGACGCCATTGTTTCCTTCAGCCGCGAAAAATCGCATACGAGCGAGCTCGGCTTTTTCTCGGGGTCATCCTGAAACATCGGCACAAAATAGATATTTTTGCGTGAAAGAAGCGTGCCTATATTCTTCAGATTTGCCGAGAGCGCATCGTTTGTCGCAAGCGCTATCACGACAGGACGGTTTGAACGAAGCTGTGCCTTTGCCGCCATAGTAACAGGCGTATCGGTTATGCCCGCCGCCATTTTGGCAAGGGTATTTCCGGTGCATGGCGCTATCACGAGCATATCGAGCACCGTTTTCGGTCCTATCGGCTCGGCATCCGCTATCGTATGGATTATTTCCTTTCCGCATATCTCGGAAACGGTTTTTCTTATATCCTCCGCTCTGCCGAATCGCGTATCGGTTTCATATACACTGTCGCTCATCAAGGGCAATATGTCATTGCCCTCGGCGGCAAGTGAGCGAAGTATGCCTATAGATTTTCCCACGGTGCAAAAAGAACCGCAGAAGCAATATCCTATCATGCTTCCCCTCCTTTTTCTGTTTCCCTTATAATATTCATTACCGTATCGGCGATATAACCGCCCGCGGTATCAGGCGCAACTCTGCCCGGAAGCGAAAGTGCCGGTATCACCTTTATTCCGCATTCGCGTGCGCAGATACAGTCAACTCCGCCCGGTTTTGAAGCAAGGTCTATTATCAGCGTATCGCGGCGCATTTTCCCGAGCACTGCGCTGTCTATCACAACTCTCGGCACAGTATTGAAAACGCAGTCATATTCCGCAATATGCGCACTTATCGCATCAAATTCCTCCGCGCCGTAGCCGTAAGCCCTTGCCCATGCTCTCGCATGGATTTTTCGCGCAAATACCGTGACCGAAACGCCGAGTGCCGCCAGCTTATGCGAAAGAATATTCGCCACTCTGCCGAATCCCAGCACCGCTGCCTTCATGCCGTTAAGCGTTATCGGCAGCTCATCCATGGCGATGGCGACAGCACCCTCGGCTGTCGGTATCGCGTTCATAACCGTCAGCTCCTCACGCTCGTAGTAGTCTATGCACTTTATCTTCCTTTCGCCTGTCCGGAGAAGAAACTCCTGCGGTATCATTCCGCCGAGAAGCAGTGCGTCCGGCGGCATTTTCTCCGCTACCTCATCTATGGTTATCTCCCCATCGGCAAACGGCGCATTTATGTATATGCCGCCGGAGCCTGCGGGAAGCGGCAGTATAACGATATCTGCGCCTGCGAGCGCCTCCTCTGCGGAGGTGCATTTTTTCGCGCCGCCGAAATCGCCGTTATATATATCTATCCCGTAAAAGCGGACATCAAAGCCCCTCTTTGAAAGCACTCTCGCGAGCGCCGCATGGCGCATATCGCCGCCTATCACGGATATATATTTTGCTGTCATTTTTCATATTCTCCTCTTTTTGTCTTTTTCGGGAGCACACGGATAAAATTATATGTCCCCGATACCTCATAATATGCAGCGTGCGCCTATAGTGCGAATATGGAAATTTTTTCCGGTTAATTCACTTTTTGCGAATATTACGCCGCATGAGTGCGCATAATACACTCACAAGAAAACTTTTCTTAAATCAAAGGAGAAAATAAAAAATGCGTTATCTCGTAATATTCACCTCACTCGTGCTTGCGGTCTGCCTGCTCTGCTCATTTATGCCGACAAAAAACGATATGAAAATATATGACGATATCGTCCGCCTGCATATCATCGCCGCCTCCGACAGCGAAGAGGATCAGCGCCTGAAAGAGGGTGTGCGCGATGCTGTTCTTCCCCTGCTTGCCGATGCCTCAAATCAGGCAAAGAACGCAAAAGAAGCCGAGCTTTTTCTCTCGGCTACGCTTGATGCCGTCCGCGAAACGGCTGAAAACTATCTGCTCTCAAACGGATGCGAATATCCCGTTTCCGTCACGGTCTCGCGCGAGGTGTATCCGGAGAGAACCTTTAAAAATATCACGCTGCCCGCAGGCGAATACACCTCCCTGCGCATAATGATAGGAGAAGCCGTCGGACGCAACTGGTGGGGCGTGCTTTTCCCGCAGCTCTGCACCGGTGCGGCAAGTGCGGAAAAGGAACTGAAAAAAACAGGCTTCACCTCCGACCAGATAAAAATCCTGACCGAGAGCGAAAGCCCGAAATATAAAATTAAATTCAAGATACTGGAGATTTTTTCGTGAAATTCTCATCGATAAATTCGAGTAAAAAGCCGTCACGCACGCCGCTACCGCATGAGACGATGGTATCCACGCCGAGAAAAGCAAAAATCTCTGTATAAGCAATCAGCCCCGGCATGATGGAATTGAGCCTGTCTCCCGCGATGGCGGAAAGCAGCCTGCCGCCGTTTTTCATATCGGCTATCATGCTCTTCTTGAGTATCGGCATATCGGCTGCGGGAAAGCTGTAGCCGTCTGTCGTGCCGGCACCGCCGAAAACCGCCTTATGCAGCTTTGCTATGGTGCGCGCCGTGCCGCCTGTGAGATAAGCCGTTCCGCCGAAGCCGCGGAACTCCTTTTTTGAGCCTATGACCATGCGTGTATATCTGATAATGCTCCACGATTCCGCTCTCGTCGGAAACGGGGGGCTTTTTTTCTGCCGTACATAATTGCGATATAGAGCAAGCGAGCCTATCTTCATACTGTAGAGTGCCTTTATCTCCTTGTTTTCAAAGGCAATCATCTCCGTGCTCCCTCCGCCCATATCGAGAACAACGCCGCGGTTTGCTATAGCATCGCCGAATCTGCCGAGCATGGCGGCAAAATCATATCGCGCCTCTTTTTCGCCGGTTATCACCGAAATCTCTATGCCAAGCTCGCTTCTGATGCGGTCGGCTATGGCGATGCCGTTTGAAACGGAGCGAAGCCCCGCCGTGGCAAAAGCCATAACGCGGCGGCAGCCATAATCTTTCGCCTTCTCCCGAAAGCCCGCGAGCGTCTGCATCAGCATTTCCGTGCCGCGCTCGGTTATTTTTCCGCCCGAAACAAGCGCCGCAAGTCCCAGCATATTGCGTGCCGATGCCGCGATGGAATATTCCCTGCTCTCGGTATTTATATCATATATGTTCATCCGCACGCTGTTTGCACCTATGTCAATCACAGCGCATCTGTAAAACCTGTTATGCATATCAACTCTCTCATGAAAAAACATTACTTTTTTATATTATCACATTTTCTTCTAAATATCAATAAAAATATGCAATATTTTCGCCCACTGTGAATATATCTTTTAAAAAGAATGTCTTTTCGCATGGGGGGCAGATAATATGTTCGGATGGATAATAGCGTTTTTTTCAGGCATAGCAAAGCTTTTTTTGCGTGTATCGTATACGCAGAATTTCCCGCCGCCGCTCTCTCCGGAGGAGGAAGCGGAATGCTTTCGCCGCATGAAAAACGGCGAGCGGCATGCGCGCGATATGCTTATAGAGCACAATATGCGTCTTGTCGCACATATTGTGAAAAAATATTACACAGCGGCGCAGAATCAGGAGGATCTCATCTCCATAGGCACGATAGGACTCATAAAGGCGATAGATTCCTTCAATCCCGAAAACGGCGCGCGCTTTGCCACATATGCGGGCAAATGCCTGCAAAACGAGATACTCATGCATTTCCGTTCGCAGAAAAAGACCTCGGGCGAGGTCTATATCAACGACCCGATAGACACGGATAAGGACGGCAACCCTCTCACATATATCGATATCATCAAAGTAGACGACAATATAGCCGCAGAGCTTGATGCAAAAATAACGGGAAGCAAGGCTCTGCGGATAATCGCAAACGAACTCGACGAACGCGAGCGTGCCATCATCATCCTGCGCTACGGGCTTTCCGGCAAGCCCGCGATAACACAGCGTGAGGTGGCGCAAAGGCTGAAAATATCGCGCTCGTATGTTTCCCGCATAGAGAAATCCGCACTTGAAAAAATAGAGGCGCGGCTGAAAAATTCCTGCTTCTGACGCGGCAGTCATAAGGTGCCGCCTCCCGGCATATAATAAAGCGATAATATAATAACCGTCTGCGGCAAGGGCGGTTTTTCCCCATAAACCTTGCCGAGAAAGCGAGTAACGATATGAATATGCAAAACGGCAATAAGGACAAAAATTTCTGCATGATGACAAAGGTCTTTAACGGCTGCTCGGAAAAGGAAAATACCGAGAAATACGACCTGCCCGATTATCTTCCCGATGTAAACAAGCTTCTGCGCGTGGATGCGCGCCTTGTCGGCATGAACAGATATGTAAACGGCGACACGCTTGAATACGACGGGAGCATACTTTACAGCATTCTCTATGCCACGGCGCAGGGCGAGATGAGATGCGCATCGTTTGAGTCGCCCGTGTCGGGCAGTATGCCGGTCTCCGGCTATGAGGACGGCTGTCTGCTTGATTTCAATGCCGCGGCTGAAAATGTGACCTGCCGCCTGCAAGGTCCGCGCAAGCTGACCGCCAAGGCAAAAATCCGCATCTGCGCCGCGATATACTGCGAAAAATGTACCGAGCCCGTTTTCGCGGGAAAGCTGACGCCCGAGGAGCGCACAAATATGCAGTATCTCTATGAGAGCATTGAGTGCGAAACGCAGGAAAGCTTTGAGGTTCGCGGAAATTCCGTAAGCGAAGATATAGAGCTTCCCTCCGGCATGCCGCCGGTATCGGAGATAATCTCCGTCGACACGGATACATACATCTACGAGATGCGCCCGAGCGAGCAGGGACTCTCATATAAGGGCGATGTGACAGCAAACATTCTCTATTCCTCTAAAAAGCCCGCGGAAAATGAAGAAGAAGCCGCGGAAAACGGCGGTATGCTCTATGCTTCTCTTGTCCGCAAAATTCCGATATACGGCGACATCCCCGCAGAAACGGACGAAACTCCCGTTTTCTGTCTCGGCAGAGCCGAGATAACAAAGCTTGAATATCGCCCGCAGGAAAACAGCCTCGGCGAGAGCCGTATTATCGAGATAGATTTTGACTATGATATTTTTGCCGACTGCTACTATAACGAAGAAAGCAATGTGGTAAAGGATATCTATTCGCTCGACTATGAAAACGGCAATGAATATTCTTCCCTTTCCTTCCGCAACGTGGCAAAGGCACAGACCTTCAATTTCTCCGTGAACAGCACCGAGCAAAACAGCGATGCGGAATTTTCCGCAGCAGTATCGACAGTCGCCTCCGCTTCCGTCGAGAGCGTGACAAAAGACTCGGGCAAGCTCATATTTGAGGGCAAAGCCGAGGTATCCGTTATACTGACAAACGGCGACGGACTGTTCATCGGAAAGAATTATACCGTTCCGCTCCGTGCTGAGGCTGACGCGGGCAAAACAGCGGATAATTTCACATATGCCGTCACAAGTGCCGTGATATTTGCCGCAAGCCGTGCCGACAGTGAAAAGATAGCCACCGACCTTGAGATAGCGATAGCTTACGTCACCTTCAACGAATATGAAACACTCGCCGTCACGCAGAGCACCGTCTATAAGGATAAACCGGTATATGCACCCGAGCATTCGGCTGTGGTGATATATTATCCCGTGAAGGATGAAAAGCTCTGGGGCATCGCCAAGAAATACAATACGACTGAGGATGCCATCCGCCGCGCAAACGGAATCACCGGAGATTACGCCACGGGAAATATGATAGTGGTGCCGAAAAAATAAGAGAAAGAGAGAACCTGCGCACTCAGTATCATTAAGTTAATTTCGTAACTGAAAAGTACGATAAAGAAAGAAAAACAAAACAAAATGCAGGCAACCCGCGAGCGGATTGCCTGCCTTCATTAAAATCGATATTACTGAAAAATTTTAGCTTTCATAAATGTCTTTTGCCGAAAAAGTTACTTACCCCCCTTCACTTTTTCGGTCTGTGCTTTTTTAGCGTCCGGCTTGCTTTTGGGACAGATAAAAATGTGCAGAGTCGTCGAATATCCGTTT
>DODZ01000018.1:7814-21119 GCA_003524145.1 Candidatus Apopatosoma intestinale | reverse complement strand
ACGGCAGAGACGGATTTCGGCGAAAGAAAAAGTGAATACAATAAAACGCAGGCAACCCGCGAGCGGATTGCCTGCCTTCCTTAAAATCAATATCAGTGAAAGTTTTAGCTTTCATAAATGTCTTTGTCCGATAAAAACATTTCCCCTTCACTTTTTCGGTCTGTGCTTTTTTAGCGTCCCAAAAGTTATTCTTCCTCGCGGATTATGGCAATCCCCAGCTCGTTCAATGCCTTTGCATCCGTGGGTGCAGGGCACATCGTCATCAGCTCGCTTGCATTCTGAACCTTCGGGAAAGCGATAACATCGCGGATATCCTCAAGTCCGAGCATCAGCGTGACAAGACGATCGAGACCGAATGCGAGACCGCCGTGCGGCGGTACGCCGAATCTGAAGGCATCGAGCAGGAAGCCGAATTTCTCCTGTGCTTCCTCGGGAGTGAAACCGAGTACGGAGAACATCTTTGACTGAAGCTCCTGGTCATGGATACGGATGGAACCGCCGCCGAGCTCCGTGCCGTTGAGCACGATATCATATGCTCTCGCACGTACTCTTGCGGGGTCGCTGTCGATATACTGCATGTCTTCATCCATAGGTGCGGTAAAAGGATGATGCTTTGCATAAAATCTGCCGTCCTCCTCACTGTATTCGAGAAGAGGAAATTCCGTGACCCAAAGGAATTTGAAATCAAACGGGTCAAGCATTTTCAGGCGCTTTGCGCATTCCACGCGGAGCGCACCGAGCGCATCGAAAACAATCTGATTCTTATCGGCAACGATGAGGATAAGATCTCCCTTTTCTGCGCCCATAGCTGTTTTCACAGCCTCGTTTTCTTCCTCGGAAAGGAATTTCGCATAAGAGGAGGAAATTTCCCCGCTCTCTGCCCATTTGAGCCATGCAAGTCCCTTTGCCTTATATGTCTTGGCAAAATCGGCAAGAGAATCTATCTCTTTTCTCGAGAAGGAAGCGCCGCCCTTTACATTGACGGCACGCACGGAACCGCCCGCCTCGATAGCACCCGCAAACACCTTGAAGCCGCAACCGCTGAGGATGTCGGAAAGATTTTTCAGCTCGAAGCCGAAACGCAGATCCGGCTTATCCGAGCCGAAACGCTCCATAGCCTCGGCATAAGGCATCTTGATGAAATCATAATTCAAATCTATATTGTAAAATTTCTTGAAAGCATACTTGATAAAGCCCTCGTGAACAGCCATTACATCATCTTCGCAGACAAAGGACATCTCCGTATCTATCTGCGTAAATTCCGGCTGACGGTCGGCGCGCAAATCCTCATCACGATAGCAACGCGCTATCTGGAAATAGCGGTCAAAGCCCGAAAGCATGAGTATCTGCTTATAGAGCTGAGGCGACTGCGGAAGCGCATAGAATTTTCCGTTGTGAACACGGCTGGGAACGAGATAGTCGCGTGCGCCCTCAGGCGTAGGCTTGATGAGCGTAGGCGTTTCTATATCGATAAAACCGTTCTGCGCATAGTAATCTCTTGCTATCTTCGTTATCTCGGAGCGCGCGATGATATTTTTCATCATATCGGGACGACGCAGGTCAAGATAGCGGTATTTCAGGCGAAGCTCGGCGCGGACATCGCTGTTTTCGAGAATTTCAAAAGGAGGAGTCTGTGAAACGCTGAGCACCTTGTATTCGTCGACCTCCACTTCGATTTCGCCGGTGGGCAGATTCTTATTCACGGCGCCCTCTCCGCGGGGACGTACCGTACCCTTGGCGCAGACGACATATTCGCTTCTCGTGCGGAAAGCAAGGTCAAAAAGCTCCTTATTCGTATTGCTGTCGAAAGCGAGCTGAACTATGCCCGTGCGGTCGCGCACATCTATGAAAATAAGCGAACCGAGGTCGCGCTGACGCTGTACCCAGCCGGTAACGCTGACGCGGCTTCCGATATCAGAGGAACGCAGTGTTCCGCAATAATGCGTTCTTTTGTCTGTTCTTTCAAATGTTGCCATAACTGTATATTCCTTTCGAATTATTGTCTTGTTTTAGCGATGATAATCTCTGCCGCTTCCCCGGGAGAAAGCACGCTCTGCTCCCCGAGGGTCATATCCTTGAGCATGACCTTGCCCTCTGCCGCTTCCGTTTCGCCGATTATCGCAACAAAAGGAATGCCGAGGCGGTTTGCATATTTCATCTTCGGTTTCATGCCCTTTTCGCCGTAGTAGACATCGGTATTTATTCCCGCCGCGCGGAAGGCTCCCGCCGCCGCTACGGCACTCGGCATCACTTCACTGCTCATCGGAACGACAAGCACCTTTGTCAGACTCTCACCCTCAGCCTCTATGAGGTTTTCACTGCGCAGCGCACTGTAGAGGCGTGTCAGCCCTATCGAAACGCCGATGCCGGGAAGCTTCTTATCCGTATAGTATCCCGTGAGATTATCGTATCTGCCGCCGGAGCATACACTGCCGATATTTTCGTGTCCGCGAAGGAATGTTTCGTAAACTGTGCCCGTGTAATAGTCAAGTCCTCTTGCTATCGTGAGATTGAGGCGGAAATTTTCATCCGGCACGCCGAAGCCGCGCAGATATGCGCATACCTCGGTAAGCTCGGAAAGACCTTTCTTGAAATCGTCGTTTTTGTCGGCGGAGATATCGCCGAGTTTACCCAGTATCTCGTCTGTTGTGCCGTCAAGCGAGATAAACTCGATTATCTTGCCTATGCCCGCCTCGTCGATACCGGACGCGAGAAGCTCTTTTTTTACATTGTCCGCGCCTATCTTGTCGAGCTTGTCCACAATATGGAGGATATCGGCAGTCTTTTCCGCATAGCCGATGCTCTCGAAAAAGCCTCCGAGCAGGCGCCTGTTATTGAGATTTATCACGAAATCGCCGAGCTTAAGCTCGCGAAAAACATTATAGATAACCGTGGGTATCTCCGCATCGTAAGCGAGCGGCAGCTCCTCTGCGCCGACAATATCTATATCGCTCTGATAAAACTCTCTGTATCTCCCCTTCTGCGGGCGTTCACCGCGGAAAACCTTGCTTATCTGATATCTCTTGAAGGGAAAAACCAATTCACCCTGATGCATGGCGACATATCGCGCAAGCGGCACCGTGAGGTCAAAGCGCAGTGCGATATCGTTTTCGCCCTTTGTGAAGCGGTAAATCTGCTTTTCCGTTTCGCCGCCCGCCTTTGCGAGCAGAACATCGGAGCGCTCGATTGTCGGCGTATCTATCGGGAGAAAGCCGAAGCGCTCATAAACCTCGCGTATCTTATCGTATATTCTGTTGAAAACCACCTGCTCGCGGGGCAAAAGCTCCATGAAGCCCTGCAGTATCTTCGGTTCGACCGTGAAAGACATGAAAATTCCTCCGATTTTGTCATAGCTTAATTATATTTCAGTATATTATACCACTTTATAGCCGAGTTTTCAATATCTTATTGACTAAAAAACGCTCTTGTGATATAATTTTTTATATAATTCAGCGTGGGAAGGAGTGCCGATATGGCAAAAAACAGATTTGAAGCAGGCAAAAGCTCCCCTGTGACCTATCTTTCCGGCATAGGCGAAAAAAAGGCGCAGGCGCTCGCAAAAATAGGCATTTCCACCATATGGGATGTAGCGCGGCACTATCCGCGCGCATATGAAAACCGCGGCGATGTAAGAAATATCGCCGATATCGAAAACGAAGCCGTATGCTCGCTCGTTCTCACCGTTTCGGGGCGACCGCAGACGGCGATGATACGCCGCGGCATGACTCTCACAAAATTTTCAGCCTTTGACGATACGGGAAGCTGCAAGATAACATATTTCAATCAGCCTTATATAAAGGATTCCATAGTGCAGGGCGGCACATACCGCTTCTACGGCAGAGTGAAGCGCACCGGCACGGGCGTTTCCATGGCATCGCCAATAGCCGAGCCGGCAGGCGACGGCGCGAGACTTCTGCCGCTCAGCCCCCTCTATCCGCTGACCGCGGGAATCTCACAGAAGCAGATGCGGACAGCCGTTTCGGGTGCGCTCGCGCTCCTGCTCTCCCCCGTGGTAAAGGACGGCATAAAAGAGACCCTGCCGCTTGAGCTGCGGCGCAGACATTCGCTCTGCGATATAGGCTATGCTCTGCGCGGGATTCACTTTCCCGACAGCTTTAAAACGCTTGATATCGCTCGACGGCGCTTGGTATTTGACGATCTCTATACCTTTGCCCTGCTCTCACGCATATCCGGCAAAAGAGAGAGGCGAAAAGCCGATGCACCATATAAAAAAGCGGACAGAGAAAAGCTTCTCTGTCTGCTTCCCTACTCGCCGACGGGTGCGCAGCTGCGGACGATGGATGAAATCGACAGCGACCTTTCCGGTGGTTTTCTCATGGAGCGACTGCTCACGGGCGATGTCGGCTCGGGCAAAACGCTCTGCGCCGCATATGCGCTATTCTGCGCCGCCGAAAACGGATATCAGGCGGCTCTCATGGCACCGACGGAAATACTTGCCGTCCAGCATTATTCGGCGCTTGCCCCGCTTTTTGAAAAGCTCGGCTACAGTGTGGCTCTGCTGACGGGCTCGCTCACAAAGGCGGCGAAAAACAAAATCTACGACAAGCTCGCCGTCGGCAGCACGGATATCGTCATCGGCACCCATGCGCTCATCGAAGATATCGTGCATTTCCGTCGCCTCGGGCTTGCGATAACAGATGAACAGCACCGCTTCGGCGCGGGTCAGAGAGAGCGGCTCTTTTCAAAGGGCACATCCGTCCATGCGCTTTCCATGAGCGCGACACCGATACCGAGAACACTCGCGATGGTTCTCTACGGTGACAGCGACATTTCCACGCTGGACGAAATGCCGCCGAATAGGAGAAAGACAGACACATTTCTCGTAGACAGCAGCTATGAGAAGCGACTTTATAAATTCATATCGAAAAATATCGATGCGGGCGGGCAGGTATATATCGTCTGCCCCGCGATAGAGGAAGAGGAAAAGCTCGAGGATGAAAACGGCGAGCAGATTTCGCTCGATGAGCTTTTCGGCTCCGGCGAGAGCGAAAAGCCGAAGCTCCGCTCGGCAAAGGAATATTACGCCGAGCTTTCCGAGAAAATTTTCCCGCAGTATCGCGTGGCACTCATGCACGGCAGAATGAACGGCACGGAAAAGGACAGGATAATGCGTGATTTCGCCGCGGGAAAGGTGCAGATTCTCGTCTCGACAACGGTAATCGAGGTCGGCGTGAATGTGCCGACTGCAACGCTCATGATAGTGGAAAATGCGGAGCGCTTCGGGCTTTCCCAGCTTCATCAGCTCCGCGGAAGAGTCGGCAGAGGCGCGATGCAGTCATATTGCGTCCTCGTTTCCGACAGCAGGGGAGAGGATGCACGCAAAAGGCTGGAAATGCTTGCCTCTACCACCGACGGCTATAAAATAGCGGAATTTGACCTCGAAACACGCGGTCCCGGCGATTTCATAGAGAGCCGGAGCGGCAAGATACGACAGAGCGGTGAGCTTTCGCTCCCGTATATCAATATGGGTGACTCCGCGGCGCTCTACACCGCCTTTGACGAGGCGGACAAAACTCTCGCCGCCGACCCGATGCTCTCTTCGGAGGCAAACGCCGCCCTGCGTGAAAAGATAGAATACATCAGAAACAAAAATCAGCTTGTCTGAAACGGAGACGGATATGAAAAAGTACGTTTTTTTCAATGAAGACCCTAATCATTTCGTTTTTGAGCGGATGCGCGCGGGAAAATACGATATCACCGCCGACGATATAAATTCGTTTATCGACGGATATAAAGAAACGGATATCACGGATTTTCTCATCTGCCTCAATGCAAGCATGTGCTGGTATCCGAGCAGGCGCACGGACAATGCGATAGATAAATATCGCCTCTGGCTCTCCTCGGGCAAAATAACGGACGAGCGTGAAAACACCGTTACATGGGGCGCGAAAATGAACAGCGACCTCTATGCCGCAGGGCTCGACTACCGCGCCATGTGGATAGAGCGCCTGAGGGAAATCGGCATCCGCCCGTGGATAAGCATCCGCATGAACGATATCCACGGCTCGGCGAAAAAGGGCGATTTTCTGAACAGCGAGCTTGTCGAGGCGCATCCCGAATACAGGCGGACGCCATACCGCGAGCCTGTATCAAACTACGACTGTGCGCTTGACTATATGCGCGAGGATGTACGAAGCTATTACCTTGCCGTGATAGAGGAGTCGCTTTCGCGCTACGATGCCGATGGCATAGAGCTGGATTTCATGCGCGAGGCGTACTGCCTTTGCGTAGGCAGAGAATATGAGGGCATCGCCGTAATGACGGATTTCATGCGCAGTGCGCACAGTCTCATCATGGCGGCAGGAGAAAAGCGCGGCAAAAGGATAAAAACCGCAGTGCGCCTGCCTGCCGACCCCGAGCTTGCCATGCGGCTCGGCTTTGATGCTTTCACTTGGGCAGATGAGGGTCTTGTCGATGTGATAACCGTCAGCCCGCGATGGTCGAGCGCAGACAACAATATGCCGATAGATATATGGAAGCGCATTTTCGAGAAAAAGGGCGTGCTTATTCTCGCAGGGCTTGAAATTCTCCTCGAGCCTTATCCGCGCCGCCCGAGAAAGTATCTTTCAAATACGCTCGAAAGCGCACGCGGCTCCTGCTGTGCCTACCTGTCGATGGGCGCGGACGGGATATACCTTTTCAACTATATGGACACGCTCGTGCACGAGAGCGAAAAAGGCGACTGCCTTGCAAACCGCGGCATGGACGAATTTCTCCGCTCGGCGGGAAGTCCCTCTCTGCTTGAGAAAAGCGACCGCCGCCATATCGTGACCTATTGCGATGTCTCAGCCCCGGGTGCGGCAAGAATCCGCCAGCTCCCCGCAAAAGTTTCCGAGAGCGGCTATTCGCTTCTGCGCATACCGACGGGAAATATACCTAAAGATGCACGGGTAACTCTCGTCCTCGGCTTCACGGGAGAAAACAAAAGCGCGATTCCGGCGGCATATGCAAACGCAATGTCATGCAGGTATATCGGCAAAGTCCCGTATGCGCTTCCGATGTACGACGATATGGAATACCATGCCCTTGAAATAGCAAACAACGGCAATCTGCCTCCCGTCACCGTAGCGGAAATATACAGCCGCGGCGGAAGCGGAACGGTTTCATGGGCTGAAATACAGATTGCTCAAAACAAGTGAGGTAAATGAAATGTTTACAGAAGAGCTTTTTAATCCGAAAAATCAGGGTGTGGGAAGAACCGCGCCTCGCGCCGCATATATTCCCTGCGCAAGTGAAAGCGCTGCGCTCGCGGGCATGCGCGACGAAAGCTATCGCCTGCTCTCGGGCTGCGAATGGGATTTCCGCTATTACGAAACGCCGCTTGAGCTTCCCGAGGATATCACGGCGGCTGATTTCAGCGAAAAGCTGCCCGTTCCCTCCTGCTGGCAGAATCACGGCTACGGTCAGATTCAGTATACAAACGTAAACTACCCCATGCAGATGAATATGCCGCATATCGCGCTGAAAAACCCCGTCGGGCTTTATCGCCGCACGTTCACTCTCGAAAAAGCCGCGGGCAAGCGCATTTATCTTCGCTTTGAAGGCGTATGCTCCGCTTTCCTGCTCTATGTCAACGGCAAGAGCGCAGGCATGTCTAAATGCTCGCATAACGGCGCGGAGTTTGATATCACCGACTATGCCGTAAACGGCGAAAACACTCTCCATGTCGCCGTTTTCACGCGCAGTGACGCCTCATATCTCGAGGATCAGGATTTCTTCCGCTTCAACGGAATTTTCCGCGATGTATATCTGCTCACCCGCCCCGAAAACCATATCGATGATATCTCGATAAAGACAGATAACAGCGGCGCGCTCGATATTTCCGTCACATTCCGCGACAAAAAGAGCGAATATTCCTGTAAAATTTACGATGCCGACGGCAATTTCATCACGGACAAGCCGTTTATTCCGAATGTGAAGCTCTGGAATGCCGAGGAGCCGAATCTCTACACTGTCGTATTTTCCGCCTGCGGCGAATTTATCCGCATAAGAGTCGGTTTCCGCGAGATTTCATGGAGCGGCGGCGTTTTCAAGGTAAACGGCACCCCCGTAAAAATGAAAGGTGTCAATCGCCATGATACAGATGCCGCGCTCGGTTATGCCGTTCCGCGCGAGCATATCCTGCGCGACCTCATCCTCATGAAGCAAAATAATATTAACTGCATCCGCACTTCCCACTATCCGAGCGCACCCGAATTTTACGAGATGTGCGATGAGCTTGGCTTCTATGTTGTCTGCGAATGCGATATAGAGACGCACGGCGTCGTTTTCATCCGCGGCATAGAGGATACAGGCAAGCCGATATCGGGCGACCCGCTCTGGCGCGAGGCTTTTCTTGACAGGATGGAATATATGGTGCAGCGCTATAAAAACCACGCCTCTGTAATCATGTGGTCGCTCGGAAACGAGAGCATGTTCGGCGAAAATCATGTCGCCATGGCTGATTATACGCATAAAGCCGACCCCTCCCGCCCCGTGCATTATGAGCGCACAATAGACCCGCTCTACCGCAAATACGGACCCGAAGGCGATTTCGTTCATCCCTGCGTGGATATAGTCAGCACAATGTATCCGACGGTTGAGGTTACGGAAGCCGAGGGACAGGACCTGCGCGATAAGCGTCCTTTCTTCCTCTGCGAATATGAACATTCAATGGGACTGGGACCGGGCAATGCCGAGGAATATTGGGAGCTCTTCTATAAATATCCGCGCCTGATGGGCGGTTGCATCTGGGAATGGGCAGATCACGCAATTCTCAGCCACGATGAGGAAGGCAAGCCCTACTATCTCTACGGCGGCGACCACGGCGAATATCCGCACGACGGCAACTTCTGCGTGGATGGGCTGAATTATCCCGACAGAACGCCGCACACCGCTATGAAAACCATGAAAAAAGCCATGACTCCCGCAAGAGTGCGGTATCTCGGCGACGGCGATTTTGAGATAACAAACACGCTCGATTTTCTCCCGCTCGAAAAGATATGCACGCTCGAATACGCCGTTCTCTGCGGCAAAGCTACACTGCAAAGCGGCAGTTTCCCGCTGAATGTCGCGGCAAAAGGTACGCAGACCGTTCATATAGATCCGCTTCCCTGCGGCGGCAGATATCCCGCGACAGCCGAATTTATATTCCGCTACAGTGTGGATACGCCTTGGGCAAAGGCAGGCGATGAGCTTGCCCACGAGCAGGTTGTGCTTCCGTTTGCAAAAGAAAAAGCCGCGGAAACGGAGGGCGAAGCGCATATCGCCGAAAACGGCGCGCGTTTCATCACAATAGCCGACGGCGCGATGACATATACCTTTGATAAAGCGCTCGGCATTCCCACCTCGATAAAGAAAAACGGATGCGAATATCTTGCCGCTCCCGCGCGCTATACCGCATGGATGGCAATGACCGACAACCACATGAATGTAAAGCGCCGCTGGGAAAATATGCACCTGCGCGCATCAGATTTTGATGTTTACTCATGCGAGATAAATGAAGAGGGCGCACCCGAGATAATCTTCCGCGGTTCCTTCGGCGCACCGTCGAGAACGCCGCTCTTCGGCATGACGGCAAAATACACATTCGGCGGCGGCATCAGGATAAACATCTCGGCGGCAGAGCCGGAATATATACAGGAGGACAGCCGCCTGCCGAGATTTGCTCTCGAGCTGATTCTCCGCAAGGGCTTTGAGGAGCTGGAGTATTTCGCCTACGGACCCGAAGAGAGCTATATCGACCTGCATAATCATGCGCGCCTCGGATATTGGAAAAGCACCGTTTCCGAGCAGTACGAGCCGCATATCCGCCCGCAGGAATGCGGAAATCACTACGGCGCAACGGAAGCACACCTCTCACGCGGCGATGATAAAATAAGCGTATACGGCGATTTTGAATTTTCCGCTCTGCACTATACCATGGGCGACCTTGAAACCGCGACGCACCGTCACCTGCTGAAAGCTCTCCCCGAAACCGTCCTGCTGATAAACTATAAGGTCGACGGCATCGGAAGCAACAGTTGCGGCCCTCACCCGATGGAGAAATACCGCTTCAAAGAGAAACGGTTTGACTGGAACTTCACGCTGACATTCTGACAGCGCAAAAAGCGCTTATTCCGGAGGAACATTATGATAATAAACAATTCAAACAAAGATAAAGCAAACGCCGACTTATCCGTACATGATTCGATATTTGAGAATTTCATATATGAAGAAGAATCGTCTGTATTGAAAATTTCTTTTCAGCAATATCTCTTCGAAGCTATGAAATATATCCCGAGCGAAATAAGTTTTCATGAAGTTATAGGACTTGAAATGACAGACTGCAACTTTTGGGGTATGCGCCAAGGAATCATGGACTGCATCTGCTTTTTGTCAGATGATGAATGCGAGCTCATTCCGAAATTAAAAAAGAAATTTGAAAGTGAAAACAGCAATGAGCGCTTATGCAGACTGTATAACGATAATGATTTCATTGAAGCGGAGATAGACTTTGTTTCGGGTGACAAGATTACAATTGTATGTAAATATGCCGTGTGCAATCCCTGATGCGAATATTATAGGAAGTATATGATGTAATTCGGAGGTTGATATGGTCATGAAGCTGGATGATTTGGTAAATGCCATGCGCTATGCTTTTTTTCGTTCCGGAAGGCTGTATGTTGACATAAGCAGTGAGGCTTACAAATTTTATGTAGAAATTTCATACTTTAAAGATGGCATAAGCAACCTGCACATTGAAAGAATTGTTTATCCGCCGGACAGTCCTCATTTGTCTGTAGACAGTGAATGGAGCAATTTTCCGCAAAATATAAAAGGCAGAAGCATAGAGTGGATTGCGCCATCGTTTTATGATAGCGTGGTCGAAGCGTTTCTGCCTGAAATTACAAATGAATTTGTCAAAACAAAACTCGAAAGCGTACCGAAATTTTCCGATGAATTTAAAAGGCTTTTTGATATTTATGTTGAAGATGACTACGAATATGGAGAGGGCAAAAAGTTTTATGAGTTCAAAAATGAATACTGGCATGAGACCGCCCGCAAATTCTGCGATGAACACGGCATTGAATACGAAGAGTGACTTTAAGACATCTGTATAAAACGCACAGCCGCCCTACTCGGATGAGCAGGGCGGCTGTCCTTATTCTTTTCAGTTCCCTTTACTATATGCATCGACATAGCCATAGTAATCAACCATATATTTCAGCAGGTCTTTCTCCGCGCCGAGACAATCGTCCGCACCAAGACGCAGCTCGATAAGTTCAAGCATTGAATACGATATCGTCTTTGAATAAAGTTTATCATCTCCGGTGTCAAGTTCTATCGTCATGCTGATGTACTTGCCGAAATCATAGATATATATCCCGCGATAGTCGCAGAGGAAACCTTCCGTATCGGCTTTTCCCGAGATGTATTGCGAACCGACAGCATTCTTTATCTCTTCGACAGAGGTATATTTTTCATCACCTATGGCAAACCATACGCCGCATCTGATGTTTTCCGTAGCATAATCGGCAGGAGATATCGCCGCACCATCCTTTGTCACAGCGGCACTGACTCTCACTCCCCAAGGCTCGAGCATCGCTATCTGAACGGCAGGCTTCGCTATCTTATATGCCTCTCCGTCGGTGGCACAGGATATGACTTTATATGTCGTTCCGTTGATTATCTCATCGGTGAAAACAGCACCTTTTACTATTCCCTTAGTCGGCACTTCAGGAAAGAACGAACCGCCGACTACACTGATATCCGAATATTCTCCGCCGACAGCGCCGGCGCTGATATCGGAGGCATAAAACACTCCACCGATTATCTTTAGCGAAGCTCCCGCCGATGAAACGGCACAGCCTGTATTCGGTGCCTCTCCTTTGCTGCCCGTGGCTGATATGTGTCCGCCTCGGATTGTCAGCTTGCCGCCTATGCTGTGAATACCTGTCCCGCCGGAGATAAGTCCGCCGTACATCTCAAGCGAAAAGCCCGATTCTTTATTGTATATTCCCACATCGGCAGCCTTTATCTCGCTTCCTCCGTGGAGATTGATTTTCACTTTGCCTTTTGATATATTGTATATCGCACTGGCTTTTTCCGAATTTATCTTACCGAAAATATCAAGTGTGATATTCTCGGAGGTATCTTCCGAGCCAAAGTAAAAGCTCGGCTTTTCCGAAGCTATCACAGTATCGGAATTTACCTTTATATATGTATCTCCCGCGCTCTGCACAAACACTCCTCTTCCCGAGGATTTGATTGTTACATTTTCGAAGGTCACGTTTGAACTGCCAAATACTGCCACCGCAGAGCCTGTATTCTGCAAATTGAGTGTCCCGTTTTTTATTGTGACAGAGGAATTTTCTATTTTCAGCAAATAATTATTCTCACCGCTGTACTCAATCGTAGCTTCGTTCAGATCTATCGTGATATTCTTCTTCCCCAAAACGGTATAGAAGCCGTAAATAGGGCTTCCGTCAGCTCTCGGCAAGAGCTTCACGGTATCGTTTTCTCCCGCGGCGGCAATAGCCTCGCTTATTTTCACATAGCTTTTTTCACCTATCGCGGCGAGGTCGCCCGATGCAAAAATATGCCCTGCGGAAGAGCAAGAAATCATCATCGAAAGAGAAAGTACAAATCCGAAAAACCTGACAATTATCCTTTTTAGCGAAAAACGCAGCTCCTTTTTGCCTGCTTTTTCATTAAAATCCGTATTCAATACATTCGCCCCCGTTTATTTCCTTTATTTCCTTTTTCTGTGAACTATTTTATATTTTATTCCTTATTTTGTCAATATTTTTTCCTCATTTTTTGTCGTTTTTTTCCACTCTTTGTCGATTTTTTCAACGTTTTCGATATAAAATACGGAGATAAAGCAAAAAAGCACTTCTTTCGAAGTGCTTGCGATGGTGACCCGGACGAGAATCGAACTCGTGTTACCGCCGTGAAAGGGCGGTGTCTTAGCCGCTTGACCACCGGGCCTTATGAAGCCGACCGAATAGTCGGCTGGTAGCGGAAGTTGGACTTGAACCCACGACCCTCCGGGTATGAACCGAATGCTCTAGCCAACTGAGCTATTCCGCCAAAAAATGCGTTCGCTTTGCAACGCTCGATTATTATATCATGCCATCGTTCTTTTGTCAATATGCTTTTAAAAAATAATTTCAAAAATGCCAAATATTTTTTGAATTTTTTTTGAAAAATTTTGAAAAAACTGTTGACATTTGCCTTTATATATGGTATACTTAGTCCCGTCGCAAGGCTTCAGGCAATCGCCTGCGAAGAAAAATATCGGGAGCATAGCTCAGCTGGGAG
>DODZ01000018.1:0-7577 GCA_003524145.1 Candidatus Apopatosoma intestinale | reverse complement strand
TCATAGGTTCGAGCCCTATTGTTCCCACCAGAGAGTCCAATAGGATTCTCGATGGCCCGGTAGTTCAGTTGGTTAGAACGCTAGCCTGTCACGCTAGAGGTCGTGAGTTCGAGTCTCATCCGGGTCGCCATTTTTTCGCAAGCATCTTTGCGGGCGGCTGATAAGTCGCTTTTTTTATCCTTGCACGCCTCTGTAGCTCAGTTGGTAGAGCAGGGGACTGAAAATCCCCGTGTCGTTGGTTCGATTCCGATCGGAGGCACCATTTGCGGATTTAGCTCATTTGGTAGAGCGCGACCTTGCCAAGGTCGAGGTGGCGGGTTCGAGCCCCGTAATCCGCTCCATTAACCGGTAAGTGTCACTTGCCGGTTATTTTTTTTGCTTTTTTTTAAAAAACGTCTTAACCGTTTTATCTTTCCCACGACTATATGAATGAAGGCGCCTGAAAACGGAAACGGAGGAGCAAATGGATAGTATAAAACTTGAAAAGCTGATAACCGAAAACATGAAGTCGATATTCGGATTTGCATTAACAAGACTCGGAAATGTAACCGACGCCGAATATCTTGCAAGCGATATTCTTTATGAGATAATCAAATCGGCTCAGAATCTGAAAGATGATGAGCGCTTTTACGGCTTCATGTGGAAAATTGCAGAGAATGTTTATATGGACTATCTTCGCAAAAAATCGAAGAATGCAAAGCATACAGCGGAGTTTGACGACAGCATTCTCGATGAATCCAAATCTGCCTTGGATGAAATCGTCAAAAAAGAAGAGCTGAATTTTCTTCGGCGCGAACTTTCTTTGCTGTCAAAACAATACCGTGATGCGGCAGTTTTATACTATATCGAAAATCTCTCCTGCTCCGAGATTGCAGAAAAATTGCAGACAAGCACGGAAATGATAAAGTATTATTTATTCCGTGCGAGAAAAATTATCAGAGAGGGCATGAATATGGAAAGATTATACGGAGAAAAAAGCTACCGCCCCAATACTTTTGAAATTGATTTTTGGGGAACAAAAGCAGGAGATGATTCTGAATATCGTGATTTTCAGAGAAGAAAGATTAAAGGGAATATTTTACTCGCGGCATATTACAGTCCTGTGACTTTGCAGGAAATCAGCATAGAACTCGGAGTTGCACTTCCCTATCTCGAGGATGAAATAAAATTACTTGTTGACCGCAGATATCTTGTTTGCAATGGCGGAAAGTATCTTACAAATATTCCGATTTTCACACCTGACTGCACAAAAGCGATTGACGGAAAGCTGAAAAAGCTTATCGATGAAAGTGCGCAAAAGATTGTTGCCATAGCGGATGATTTCGATACGCGCTTCGGAAACAGATTTGCAAATGCAAATCTCGCAAATTGGCAAAAGTTCCTCCTGTGTTTACATTTTTCATTGATTGATACAGAAAACGATTTGACAAATAATTACGGAGAATTACCGCAAGACGGTCCGTATTCACTCGTGAATGGCGGAGGCGGACGAGGTGTCATATGGGGCAGGAGTACAGAAAATACCGTTGAAGATAAGAAGCCGGGCGGGATTCAGGGTATTTATAACGGTTCTCCCGCGAGCGATAAGCGCGGAAGCGTTATCGCTATGAATTTCAGACAAACGCTGAATGCACAGGATTTTTACAAAAGAATGACCGATCCCATCGTTTGCACAGCGGTCGGCTGCTTTGAATATTTGCCGAAGGATTGGCAAAAAGTACTGAATGATCTTCATTATGCTAAGGACGGCAAAGCAAATTTTGCGGTGTGGTCCAACAGGGAATACGATGAACTTCGGAAGATGCTCGGGGAGTGCATCGCCGTTATTTCCGACATAAACAGAAAAACGACAGAAATCGCCGCGAGCATAACCGCGGATATTGCTCCGTCGCATATCCGTAAAAATGCAGAATATGTCGGCGCACTTGTTTATCTTTTCTATTCGGCAGACAAATTAGCTGAAAGGCTTTATGAAATGAATTGGTTAAAATCGGTTGAAAACACCGAAAAGCCTGCGATTTGCGTTGTGCGGTCATGATTTACCATAAAACACAAAGAAATCCAAGCCGGACGGCTTGGATTTTTTTGCTTATTTTTCAAAATCGTCTTAACCGTTTTATCTTTCCCGCAACCATATGAATTAAGGCGCCTGAAAACGGGAAACGCCTTCTTGCCGGGCACTGCATTACACAAAGTATGTCCGGAAAAGGAAACTGCATGGACAATGGCACAATGGAGAACTTCTTCTGCAGGCTGAAAATTGAAATGTACTACGGTAAATAATCCGAATTTCCGAGAGATCCGTTAAAAAGTCAAAAAAGTACACAAATATTACAAAAAGTCTTGAAATTTTGATTATTTTATAATATTATATATAATATATGCTATCATATAGGAATATACGCAAAAATTGACTGCCGCAGAGTGCGACGGAGGGGCCTGATGAAAAAACTCACAAAAATAATCATCTTCATATTGGTGCTGGCAACATTCTCTTGCATGGGGCTTTTTGCCTATACGGCATCGGGCAAATGGTATTCCGAAGCGGTAAGCTGGATTGAGCGCAACGGCATCGACAAAATCGGCACGGGTGCAGGCAGGGAAATAGACAGAAATACCTTTGCCATGTGGGTGGCAAAGATAGAATCCACTCTTACCGACGGCAAGCTCTGGGATGACTATACCGACTCCTCTGTCTTTCCTGATGTTTCCGCCGGTAAGCATTATTATGCCGCTATCGCATATGCAAAGGAAAGCGGCTTTATACAGGGCGACGGCGACGGCAGATTTTATCCCGACAGGACGGTGACCTTTGCCGAGGCTTGCGCACTTATCACCCGCGCGATGGGCTATGACGACTATTTTGAGGCTTATTACGGAGCCGACCGCACAAAATATGCCACATATAATGAGTGGTACAGCGCAAACTGGCAGATAAACTATATGCGCGTAGCACAGCTTCGTTGCGGCGCGATTGACGCCACATGGGTAGAGAATGTCGGCGAATATGTCCCTCAGCACAAAATGACAAAAGGCGAGGCGGCGTATATGCTCTATACGCTGGCTCATACGGGTGCGAATGTCAGACATAACGGATACGATATGGGCTACAAATTCGGCTCGAAGTTTGCCGACAGCGGAGTCGCGACCTATGTCTTTGCGATGATAAAAAGCATAGAGAGACTGCCGCTTGGTTCCGTATACAGAAATCCGAATAAGCCTGCGGGCTTGCAGAAATATTCCGGCACAGACCCGAGAAAGAATACATATCTTGCCTCCTACTGGGAGGAGAGAAATTATCAGCTCGGCTACAGCGTGCCGTATACAAACAAGCTTGATACGACATCGGAGGTGGTATTGCAGATTTTTGACGGCGATACTTTCTCCGACGAAATGAAAATGCCGGCACTCACTTTTCAAAGCCTTCTCAAAAAAGGACTCGGCAAGACGGACGGTAATTTCAACGCTTTGAGCTATGTCGGAAACGGTTCCGTCGTCAGCCTGAAATACAAAAATTCGGCGATAACGGAGATATCTGCAGCTTCAGGCGTGAGAGTGGATACATACAGAATGCTCCGCTCACATTCAAATCCGCAGATATACATAAACGGACTTGCCGTAAATTCCGCATCTTCGCTTGTCCCGACGATGCAGATGCCGAAATCCTACAGCACAAAGGACGTCACCGAATGGAACGGAAATAAGCTCGTATTCCGCGGCGTGAGCTACTATGTATGTGATGGTGACGAGAGATATACGGGTATAAACAACGAGATAAAAATATACGGCTATGAGAGCGTACAGCCGCAGAGAAACGTCACGCGCTCGGGCGGAACCGCCGTCGAATACAAATATTACGGCATAGGCACGGGCACTGTATACTGGTCGCCGAAGACCGACTGCGCATATTACTGTACGGCAGACGGCAAATGCTATACCGCCGCCGAGCGCGATGTGCTTATTGCCGACGGCACATACGGAAGCGGCGTTTTTACCGCGATAGGCATCTGGAAGGAGAAAGGCGCGCTCGTTCCGCTCACCGTGGCAGAGGCAAAGACACGCCTGATAAACGCGGCACAGGGCGAGGCGGAGGTTATATTTTCCGATATGGACGGCGACGGCAGATACGATGCAGCCGCGGTGACGGAATATGACGCTTTCTTCTGCGCGGGGTCAAATCTTTCTCCCGCGACAAGTGCTTCTGTGCGCGGTGTTCCGAGTGCCGGCACGGTTGTCGTGGACAGAAATATAACAACAAATACGACTGTCGACCCATATGCATGGGGCATAGGCGCAACAGTATCCAATAAGATACAGGTTGTTTTCAACGTCTCCGACAGGCGTGGCTCCGTCATGACGGCGGGGAACGGCTGGAAGTACGATTTCACGGGCGGCGCGAGAATGTCGCTTCCCGTCGGAACAAGCGATATCGCAACGGTAGCTTCCTTTGTGACAGGCTATGTGCGCGATGTTTCGGCGCAGGCTAAAAACGGCTGCTATGAGCTGGCGATAGTCACCTCATCGGGCGTAAAAAAGCTTTATTTGCCTGCTTTCGGCAATATACCGAGAGAGCAGACGCTGAACTACACGCTCTACGGCGCAAAGGCACAGGTGACGGCGGATTCCTCGGGCTGGATGGGACTGCTGACCGATTTCTACCGAGATAATTTCCTCTGTGCATACAGAAAAGACGGAGGCTATGTTTATACCGTCGACAGTATGGAATACTGCACCGAGCGGCTTGATGTCGGCTATGCCTATATCATCGACGGTGAGGCGACGCTCGTAAGCGAAGAGGAAAAAGCGGCACTTATCGCAAGCGGAAAAGTTTCCGGAAGCCTTTTCAGAAGCGCAAAGCTGCGCACGGTTGCGGGCGCGATAGGTCTCGTCGGCGAATGTGACGATATCGAGGAGGGTTACAGCATCGGTATAGTCATAAAACAGCCCAAGGACGACGGAATATACAGTGCCGCCGATGATGAGTCGCTTGCCGCGCTCATTATTTCATGGATAAACAATAAATATATCAGCTATGTAGCCGACAGCGACGGGAAGATAATCGCCTGCAAGAGCGTGACAAACAAAACAGGCGAAGAGGGCTTTATCGTTAATCTCACAAAGAACGCTTCCGATAATACATATAAGGTCGATCTTGCAATCACCGGCGAAAGCTCGATAAACAGGCTCACAGGAAAATGCTACGGCGCGGTACGTGCGACCTCCGTCACCGTTCGCGCTTCGGCTTCCACTATATGGGATATAGACAATGCGGAGGTTTACCGCAGGATTTATGACGGAAATCTCACGCATGAACTGCGCATCGGTCAGCTGCTCGGCGGCTCGGATCTCTACTATGTAAAGATAATCCGCGATGCCGGCAGATACGGCATACTCAAATATGTGAAGCCTTCGGAAGTGAATTACGACAATATGAGCGGAAAATCAGGTCCCGCATCGGAAAAATCATGGACAGATGCGGGCACTGTTACAGACCTCGGGCAGATATCGGATGAAACATTCTATCTGCGCCGCGTGACGGCGACGGAAATCATTGCGGGCAAGATATACTATAAATACGATGCCGCAAACGAGGCATACAGTATAGTATCTGACCCGCGCAAAGCCGACCTTGCCTCATATTATGAGCGCGTAGTCGGGAGCGAAGTGAAACTCTCGGAAAATGAGATAAGTCTCGCGCGGGCAATGAATGAGGACGAGGTAGACGATTTTATAGCGCAAAATACTTATGTAAGGCTGGAGAGAAGTCTCTGCGGCACGGAGCCGTATTACAGGGTGGTAAGCGCAGAGGACGGAAAATACGGGTTCAGGCTGTATTTCAAAACCGTTTCCGAGTCGATGAAAGTGACGACATATACACCTCTCACGCTGGGCTGGAACGGAGGAAAATACAGCAAGGTTTATGACAATACGGGCAATGCCCTGCGCGGAACGCTGAAAACAGCGCATAAAATGACGGCGGAGAGCGCGGCAAAATCATTCTCGGACCCGACAGCCAAGGCATGGAAATATTATTCCTTCGGCGGGGTGATATATGCCGAGCTTGAGCCTGCGGAAAGCATAAATCTGATAGGCGATGGCGGCACGCCCGAATACCGCGCGTATACCTCGGGCGCGGTGTATAAGCAGAGAGAAAGCAATGTTCCCGTTTCCGATTATGAGGAAACGACGGATACGGCATCGCGTTCGCTCTTCCGCAACAAGGCAGGCTCCGGCTACGCGCTGAAGATAAACGGAAAAACTTATATCGTTTCAAGTGCGGCGAGCGTGATGATACTCACGCCGGATAATGAGACCGGCAAGGTTGTCGGCACTGTGATGACGGTCGGTGCCGTCGTGCGGACAGGCAAGGCGCTTGTTGCCACAAAGGCGCAGTTCGGCGGAAACGGCAGTATTATAACGAGCATCGCGGTGTTCGGCGAGCTTGTCGGCGGCACGCCCGACAAGGTCACACAACCGAAAGGAAAGATAGTTTTTGTCGGCGCGGATGCGGCAACTGTGCTGAATGCCGATGAAACAGGAACCTCGTATATCGTAAAGACGAGCAAGCCGGCATACACCCTCGACGGCAGGGAGTTCGGCACCATTTACTACGAATACGACACCACGAATGAAAAATTTGACCCGAACGGGCTGAAATTCATTATCGAGGCAGGCTCTTTCTACAGAGTTGATGAAAAAGGCAGGATCATTTCGAGCCTCGGCAGTATATTTACCTCGGAAAATGTGAAAAAGAACGGCGTTCTCGTCGGCACGACGGTTTATAATTATTCATATGAGCTGCTGCGGTTTGATAACAGGCTTGAGCGAAAATTCTGCGGAACGGCAACGATTACCGACATAAGAAACGGCAGACTGTATGCTACGGTCGACGGCACGGAAAATGTAAATATCAGCAGTTGGCGAGTGAAGTTTATCTATACAGACCTCGATGCGACGAAACTTTATGTAGCCGACGGCAAAAATGATGTGTCTGTTTCCGCTTTCAATGAAATTGCGGACGGAATCGAGAGCAAATACAATGCCGCGGCACTTGCGCGCAAGGTTTATGAGGCGGCAAGAGACGGCGGTATACTCTCGGCAGAGACGATAGTGAAATATAAAGCTGCATATGAGGCATCGGTGGCAGAGCTTGAAGCAGCAAAGAAATCGGCTGCAGATAAGATGAACGGACAATTCTGGGGCGCATCTTCCGTTTCGACTTCGGCAATCAAGCGCTATTTTGACAGCGCAAAATATACCTACGGAGTTGCAAATCCGACGCTGACTTTCTCGTATCTCTATTCGGATGGGACATATTATGTGATAGTCCCCTCATTTGCAAAATGAAAAATAACGAAAAAAGGAATCCGCGAGGATTCCTTTTTTGCGCACATAATAAAGTTTTCGCTCGTCCATTAAAGGTTTCGTCCGCCTTTTATTAAAGTTTAGGTCAAGCCTTTGGTGAGGCTTGCGGGTTCAGGGGGAATTGACACATATGCGAAGCATGTGTGTCGCCGTCGCCGAGACGGGAGTCAAAACTTTCCTCTTTTTGTCCTTTTCGTTCTTTTCGGACAAGC
>DODZ01000027.1:23669-25931 GCA_003524145.1 Candidatus Apopatosoma intestinale | reverse complement strand
ATAGCCGAGCAGATTCGTGCACGCATTACCTGCACGCCCGCTATAAGTGCAAGGCGGGCGTGGGTTTGGCAAGTGCGCTGACGGGACGGAGAGCGTATTTTTTATTTTTGATGTTTGCTGTACTCGGACTTTATCTTATAGGAGTCGGCGTTACCCTGTCTCGGCGACGCCGAGCAACGCTCCGCGTATGTATCAATTCCCGCCGCTGTCGGTGGACGACACCGCCTTCCCCAAAAGGCGGGCGAAAACTTTGATGGTGCGCGAAACTTTATTAAAAGCAAAAGGTATTATATGCAAAAAGGCAGGAGAACCTGCCTTTTTCATTATTTTGCATATTCGATAGCGCGGCTTTCGCGTATCACATTTACCTTGATCTGACCCGGATATTCCAGCTCTTCTTCGATTTTCTTTACGATATCGCGAGCCACAATAACCATCTGATCATCATTGACCTGCTCGGGCTTGACCATTATGCGGATTTCTCTGCCTGCCTGAACGGCATATGATTTCTCAACGCCGGGGAAGCTGTTTGAAATCTCTTCAAGGCGCTGGAGACGCTTGATATAGCTCTCAAGATCCTCACGGCGCGCACCGGGACGGGCTGCCGAAATAGCATCTGCCGCCTGAACGATAACAGCAACGATAGTCTGCGGTTCAACATCGCCGTGATGCGCTTCGATAGCATGAATAACGGCTTTGCTTTCCTTATATTTCTTCGCGATTTCAACACCGAGCTGAATATGTGAGCCTTCAACCTCCTGTGTGAGTGCCTTGCCGATATCGTGGAGCAAGCCCGCACGCTTTGCAAGAACAGTATCAACACCGAGCTCGCTTGCTATCATACCGCAAAGATGAGCAACTTCTATCGAATGAGTAAGAACATTCTGCCCGTAGCTTGTACGGAATTTAAGTCTGCCGAGGAAGCGGATAAGATCGGGATGAAGCCCATTTACACCGACTTCAAAGGTAGCTCTTTCTCCTGCCTGCTTAATCATCGCCTCAACCTCATGACGCGACTTATCAACAGTTTCTTCAATTCTCGAAGGATGAATTCTGCCATCGGCAATTAGCTTTTCGAGAGTAAGTCTTGCCACCTCGCGGCGAATCGGGTCAAAGCAAGAGAGAGTGATTGCCTCGGGAGTATCGTCTATAATGAGATCAACTCCCGTGAGCGTTTCAATCTTGTGAATGTTTCTGCCTTCTCTGCCTATAATTCTGCCCTTCATTTCATCACTGGGGAGCGGAACAACAGAAACTGTTGTTTCCGAAACCGTATCTGAAGAGAGACGCTGTATGGCAAGAGAAATAATATTCTTTGCTTTTGTATCGGCTTCATCTTTGAGCCGACTTTCAATTTGCGTTATACGAACCGCAGCTTCACGCTTTGCGTCTGTTTCAATTCTGGAAACCAGCTCTTCTTTTGCCGCCTCAACAGTATAACCTGCAATCTCTTCGAGCTTTGCAAGCTGTTCTGCCTTGAGAGCTTCGGCTGCTTCTGCCGCCTTGTCGGCATCCTTGAGCTTTTTATCGAGTGCTTCGGAACGGCGCTCATAATTTTCAAGCTTTCTGTCAAGAGCTTCTTCTTTTGAGAGCGCACGGTTTTCAAGCCTTATAAGTTCCTGTCTGCGTTCCTTGTTTTCGCGTTCCGCTTCGGTTTTTGCCTTAAGTATATCTTCTTTGGCTTCAACAATCATTTCCTTTTTGCGGGCTTCCGCTGTTTTAACCGCATCGTCAACGATTCTTTTAGCCTCTGCCTCTGCGCTCTTTATTTTTGATTCCGCAATGCCTTTTCGCAAGATAACACCGAAAAGTATTCCGAGAGCGAGAGCAGCTACGCCTACGACTATATACCAAATATACTGCAAATTGTACACCTCCTTTTTCATAATGATAAATTTGTATCCTTAAGCAATGATTGCCCATTGTCATTATAATACAAATACTATTATAATAAAAATAAAGCAATATGTCAAGATGGTCAGGGCAAAAAGGCGGAAAGTTTATTTTTTTCGGCGTGTTTTTTCTTTTTGATAGCTTTTTCTGTTGGCTATATTTGAGTTTTATCTTGTAGGGGTCGGCACCTCGACGACCCGCGAAGAAGCATAAAGTAACTTTTCTTTTAGTGTTCTTTTCGCTTGTCCGAAAAGAACGAAAAGGACAAAAAGAGGAACGCTTTGACTCCCGTCTCGGCGACGCCGACACACATGCTTCGCATATGTGTCAATCCCTCTTTTGAACGCCTTCTGTCGCCTCGCGGCGACC
>DODZ01000027.1:0-23327 GCA_003524145.1 Candidatus Apopatosoma intestinale | reverse complement strand
GTGCGAACATAGCGAAATAGGGGTTATTTTGATAGTCCCGTCAGCGCACAGACCAAACCCACGCCCGCCTTGCACTTTCAGCGGGCGTGCAGACAATGCGTGCACGAATCTGCTCGGTTTCCTCGTGCGCTATGTTCGCACGCGTGGTATAGACGAGATTGCGCGGAGCGCAAAACCGCCGACTTTTGCTCTGCCCTTTATTGCACGCACTTGCCACGCATGGCTCGCGCGACTAACTCGTGCACGCGGAAGAAGATTTTTAAGAGGATGGAAAATCCTCTTAAATGACTTTTGGTACTTTTGGTCATACAAAAGTACAAGAAAAGAAAAGTATCTTTTTGTATTATAGCAAGCAAAAACTTCAGTGAGTGGCAAAAATAAGAGAATAAAATAAAAAAAAGAGAGCAGGATTTATCTCCCGCTCTCAATTGCTTTTCTCTTCCATTCCGGAACCTTTTTCAGTTCCTCATATATAGCAAGGTAGCTATCATGGCGGCTTTTCGGCACAGCGCCCTCCGCCACTGCCGCAAGCACGGCGCAGCCCTCTTCTTTTGTATGGGTACAGCCGCGATATCGGCAACCCCCGAGATATTTTTCAAATTCGGGAAAGGTATACACAAGTTCATCCAGCCCGAAAAAGTTGAAGTTTATGAAATCCAGCATGGAAAATCCCGGGGTATCGGCAATAAACATCCGCCCTCCGCCGCAATCACATGAAAACAGCGTCACTGCGCGGGTAGTATGTCTGCCGCGCGCCGTTTTTTCGCTTATCCTGCCCGTTTCGAGCTTCAGCTCGGAAAAAATACTGCCGATAAGCGTCGATTTGCCGACACCCGAAGCACCCGCAAAAGCAAATATTTCGTCCTCGCCTCTCGTGCATATATAATCGCGCACGGCACTCATTCCTTCCCCGTCGACAGACGAGGTGAGCAAAACGGTGAAGCCGCATTTTTCATATATTCTGCGATATTCCTCCGCTTTTTTTCTGTCCATATCGGCTTTTGTTATCACGATGACAGGCGTTATCCCGTTATGCACGGCGATAGCCGTCAGCTTATCTGTGCCGAGCAGATCCGGCTCCGGATGCGACGGTGCAAACGCGATAAAAAGCACATCCGTATTTGCAAGCGCGGGGCGTATGAGCAGATTTTTGCGCGGCAATATCTTATCTATGACATAACCCGCATTTTTATTTTCGCCGTCATAAGCTATCACAACCCTGTCGCCCGCCTGCGCCGAGGTTTTCTCATGGCGGAAAACTCCGCGTGCGCGGCAGGAGATTATCTCCTTGCCGCAGAGCACATCATAGAGTCCGCCGAGCCCGCGGATTATTATTCCGCTTATTTCGTTCTTCATATTATAATATACCCGCCGTGTTTTTTGCTGCCTGCATGAGCGCGGTGAATATATTTATTTTCTCATGCGGCATTATCGACAAAAGCATCGCGGGTGCTCTGCCCGATATGAGCATACCGAAAATCATGCCGAGCCCCACGAGAGCCAGAGCCACAAAAATTACGCATACGACCACGACAAGTGCAAAGGACGAGCTTTTTCCTCTCCTCGGCTTGGCACCCGGAAAAGGAATATTCGGTGCTGTTGCTTCCTGCGTGTTTGAGTTATTGCGCGGAGAGACGGGAATATTGCCTATGCGTATGCCTTCTGATGTCGGTGCCTTTCGCATCTCGCCCGTCGAATTGCCGTAGAGAAGCCTCTCGCGTTCCTTAGTCTTGTCTATGACGGTTTCCGAGGTGGGTGTTTTCATTGTCGGGCGGCGCTGAGGGAATATTACCGTCGGGTTTTTCTTGAGCTGGTTCAGCTGTCTTATCACCTGCGATGCGCTCTGATATCTGTTTTCGGGATCCTTCTCCAGCATGCAGAGAATAATCTGCTCCAGTCCCTTCGGTATATTCGGATTATACATCGTCGGAGGCTTGGGCATTTCGTTCATGTGCGAAACAAGCACGGATATCGCCGCCTCACCTACGAAAGGAAGCCTGCCCGTCACCATTTCATACATCATGATGCCCAGCGAATAAAGGTCACTTCTCGCGTCTATTTTGAGTCCGCGCGCCTGCTCGGGGCTTATGTAATAAACGGTGCCTATCGCCTTGTCTATCATCGTGAGCGTTTCCGCTTTCGGAATCTTCGCTATGCCGAAATCCGTCACCTTGACATAGCCGCCCTCTGTAAGCATGATATTCTGCGGCTTGATATCGCGATGGATGATGCCCTTGCTGTGCGCATGACCGAGTGCGGTGAGTATCTGAATGGCAAATTCCACCGTTTCGCTCCATGAAACCATGCCCTTATGGTTCATATATTCGCGCAGGGTGATGCCGTCGATATATTCCATGGCGATGAATTTATGCGGACCCGAAACGGAAACATAATAGATTTTTACTATATTGTCGCTGTCCATCATCGAAATAGCGCGGGATTCGTTGATAAATCGACGTATTGCCTGCGTATCGTTCTCTATCGTATCCTTGAGCATTTTTATGGCGACACGCTTGCCCGTCGTTATGTCATATGCCTCGAAAACGACCGCCATGCCGCCGATTCCGATGGTTTTTACTATTTTGTATCTGCGGTCAAAAACCTGACCTATGTATTTATTGTATGCGTCTGCTTTCATTTTTAACCTCTCATATAATCCCATCAGAATTTGGCAAGAACGGCTGTTATATTATCGCCGCCGCCCTTTTTGTTTGCAAAGGCTATGAGCTGCTCTGTTTTTCTCGCAAGCTCTCCCTCGGGTGAAACTCTGTCCGCCTTTGTCTGAGTACAGATTATATTTACAAGGTCACTGCTTTCCGCATAATTTGTAAGTCCGTCACTGCAAAGGAGCAAATATCCCGTGCCCCATGAGCGCAGATTTGCATGGAAAAAGTCTATCTCTATGGAATCGTTTATGCCGATTGCCCTTGTTATCACATTTTTATGGGGATAATATTTCGCTTCTTCCTCCGTGAGCTTTTTTTCCTTTATCAGGTATTGCACGAAGGAGTGGTCGCGCGTAATCTGAAAAGCCTCTCTGCGCGTGACTATATAGGCTCTGCTGTCGCCTATATTTATCGCGTAGAGCACGCCGCCGTATACTATCGCCGCGACGAGTGTAGTGCCCATGCCGGCAAGCTCCTCAAAACGGTTTGACATTTCATACACGGTTCTGTTTGCGGCAGAAGCGGCTATGGTCATCGTTTTGCGGATGGCGACACGTGCCTTTTCCGGCTGTTCCTCTATGCAGGGATTGCCGACTATCTTATCGCAAAAGACAGCCATCGCCTTCTGGCTGGCTATTTCGCCTGCTTTATGACCGCCCATTCCGTCGCAAACGGCGAGCAGAACGGCTTCGCCGCCCCATATGCGCATGCATGAGAAGCAGTCCTGATTTATCTGTCTGCGCAGACCCACATCGCTTCTACCAAAAAATACCATAAAAAGCCTTTCCTTTCAAGATATCGGGAATCAATTCTTTGCCGCCTTTGCGCGGAGCTGACCGCAGGAGGCATCTATATCCGAGCCGAGCTTGCGGCGTATCGTCGCCGTTATGTGCTCGCCCTCCAGTATCGCCGCGAAACGCTCCGCGCCCTCTCTGCTGCTTGGGAGGAGTCCGCGCTCCGTGACATTGTTTACGGGTATGAGATTTACATGGAGCGGCATATCGCCGCAGTAGGTTTTCAGCACACGGGCAAGCTTTTTCGCGCCGCCCTCACTGTCGTTTTTGCCTGCGATGAGCGTATATTCAAAGGAGATGCGCCGTCCTGTTTTCGCAAAATACCTGCCGCAGGCGGAAAGCAGCTCCGCAATGCACCATTTCTTGTTTATCGGCATGAGTGCGCTTCTCGTTTCGTCGTCATATGCATGGAGCGAAACGGAAAGCGTTATCGGAAGCCCCTCATCCGCGAGCTTTTCTATCTTATCCACAATACCGCAGGTCGAGAGCGAGATATGGCGATAGCCGATATTCAGTGAATCGGGACTGCCGACAAGCCGCAGAAATTTCAGCACATTGTCATAATTATCGAGCGGCTCGCCGATGCCCATGAGCACGATATTCGATATGCGCTCGCCTGCGTCCTTCTGTGCCATTATGACCTGCATGAGCATTTCCGAGGGGAGAAGTCTGCGCGAGAGTCCGCCGAGCGTGGAGGCGCAGAATTTGCATCCCATGGCGCAACCCGCCTCGGAGGAAATGCAGATGGTATGCCCGTGCTTATACGACATGAGAACCGATTCTATCTTTTCGCCGTCGTCCGCCGAAAAAAGATACTTCACCGTCCCGTCCGCCGAGACCTGCTTGCGTTCTGTCTTCATTCCCGCGATGAAAGCGCCGTCGGCGATAAGCTTATCTTTAAGCGCCGCAGGGACATTTTTCATTCCGGAGTAGTTTTCGCCTTTGTTTATCCAGTCGAAAATCTGCTTTGCGCGGTATTTCGGCTCGCCGAGGGATATTATATATTCGGTAAGCTCGGAGAGCGTCATGCTCGCAAGGTCGTATTTTCTTTCTGCCTGTGCCATTTATTTCACCTTTTTCATTTTGGCTATGAAGAAGCCGTCCGTCGTCTCGCCCGGGATAAGCTCAAGCATGCCGGCGCACTCCGCGCCGCCCGCGCGGAAAGTGCAAAGCTCAAAATCCGCATTTTCCGAGAGAAAAGCCGAGACTATATTTTTATTCTCCGCGGGACTCAGCGTGCAGGTCGAATAGACGAGAGTGCCGCCGACCCTGAGGTAGCGCGCGCTCGTCTCGAGGATTTTCTTTTGCAGGGAAGGCAGACGCTCTATATCCTCGCGGTTTTTGTATTTGATATCGGGTTTTTTTGCGATGACGCCGAGTCCCGAGCAGGGGACATCGCAGAGTATGCGGTCTGCCGCCGGCATATCCTCGCGGTAGACGGAAGCGTTGTTTTCGCCTGTTTCGATTATGCCTATGCCGAGCTTCTCCGCCGCTCTCTCTATGAGCGAAAGCTTGTTTTTATGCAGGTCAAAGGCAAGGATGCGCCCCTCGTTTTCCATACCCATGGCTATGCCGAAGCTCTTGCCGCCGGGACAGGCGCACATATCGAGCACGGTTTCGCCGCGCTTTGCGCCGAGTGCCGAGACGGCTATCTGCGAAGCCTCGTCCTGCACGAAGTAAAGCCCGTCAAATTCCGCGAGCTTATCCAGCGGCACATGGTTTGAGAGGCGTATGCCGCACGCCGCTCCCTTACAGGGAACGCATGGAATACCTGCCGCCGTGAGTCTCTGCACAAGGTCGTCGCGGCTTATTTTCAGCGTATTTGCACGCAGTGTCATCGTCGGATGGCAGAGCGTGCCTGCCGCCGCCTTTTCCGCACGTGCCTTTCCGTAGGCATCGCACCAGAGCGAGCATATCCACTCCGGCAGCGAATAGCAGACGGAAAGATATTTTATGTAGTTATCCTCCTTTTTCGGTAGGGAGATATTCTTTCTCTCGCGTATGAAGCTGCGCAGGACAGCGTTGATAAATGCCTCGCTGTTCTTTCTCGCGTAGAAACGGCGGGCGAGCTTCACGCTCTCGTTCACGGCGGCGGACTCGGGGATTTTGTCCATATATTCAAGCTGATATATGCCGAGCTCCAGAATCGTGCGCACATCGCGGTCTATATCGTCCACTCTGCGCTCCGAGAGGCGCGAGATGAAATAATCGAGCGTGATTTCCCTTTCGATAACGCCGTAAAAAAGCGCTGTATAGAGCGCCTTTTCCGCGCCCTCCAGCCCGAGCCGCTCTATGCTGCCCGAAAGCTCTATATTTGAATATTTGCCGCTTCCGCGGTACTTTTGCAGCGAGAGAAACGCCGCTTCTCTTGCAGTCATATTTCGTTCCTTCCGTTGCGGGCGCTCATTCGAGCTTCTGCCCCGCCTCTATTTTTCTGCCTCTTATAAAATCGCCCGCGCTCATTTCCTTTTTGCCCTCGGGTATGAGCCGCAGAAGCTTTATTTTGAAGTCCGCGCAGTTTACATATATCGCGCCGCTCTTTTTCGCGTCGAGAGCGGTAACAAGTCCCGCCTCGCCTTCTGCGGGCAGGTCTGTGCGCTCCGCCTCGGTTATCTTCAGCGAGGCACCGCCGAGCAGAGCATATGCCGCAGGCTCCGGCGAGAGCGCGCGGATTTTATCGTGCACCTCTTTTGCCGTGGCGGAGAAATCTATCTTCGCGTCCTCTTTTTCTATTTTTGCCGCGTAATTTGAGAGCGCGTCATCCTGCTTTTCTCTTGTCGTCTTTCCCGCAAAAATATCGGGGAGTGTACGGACGAGCAGGTCGGCGCCCATTTTCGCAAGCGTATCGTGTATCTTTCCGAAGTTATCGTTTTCATCGGGGAAATATGAGCTTTTCGCTATCATATCGCCCGTGTCGACTCCCTCTGCCATATACATGAGAGTGATGCCGAGTTCTTTTTCTCCCGCCATGATGGCACGCTGTATGGGCGCGGCACCGCGGTATTTCGGGAGCAGTGAGCCGTGAATATTGATGCAACCGAAGCGCGGTGCGTCGAGCACATATTTCGGCAGTATGCGCCCGTATGCCGCGACGATGATTATATCGGGGGCAAGGGCAGTGAGCGTATCGGCGAAGTTTTCCGCCTTCAGGTTCTGCGGCTGATATACGGGAATGCCGTGCGCCTGCGCCAGCACCTTCACGGGCGGCGGGGTCATGACATGACCGCGGTTTTTCGGCTTATCCTGCCGCGTGACGACGCCGACGATATCGGCTCCGTAGGGCGAAGCTATGAGCGCAGCGAGCGCCGCCGAGGCAAACTCGGGCGTACCCATGAAAACTATTCTCATTTATCATCCTCCGCGTAATATTCGGCTACTTCCTCAGGCGTCATCATCCTGTCGGCTATATCGGGATAGAGCCTGCCGTCGAGATGGTCTATCTCGTGGCAGAAGCAACGCGCGAGCAGTCCCGTGCCCTCGTATTCGCGCTCGTTTCCCTCTCTGTCCAGCGCACGCACCTTTACATAAGAGGGGCGCGTGCATATCCCGTTTTTGCCCGGGATCGAGAGACATCCCTCAAGCCCCGTCTGCGAGCCGGAGGAATATATTATCTCGGGATTTATCAGTTCTATGACCTCGCCCGGCTCCACCTCTATCACCACGACACGGCGGAGTACGCCGACCTGCGGAGCGGCAAGCCCGACTCCGTCGGCATTTCGCATGGTTTCGAGCATATCGTCGAGGAGCGTGCATGTGCGTTCCGTTATTTTGTCGAGGGGACGGCTCTTCTTGCGCAGTGCTTCCTCTCCTTCTTTGAGTATATTGAGTAGTGCCATCTTTCTACCTCCGTAAATCAAACGGTGCTTGGATTTATATCTATACCGACAGAGAGCGACTGCGAGGTATATTTGCCGAATTCCTTCATCAGCGTGGCAAAAAGCAGACGCCACCGCCTGTTTTCGCGGAATTTTATCACCATTCTCATGCGGTATTTTTCGTTTATCTTATATATATCGGCTTCAAAGGGACCGAATATCACACCGCGGCAATCGGAAAACTCTCCCGTGCAGAGCGAACGCAGGCGCTCCGAGAGAGACGCCGCTATATCGCGCACGCGATTTTCCTCCGTGCCCGAAACGGCGAGCACCGCCATATCGCAATAGGGCGGAAAGCTCATCGCGCGGCGCATGGCGATATCGTTTTCGTAGAAGGCGATATAATCCTGCCTTGCGGCAAGGCATATTGTCGGATTGTCGGGATTTGAGGTCTGGATAACAGCCTTGCCGGGGGCGGCGCCTCTGCCGGATCTTCCTACAGCTTGCGTTATCAGCGAAAATGTCCGCTCTCCCGCGCGGAAATCGTCCATGAAGAGCGAATTGTCCGCCGCCACGATGCCGACGAGTGTGACCGATGGGAAATTATGCCCCTTAGTCACCATCTGCGTGCCGATGAGAATATCCGCCTCGCGATTGCGGAATTTTTCGCATATTTCGTCCTGCGAAAATCTGCCGCGCGTAGTATCCGCATCCATACGCATAACGCGTGCATCGGGAAAGAGCGTGCAAAGCTCATCCTCTATCTTCTGCGTGCCGAAGCCGCCGAGCGAAAGGTGTTCGCTCCCGCACGAGGGGCAGACAGAGGGCATCTCTCTGCGATATCCGCAGTAGTGGCAGGAGAGATAACCTTTCCCGCCGCGCTTCTTATGATATGTCAGCGAAACGGAGCAATGCGGGCAGAGCACTGCCTCGCCGCAGAGGCGGCAGGACATATAGCTGCTGTAGCCGCGCCTGTTGAGAAAGAGAACTGCCTGCTCGCCTGCGCGGAGCGTTCTCTCAAGCTCGCGGCGCAGATCCTCGCCTATGTAGCTCTCGGGAGAAGCCGCCTTTCGCATATCCGAGATGATAACCTCGGGCAGGCGTGCTGTCCCATAGCGGTTTTTCAGCTCCACGAGGGTGTAGACCCCGCGCTTCGCTTTTTCGTAGCTTTCTACAGAGGGAGTGGCACTGCAAAGGAGCATCAGCGCGCCCGACTCCGCACAGCGGTATCTCGCGATATCGCGCGCATGATATTTCGGCGACTGCTCCGACTTATATGTGTGCTCCTGCTCCTCATCTATGATTATTGCGCCGAGCCGCTCGAGCGGAGCGAAAACGGCGCTTCTCGTGCCGAGAACGATATCGACCTCGCCGCGCCTTATTCTGCGGAAGGTATCGAGACGCTCTCCGCCCGAGAGCCGCGAATGTATAACGGCGAGTCTGCCGCCGAAAACAGCGGCGAATGCCGAAACGGACTGCCATGTCAGCGCTATCTCGGGGACAAGAACTATCGCTGTTCTGCCGTCGTCGATGATGTTGCGACAGAGCGAAAGCACAACGCTTGTTTTGCCGCTCCCCGTAACTCCGTGCAGAAGCGCCGCGTGGGGCTTGCCGTCCAGAGTCAGCGCATAGAGCAGATTCTTTGCCCGCGCCTGCTCCTCCGAGAGTACAGGCTCGCGGTGCGGCGTGGCATCGAGATTTTCATATGGGTTTCTGTAATATTCGCATTTTTCCTCGCGCACGAGCCCTTTTTTGACGAGTGCCTTCACCTGCGCCGAGGTATAGCCGAGCGCCGTCAGCTCCGAAAGCTCAATGCCGTCGCTCTCGGAAACGAGAGAAAATATCTCCTTCTGCGCCGCGGGTGTTCTCGCCGCGAGAAGCTTGCCCGTGTCGGCATCCTCACAGGCGTATATCACGGAAATATTCGCGCTTGCCGCCTCGCGGATGAAAAGCTCCGAGCGGAGCGCGCCCTCGCGAAGAAGCGAGCGGAGAAGCACAGCGCTGTCGGCTCCGAGAGCCTTTTCCGCCTGCTCCGCAGTGACACCCTCGCAACGCGATGCCACATAATCGAGTACAAGGCGCGATTTCGCATTGAGCTCCGCCTCCGGCGCATCATCGTTTATGAAAAAAAGCTCATCCGAGCGTGAGAGAGCCTCCGCGGGGATTATTCTTTTCACGGCATCGCCCATCGGGCAGACGGTGCGCTCGCAGACGAAACGGCAAAGCGCAAGGAGCGGCTCCGAGAGCCGCAGTTCGTCGCTCATAGCTCCGAGTATCGGCTTGAGATGCTCCATATCCGTTTCGGGGTCAAGCGAGGTGACCACCGCGGCATGCCTGACATTTGCCCTGCCGAAGGGGACAAATACGAGCGAGCCGATTTTCACCTCTCCCGCCGACTGCGGCACATAATATGTGTACTCGCTATCCAGATGAAACGGCAGGTCGAGCAGATGCACGCCCGCCGTCCGCAGCTTTTCGCTCATCCCAGAGTCTCTTCGTCAGCTTCTTTCAGCTCTTCCGGCTCTTTGATAACAATCTCGCCGTCATACATTCTGTTCACGGCGTTGCGGACAGCCTTTTTATCGCGAAGCTCGGGGTCTATCAGCGCGGAAAGCGGCTTATCCGTCTCCTTATTGGCTATCTTCTTCTCAGCCGCTTCACGCTGCTCGATATACTCGTCGGTAACTATCTTTGCCGCCTTCGCCGTAGCCATGACGAGCGCATAGCGGTTCATTTTGCCCTTTGTCAGCTCCTCTATTGAGGGTGTTATCATTGTCTGCGTATTTACCTGCTGTTTTTTCATTTTGGTTTATTCCTTTCCTTGCTCTGAAATAAGCGTGTTAATAAAATCGGTATTCCTTGCCGTGCGGAATCTTTCCGCCGCGGCGATGTCAAGCATCTTGCGCACCGTTTCCTCAATGGAATTTTCGCCGTTCACTATTATATAATCATAGCAGTGCGCGAGCCGCAGTTCTTCGTATGCGCGCCCTATTCTTGCCTCTATGACATCGGCGCTCTCCGTGCCTCTGCCGATGAGTCTCGCACGCAGTGCTTTCATGCTCGGCGGCACCATGAAAACGAGTATCGCTTCGGGCATCCGCTTCTTTATCTGCATGGCGCCGTCCACTTCTATTTCGAGAATAATATCTCTGCCGCTTTCCAGCTCCTCGGCTATATGCGCTTTCGGAGTTCCGTAATATCTCCCGCTTCCGCTGTAGAGTGTATATTCGAGCATTTCACCATCGGCGATAGCCTTATTGAAGCGCTCGTGCGTCCAGAAATGGTAATGTACGCCGTCTGTCTCTCCCTCTCTCGGAGAGCGGGTCGTCGCCGAAACGGAAACGGCAAAATCATGCTCCTTTTGCAGAAGCGAAACAACTGTTCCCTTCCCGCAGCCGGAGGGACCCGAAACCACAAAGAGAAGTCCTCTTTTCATTCGTCCTCCTCCTCGTCATCCTCCTGCTCGAGCATACCGCCGAGACGGTTTGATATCGTTTCCGGCTGGATAGCCGAGAGTATCACATGGTCGCTGTCCGTTATGATGACGCATCGCGTTCTTCTGCCGCAGGAGACGTCTATCACCCTGCCTGCGTCGCGCGCATCCTGCACGAGACGCTTTATCGGAGCGGAATCGGGGGAAACGAAAGTCACCACGCGGTGTGCCGCCACCATATTGCCGAAGCCTATGTTTATAAATTTCATATTGCCGTTTTCCTTTCCGCGCTTATTCTATATTCTGTATCTGCTCGCGTATCTTTTCCAGCTCGCTCTTCATTTCTATCACGAGCTTTGCTATGCGCGAATCGTTTGATTTCGAGCCTATCGTGTTTGTCTCTCTGTTCATCTCCTGAAGCAGGAAATCGAGCTTTCTGCCGACAGGCTCACTGCTGCAGAGGAATGAATCAAACGCTTCAAAGTGGGAAGCGAGGCGCACAATCTCCTCATCTACAGCGATTTTGTCCGCATATATCGCACATTCCGTCAGCAGGCGGTTTTCATCGAGTGGGATATCTCCCGCAAGTGCGCGTATACGCTCCGAAACGGAAGCGAACTGTGCCGCCTTGTTTTCCTCCGAGATAGGAGCTATCTGCCCGGCAAGCGCCTTGACGCGCTCTTTCTTTGCGGCAATGTCGGCGCGCATATTTTCGCCCTCGCGTTCGCGCTCCGCCGTGAATGCCGCGAGCGCTTCATCCATAACGGGAAGCACCTTCTGCCATTCCGCCTCGGTATCCTCATCCGCCTTTTTGACGGAGAAAACATTCTGATTCTGCGCCACACGCATCGTGGATATATCGTCCTTCAGCCCGAAATCGGCGGAAAGCTTTTTCAGCGCGTTTATGTAGCTTTCCGTATAAGCGCGGTCTATCTCTATCTCCACGCCGTCGTTTTCCAGCACATCGACGCCGATAAAGACCTCCACCTTGCCGCGCGATATGCCTCTCGCGAGAATATAAGCCTTTGCCTTTTCCTCAAGAAAGCCGAAAAGCCTCGAGGTTTTCACCGTGCAGTCGAGATAGCGGCTGTTCACGCTCTTTATTTCAACGAGAATATCGCGTCCGCCTATCTGCCTTTTTGCCCGCCCGTATGCGGTCATACTTCTGATCATACTCTACCTCTTTAATTATTTTTGCGCATTTTTATATTTTTATAGTCAGTTTAAGGTTAATATATATATTATAATATAAGCAATATTTCTTTGTCAATACTTTTTACTCTTCTTTGCGATGAAAAAGCGACGAAAAAAATCGTGCAGTTTGCGGAAAATTCCAATCTTATTTACAAAGAACCCGCATGTTGTTCATTAAATCGTAAAAAATAAGTGGTAAGATGTATGCGTAAAAAGAAAAAGGCAAGTTTGGAGGTCAGGTTTTATGAGCCTTTGGGAAAATGAAAACAATCAGAATGAAAACGGTGAGCAGAACAACGACGCTATGGAAGCGAACTTCACCGTGAAGGACAGCGGCAACGAAAATGCCGGAGATACGACTGATGAGAAGCCGACCTATGTTTTTGAAAATTTATATAAAAATGAATTTGATCGCGAAAGAGAACGCAAGAAAAAGAAAGGCATGAGAATGAGCGGCGGCGGTATTGCCGCAATAGTTGCTCTCTGCCTCGTGTTATCGATGATTTCGGGTATCGTGACGGGAGCCTTCATCGGAAGAAGGAATACTCACTCCGATGCGATAACGCCGACAGATTCCGGCTCTTCCTCTACGGTTACACCGAATGAGACAACAAGCGGACATGAGAGCACAGCGACCACATCGCCTGTCCCGCTGATACAGCAGGCGGCAAGCTCGGGCAATACGCTCTCTCCCGAAGAGATAGCGGCAAACTGCACTGACAGCGTCGTTGTAGTCGAAGTCGTCACAGTGACAACATATACCATGTTCGGTAAAAAATATGAGCAGGCTACGCGCGGCGCGGGAAGCGGCGTCATCTACAGCGAGGACGGCTATGTTATTACAAATTACCATGTTGCAAGTGAAACCTGCAGCAGCATCACCGTCACGACAAGCGACGGCAAGGCATACAATGCGAAGTTTGTCGTAGGTGACAAGGATGCCGATATTGCCGTTATCAAGCTTGAAAATGCAAGCGGACTCAAGCCCGCAAAGATAGGCAACTCCAAAAATCTCGTGGTCGGCAACTATGTTGCGGCTATAGGCAATCCGCTCGGCTATGGGCTCACATTTACCGACGGTAAGGTAAGCGCCCTCTCGAGAAAAGTTTCCATCGACGGCTCTTCCATGACGCTCATTCAGACGAATGCTGCCGTCAATGAAGGAAATTCCGGCGGCGGTCTCTTCAATGCGGCAGGCGAGCTTGTCGGCATAGTCAATGCCAAGATAAGCGGCGATACCGTTGAGGGCTTCGGCTTTGCCATTCCGATAGACACGGTGGTAAAAAATGTGAACGACCTGTTGACATATGGTTATATAAGAGACAGAGCACGCCTCGGTGTTACGATAAATTCGCTCTATCTCATAGATGAAAAAAGAAATTACAGTATTGTTTATTATATCCAGTCTGTCTCCTCAGGAAGCAGTGCCGAAAAGGCAGGACTTCAGGCAGGCGATATACTCTATATGCTTGACGGCGAGTTTACGCCCGCTTCTTCCTTCGCTTCTGCCCTCTCAAAATATAAGGTGGGCGACACGGTGGAGCTGACGGTGCTCCGTTCAAGCGGCGGCATAACCTCTACAACAGTTTATCAAAAGGATTGCACAGAGGTTAAGGTCAGTGTAACATTCGAGGAATTCAACCCGAATAACCAAAATTAAGCTATCATTCTTTGACGTGGAAAATAAAAGTTTCTCCTTCCAAAAACAGAGCGGCGAGCAATCGCCGCTCTGTTTTTTGCGGCGGTTGGAGTTATGCGGTGCAGTGGAAGAAATGTAAATAAAGTATCTTTCATATATCACTGCGGGCGAACGATGTTCGCCCCCTGTCTCGGCGACGCCGACCGCGTTTGCTTCGCATATGTGCTAATTCCCCTACCATGCGGGTCGTCGACGGCGCCGACCCCTACAAGATAAAGTCGGAGTACAGCAAATAGACAAAACAAAAAATATGTACTCTATCCCGTCCGCACACAAACTCTATCCACGCCCGCCTTGCACTTTCAGCGGGCGTGCAGACAATGCGTGCACGAATCTGCTCGGCTTCCTCGTGCGCTATGTTCGCACGCGTGGTATAGCCGAGATTGCGGGGAGCGGTAAAACTACCGATTTTACCTTTGCCCCTTTGCCGCACGCACTTGCCACGCACTACTTCTTGCGACAACCTCGTGCACGCGGAAGGTGTTTTTTAAGAGGGAGGAAAGCCCTCTTAAATGACTTTTGGTACTTTTCGTCACTGAAAAGTACGATAAAAGAAAAGTTGCTTTATGATTCTTCACGGGTCGTCGAGGCGCCGACCCCTACAAGATAAAACTCAAGTACATCCAACAGAAAAGCAAAAGATTAAATCCCCACCCGCTTTTTCTTTTGCAGAAGCAGGCGCAAAAGAAAAAGCTATCAAAAAGAAAACGCCGGCATGAGATTTCGCGCTCTGCGGAGCGCGACCGTCGCCGCCGACGGCTCGCGCCGCCTTTTGAAAAAGGCGGGCGAAAACTTTATTAAAAGTGCACGAAACTTTATAGGTGCGCAATACGAAAAAAAGGAAATCCCTGCGGATTTCCTTTTTTTGTATTTACTTATTGCCGCGGTCGATATGCGCCTCGAGGCGATTTACTATCATATCGAAAGCGACGGCATTTTTTCCGCCCTCCTGCACGACGATATCAGCCATTCTCTTGCTCGGCTCCACATAGAGGTCATGCATCGGCTTGACGGTGGCTGTATACTGCGAGAGCACTGATTCAAGTGTGCGGTTGCGCGTTTCCATATCGCGCCTTATTCTGCGTATGAGACGGATATCGGCATCCGTATCGACGAATATTTTAATATCCATAAGATTACAAAGCCGTATATCGGAAAAAATCAGGATTCCCTCGATAAGTATTATCGAACGGGGCGCGATATTCACCGTTTCACTGCTTCTGTTATGGATAGTATAGTCATAAACGGGACATTCGACAGCTTCGCCGTTTTTGAGCCTTTTGATATCCTCAATCATCAGATCCGTTTCAAAAGAATCGGGATGGTCAAAATTTATTTTCGAGCGCTCCTCATACGAGAGGTCTTTATATCCCCTGTAATAATTGTCATGATGAACAATGGCGATATCATCGCCGAAATGCTCGATTATCTTGTCAGCGAGCGTCGTTTTGCCGCTTCCGCTGCCGCCTGCTATTCCGATAACGATTATATTATGCATTTTTCCGCCCTGCTATCAAAAAATAAGTTGTGGTTTGCCTGTCTTTTTATCAGAAAATTCAAGCGAGGAAAGGAATTTTTCCTTTGCATCGGCAAAAAGTGCCTCATTTGAAGCATGGAGTGTGGCGATTTTTTCACCCTTGCCGACATAATCTCCGGTTTTCTTTGCCAGCTCTATGCCCGCGCCGAAATCAATACTATCACCCTTATTCACTCTGCCCGCGCCGAGGAGCGAAGCGCAAAGCCCGATGCCCTCGGTATTCATATGAGAGATATAGCCGTCACAGGGCGACGCTATCTCTCTGCTGTAGGGTGCCCGCGGGAGCTTCGATGTATCTTCTATCATGGAAACATCGCCGCCCTGCGCCGCTATCCATTCTTTCATCTTGGCAAAAGCCGCACCGCTCTCTATTGATTTAGCAACCATAAGTTGCGACTCTTGCACTGAAATTTTCTTAAACATGGAGACGAGATTTGAGGCGAGTGCCACGCATATTTCATAGAGATCGCCCTTTTGCTCGCCGCGAAGTACGCGCACCGCCTCAACCACTTCAAGTGAATTGCCCACATTATGCCCGAGCGGAATATCCATATTTGTGACGAGCGCACGGACATTTCTGCCGCACATGGTCCCGACTCTTATCATCTCGTCGGCAAGCTTTCTCGCGTCGTCGACCGTCTTCATAAAAGCGCCGCTGCCCGCCTTGACATCAAGCACGATGGATTTTGCACCTGCGGCGAGCTTCTTGCCCATGATGGACGAAGCTATGAGCGGTACGCAATCCACGGTTGCGGTTACATCGCGCAGAGCATACAGCTTTTTGTCGGCAGGAGCGAGATCGCCGCTCTGCCCGACTACGCAGACACCGACATTTTTAACGGTTTCGATAAATTCTTCTCTCGTCATCGAGGTACGATAGCCCGCGATGGATTCGAGCTTGTCGACGGTGCCGCCCGTATGCCCGAGTCCTCTGCCGGACATTTTTGCCATCTTTCCTCCGAGCGAGGCGACGACAGGCGCGACTATCAGCGAGGTCTTATCTCCTACCCCGCCGGTCGAATGCTTGTCTACAGAGAGGTCACCGAACATCGAGAGGTCTACAACATCGCCCGAGCGCATTATCGCATCGGTCAGCACAGCCGTCTCTTCGCTTGTCATGCCGCGGCAACAGATAGCCATGCAGAGTGCCGAAGCCTGATAGTCGGGTATATCACCGCGGGTATAGCCCTCGACAAAGAAGCGTATCTCCGCCTCGTCGAGTGCCAGCCCGCAGCGCTTTTTATGAATGATATCATACATTCTCATGCTTATCTCATCCCCTTATCATAAGGTATGCCCTCTGCCTTCGGTGCGCGCGAACTCTTCGAGGTGAAAGCAAGCACGACAAGCACCGCCACATAAGGAATAAGGTTATAGAAATACATCGGAAGTCCGAGGCTTTTAAAGAACGGAATTGACGAGGAAACGACACCGAGGCACTTGAGAAAACCGAACATAAGCGAGCCGAGAGCGATGCCCAGCGGCTTCCAGTTTCCGAATATCATGATAGCGAGAGCGAGAAAGCCCATGCCCGCGACAGTGCCCTCGGAGGTACCGCCCGCCGTAGTCGCTATATAGATATAGCCGCCCATGCCCGCGAGTGCGCCGGAAACGGTTGTTCCGAGGTAGCGCATCTTCTTTACGTTTATACCGACGGAATCCGCCGCCTGCGGATGCTCTCCGCAGGCACGCAGACGAAGCCCGAGCTTTGTAGTATAGAGAAGCACGGAAAGTATCACAAATACTATCGTAGCAATATATGTAGAGATATATGCTTTATCGAAAAATACTCTGCCGACATTTCCGAGGTCATTATTTAAGATAACAAAACCGATATCCTTCGGCATAACAAGCTTATCCTGCATGAAGAATATTTTCACTATAAAGAGTGTGATGGCGGGGGCAAGCAGATTGAGTGCCGTGCCGCCGATGGTCTGATCAGCCTTCAGCTTGATAGCCGAGAAGGAGAGCAGAAGCGAGAAGAGTGCGCCCGCCAGTGCCGCCACAGCCATAGCTATGATAAAAAGCCACTGCGTGCCGACGAGGAGATCCGCCTTCTGAAAGAGATAAACCGTTATCGCTCCGATAAACGAGCCGAATATCATGATACCGTCGAGCGCGATATTGATAATGCCGCTTCGCTCGGCAAAAACGCCGGCAAGAGCAACTATCAGTAGCGGAATTGAATAAATCAGAGTTTTCTGAAGCAAAAATACCATTACTTATCATCCTCCTCTGTTTTTGTCTGTGCAGCATTCGCGCTTACCGCTTCGGCTTCATGCCGCTCGGCAATCTCCGCAGCCACGGCACCTGCCGCTTCCGCCGCCAGCGCTTTTTCTTCTTTTTTTGCCTGTCTTTCCGTGATGAAATCCTTGATGAACTTGGAGAAGCCCGCAAAATATATTATCACGGCAACGATGAGGTCGGATACATATTCATTGAAGGCGGTATATCCCGCGAGATTGAAGCCGCCCTTGCCGATATACCGAAGGAATACCGAGCTGAATATGACGGCTATCGGATTGTTGCTTGCGAGAAGAGCTACGGGGATGCCGTTGAAGCCCTCGCTCGGGAGAGTGCTGTATGTATTCCAGAGAAAATCGTTTTCGCCGTTCAGATACCAGAGTGCGGCGCCGCCGGCGGCAAGACCGCCCGCTATCATCATGGAAAGCACGATATTGCGCTTTTCGTTCATGCCGGCGTATTTCGCGCCGTTTTTATTGAAGCCGCAGGCTTTCAGCTCATAGCCGAAGGTCGTTTTATTCAGGATAATATATATTACTACAGCGAAAAGTATCGCAATGAAAAGGCTGATATCGACATGTGAACCCGGGAAAAGCTTATCCAGACCGAATTTCGGAGTTGCCACGCCGTTTGTGATGGTCTTGCGGATGAATTTTGTCTTTGTCTCCGCGATATTGATAAATCGGTCGCCTGTCAGATAAAATACCCAGCTGACCGCGTTTGCGGCTATCCAGTTTGTCATTATGCAGACGATAACCTCATTTACATTGAAAACCGCCTTGAAAAATCCCGGGATGGCTCCCCAGAGCATACCCGCGAGCATACCCGCGATAAGCGCCAGCAGCCACACGAAAAAGGCTGTATCCGGCGTGGTCGGAATTGCGAGAGCGACAAGAAGAGAGGTCATGGCGCCCATGAGATACTGCCCGGGTGCACCTATATTGAAAAGTCCCGTTTTGAAAGCCACGGCGACGGAAAGACCCGTCATGAGGAGCGGTGCCGCCTCAAGCAGCATATCGCCGAACTGGAAGAGCACATCCTTTGCGCTTCCCGCGGCGAAGGGTCCGCCGAGAATGATAGCCAGCCCGGAGAAAGCCTCGGAGATATCTATATCGCTCGATGTCAGCGCCAGAATAAACAGTACCACAAAGCCGACGAGCATGCCGCCAAGTATACAGAGTAACGAGGCGGCAACAGACTTTGTGCCGTCCTTTTTCAGGAAATTATTGAATTTATCATTTTTATTCATCGCCCTTTTCCTCCTTTGCGGCAGTCTGTCTCTTTGCGCCCGACATATAAAGCCCCAGCTCCTGAACCGTTATTTTCTTCGGATCGAATTCGCCGACTATTTCGCCCTCATACATGACGAGAATCCTGTCCGAAACATTCATCACCTCGTCCAGCTCGAGCGAAACAAGCAGAACAGCCGAGCCGCTGTCGCGCGATTCGATCATCTTTTTGTGTATGGATTCTATGGCGCCGACATCGAGTCCGCGCGTGGGCTGAACAGCCACGAGAAGGGTATGCTCGCGGTCAAGCTCGCGCGCGATTATCGCCTTCTGCTGATTTCCGCCGGACATGGAACGTGCGGCGGTTTTTGAGCCCTGACCGGAGCGCACATCATATCGGTCGATAAGCTCATCGGAATACCGCTCCACCTCATCGAATTTTATAAATCCGTGCTTCTGAAATCTCGGCTCAAAGTAGCGCTGAAGCACGAGATTGTTTCCGAGCGAATAGTCGAGAATAAGCCCGTGCTTATGCCTGTCCTCGGGAATGTGACTTATTCCGTGCGTATTGCGATAGCGCACGCTTTTGTGCGTGATATCGACTCCGCAGAGCGTGATCGTGCCGCTCTCCACCTTTTCAAGCCCCGTCAGCCCATGGACAAATTCCGTCTGTCCGTTTCCGTCGATGCCGGCGATACAGACTATCTCGCCCGCACGCACATCAAAGGAAACATTGTGCACGCTGTCCTTCTTTTTGTGCTTGCCGTGCATGCACATATTTCTGACCTCGAGAACAACATCCTTCGGCTTTGCCGGCTCCTTTTCCACGACAAACCGTACATCTCTGCCGACCATCATGTTTGACAGCTCTTCCTTTGTCGTTTCGCTGACATTGACCGTGCCTATGTATTTTCCTTTGCGCAGAACGGTCACTCTGTCGGCAACAGCCATTATCTCATTGAGCTTATGCGAGATGAAGAGGATGGATTTGCCTTCCGCCTTCATTCTCTTCATGATATCCATCAGCTCGGAAATCTCCGCCGGTGTCAGCACAGCCGTCGGCTCGTCGAAAATGAGTATTTCGTTGTCGCGATAGAGCATTTTGAGAATTTCCGTTCTCTGCTGCATGCCTACGGTGATATCCTCGACAAGCGCGTCCGGATCCACATTCAGCCCATATGCCTCGGAGAGGCGCAAAACCTTTTCTCTCGCCTGCTTTTTGCGAAGAAAGCCGAATTTATTCGGCTCCACTCCGAGGATGATATTATCCAGCACGGAAAATACCTCCACAAGCTTGAAATGCTGATGTACCATGCCGATGCCGAGTGCATTCGCGTCGTTCGGGTCGCTGATATCGACAACCTCGCCGTTTTTCAGTATTTCGCCCTTTTCCGGCTTGTAAAAACCGAAAAGAACGCTCATAAGAGTCGATTTTCCCGCTCCGTTTTCGCCGAGCAGGGCATGAATCTCGCCTTTTTTCAGCTGCAAGGTGATATCGTCGTTTGCGACGATGCCCGGAAATACCTTTGTGATATTCCGCATTTCAATGATATAGGGAGCTTCGCCCGCTTCATTTTGCGGTATATTTATCTTTTCTTCATTCATAAGCCTGTGCCTTCCTTCAATAAATATAGTTTTCATTCCCTTTTGAAGATGTAGCCGCGCGGATGCGCCTTCAGAAAGAAATGAGCCGGCTATAACAGAATGCCGTATGTGCGCCGATTGGCGCACATACGGCGAACTGAAAAACTATTTATTATTTTTCAAAATCGATAGTTGTGTTTGTAAGACCTTCGGAGAGCCAGTCTGCATAGTTTGCAGCTTCGGGAACCTTGCTTACGGGAACTATTGTACCGTCTTTGATTTTATTGAAGAGCTCTGTATACTCAGCAACGGTGAACTTGGAGAATCTCCATGAATCCTTTGCTGTGGGCAGACCTGTAGCGTTATCGGCAGCACCGAGATCCTGAACCTTGTTTGCAAGCTCGGTATTCCACTTATCTGCATAGAACTGACCGAGAACCTGCTGAACGGATACTGCAAGCTCCTTCATAGCGGATGTTATAATCTGGGATGACTGAGCGGACTGGTCTGTATCAACACCGACTATCTTTGCATTCGGATATTCAGCAGCCGCGGATTTAACCGACTGAAGCATGGAGCCGCCGCAGGAGAATACTACTTCTGTACCTGCCGCATACCAGCCTGCGATCTGTGTCTGAAGATCGGGAGAAGCCGAGAAGCCGTCGCCGTACTTGTAGCTGTACTTGATTGTGATATTTTTGCCGAGCTCCTTTGCAGCTGCTTCGGCGCCCTGAACGAATCCGTAGCCGAAACGGTTGCACGCGGGATTTGCACCGCCGCCGCCGCCCGTGTAGCCGAGCTTTGTATAGCCCTCTTTAACCACTGCATAGCCTGCCATGTAGCCGCATTCCTGCTCTTTGTAGGTGATAGCGGTAACATTGTCAAGACCGAGTGCCCAGCCGTCAACAAATACAAACTTGACATCGGGATTTTCCGTGGCAACAGTCTTTATGGCTTTTTCCTGAAGGAAGCCGGGGGTAACGATAATCTTGGCACCATTGTTGATAGCCTGTCTCATAGCGGCTATACGGTCGTTGTCGCTGGCGTCGGAGCCGTTGTCGGGCTGATAATACTTGTAGGTGAGACCGTTTTTCTCGGCATAAGCCTTGGCACCCTCATATGTGCCCTGGTTGAAGCCGCCGTCCATAAGCTGACCTACATCCGTAACCACTGCGATTTCAAATGTCTTTTTGCCGCAAGATGCAAAAGCAACACAGCAGGTAGCGAGCATTGCAATGCAAAGGAAAACAGAAATAATCTTTTTCATCGTATTTCTCCTGTTGTTTTTTTGGGATAGACCCATATTTTTGTTTAAAGTGTAAAACTTTAATACTACAACTATTATATATGATACGCTTTTGTTTGTCAATGCTTTTTTGGCATATTACATATAAATTTTATCTGTAGTTTTATACGATTGTGCAAATTTAACATTTTTGCGGCATTGCTATAATGCAAACCGCACTATAGAGGCATCAGAGTTTTGCCTTAGCCATGGAAACGGCTGTTTCGAGCGCAAGCTCCATCATTGCCGTAAAAGAGGTCTGGCGTTCAAGTGCGCTGGTTGCCTCGCCGGTCACGAGGTGGTCGGACACGGTGAAAATACCGAGCGCACGCTTGCCCGCTCTTGCCGCGTTCATATAGAGTGCGGCACTTTCCATTTCCACTGCGAGCACGCCCATTTTAGCCCATGCATTCTTTACCTGCATCCAGTCGGGAAGTCCCGCACCGTCGCCGTAGAAGCAATCGGAGGAGAGCACATTGCCGACATGATAATTGCTTATGCCCAGCGCTTTTGCGGATTCCACGCAGGCGGAAAGCAGAGCAAAATCGCATATCGGAGCAAAGGTTCCGGGAAGATGAAACTGCGCGGCGTAGTTTGAATCAGTGCAGGAACCCTGACCGATAACTATATCGCGGATATGCACCTTTTCGGAGTAGCCGCCGGCGGAGCCGACGCGAATGATATTTTCAACTCCGAAAAAGTTGAAGAGCTCATAGGAATATATGCCGATAGACGGGATACCCATGCCGCTCGCCATGACGGAAACGGGAGTGCCCTTGTATTTTCCGGTATAGCCCTGTATACCGCGGACATTGTTTACGAGCCGCGGAGCCTCAAGAAAATTCTCCGCAATGAATTTCGAGCGAAGCGGGTCGCCCGGCATGAGAACGGTGGGAGCGAAATCCTCGGGTGTCGCATTTATATGCGGGGTAGGGTAATTTGCCATATTGTCCTCCTTTTAATATCCGACAGATTCCGTCGGCATTTTCTTTACTATTTTTACTATTCTGCTCGTGCCGAGACGCGATGCGCCGAGAGCGAGGAATTTTTCGGCATCCTCAAGCGATGAAATGCCGCCTGCCGCCTTTATTCTGACATGGCTCTCAACATGAGCGGCAAAAAGCGCGATATCGTCAAAGGTTGCGCCGCCTGTGGAAAAACCTGTGGAGGTTTTGATGAAATCCGCACCCGATTTGCTTACTATCTCACACATCTTTATCTTTTCTTCATCGGTGAGCAGGCAGGTTTCGATGATAACTTTGAGTATATGACCCGAGCAGGCAGCCTTTACGGCTTTTATCTCGGCGAGCAGGTCGTCATATCTCTTATCCTTGAGCCAGCCGATATTGATAACCATATCAATCTCGTCCGCGCCGTTTTTTATTGCGTCCTCTGTTTCAAAGCATTTCGTTGCCGTTGTGGAATAACCGTTGGGAAAGCCGATAACCGTGCATACGGCAACCTTATCGCCGACATATTCCTTTGCACGCGCAACATATGATGCGGGAATACATACGGAAGCCGTATGATATTTAATGCCGTCATCGCATATTGCTTTTATTTCCTCCCATGTCGCACCCTGTGCAAGTAACGTGTGGTCTACCGCGGATAAAATTTTTTCAAGTTCCATGCTTACACCTCATTTGTATTTGTTTTTTGCTCTTTGCGCGGGTTTTTCGGCACTTATGCCGTGTCCTGATGTAATGATTATAACATATGTCGGTAAATTATTCAAGAGCATACGGATATTTTCGGCAAAATGAAATGCAGTGTTACAATTGATGTGAGACTAAAAACGAAAAAAAGCATATAAAAAGTGAATATAGTCATAACCACCGGCAAAGCCG
>DODZ01000005.1:384-13245 GCA_003524145.1 Candidatus Apopatosoma intestinale | reverse complement strand
CATTGTCCGCACTTGATGCAAAGATCTTCTTTGCGGCAGATACTTGGGTTATCCGATTCAATCGGAATCCGAACAGATAGTGGTAAATGCTCTGTCATTTTCATTCCTCCTTTATTTTTAATTGTTTATTCTGAAATTGTTTTTGTTTGCCAGTATGCACATAATAATTATATCCCAATTCTATGATTTTGTCAAGAATTATTACTTAAAAAACCAGGGCAACAGCATTTACTTTCTACGGTAAATTTATTTCTCTATACAGCTTTTCCTTCCGTTCTCTCTTAAATCGTTATACATCCTTTGAATCTGGATTGTGGTAATCTTTGATATCGGGTAATCACCAATATATGGGTATATATGCAGCTCGCTTTCTCGTCTATAGTTTGCAATCGTCTCCGGTCGAATTAGGTTCACCATATATTCGGTTAACCACTTTTCCGTCCAGTCACGTAGCTTCATCCGTGAGTCTGCACTTAATGTTTGTTCCCGAATTTGTTATCGATAACGCGCCATTCGCTCAACAACTTCTCTTTGCGTTTTTCCGGAGAAGCATTTGGATATAGGCTTTCCATTTTCATTTGTTCCGATTACGATTCGGCCTTCCCAATGCTTTCGGTCCTTGCGCCATCTTAGAAGTCCTTCGCCCGAGGCTCTTCTTTTTCCTATTTGGTTGCCTCCTTCCTTGTAGCACAACACTATAGCCCTATAACATATGAACATTTCTGCTATTATACTAATGGATTGCTTTCAATGCCTGGAGGAATCACGGGATTTTTCAATATTTTTAGTATCGATGATGATGTGATGAAATATAATGAGAAATTAATGAAAGAAGATATTGATAAATATGGGCTTTTTACTTATGAGGAATTTTTCGAACTTGTTCCTGTTCCAAAGAAAATTTTTGATGCGCTGGGTGGAAAATATCTTAAAGTTTCAATTGGAAAGGGCTTGATAACGGTTGAAAAGCTAATAAAACTGGCGGAGAGATATCAAGTATTTTTTGAAAACTGATGGCTTTATTATTTTAATCCCATGTATGTCAATAAGCCTACAATAGAGCAGTAATTTGCTTAATACAATCCTATTTCGCGTCTACCTGTGCAGGACCCCCTCCCGCGCGGATAGCAAAAACAGAGACTTTGATTTCGGTCAAAGTCTCTGTTTTAATATTGCATGAAAACAATCAAGCCGGAAATCATAATGCAACCCGATATGCTTTTATCTGATGCCATTACGGTATAGTTATTTATATAAAATGACAATTAAATCATAAAAATAGCATCTATATAACAATATTTATGAGCGGAATCTATGCAAAACACCATGAAACGGCAAATTGCACAGTTGCTATTGATTTTTCGGTCGACATATGATATAATTATCAAATAAAGCATTGTTATTTGAGTCTGTATGGCTATGGAAATTTTTTTGAAAAGCCGACTCGGAATGAGAAAATCAGTGCAAATAAGACATAATTTCGGAAGGAAACAATACTATGGGCAAAAAATCAGTAAAACTATTTTGCATGGCGTTTATCATCTTTATGATATTCGGTGCAGCTGTTCTTCATGCCACTGCGGCAAAGCCTTATGAGCCGTATACTTTTGAGGAAATTCTTATTCCCGATGATGAGGTTAGCATTATCAAATGGGAAGCGCCGAGCTATGATGCGGACGCAGAAATATCCACGCATGGATACAAGCTTCCTGAATATTACGGCAGAAGCATACTTTCGGAACTGCCAAATTCCGCGGCATTGATTTATGCATACGATCAGATTGTTTCCGGTCTGAACAGCAGTGCAAAAGAAATCAGTGTTTATGACGGGACAAATGCCATAAGCAAAGAGCAATTTCTTATGGTTTTTGATATTGCCATTCGCGACCATGCGGAATTTTTCTGGTTGGGCAAAAGTCACAATTATTCATATAATAAAAGTTTGAAAACAGTAGTTTCACTTACTCCCGGTTACATACTCTCAGGGGAAGCTCTCAAGACCGCAAAGGAGAAATTCAATGCGGCGGCAGAGGAGATTCTTTCCGGCATCACAGAGGATATGAACGCACTTGATCGCGAGTTGTATATTCATGACAGCCTGGCGGAAAGAATTACATATGTTCTTGATGCTCCTCATGCGCATGACCCTTACGGTGCGCTTGTAGAAGGCGAGGCTGTCTGTGAAGGTTATGCCGAGGCTCTTCAGTATCTTCTGCAGAAGGTCGGCATCCAGTCATTTCTCATCCTCGGCGAGAGCGGCGGCGTAGGTCATGCATGGAATCTTGTAAAGATAGACGGGCAATATTATTATGTGGACCTAACATGGAATGATGGTGGCAACTATACATTTCATGCTTACTTTAATATTACAACAGCCCAGCTTTTAGAGGACCATACGATAGCAAAGACAAACTACAGAATCCCGACCTGCACAAGTCTTGATGCAAATCTTTTTGCCATGCTTGATCTTCGCATGGAGACCTTTGACCTTGACAGAATAATTGAAATCATCAAGGAATACGAAGGTGCGGCGGATATTTTTGTCACGGGCAACAGAAACGCTTTCATAAAAGCTTTTACCGATAATCTGAAAGCTATCGCTGATGCTCTCGGTTATAAAAAAATCAAGGCTGGATATCTGCGTCTCGGCAGAGAAGTAGTGCTTGTTGTAATCGAAGATACGCATGAACACAGCTTCACTGTGGAAAATGCCTCCGGGAAATATCTGAAGAGTGAAGCAACCTGCCAGCAGAAAGCGGTATATTATTATTCATGCGAATGCGGAGAATGCGGCACGGAGACATTTGAATACGGCGAGTTTGGCGAGCATAAGTACGGTGCGAAATATTCGTCAAATGAAGAAACGCACTGGCATGAGTGTACCGTATGCGGTGACAAGAAGGACGAGGCAGAGCATGTATACAACTATGTTTGCTCTCCAATATGCAATAAATGTGACTACGAAAGAGAAGTATCACACAAGTTCAAAGACGGATGGGAATATGGATTTTTTTATGACAAGCATCACCGCTATTGTACCATCTGTAACGGTATTTACGAATTTGCAGACCATGAATACACGGATGACTGCGATAAAGACTGCAATATCTGCGGCTATGAGCGAACAAATGCGCCGCATAAACCCGGCGAGGAATGGGTGAATGACGAGCTGTATCACTGGCATACATGTACTGTTTGCGGAGAAATTGCGGGCAGGAGAATGCATTCTTATAAAGAAATTTGCGATGCGGACTGCATTGATTGCGGATATAAAAGAACTGTTCATAGATATGGAGAATGGGAAAAGAATGCCGAAAAGCATTGGCATGTCTGCGTATACTGCCATCTGAACATTGACGAGGCGGAGCATGTCTACGACAACGCCTGCGATACGGATTGCAATGTATGCGGAGAAAAGCGCACGACGGAGCATAAATATAAGTCAGAATGGTCGAAAAACTCAAAATCGCATTATCACGAATGCGAATATTGCGGCGACAAAACGGATATAACGGAGCACACTTTCGGTGAGGACGATAAGTGTACCGTTTGCGGCAGGGAAAGCAGAATCCTCGGCGACCTGAACGATGACGGCAAGGTGAACGCCATGGATTTAATTATACTGCGCAAATACATTGCCGGATTGATTAACGACCTCGATGCTTCATTAGTCGATATCAACGGTGACGGCAAGGTCGGCGCGGCTGACCTTATCATCCTGCGTAAGCTGATTGCGGGATTTGATGTCGGTCTCAAATAAATGTAAATAAAAAATCCTCTTGCAACTCAACTGTATGTTGCAAGAGGATTTTTGCATATGAAGCTTCGAGGGTGACGGTCGGCGGCGCCGCATGGTGCCTGATCGAGACGCATTATCAAATAAAATCAAGAGCCGCTCGCAACCAAAGATTGCGAGCGGCTCTTGATTTATGTATGTATCAGCAGGAAATTTTGTATCAGTTAAAGATTTCCATCTTGAAGCCGACTATCTTTGCAAGCTTTTTGAGTTCGTCGCGGTAGTCGCCGTAAACGACAACGAGGTGATGTCCGTAGCCGCCGTCTGCGAGTGCATGGCGTAATTCTCTTGCGCCGCCGTCGATATGATAATATACGGCAGGGCTGCATTCGATATCGCGGTAAGCACAGCCGACGATTTCGCCCTTGGCGGCAATCATCTTTTCGCCATGGCGGTCGAAGCGCGCGATAGTGACTGTCTTATCATCGGTATCTGCCATATTTACCTGAACCTTTGTGCCGAAGCCTTCATATGTAAAGTGACCGAGTTCAAAAGGCATCTCGGGCTTATCATAGCCGAGAAGCTTCGTCGGCGGAACAGCATGGCGAACCTCAAGAACCTCTTCATCAAAGCCCTCTGCGGGACCTGCCACAAGTCTTGTCATGCCGAGGTCTTCTATGGGACGCTTATGTGCCTTTACGAGCGAGGGATTGCCCATGAAAGGGGCTTTCTTTGTGAGATACATGAGAACGGCGACAGCCATCCATGCATTGAGGTCCTCTTCACAGGCGGTAGGTATGCGGTCATTGCGGAGCAGGCTGTGTGTGAGGCAGGGTGTACATTTGTTTCTCATTGGCAGGCGGGAAGCGCAAAGCTCCTTGCAAGCCGTGGTGAATGCATTGCATCCGAATTTCTCCATCATGCTCTTGACGGCGTTCATATAATCGAGGTCATGGCAGATGAGTCTGTCGCTTATCGTGCTTGCTTCCGCCTTATCGGAGAGAGCTTTTGCTTCGGCGGCAAATTTTTCTTCGCTTGTGGTGCTGTCCATATAATCAAATACTTCGCGTATGGAATGGCGCGTACTGCGGATACCGTATTTAAGGTTGAGCCCATAGATATCGGGATTTGAGCTGTTTACGCTGACAGGGAACTGCTCGTCTGCCGTGAGAACGAGAAGTTTTGTATTTGCGAGTGCCTTTTTGACCTGCAGGCGGCGGATGATATCATTGAATTCCTCATAGTCATGAGCCATATAGGCATCAAGTCCGATATCACGATAGAAAGCCACGAGGTCAACGGGCGTAGGTCCGCAGTTTATCATCGAAACGGGTATGCCGAGGCGTTCGATGCCGGGGACGCGATATGTGATGAGGAAAAGGTCTACTTCCGAAGGATTGGGAGCGAGCTCATGGAGTTTTTCATCGGAAACATAGAATGTTTCGTCATACTCGATATAGAGCGGCTCGAGCACATTTGCTTCGGCGCAGATTCCTTCGACAACAGTCTTTTTCCAGTTTTTGAATTCTTCTTTGCCGGCTCTTGACTCATACTCGGGCGAGAGAATCTCCGGTCTGCCTACGCGGCAGGGCCCTTCCCATACAGCCGTATGAACCACATTGCTGAAAATGGGCTGGACATTGACTTTTACATCCATTGCGTGTTTTAACATAATTTCCTCCGGAATTTTATAAAATATTTTTTGTGCACTCTTTTATTTTCAAAAGCATTTTTTCCATGCTTGAGAGCCGTAATTCTGTCATGGGATAGACGCAGGGGATTTCATGCGGGAAAGAGGTGTCTATCTCCATTGCCTCTGCCGCAGAAAGTCCGTCTGTCAGCTCGCATATGAGCGCCGCAAGCCCCATGACATATGCGGCGTCGCTATGAGCACGAACGGAGACAAATCCGCCGTCCGCCGATGCGCAAAGCCACAGACCCGAGTCGCAACCCTCTATTCTGTCCCCCTCGGACGGCGCGTAATCGCATGCGGAGCGCATTCCTTTATTTATGATATAATCAAACCTTTCCATATCGGACGGGAGAGCATTGTATTCGGAAAGGAATTTTTCCTTTCTTTCATTAAAATTCATATTTTCTTCCTCAAAAGATATTCTTTTGCTTCTGCTATGGCAAAGACGAGCCTTTCCGCTTCATCCGGCGTATTGTACGGAGCTATCGAAATGCGCAGTGTGCCGCCCGCCGCCAAGCGCGAAACGGGAAGAAAAGCGCAGTGCTTTCCGCTGCGCAGGCAGAAGCCGCGCATGGAGAGCATGAGGTCGATATCCGACGGCGAAACGCCTTCAAAGGTAAGCGAAAGCACGGGGAGATTTTCCCGCGAGTGACCGATGAAATTTATGCCGCGCCCGGCGGAAAGGGAAGAATATACATAATCCGAAAGCGAGCGGGTATATGCGAGCTTTTCTCCCGCGTCAAAGCCTGAGAGAAAATCAAGCGTGGCGGCGAAAGCAACTGCGCCCGCCACATGGTGCGTGCCCGCTTCAAAGCGCTCGGGGGAGGGAAGCGGTGTTATATTTCCGCCGTGCTCCTCTGCCATGCCGCCGCCGTAGCGGAACGGAGCGAGAGTATCAAGCAGGCTTTCACGGCAATAAAGCACACCGAGCCCCTCGGGCCCATAGACCTTATGCGCGGAGAAAACGAGATAATCGCAGTCAAATACATTTACATCGGGTGCGATATGCGGCACGTACTGCGAGGCATCGACTGCCGCAGCGGCGCCTGCCTCATGCGCCATATCGCAGAGTGCGCGCACATCCGTAAGTCTGCCGGTCAGATTTGAAGCGGCGGTGACGGAGAGCAGAAGCGTATTTTCGTCTATGAGACGGCGTGCCGCATCCATATCAAGCGAGCCGTCCGCAAGGAGCTCTATTATGCGAAGCTCGGCGCCTGCTTCTTCGCAGGCGTTTTTCCACGGGAGATAATTTGCATTATGCTCGAGGGCGGAGATGACGATATTGCTTTTTTTCGTGAGGCGGCGGCGATATGAAGCTGCAAGCATATTCAGCGAATCGGTAGCACCCGTGGTGAATATAATCTCCGAGGGCTTTGCGGCGCCGATAAAGCGCATCACGCTCCGCCTTGCGGCGGCATAAGCCGCGCTTGCCTTTTCCGAGAGCGGATTTTGCCCGCGCCCTGCCGAGCCGAGCGCCGAACCGTAATAATCCGAGAGCGCTTTTACCATGCAGTCGGGCTTTTGCGCCGTCGCGGCATTATCGAAATAAACGAAATCCGAATTTATGACGGAGGAAAATGCCGCGCGAAAGCTCATGGAGTCAAACATGGCAAGCCTCCTTTTTCTGCGAATATATATAAGAAGCTACGCTTGCGGTATCTTCCGCATCGTCGGGAATATGCGTGTCTGTGATTTTCTCCAGCTCCATCAGCATGAGAATCTTTTTCTGGACAGCGTAGGTTATCCTGTGACAGTCGTAATTTCCGAGGCGCTTTGCCGCCTCTTCCTTCTGCATATCGGGATATTGCTTTCTGATGCTGAGGATGGCGAGCGCACCGATATTTTCTTCGCTTTCGTTATCAAGCCCGAAGCGCACGCAGACATACTCTTGAAGCACCGCGCGGTACTTACTCTCACTCTGCGAAAAGTCGCAAAGCAGCGCTTTCAAAGCTTCTGCACTTCTTTCCATATGCACACTCCCGCAAATTATAGCTTTATGCTTATATAATAGCACAGGAGCGGGGGATTTTTTTTACTTTTTGTATTCATTTTTTTGCTAAGATTATTATTTGGCTTTTGCCTCATCGCAGGCACGGCACAAAACTGTTTCGGAAGATAAAAACAAAGCGAAAGCACGCGGCTTTCGCTTTGCTTTATGTACGCACGCCATGCAGGCGCATATCGGCATATTTTTCTTTTGTCGCCTGACCGCCGCGGATATGCCGCTGTGCTTTATTGCGTTCGAGTATTTCCTTCACCTCTGCATAGAGGGAAGGCGATATATTTTTCAGGCGCTCGCTGACATCTTTATGAACCGTTGATTTGCTTATTCCGAAATGCTTTGCCGCCTCTCTTACTGTTCCTTTCGTTTCCGAAATATATCGCGCCAGTACTATGGCGCGCTCGTCGCCGTCGTAAATCATCGTATGCCGCCTTTCGCTCGCGTAATGTCTTTGCTATATTTATATTTTCGCCGGTGGGGCATTATTACGGCATTTTTTCGGAAAATCGGGAAAATTTTATCACGAGATATTGACAAATCGCTCACGGTGTTGTATACTTGTATACAATAATACAATGGGGAGGCAGAACCATGCTTGAAATTTCATCAAAAACAAACCTGCTTGAGCAGAAATCATACAGATATCAGCTCCAGGACATAGACGACCCGAACCTCTATCGCGATATTTATCCCTATGATGCCGTGCCGAAGGTGCCTTTCAACCACCGCCGCGTACCAATGGGCATGCCCGAGCATATATGGATAACGGACACCACTTTCCGCGACGGGCAGCAGTCTGTCGAGCCTTATACGGTTCAGCAGATAGTAGACCTCTACAAGATGCTTGCGCGGCTCGGCGGTGAAAACGGAATAATCCGCCAGAGCGAATTTTTCGTATACAGCAAGAAGGACAGGGAAGCTGTGGAAAAATGCATGGCGCTCGGCTATAAATTTCCGGAGATAACGACGTGGATCCGCGCAAACAAGGAGGATTTCCGCCTTGTGCGCGACATGGGAATAAAGGAAACGGGAATACTTGTCTCCGCCTCGGACTATCATATTTTCAAAAAGCTGAAAATGAAGAGAAGCGAGGCGATGAATATGTATCTCTCCGCCGTTGCCGACGCTTTTGAGGCGGGAATAGTGCCGAGATGTCACCTCGAGGATATAACGAGAGCGGATTTCTACGGCTTCGTAGTGCCTTTTGTAAACAAACTCCAGCAGATGTCCAACGACGCGGGAATCCCCGTGAAAATTCGCGCCTGCGACACAATGGGCTACGGCATACCTTATACCGAGGTTGCGCTCCCGAGAAGCGTGCCGGGCATAGTCTACGGTCTCCAGCACTACTCGGATGTACCGAGTGAAATGCTTGAATGGCATGGGCACAATGACTTCTATAAGGCTGTCTCCAACGCGGCGACGGCATGGCTCTACGGCGCATCCGCCGTCAACTGCTCGATGCTCGGCATAGGCGAACGCACGGGAAATATTCCGCTTGAGGCGATGGTGATGGAATATGCCTCTCTGCGCGGCACCTTTGACGGGATGGACCCTACTGTGATAACGGAGATAGCGGAATATTTCAAAAACGAAATAGGCTACAGCATACCGCCGATGACGCCTTTTGCAGGCAAGAATTTCAATGTCACAAAGGCGGGCATCCATGCCGACGGGCTTCTCAAGGATGAGGAGATATACAATATTTTTGATACAAAGAAGATTCTCGGCAGGAGCGCGGGCGTTATGATAACGAAAACCTCGGGGCTTGCGGGAATCGCCTACTGGATAAACGACAATCTGCGTCTCTCCGGCGAAAAGGCTGTGGACAAGAAGAGTCCGCTCGTGCTCGCGCTCAAGGGCTGGGTCGACGATATGTATGAAAACGGAAGGCAGACCGCCATTTCCGATGAAGAGGTCATTGAGAAGATACGCGAGATAACGGGCGGCAAGGATTAAGGAGGGTATGATGGAGAGGTCACAGACTGTTTCCATGGCAGACAGGGTTTTCGAGCGGTTGGAGGACGATATCCTCAGCGGGAAATATGCCCCGGGCGAAATGCTGACCGAGCTGAAGCTCTGTGCCGAGCTGGATGTTTCGAGAACCCCCGTGCGCGAGGCACTGAAGCGTCTGATGCAGGAAAATCTGATTTATGAGACGGGCAAAGGCATGGCTGTCTGCCGCTTTGATGAGGACGACATCAACGATATATACGAGATACGCTCGCGCATAGAGGGGCTTGCCTTTTCCATGTGTGCCGAGAAGATAACGGACGAGGAGCTGAAAAAGCTCCGTGACACGCTGGAGCTTCAGCTTTTTTATGCGAAGCGCCACGCGCCCGACGGAATGCGCGATACGGACAGCGAATTTCACAAGCTTGTTTACGAATACTGCGGCAGCAGAACACTGCTCGAAATACTGGAAAATCTGCACCGCAAGGTGCGCAGATTCCGCAGGCTTTCCGTCGAAAACGATGCGAGAGCCGAGGCGGCGGCAAGAGAGCACGAGCAGATCTACGAGGCGCTCGCGGCACACGACGCAAAGCGCGCCGAGGCGCTTGCCACGGAGCATATAAAAAATGCGCGGGACAGCATTCTCGCGGCAATACACGGTAATAAGGAGAACTGAAAATGGGACTCACGATAGCACAGAAGATAATAAAGGCGCATCTTGTCGGCGGCGAAATGAATGTCGGCAGCGAGATAGCGCTTCGCATAGACCAGACGCTCACGCAGGACGCAACGGGCACGATGGCTTATCTCGAATTTGAGGCGATAGGCGTTCCGAGAGTAAAAACGAAGAAGTCGATAGCCTATATAGACCACAACACACTGCAGTCGGGTTTTGAAAACGCGGATGACCACAGATATATCCAGAGTGTGGCAAAGAAGCACGGAATTTACTTCTCGCGCCCCGGAAACGGCATCTGCCATCAGGTGCATCTCGAGCGCTTCGGTGTGCCGGGAATGACACTCATCGGCTCGGACAGCCATACGCCGACGGGCGGCGGTATCGGCATGCTCGCTTTCGGTGCGGGCGGACTTGATGTTGCCGTTGCCATGGGCGGCGGCGCTTACTGCATCACCATGCCGAAGATGATGAAGATAAATCTCACGGGAAAGCTTCGCCCATGGGTGAGTGCCAAGGATGTAAGTCTTGAGCTTCTCCGCATACTTTCCGTAAAGGGCGGCGTAGGCTATATAATCGAATGGGGCGGCGAGGGAATAAAGACGCTTTCCGTTCCCGAGAGGGCGACGATAACGAATATGGGTACGGAACTGGGCGCCACCACCTCTATTTTCCCCTCCGACGAGATAACGCACGATTTTCTGCGCGCCGAGGGCAGAGAAGCGGACTATACGCCGCTCTCGAGCGACAGCGATGCGGTATATGACAGAGTGATAGATATAGACCTCTCTGCGCTCACGCCGCTTCTCGCCTGCCCGCACAGCCCCGACAATATAAAACGCGCGGATGAGCTGTCGGGTGTGAAGGTGGATCAGGTATGCATCGGCTCATGCACAAACTCATCGCTTCGCGATATGCTCAGGGTAGCCGCGATACTGCGCGGCAGGCATATTGCGGAGAATGTGAGCCTTTCCGTTTCGCCCGGGTCAAAGCAGGTGCTCACAATGCTCGCCGATTGCGGCGCTCTCTCCGATATACTTGCCTCGGGCGCAAGAGTGCTGGAATGCGCCTGCGGACCATGCATAGGTATGGGCTTCTCTCCGAACAGCGCAGGTGTTTCGCTTCGCACATTCAACCGCAATTTTGAGGGCAGAAGCGGCACGAGAGACGCACAGGTCTATCTCGTTTCGCCTGAGATAGCGGCGGCTTCCGCGCTTACCGGCTACATCACCGACCCGAGAACGCTCGGAGACTATCCCGAGATAAATATGCCGGAGAGCTTCCGCACGGACGACAGTGCCGTTCTCGCTCCCGCAAGCGAGGCGGAGGCGGACAGCGTGGAGATTTTACGCGGACCCAATATAAAGCCGCTCCCCGAGACGGTGCCGCTCGCAGACACCATCGAGGCAAAACTGACAATCAAGGTAGGCGACAATATTACAACAGACCACATCATGCCGGCGGGCGCGAAAATACTCCCTTACCGCTCAAATATTCCGTATCTCTCTAAATATTGCTTCGAGGTCTGCGACCCGACATTTTCCGAGAGAGCAAAGTCGGCGGGGAAGAGCATTATAATCGGCGGCGTGAACTACGGTCAGGGTTCATCGCGCGAACATGCGGCTCTCGTGCCGCTCTATCTCGGCGTAAAGGCGGTCATTGCCAAAAGCTTTGCCCGCATACATATTTCAAATCTGATAAACGCGGGAATACTGCCTCTCACTTTTGAAAACGAGGCGGACTATGATAAGTTTATGCAGGGCGATATGCTGAAGCTTTCCGATATATATGCGGGGCTTGACAGCGGCAAAATAACGCTCACGGATGAGTCGAGCGGCGAGAGTGCCGTGCTCTCCTGCAGCTTCTCCGAGAGGCAGAAGGAAATTCTGCGCGCGGGCGGACTTCTCAGCTACACAAAAACCTGCGGAGGAAAATAAAATGACAGACGAAAAATATATAAAAGAAGCGACGGCTCATTTTGAGGAGCTCCTTCGCTCTCAGCTCGCAAGATGCGAAAAAATGGCCGGTGACAGCGGCAAGACGGATTTTGCCGCGCTTGATAAAACGGTAATCGGCATATGCGACGGCGACGGGATAGGTCCCATTATCATGAAGCAGGCGGAAAAGCTGCTCTCGGTTATTCTTTCGGACGAGATAGCGGCGGGCAAAGCAGAGCTTCGCCGCATAGACGGGCTGACGATAGAAAACCGCCTTGCGCTCGGCAAATCTGTGCCCGAGGATACGCTTGCGGCAATAAAAAATTGCCATGTTCTGCTGAAAGGACCGACTACCACGCCGAAGGGCGGCACGATGGAGAGCGCGAATGTCACGCTTCGCCGTGAGCTTGACCTCTATGCCAATGTGCGCCCGGTATGCATACCCGAGAAGAATATTGACTGGATATTTTTCCGCGAAAATACCGAGGGTGAATATGTTCTCGGTTCAAAGGGAATTGAGGTGCCGGATAAGCTCGCCTTTGACTTCAAGGTGACGACAGACCTCGGCACAAAGAGAATTGCCAGAGCTGCCTTCGACTATGCGAAGGCAAACGGCAAAACGAGCGTTTCCATAGTTACAAAGGCAAATATCATGAAAAAAACGGACGGAAAATTTTCCGCCATATGCAATGAGATTGCCGCCGAATATGAAGGTATCACCGCTCAGGACTGGTATATAGACATAATGAGCGCAAATCTTGTAAACGAAGATATAAGAAGCTCTTTTCAGGTATTTCTCCTGCCTAATCTCTACGGTGACATCATCACCGATGAGGCGGCGCAGATTCAGGGCGGCGTAGGCAC
>DODZ01000005.1:0-169 GCA_003524145.1 Candidatus Apopatosoma intestinale | reverse complement strand
CAGATTCAGGGCGGCGTAGGCACGGCGGGAAGCGCAAACATCGGCGACAGATACGCTATGTTTGAGGCGATACACGGAAGCGCACCGCGCATGATAGAAGAGGGGCTGGGCGAATATGCAAATCCCTCGAGCATTTTCAAAGCCTGCGAAATGCTGCTGCGCCATATCG
>DODZ01000052.1:11827-25161 GCA_003524145.1 Candidatus Apopatosoma intestinale | reverse complement strand
GTAGGGGAATTAACACATATGCGAAGCATGTGTGTTGGCGTCGCCGAGACAGGGGTCGAACATTGTTCGCCCGCGATGATACATAAATCACCCTTCCCCGTACTTTTGCCTTGGCTTGTTTTCTCTACGCTCTCTCGTACATTTTCGCCATGGCGAAAATTTTCTTTGCGAGGGCAGGGGTGGCGGCGCCCTTTTTCATGCGCCAGCTCCAGTTTCCGCATTGCTCGCCCGGTGTATTCATGCGAGTGCTTGAATCCAGCCCGAGATAATCCTGCATCTGCGCGATGAAAAGGTCGGCGCGAGATGACATTCCTCCGCGGATAAGCCCCCATACCTCGCCTTCTTCCTTATTTAAGCCGAAATACCGCGAGGCATATGCCGCAGTTTCCTTTTTCGCCGAGGAAAGCCAGCCGAGCGCCGTATCGTTATCATGCGTGCCGAGATAGCATACGCAGTTTCGCTCGTATCTGTGCGGAAGATAATCGCTCGGTTCGTCCCCGTCGAAGGCAAATTCAAGCACTTTCATGCCGGGAAAGCCCGACCGGCGCAGAAGAGTCCGCACATCATCGCCGAGCACACCGAGATCCTCCGCTATTATTTCCGCATCGGGAAATTCCGCTTTCATCGCGTTTATGAAATCTATCCCGCCGCCATTGCACCATTTTCCGTTTTTCGCGGTTTCTTCTCCTGCGGGAATGCTCCAGTATGAAGCAAAACCGCGAAAATGGTCGAGACGCACCGTGTCATATAGGCGGAGCGCACCGCCGAGCCGCTTTTTCCAGAAGATATAACCGTTTTTCTTCATATGCTCCCAGTCGTAGAGCGGATTGCCCCAAAGCTGTCCGTCCTCGCTGAAATAATCCGGCGGAACACCTGCCACATTTTTGCATCGCAGGTCGCGGTCAAGCTGAAACTCCGCGGGAGAAGCCCATATATCGGCGCTGTTTGCCGCCACATAAACGGGCAGATCGCCGATTATTTTTATCCCGAGGGAATTGACATATTTTTTCATCTTGTCCCACTGCGTGAAGAAAAGATACTGCACAAATATCCAGAAGCCCGTGCGCTCGCCGAGAAGCGCACGGTATTTTGCCATGGCATCGCTCTCGCGACTTCGGATATCGTCATCCCACTCTGTCCACGGCTTGCCGCCGAAATGCTCCGAAAGCGCCATGAAAAGCGCATAATCGGGAAGCCACGCGGCGTTTTTCTCATAAAAACCAAGAATTTCCCGCATGAGACGCCCTCTGCCGCGCTCATATGCCGACTCAAGCAGGGCATAGCGGGTAGCGTACAGCGCGCCGTAATCCACCTTTTCGCCTGCCGTTTTTGCTGTCTCTGCTTCCGTTTTTGTAAGAAGCCCCTGTGAGACAAGCTCATCTATATCTATAAAATAGGGATTTCCCGCAAATGAGGAAAATGACTGATACGGCGAATCGCCGTATCCTGTCTGCCCTGCCGGCAGTATCTGCCAGTATTTCTGCCCTGCGGCATAGAGAAAATCAGCGAAATCTCTCGCAGGCTTTCCGAGTGAGCCTATCCCGTATTCCGAGGGAAGCGAGGATATGCCGAGCAGTATTCCCGATGCACGATTCATTTTTATCATCTCCTGCCGAAGTATTCATTGTAATGAGGAGCGCTTTCGTAGTCCACAGCCTCTATTCTGTGCCTTGTCGCCCAGATGTGCGGCGCGGAACGCTTCAGGTAGCAGACATACGAGAAGCTCTCGGGTACGCCCGCGAAATTATCGTCATCTATCTCTATCCAGCCGTTTGTCGCCGTGGCAACGGAAAAGAGCTCGAGCGATAAGCAACCGTTGAAGGCACAAGCACCTATGCTCTGCACATTTTCATGCAGGAAAACCGCGCGGATATCTTCTCTGCCCTCGAATACGCCTTCGCCTATGGCAGTCACGGCATATTCATCGCCATGGTAAACCACAGCTGTCGGCAATACATAGACATCACTCTCAAAGCGATATACCTCGCCTGCCGACAGCACCTCGGGCATGGCGACAAGTCTTGCCGTGAGCGAATCTTCATCAAGCTCATATACCGCACCGCGCGAATCCTCGCGCGAGGTGAGCATTATTTCTTTATATATCACTTCGCAATACCAGCTTGCGCTGTAGCCGAGTGCCGAGAGGTCAACTCTGCGCTTCCCCGATACAGCGAAGTTATATTCGGGATCTCCGTATACGCGGCATATGCGCTCCTCTGTGAAGAGCACTGCGGCATAGTCCTCCATTGCGTCTATCTCGTCGCCTATCTCATATTTTTCTCTGAAATTTATCACTCCGAGCGTGCCGTATTTCCACTTTGCGTAGGGAACATCGTTTTTCAGGCAGTAACGTGCCGTCGTTTTGCCTTCCGCCGTATAGACGAAAAGCGATGATGCCGAGAAGGCATTTTCTCCTATATATTCAGGAGAAGCGGGTGCAACGATATATCCGAGGCTTTCACAAAAGCGGAAGGCATCGTCGCCGATGTAGCCGACGCCCGCGCCCAGCACGATACAGCCGGAAAGAGAAGTACAGCCCTTGAAAGCACCGTCGCCTATATATTCAAGTGACGGCGGAAGCTCAACAGACTCAAGAAAATCACATCTTGCAAAGGCATAATGACCGATATATTTTGTTTTCTCCGGAATATATACCTCAAAGAGCAGTCCGCAATCAGAGAGAAGCCCATCGGAAATGCGCGTATTCTCCTCCGGCAGGCGGAGCGAGCGCAGACTGCGGCAGTAGGCAAAGCAGTTTGCCCCTATTTCGCAATATTTTTTCGGCAGGTCGATGCTTTTCATCCTTTCGCATTCATAGAAGGCACCCGCGCCTATCTCAGAGACATAAAGGCAGGAAATCCCCGTGAGATTTTCGTTTCCGCGGAAGGCATAGTCGGCTATGGCACAGACGGGATATTCCTTTCCGCCCGTTTTTACCGCGCGCGGCACGAAAATCCTGCCGTGCGTGCCCTTTCCGCTTTTCAAAACGGCACCTTTTTCGTCGATTTCGTAGATTGCACCGTCGGGCGCGCGCATATTTCCGTCAAGCTCGGGGATGTATTCGCCGCGCACGGTGACATTTACCTCCGCCGTAAGCGAGCCGCAGGAAAATTCCACGGTCGCTTCTCCTTCGGCGGAAAAATCGTATTTTGTTTCCACGGCGCTCTCGGGCAGGTCGACTTTACTGCCTTCAAGAAGCCCGTATACCTCAAAATCCGAGATATGGAGCGGCTCGCCTATGGCATAGACGGTTTTGCCGAGGATATTTGCCACGAGGGAATCTATTTTCATTGCTGTCAGGATTATACTGTATTCTTCGCCGTTTCTTGCCCGCAGAGTGAGACGGTTTTCGCCCGAATTCGGGAGATATTCATCTCCCTCTTCATAAAGCGCGCCGTCTTCGCCTTCGATTTCAAAGGTGAGATTGCATTTGATATAGTCGGAAAAGCAGATGCTTTCCTTATTCACAAAAGCGGCACGAATGGTCTCTCCCTCAAAATAAAACGGAGAGAAGAGGGATATATCCGCTTTTTTGCTTTCCTTTCCGCATGAGCAGAAAAGAAGGACAAATATGAGAATCATAATCAGCGGCAGTCGCTTCTTCATGATGGAAATCCTCTTTTCCGAGATTTTTTTATATAATGATTATACACGAAAATTGCCTTTTAGTCAATATCATGTTTTTTGTAATATTTGCGCCGCGGGACAAATATATATATGACGAGAAAATAAAAAGAAAGCGCCGCGGTGTGCTGTCTTAAAACTTGCCAAGGAGGCTTCAGATGAGTATTTACAGCGATATAGCAACCAGAACGAACGGCGATATTTACATAGGCGTTGTCGGTCCGGTGCGGACAGGAAAATCAACTTTTATCAAAAAATTCATGGAGACGCTCGTCATACCGAATATCAAAAACGATTATGACCGCAAGCGCGCCAAGGACGAGATGCCGCAGAGCGCCGCAGGCAAAACCGTCATGACGACAGAGCCGAAATTCATTCCCGATGAAGCCGTGGAGATATCTCTCGACGGCGGTGCTTCGCTTTTTGTGAAGATGATAGACTGCGTAGGCTATATCGTTCCCGAGGCACTCGGCGGTGAGGAGGACAACAAACCGCGCATGGTAATGACCCCGTGGTCGAGCGAGAGTATGCCCTTTGAGGCGGCGGCGGAGATGGGCACGAGCAAGGTTATAAAGGAACATTCCACAATAGGCGTGCTTGTGACCTGCGACGGCTCCTTCGGCGAATTTTCGCGCGAAAACTATGAGGAGAGCGAGCGCAAAGTGGCAGAGGAGCTGAAAGCGATACATAAGCCTTTTGTCATTATACTCAATTCGGCAACGCCCGAGGCGCAAAGCTCGGTGGAACTGGCGCTTCGGCTTGAAGAAGAATACGGCGCGCCTGTCGCTCTCGTGAACTGCCTGGATCTCGACGCTTCCGATATACGCCATATACTTGAGCTTGTGCTTCTTGAATTTCCGATAACCGAGGTTCGCATGAAACTGCCCGGCTTCATGGATGCGCTCGGCGAGGATAACTATATCCGCCGAAGCGTCTGTGATACCCTGCTCACATGCGCTTCGAAAATAGAAAAGACAGGCGATGTCCGCGAGGCTTTTGCGTGCGCTTCGGACAATGAATACATAGATAATGTGCGCAGTGAAAAGATAAATCTTGCGACAGGTGCGGCAGAGCTTGAGGTTGTGCCCGCAAAGGGGCTTTTCTATAAGATAATCGGCGACCTCACGGGAATGACGATAGGCGATGACGGCGCGCTCATGTCTACGCTCGTCGGGCTTTCCGAGGTAAAAAAGGAATATGACAAGGTTAAAAGCGCGCTTGCTTCAGTCAATGAAACAGGCTACGGCGTAGTCACTCCCGATATAGAGGATATGAAGCTGGAGGAGCCCGAGGTAGTCCGGCAGTCTGGCGGTTATGCGGTGAAGCTCCGCGCCACGGCACCCTCTATCCATATGATAAAGGCAAACATCGCGGCGGAGGTTTCGCCCGTCGTCGGCACGGAACAGCAATCGGAAAATCTCGTTCGCTTCCTGCTCAGCGAATTTGAAAAAGCGCCGGGCAAGATATGGGAGACAAATATCTTCGGCAAATCGCTCTATGACCTCATCTCCGAGGGACTTTCCGGCAAGCTCGCAAATGTCCCCGAGGATGCCCGCGAAAAGCTCTCTAAAACGCTCGAGCGTGTCATCAACGAGGGCAGCGGCGGACTTCTCTGTATCATATTATAATAAGAATGAACATTATAATCCCCTCGTGCGGATATGCCGCACGAGGGGATTTGCCGTCGTGAGCGGTTTTTGCGCAAGCACGCGCCGCGCGAAGTATATTTTTCTCATTTTGCAAAATAATAAAAACAAAAAAGCAAAGGCAGATGGAAATGGAAAACTATAGCGGGATAAAAGCGGCGGTAGAGGGGATATTTGCGGATGCAGCCGATTTTCGCGAAAGGGAAATAACGCTCGGGCGGCTTCGCCTTTCGGTGATGTATATAAGCAATTATTCCTCCAAGCGCATGATAACGGAATATATCATATCACCCGTTTGCCGCGCATATGAGGAGGGCGCATTTTCCGGCGACAATGAGCGGAAATTTTCGCCGGAAGCGGCGATTACCTGCGCGTCGGTTTCGGATATAGCGGACAAGGACGAGGCAAAAGAGGCGATACTGGAAGGCTCTTGCCTTGTTATCTACGCATACGGCGATGGCGACTGCCGCATGCTCTCGGTATCGACAAAAAACGAGGATGGACGTTCTGTCACGGAGCCGGAAACTGAAAATGTAATCCGCGGCGCACACGAGGGCTTTGTCGAGAGCGGAGAGCAAAACGCAATGCTCCTGCGGCGTCGGCTTAAAACGGAACGGCTGAAAAAGATAGATCTGCAGATAGGCAGACTGACAAAAACCGCCGTTTCGGTCATGTATATCGACGGCATAGCCGATAAAAATGTGATAAACGAGCTGCTCTCGCGGCTTCGCGCGATAAAGGCGGACAGCATACTTGATTCGGGCTATATCGAGCTTTATATACAGGACGGCGGCTGTTCGCTTTATCCCACGGCAGGCAATTCCGAGCGACCCGACAAGGTGGCTGCCAAAATGCTCGAGGGGCGCGCCGCCGTGATAGTGGACGGCTCGCCCGTTGTGCTGACCGTGCCGTATCTTTTCTGCGAGGCGCTTCAGGTGACGGAGGACTATTCCAAAAGTGTCTTTTACTCCTGCTTTGTGCGCCTGCTCCGTTTTGTCGCTATGACCACCGGTATATATCTGCCCGCACTTTTTGTGGCGCTGACGGTATGGCATCCCTCTCTGCTTCCCGTCGCCTTTGAGGAAGCTCTGCTGAAATCGCGCGAGGGAATGCGTTTTTCGATATTTGCCGAGGTGATACTGATATTTTTGCTCTTTGAGATAGTGCGCGAGGTAGGACTCCGCATGCCGAAAGCCGTGGGCAGTGCTGTAGGGCTTGTCGGCTCGCTCATCCTCGGAGAAAGCGCCGTGAAGGCGGGTATCGCCTCATCTACCGTTATGGTTTTCGTCGCGCTTGCCGCGATATGCAATTTCATTGCGCCGCCGTATATGAATCCGAATGTGATATATCGCCTTGCGATGATACTTGCGGCAGGAGCCTTCGGGCTTTTCGGGTTTTCCGCGGCACTTGCGCTGAGTATACTCTCGTTCTGCTCGAAAAAAAGCTTCGGCGTGCCGTATCTCTACCCTCTCGCGCCGATGGATTTCAGCGCCATGCAGGACAGCATCTTCATGCTCCCCGTATGGAAGATGAAATACTCGCCCTCGGCGCTCTCCGGCAAGCGCATGATACGCACCTGCGGCAGAAAAAAGGAGGATACGGAGAGATGATAAAAAAGCGAAAAAGAGACGGGCTCTCTCTCCCTGCGCTCTTCTTTTCACTTTTCTTCTGCGGCGTTTCGGGGCTGTATATCTACGGCGTGCGCGATTTTTCTTCCCTCGCCTTCTATATCCTCGTTTCGCTCGCGATAAACCTCGCCGCTACGCTCGGCGCACGCAGGCAGAGCGGAAATCTCCGCCTGTATTTTGAGGCGGGCATCGGCAAGGGTGCCGCACCGCTCTTCTGCGGACTTATCGCGGCGATGACGGCGGTTTCGCTCTCGTGCGATGCCGTTTCGCTCTGCATACGCATAAGCTCCGTTTACGGCGGCTGCGGAAGTGCGGTCTTTCTCATAATCGTGCTTATCTGCGTATGGTCGGCAATGTGCGGCGCGGGTGCCGTTTCGGGCAGTGCGCAGATAAGCGTCATGATAGCGGTGCCGCTTGCCCTGCTCGCGCTTTTCTCGCATCCCTCACTTTATATCTGTACCTATGCCGACGCATACAGTGCGCTGAATGCACTCGGCGGAATGGGAGCCGTATTCTGCCTCGTTTCACATACCTGTTGCGGCGGTGATCCCGATATAACGGCGGCATTCGGCGCACGCTCAAAAGTACCAGAAAACCGTGCGCTCTCCGTGCTTGCAGTTTCCTGCGGTGCATTTGTCTCGGCGGCTGTATTTCATGCGCTCGTCGCCCATGCAGCGTATACAGCCGGCGTAAAAATATTCTTCATTTTCGCCGAATGGATTTTCTCCTTTATCAGGCTCGGAGCATATGCCTTCACCCTGTGCGACTGCGCCTCCTCACAGAAAAGCACCGCGGCAAAAACTGCTGTTTCCTCCGTGATATGGCTCTCCTCTGCGGCAACGCTCGCCGCTCTTTCGCGCGGCGGTCGTGCCTGCCGTCTCCTCTTTGATATTGCCGCCGTCGTAAATGTATTTTTTGTCGTCATGCTCGTAGCCGACGTGCTTTTCCGAAATAAAAAGAGCCGCCGAGGCGTAGCAAAAAGAGGATAATGCCATATAATGTGACAGTGGGCGGACTTTCGTTTTCGGCGGGAGTCCGCACGAAACCCGAAAGGAGAAAATATATGGCAGAAAATTCATCTGTGGGATATCTCATAGTTCAGGTCTCGTCCGCATTCGGCGCCATGCCGATACCGAATGCCGCGGTAGCCGTGCGCACGGTGACGGACGGTGTGCCGAAAATATATTCGGTCATGGTAACCGACAGCGACGGCAGGACGGATGCGCTCGCTGTTCCTGCTCCCGACCCGTCGCTTTCGCTTATCCCCGGAAGTACTACCCTTCCGTATTCCGTAGTAAATATAGAGGTGTCGGCAGACGGATATTACGGCTATACGGCGCTGAATGTACCTGTTTTTGCGGGGCAGACCTCCATTCAGAGCGTGAACGCCATTCCGATACCCGATTCGCAGAATTTCACCGTCAATCCCGACCTCAGTCTGACGGTGAACGAGAGCGAGCCGCCGAATCTCTGACAGGAGGAAAAAATGGATATTTATCCCGTCATTCCCGAAACGATAACGGTGCATCTCGGCGCGCCCGACTCCGCCGCCGCAAATGTCACCGTCAGCTTTCCCGATTACATAAAAAATGTCGCCTCAAGCGAGGTTTATCCCACATGGCCGGAAAACGCCATCCGCGCAAATATCTACGCGCAGATATCCTTTGCGCTCAACAGAGTCTATACCGAGCATTACCCTTCGCTCGGCTATGATTTCGATATCACCAATTCCACGGCTTATGACCAGTCCTTTGTAAACGGCAGGGAAATTTTTGAAAACATAAGCCGGATAGTGGATGAAATCTTCAATAGCTATATCAGGCGGGAAAATTCGTTAGAGCCGCTTTTCGCCTCATACTGCAACGGTACGACCGTCACATGCGACGGGCTTTCGCAATGGGGCAGCGTCAGCCTTGCCGAGCAGGGGCTTACGCCTTATGATATCCTTAAAAATTACTACGGCGATAATATCGAGCTTGTCACCGACGCGCCTATCGCAAATATAGAGCCGTCGCTGCCCGCAGGTCCCATAAAGCTCGGCTATTACGGAAATAATGTGCGCTTCATTCAGGTGCGGCTGAACAGGATATCGGCAAATTATCCGTCGATTCCGAAAATTCAGCCCGTGGACGGCATTTACGGACCCGAAACGGAAGCCGCCGTAAAGGAATTTCAGCGCATTTTCAACCTCACGCAGGATGGAATAGTAGGTCCCGCCACATGGTATAAGATACAGTTTGTTTTCAATTCCGTGAAGCGGCTGAGCGAGATACAGAGCGAGGGCGTGCTGATAAGTGAAGTGCAGAAGCTGTTTCCGGCAAGTCTGAAGCTCGGCGACAGCGGCATGGGTGTTTCCGTTATACAGTATTTTCTGCGCATAGTCGGGCTTTTCAATCCCGATATACCCATCATCGAGGTCACGGGAACATACGACGAGGCGACAGCGGAGGCTGTCCGTGCCTTTCAGGAGCAGTACGGACTGCCGCAGACAGGCGTGATGGATGCGGAAACATGGTATACGCTCTTTGATGTTTATACGGGTGCCGTAGCAACGGTAACGCCCGAACAGCTCGGTGTTTCGAGCGAGCCTTTCCCGGGGCGTTTTCTCAAGTTCGGCTTTGAGGGTGACGATGTGCTGACCCTGCAAAAATATCTGAATGCCGCAGGCAAGGAATACGGTCAGATACCGACTGTTCCGGAGGATGGCATATTCGGCGAGGAAACGCGCGATGCGGTTTATGCCGCGCAGGCTGTTTTTGATTTTCCGATAACGGGAACGGTGGGTCCGCTTCTCTGGAGCGCGCTTGCCAATATCTATACATATGTGGAAAGCGGAAATGCCCGCGTCGCGGGGCAATATCCCGGAAACAGCGATAAATTTTCCTATTCCGAGACGGAAAATACAGATGAAGGCGGTGGCGCAAATGAATGAAATATATGAGCTTCAGGTGATGCTTCGGCGCATAGCGCAGATTGATAAATGTATTGATGTGGTCAATCCCTCGGGGGTATACGACAGGGAAACGGCGGATGCCGTTTCCGAATTGCAGGAGCAAAACGGGCTTCCCGTGACAGGCAGAGTGGACAATGCCACATGGGATATGATAACGGCACTTTTCACCGCTGCCGTCGGCAGGATAACGGGCGGCGGAACTCCGCTTTATGTTTTTCCTCACTCAAATTATGCGGTGAAAGCCGGCGAAATAAGCGATATCGTAATGGCGGTACAGCTCATGCTGAATGCGCTCTCGCATGTATATGACGACTACTATGAAATTTCCCCGAGCGGCGTATATAATACGGAAACAAAGGATGCCGTCACACATTTTCAGGGAATAAACCGCCTGCCGCAGACAGGCGTTGTCGATGCGAAAACATGGGATGCCATAGCGAATAATTATAATGCTTTCGTCAATAATCCGTACTATGAATAGGGTGTGCGTGGGTATTGATTGTATGGATAATTGACCGCGTTCGCTTCGCGAATCGGTCAATTCCCCCTGTCTCGGCGACGCCGACACACATGATACGCATATGTGTCAATCCCCTTGAGCCCGCAACCCTCCCCAAAGGCTTGACCTAAACTTTAATAAAAGGCGGGCGAAAACTTCAGTAGAAGGCAAAAACTTTAATTGACGGTGCGCAAAAGTCTCATCACTGCAAGCAAAATCTCCCTGCGGAAAGCCCGCAGGGAGATTTGAGTTCAATACAATATGCAATTATTTCTTCTTTTTGATGATGAATATCGCAGCCACTGCGACAGCGGCGGCAACGACGATAACCACAACCACGATAACAACTGCAGAACTGCTCTTTTCGCCCGTACCGCCCGTTGTTTCAGATGTGCTTTCAGCAGTAGTAGCGGATGTCTGCTCGGCGGTGGTCTCAGCCGAGCCCGATGTAGCGGAAGAAGAGGTTGTCTCCTCGCTGCCGCCGTTCCACTTTGCATAAATTGTTATCGTTCCGCCCTCTGTTATCTCCTCAGAGAAATAGAAAGGAATCGTCAGGGCCTCATCCTTATACCATCCGGCAAAAGTCTTGCCCTCCTGCTCATCGGGGATTATTTCCTCGATTGCTTCGCCTACCTTGAAACCGAAGATGGGCTCGGCAACAGTCGCGTTCTTGATAACAAAGCTTACCGCCTCGTCCTCTGCTTCCCATCTCGGATAGAGAGGAATATCAACGCAGTTTTCTTCTATCACATTGAAATTATATTTCTCTGTGAGTTCCTCATCTCTGTACCATCCGCAGAAAACATATCCGCTCTTGTTCATGGAAGGAAGCTTTGCCATGTCAAACATTTCGCCCTTCTTTACCGTAACGCCGAAGGAACGTTTGCCCGCACCGTTTGTATAGAAGAGGAGCTTATAGCTTGTTTTTACTATCGGCTTGCCGGAGGTTGTACCGTTGCCTGTATTTACCTCGGTGGCAACCGAACCGACTGTTTCAAACTTGTAGTAATACTTTGTATATTCGTTAAGACCCGTTATGGAAGCATATACAGTTCTCTTGCCGTCAGAGGAAGCCTCGGCTGTACCGACGACATTAGTCATAGCGGCATCGCTGTAAAGCGTAAGCTTGCCGCCCGTAACGGTATTGCCGTTGAACTGGCTGATTATAGCTTCAACCTTGAATTCGCCTGCAGTAGGAGATGACATGGAAACCTTGGAATAGGTCGGTTGCTTTGGCGCACCGGTAACCTTGATTCTCATTTCGTTACCCTTGGGGTCGAGCATTTCTATCTTTACATAGTAATTTTCGGCTTCTTCATCTGTCATTGCCGTATACCATGTCTCACTTCCGGCAAACTTGAAATTGTAGGATTCAAAGATGTTATTTCCTTTGGTGTTATCCCATGCTTTTCTGCCGCTGACTCCGTTTGAGCAAACAGGAGTAAGACCGGGCGCATGAGGCGAGCCCTTCCAACAGTTCGGCAGTGTTTCGGATTCCATTATTCCCTCGTCAACATGCCAAATCTGAATGCCCCTTTCCGCAGGATCAATGGCATCAAATGTCTCGGGAGTTACAGTATATCTGTTCTCTATGAGATAATATTCCTTGGGATTGTTTGTATTTACGCGGATAATATTGTATTCGCCCTTCTCACTCTCGCGGGAATAGAGAGTATATTCGCCGTCCTGCGCAACGGTAACACCCTGAAAACCATACCATGTGAGGTAATATGGGTCAATGGCAGAAGGAGCAACACCCTTCTTCACGCCCTTGTTTCCGCCTATACCCGAGCCGCCGCCCTGAAGAGCTATTTCGCCGGGACCGCCGCACCATGTATAGCCGCCGTATGTATAAAGGTCATTTGCACCGAGCACATGACCCAGCTCATGCGCGATGGAGCCGAAGGAAAGCGGGCTTCCCGAGGACTGCATTTCGCCTACAACGGCATATTTTGCGCCATCGTCGCCCTTCATAACGCGCACGCCGTTTATTTCCGTTTTCCATGCCGTACCGTTCTGCTTATAGCTGCCCATACGCCATGTGCTGATACCGTCATCAGCCATACCGAATTTCGTGCTGCGTCCGGCAATGATATAGACAACGCTGAGCTCTTTCCAGCTCAGACCCCCGCTTCCGTCCTTATCGAAGCTCTTGAAATCGACATATTCCGCTGCCGCATTTAGCGCCGTAATTCTTGTTGTACCGATATCGGTGGGGTTGACAGAGCCGCCGGCATTGCCCGGGTGCTTTTCTTTGAGCGTAACATAAACGATACCGTTGTTCGCCTCACCGTATGTTTCTGCGGCGGGCGTGAAGTAAAACTTGTCATTTGACATGAGCTTGAAATAATTCTTCATCGTATAGCCGTCATCGCCGAAGAGTATTTTTGACCAGTAGGATTCCTCGGAATGAGCCCACTGCTCACCGTAGGACGGCAGATTGGGGTCTGTGGTCGAGAGACCCTCTTCATATGCGTCCTTACCGTCGCCGTCGGGATCGTAGCTCACCACAAGCACGAGCAGCGGCACGGGATCAACGCCCGAATATTCGAATCCGGTGTCCTTGAGAGTAAAGCTTGCCGCCGAAAGTGTGAGCGGGAGCATGAGCGCCACCATCACAAATGCGATAAGCGCACAAAAGATTCTTTTCATAATTTTCCTCCTGAAAATATTTTCATATTTTGCGACAATTCGCAGTCAAGGTGCAAAAATCACCGCTATATCCGTCAAATTTCGCATTATTATGCAGAATACATTATACTATAAAAATGTGAAAAAGTCTATCTTTTTTCAAAACAAATTTGCACTTCGTGATTTTGCATAAAAATCGGGTGTCGTTTTTGGCATGCGCGCCAACCGTATGTGGAATTTTTTATTTTGTCTGTTGACTGAATTTGAATTTTATATTGTAGGGGTCGGCGCCTCGACGACCCGCATGGGTAGGGGAATTAACACATATGTGAAGCATGTGTGTCGGCGTCGCC
>DODZ01000052.1:0-11616 GCA_003524145.1 Candidatus Apopatosoma intestinale | reverse complement strand
ACTCTGAAAGAGAAGAATCATAAAGTAACTTTTCTCTTATCGTACTTTTCAGTGACGAAAAGTACCAAAAGTCAGCAAGGAGGACTCGCGCCGTCCTCCTTGCAAACCACCGCGGCGTGCACGAGTTAGTCGCGCGAGCCATGCGTGGCAAGTGTGTGCGGCAAGGGATAAATCGAAAGTCGGCGGTTTTGCCGCTCCCCACAATTTTTGCCATACCACGCGTGCGAACACATCACACGAAAAAACCGAGCAGATTCGTGCACGCATTGTCTGCACGCCCGCTATAAATGCAGGAATTGACCGATTTGCGAAGCAAACGCGGCCGGCGTCGCCGAGACAGGGTAAGCGGGCGTGACTCTAATGTGCGCGCTGACGGGATGGAGTTATATTTTTCATTTTGGTTATTGGCTTTACTCGAGTTTTTATATTGTAGGGGTCGGCGCCTCGACGACCCGCATGGGTAGGGGAATTAGCACATATGCGAAGCATGTGTGGCAATTCCTACGACAACCCGAAAGACAGGCAATATAACTTTTCCATTCTCTCGTTTTTTTCATCCCTGCGCTAATTTTCACTAAAAGCAAAACAGGCGGAATTTCCCGCCTGTTACTGTTACCCAATTGTGATGTTTTCATGCGCGGCTTCCGTCGGCGGCACCTTTTCAAATCAGCTTTTCCATATAATCTATCGCCTCGGCGAGTGCGCCTTCGTTGCAGTGGCAAACCTCTCTTTTTGCGATTGCCTTTACCCTTTCGCAGGCGTTTGACGGGCAAAAAGAGAAATCCGCCTCGGAAAGCATTTCAATATCATTATCAAAATCGCCTATGCAGAAAAGGCGGATATCCGGATTTTCCTTTTTCATCTCATCGCGCATTTTTGCGAGGCGATATGCCTTGGAAATGCCGAGCGGTAAAACCTCAATTATTTTTGACGTGGACCGCGTGGCACTGAAAACGCCTTCGAAATTCGCAATGATATATTTTCTCATTTCCTCAACGGTGTCAAGGTCATCTGAGGAAACGACTATCTTAAAAACGCCGTCTCCCGTGAAATCCCGTGCGGAAACGGTATAGAGCATGCCGTCCAGCCCATATCTCGCGAGCTGCCTGCGCACGGTCAAATCGTCATCGAGCGCGAGAAATCCGTGCTCCGTCGTCGTGCGCACACCACTTTCGGGAAATTCGCGCCTTATGGCGGCAAAAAGCTCCTTCACGCTCGCGGCATCGAGATAAAGCGGGTCGATTATTTCTTTTTTTATCGGGTCATAGAGATAGCTTCCGTTGCAGAGAACATAAGGGAGACCCGCTATCTCGCAGTGGTCGCATTTGACCACCGTATTTATATCATAATGGTTTCTGCCCGTGGCAAAACAAAATCTGCCGCCGTTTTCCCTGAAATATTTCAGCGCGTCTATATTCCTCTGTGCCATCGGTTGCATATATGATGCAAAGGTTCCGTCCACATCGGAGGCAAAAATAATATTTTCGAATTTTTTCATGTTTTACTGTACCGACATGCGCAACTTGCGCAGTAAATCTTCAAAATAATCGGGAAGCGGGCAGGTCAGCGCCATACTTTCCCCTGTTCTCGGGTGTATGAAGCGGATTTCACCGGCGTGGAGCGTCTGCCCGCAGAGTCCGCGACCGAATTTCTGCTCGCAGAAATCCTTCGGTCTGCCGTAAACATCATCGCCGAGTATCGGATGCCCGATGCTCGCGAGATGCACACGTATCTGATGCGTGCGCCCCGTTTCAAGCTCACAGCGCACAAGCGTCGCGCCCGAAAAATGCTCCAGCGGATATATGTGCGTCACGGCGCGCTTGGAGTTTTTTTCCGTCACAGCCATTTTTTTGCGGTCGGTCGGATGTCTGCCTATGGGCTTGTCCACCGTTATCGGCTCGGGGATATTTCCCAGCGCCACAGCGTAATATATGCGGCGCACGGCATGCTCCTTTATCTGCTCGGAGAGCGCGAGGTGCGCCTCATCATTCTTTGCGACGATGAGCAGTCCGCTCGTATTTTTGTCTATGCGGTGAACTATCCCCGGGCGTGCCGTGCCGCCTATGCCCGAGAGCGAATCGCCGCAATGTGCCATAAGAGCATTGACGAGCGTGCCGTCATAATTTCCCGCCGCGGGATGAACAACCATGCCCTTCGGCTTGTTTATCACAATGATATCTCCGTCCTCATAGACGACATCGAGCGGTATCTCCTCGGCTTTCACCTCATATGGGGCTGCCGGAGGAATTTCCGTCTCCACCGTGTCGCCCTCGCATACCTTATATTTCTTCTCCGCCGTCTTTCCGTTGACTCTGACTGCACCGCTCTCGATGAGCTTCTGCGCATAGGAGCGCGTTATCCCCTCGGCGGCGGAAACGAAAACATCGAGCCGCTCGCCGCCCGCTTTCTGCGATACGGTGAGCTTACTCATCTTTTTCTCCGTTCTCCTCCGCGCCTGCCGCCGCTTTTTCCGCTTCTTCTTTTTTCTTATCGCGGAAAAATTCCTTATCTATGAAGATAAGATATATAAACATCAGCGCGGCGCCTGCCGTCACACAGATATCGGCGACATTGAAAACGGGAAAATCGATGAACTGAAAATTTAAAAAATCCACCACCGCGCCGGCGAAAACGCGATCTATCATATTACCCGCCGCACCGCCGATGACGAGCGAAAGCGAAAAACCGAAAAGGAAATGAAGATTTCTGTATTTATAGAGAAGCATCGGCAGAGCTATGAGCGCCGCGGCGGAAATGATGATAAATATCCAGCGGTTTTCGCTGAACATGCCCCAAGCCGCACCGCGGTTTTCTATATACCGAAATTCTATTATTCCTTTGATAAAAGGAGCCGTTTCATACAGCTCCATATTTTTCACCACAATCAGCTTTGTCAACTGATCGAGGATAACGCTCACCGCTATGACAGCTACCCAGAGCCACATAATGTGAGGCTTGATTTTCTTATTCATAATATATCCGCCTGCGCAAAATTATTTTTCGTTTTTTGTCCCCGCGAGAAGCGCATCGACATCAAGCTTAAGCTGCTTGCCGAAGTTTACCGCCTCGTCTTTTGCCGCGTCCTCACATTCGTCGAGCAGCTCTATGACGGACGGAACGACGGATTTGCGCCTGTGTCCGCCCTTCTTTGCCGTTTTGACATCCGGCTCGGGCGATTTTTCGGGCTTATCGGAGGCGTCCCTATCATCGTCCTTCAGCTTTTCCGCCATATCGTCAACCTTATCAAGCAGTTCGGCATTCTTTTCTTCTTCGCTCAGTATATCGTCGAGCCTGAGATCGTATTCCGCGGCTATCTCTCGCTTGAGATTTGTCACCATGCGATCGACATATTTATCGGAGGTAAGCTCGTCATATTCGTATATCGGAGCAATCTGGTCGATAAGCTCTATGTGCAGGCGGTACTTTTCAAAAAGCTCATTTTTGAAGTTGAAAACCGCCTCCTGAATCTCGGCAAGGTCGCTCTTGTGAGTCTCTATTTTCTCACGGAAATTTGAGAGTATCGCGTCACAGCTTTTTTTGACGGAGGCGATGATATCGTCGGCGCGTCCGTAGGCGTCGCTCACTATCTGGTCGGCGGCACGCTTTGCCACCTCGAGAGTTTTCTTCACCTGCTCCTCTTCCTTTTCAATGCCGGAAAGGCGCGAAAGAGCCTGCGCAAGGCTCGCCTCCAGCTCGGCATTCTCGCGATAGAGCGCCGAGTAATTCTCGGTCAGACGATTTATATATTCGTCTACCTCCGATGTATTGTAGCCGAGTATGGTCTTTGAAAAATCTCTGCTTGAAAGCTTATTCTGCTGTGTAGGCATATATCCACCCTCCGTAATTTTACGGCAAAACCGCATCAAACCACAGGCGGCAAAAGCAAATCGCTTCTGCCGCCCCCGTTTTTTCTCAAATATGTAGCACGCTCCGCATATACCTCATTGTCATGCGGCAAGGGCACCTTTCGTTTTTATCAGAAAAGTGTATCGCTGGTAAGGTCTACGGGCGGACGCTGTGAAGCGGGCTTTTCCGCACTTCTGCCGCTGCCGGAGCTCATAGGGTCGCTCGAAACATCGACATTTCTGGGCGTGATAACGAAAGTATTGTTCGCTACGCGCAGGAACTGACCGTCGATGGAGTAAGCAACACCGGAAAGGAAGTCCAGCATTCTTCTTGCCGTCTCCTTGTTTGTCGCCTCAAGATTTATTACAACCGTGCGATTGTTGAGCAGGTGATCTGCTATCTGATTGCCGTCCTCATAGCGCTCGGGACGGACAACCTTCATTTCGATGGCGGCAGAGCTGAGCCCAACGCCCGAAGAAGGTCTGGAAGAAATGACCGGCTCGGCGTAATCGCTTTCGTCGGAAACCGGATAAACTCCGTCGTCATAATCCTTTTCTGTGCTGACCATGCTTTTTATTTTGTTCAGAAATCCCATGAAAAACCTCCGCTTTTATTATTCTTGACTTATATGTGACCCTTCCTTTTCGGAAACAAGAATTATATTTTTTATATTATAACACACAAACGTATAAAATTGCAATCTCTTTTTTGCAATTTCGGAAAATTTTTTTTTGCAATACCGTCATTCTATCATTTTTCCGTCCCACAGGTCGGCTTCGCCTATTATCAGGCGGTCATAGAGGCGCAGCTCCCCGCCCTTTTCTATTATAAAATATCCGTCCTTTTCAAAAACGGGCGTCACCTCGCGCACTGCGGCAAAGCCTTTTCTGAAAATATAGACATACGGCTTTCCCGTGTCACGTGAAATGCGAACGCTCGACGACGGTATCTTGTAGCCCTCATATGTTCTTGCCGTGATGACTATATTCTGCTTTCTCGTGAAATCAAAATCCTCCGGAAGAAGCGAACACGAGAGCACGAGCAGGTATGAGCGACCGTCCGCGCTTTTTTCCTTTCTCTCGAGCTTCATTTCCAGCAAATCCGTATGCGTATTGTCGGTAAAGCGGCAGGAGTAGCTCTTCCCTGCCGAAAGCCCCGAGGCAACCTCGCTTTCCGTTTTCAGCGCGAAATACCACTTCGGCGAATAGACGAGCGCACCCGCCGTATTTGCCGCGGAAGCCGTAAGCCCTCCGAGCAAATCAAACCCATCCGCCGTCAGGTTCATCACAGCCTCCTCACCGAAAGACGAATCCAGCCCGTCCGAGAGATGGTAATAATAGCCCGAGCGAGCCGCCGTTATCGGCGTATAGCCTTGCCCGAGACTGTTTTCTATGAGTGCCTTTCTGCTTTCGAGTATCGCAATATCCGATTTGTAATCCGAGATGCCGTCCGTCAGCAGTGCGCGCTTGCTTGTCATCACGGCAAGCTCATGCGCATATTTTTTCATAGCGGTCACATCTCCGGAGGCACTCTCGGCGGCAATTCTTTCGTGCAGTCGTTCTATCTCCTCATCGACCTTTGCGGAGCTTTCACCCGCACGCACCGCCGCCTCGGTATATATCCTGATATTTTCGTTTATGATATCAAGCTGTCTTGTAGCCTCGTCATTGGAATAGACAAATATCTTTGCCACGGTGCTTCCCGCGGCAACCTTGGCGCCGTTTTCGTAGATATATCCGCGCGTGCCGGCATTTCCCGAATAGAGCGTTTCGGCATTGCGAAAGATATAGCCCGCCTCCGAAACCGTCTCGGAAAAAGTATCCGCCTGAACGGTAAAAAGCTTCACGCTCTTTCCGAAGCCCGAGAGGATATGATACAGCACATAGACCGTGAAAAGCAGGCAGGCGCCTGCGGATGCCGCATATTTTGCTATTCTGCCCATTGTTTTGACCTTTCTCTTCGGATTTTGCTTTTTCGCCGAAAAAGCTTCAGCTTCTGTCGATAAGAGCGAAAACCGCTTTCGCAAGCTCGTTTTCATCTGCGTAATCATCTATATAAAAGCGGTTTGCCCGCTCGGAAGCGGAAAACCACGTGAGCTGGCGCTTCGCATAGCGCCGCGTGGCTCGCTTCAGCTCCGCGGCACATTCGTCGAGGGTTTTCTCGCCGCGTATCCACGGCAAAAGCTCCTTATAGCCTATGGCGCAGGCGGCTGTGGTGTTCGTCGTAAGACAGCCGCTCTCCCAGAGCCGCCTTGTTTCCTCGGCAAGTCCCATTTCGAGCATTTTGTCGACGCGGCGGTTTATCCTCTCGTAGAGTACCTCGCGGTCGCGCACACCGAGCGCGATTATCAGCGCGTCATATGGGTTTGCCGCCGCCTTTGCCTTGGCATCGCTTTCGGTTTTTGTCATGCCGCTTTTGCATATTTCTATCGCGCGGATGACGCGCTTTATGTTGTTTTCATGTATACCTGATGCCGCGTGCGGGTCGAGCTTCTCAAGCATACACCACAGCTCATGCGTGCCGCGCTCGTCTGCTATCCTGCGCAGCTCCTCACGAAGCACGGGATCGCTCTCGCTCTCGGAAAAGGGCAGGCGGTCTGTCACCGTGTCCATATAGAGTCCCGTACCGCCGCAGAGCACGGGAATCGCACCGCGGCTCTTTATATCCGCTATGGTCCGATGTGCGCGCACGGCAAAATCCGCCGCCGAAAAAGCCTCCTCCGGCGAGCAGATGTCTATGAGATGGTGCGGCACTCTTGCCCGCTCACTCTCATCGGGCTTTGCCGTGCCGATATCCATGCCGCGATAAACCTGCATGGAATCGACGGAGACAAGCTCTCCGACGTATTTTTCACATATTGCGAGAGCCAGCGCGCTCTTGCCGCTCGCCGTCGGTCCCGCCACAGCTATTATTTCTTTCATTGTAAAATTCCCGCTTCTTCCGGCTTCACTCTATCAGCATCGCATCGCCGAAGGAGAAAAATTTATAGCCCTTATCCACAGCCTCCTTGTAGGCACGCATGATAAAGTCCTTGCCGGCAAGTGCCGAGACAAGCATGAGGAGCGTGCTCTCGGGCAGGTGGAAATTCGTTATCAGCGCGTCCACCGCCTTGAATTTATACCCGGGATATATGAAAATCCCCGTGTCATCCTCGGTGGCATGAACTATACCGTCCTCATCGGAGGCGCTTTCAAGCACGCGACATGAGGTTGTGCCCACGGCAACTATTCTGCCGCCGTTCGCCCTCGCGCGGTTTATCTTCTCCGCGCTTTCCTCCGTTATGCTGAAAAATTCCGTGTGCATATGATGGTCGGTTATGCTCTCGACCTTCACGGGGCGGAATGTGCCGAGCCCTATATGCAGCATAACCGGCGCTATTTCCACGCCCATTGCCTTTATCTTATCGAGAAGCTCTGTTGTAAAATGCAGTCCCGCCGTCGGCGCGGCGGCACTTCCCTCTTCTCTTGCGTATACCGTCTGGTATCGGCTCTTGTCACGCAGAGCCTCCTTGATATAGGGCGGCAGGGGCATTTTGCCTATCTCATCGAGTATGGAATAAAGATTCTGCCCGCCGCTCCTGTCATATTCAAAGGTAACTATGCGGTTTCCGTCATCGACAATCTCATCGATATGCGCGATAAGCTTTCCCCCGCCGAATGAAACGCGCATTCCCTCGCGCAGGCGTCTGCCCGGGCGCACGAGAGTTTCCCATGTATCGAGATTTTTCTGGCGCAGGAGCACAAATTCCGCCTTTGCTCCCTCTCCGCCGTTTTCGTTTATCTTTTCGCCGTAGATGCGCGCGGGTATAACCTTGGAATCGTTTATCACAAGCACATCGCCCTCGTGCAGATATTCCGTTATATCGCGGAATATGCGATGCTCCACAGTCTGCTTTTCCCTGTCGAGCACCATAAGACGCGCTTCGTCGCGTTTTTCGCTCGGATGCTGTGCTATCAGCTCCTCAGGCAGGTCATAATGGAAATCAGCCGTTTTCAGCTCTGTCGGCTTCAGTTCGTTCTTAATCAATTTTGTTTTCCTCTGCAGCTTATTCTATCGTTTCGTCCGAGAGCCTCACGAGAAATTCCTCAAGGTCGTCGGTAAGAGGCGAAATATCGTCGCATATTATTATCTTGTCTATCCAGAAAGCCTTGTAAATGCGCGTTATCATTATCTGTGTTATGGCGACAGCCTTGTTGTCTGCATCAAAGGCGACATCGTCGCGTATCTCCTGCATCGTGCAGGTTTCGCCCTCGCCGAGCTTCTGCGCATCGGCTATCTCAATGGCTTTTTCGTCATCCTCCGCCTTTTCCTCGGCTGTTTTCGGGCGCTTTACTATGACGGAAGCGCGGCAATTGTAGCCGCAGACATATTCCGCCGGCGTCTCAAGGCTGTCTGTCTTATAGTCAGTCTCGTCCGTGCAGCGCTCGAATGCGCATGATATGCTGTGTCCGCATCTGCGGAATTTCTCTTCGTATTCCGCGCAGATTGCCTCTATCCTGCCGCGGAGCGCAGTCTCCTTTTCGAAAATTTCTTCTTTTGTCATTTTGCTCAGTCTTGTTTCCATAGCGTCCTCCGAAAAAAGTTATGTAAAATTTTATTTATTTTTTGCAAAGTTATTGAAAAATACAGATTTTTAATGTAAAATATAAGTAATATAGTTTTGATGCCGCATGCATCGCTGTAATTTTGAGAAAAGGAGCATACCGCGATATGGACAGAGACAACGATAAAACCGTAACCTTTACTCCCGAGATTGAAGGGGAGCTGGAAAACCGCTATATTTTGCAGGCCGTATACGATGCTCTCAGCGAAAAAGGATATAACCCGATAAATCAGATAGTCGGCTATATCCTCTCGGAAGACCCGACCTATATAACCAACTACAAGAATGCCCGCAGTCTCATCTGCAAGATAGACAGAGACGAACTGCTTAACAGCATGGTAAAGCAGTATCTCGGCATACTCTGACATCGGCAAAAAAAGAAAGCGTGCGCTTTCCGCAATATTTTCGTCCGAAACCGGCGGCGTCTGCCCGCCGGTTTTGTTTTCTCCTGTAAAGCCGTGCAAATCCGCATCAGGCTTTTACCCGATTATATTATATCTTCATTTTTCATTTATTTCAAGCGTTTTTTCTAAAAAGTTACAATCTCGGCAAAAGTCGGCGCAAGTCTGACGTATATGGCGGGAAAATCCGTTGGCGACAGAGGATTTTTCCCGAGCCCGCACTCCAGCGTAAAGGCAGGTATGTCAAGCTGCTCTATCACCCAGTCCTTGTAGCCGCCGTGTGAAGCGATGGCATCGGGTTTTGCGAGCGTATAGCCGCTCTTTTCCGCCATTATGCGTGCGAGCGCGTCCCCTCCCTCGGGAGTTTTTCCGCAGTAATCGTAATATATCTCCTCGCCCTGCGTATGCAGAGCGACGGCGGCGCGCAGTCCTGTCGATATACTCCGCGTGAAATCGCAGAGCGCGTGCGTTTCGGGTTCGCTCTCGGCATATTTTCCGCCATAGCGCGTGCTTCCCGCCGTGAAAATGCCCATGCGCCGCTCCTCCTCGCGACAAAGGTCAAAGCCTGCATTGTAATTGTGATTGAGATCCACGCCGCGCGCGTTAGCCTGCCAATGTGCAAGCTCATCTCCTCCGCGCATCCGCGAGAGCATATACCTCTCGTTTTCATCCGTGCGCCCGAGTGCAATCTCCGCTCCGTCAGGATTGAGCATCGGGACAATATATATGCGCCGCTTTGAGAGTACCTTTGCCGTTTTGTCTCCCCATATGGCTCCCTCGGCGATATCGCGGGCAAATTTCAGCGCGAGCGCCGCCGTTATCCTCTCCATGCCGTGGTGCACGCCGACAAAAAGCACGCTTTTTCTGCCGCTGCCGAGCGAAAGGCAAGATATCTCCCTGCCGCGCACGCTTTTTCCTATGGAAAAGACCTCGACGGCACATTCATTTTTCAGCTTTTCCGTCTCCTCCGCCATCTCTCTGTAGCCGACCTCTTTACAATAATCCATAAAACCCTCCTGTTTTGCTTTTCTCTCCTCATATTTTATGAACATATTTTCGATTTTGACAAAATTTTTCAAAAAAATGCGAACAAAGGTTTGACTTTTTGAAATAAGTGTGATATAATGTATGCGGATAATTATGAAAACCGAAAGGAAAAAGGAATTATGGAAATTCTTACTCCGCTGGAGCAGGCTGTATATGATTATATCAGCCGTACTATAGAGAAGCTCGGCTATGCCCCATCGGTGCGCGATATCAAAGCCGCCGTCGGCATAAAAAGCACCTCTACCGTACATTCTTATCTTGAGCGGCTCGAAAGAAAAGGCTACATCGAAAAGGAGCAGGGTAAAAGCCGCACAATCCGTACCCGCGACAAGCAGGAGGAGCCGACGGCGAGAAAAATACCGATACTCGGTCAGGTCGCCGCAGGCACACCTATACTCGCTGTTGAAAACTGTGAAGGCTATGTCGATTTCTGCCCGACAGGGACGACGCTCGGCGACGAGCTTTTTGCCCTGCGTATCAAGGGCGAAAGCATGATAGAGGCAGGCATCATGAACGGCGACTGCGTTATCGTCAGCAGAACAAGCTATGTCGAAAACGGTGATATCGCCGTCGTACTGCTCGACGATGAAGCAACTGTAAAGACCTTCTACCGCGAAAACGGCATTTTCCGACTTCAGCCGGAAAACCGAACGATGAAGCCCATCATAGTAAAAAGCGTATACATTCTCGGAAAGGTCATTGCAAGCGTAAGATATTATGAATGATGTTATATTGCCGAGAATACTTTCCTCCACAGGCACATTCATCGGCAGAGCAAACGGCAGAGATTATCATCTCATTCCGCAGATAGCGGAGAGCACCGCATGTGACGGTTTTGAGCTGATGCTTCTTGAAGATTGGAGCGAGCGGCTGCCCGCCGTCTGCGATTTTCTGCTTGCCTCGGGATTTCTTCCCGAAACGGTTCATCTGGAAAAGAATATCGGTGTTCTGCTCTCCGCAGGCACGGAAAAGTGCGCGGGAGAGGCTCTCGAAATATTCCGCCGTGATATCGTTGCGGCATCAAGGCTCGGTGCACGACTCGCCGTACTGCACTTCTGGGGAGGCAGGCTCTCGGATTATCATATGGACAAAAATCTGCCGCTCATCCCGCTTTTCTATGATATAGCGGCAGAGTCCGGCATTCTTCTCACGATAGAAAATATCCCTTGCGTATACGGCACGCCGCTTTTCATGTGGAACAGGATTGCCGCATATTATCCCGAGGCAAAGTTCATTTTCGATACGCGCTTCGGCGGCTTTCATAATGAATATAAGAAGATTTTCGCCTCTCCGCATTGGAAAAACGTATGTCATATGCACATAAGCGATTTCGGCGGAGAGATGATACATCCCATTCTCCATCCGGGTAATGGCGCAATAGATTTCGACGACCTTTTTGCCGCGATGCCTTCTTATCCGCAGGCGATAACGGTAGAGTCGCCCGTGCTCAACGGCAACGGCACAGTCGATATTGAAAAGCTGAACCGCACGGTCGCATACACGCGCGAAATGTGCGAAAAATACCGCAAATAGGCGGCATATAATCAGTTCCCCCGGCAGGAAGCAAGAAAAAGCGGAAGTTTCACCCCCACTTTCGTCTATCTTGCTTCTTTTTTTGCGCGTTTCCGCCGCCGCTGTTGCGGTGGGCACAAAGAAGCATAAAGAAAGCTTTTCTTCTCTCGTACTTTTCAGTGACGAAAAGTACCAAAAGTCATCAAA